>NZ_BBWH01000092.1 GCF_001463705.1 Aureimonas sp. AU12 | reverse complement strand
GGGGGGGGGGGGGAAAGAAGAAGAAGGAAGAAGAGAGAGGAGGAAGGAGAGGGGGAGAGGAGAGGGGGAGAAGAGAAAGAG
>NZ_BBWH01000091.1 GCF_001463705.1 Aureimonas sp. AU12 | reverse complement strand
CCATTGGGACGATGAATCACAACCTCGCTCTGCTGGTTGATCGCGATCTTACGAGCCGCAGCCGCAGCATCTGCCTGGGTG
>NZ_BBWH01000090.1 GCF_001463705.1 Aureimonas sp. AU12 | reverse complement strand
CCTAAGTACGTTGGGACTGGTAAGCTGCCCCTGCGCTTTGGTTTCAACCAGATAGATGCTCTCACCCGCGCGCAGCAGAAAGTCGGGTGAGTAGAAGGACGGCAGCCCGTCCTCCTTGATGT
>NZ_BBWH01000089.1 GCF_001463705.1 Aureimonas sp. AU12 | reverse complement strand
GTGCCAGCGCGGACGAAAACCACGCTGTTGCCGTCAACCTGATAAATCAGGAGGAAATCTCCGCCTATGTGGCATTCCCGGTGGTCTGCCCAGTCCCCCTTGAGGGGATGATCCAACCATTCTGGCC
>NZ_BBWH01000088.1 GCF_001463705.1 Aureimonas sp. AU12 | reverse complement strand
CTACCGCGAGATCATGGATGCCCCGCGCTTTAGCTGGGGCACGCCTGCCTATCGCATGGCCTGTCAGAACCTCGGCATCGATCCGGACGACGGGCGGCCCGAGTACCGGCGGGAAGACGGTGCGATGGTGGAGGCCCTGGAGAACTGGATCATCGATCCCGTCAGGCCATTCAGCACGGATCAGATC
>NZ_BBWH01000087.1 GCF_001463705.1 Aureimonas sp. AU12 | reverse complement strand
GCACAGGCCCGCTCGGCTCGATCGCGATCGAGCTGCTAGAGTTGTTCGTCAATCTCGTGGATTTCCGTACCGGACGCCTGGATCCGTCGATTGAGACGATGATGGGCAAGCTACGGCGCTCGCGCGACGCGATCGTACGTGCGCTGAAGAACCTTCGCACGCATGGCTTCCTCGACTGGCTGAGGCGCTACGAGCCAACC
>NZ_BBWH01000086.1 GCF_001463705.1 Aureimonas sp. AU12 | reverse complement strand
TTCGTCAGTCCGGCTTCGAAACCTACCGGCTGCCGACGGCGCAGGACGTGGTGCCCGTCGCGATCAGCCTCTATGAAGGCGCGCCGTCGCTCGGGCCGCTGGGCACCAAGGGGGCCGGCGAAGTGCCGATCCTCAACGTCGCGGCAACCGTCGCGAACGCCGTCTCGAACGCGATCGGCCGGCAGGTGCGCGCGCTTCCGATGACCCCGCCGAACGT
>NZ_BBWH01000085.1 GCF_001463705.1 Aureimonas sp. AU12 | reverse complement strand
GCTGGGTAAAGGAGGATGGAGGGGTTTTTCAAAAAGGGGATATGAGTCTTGGCGAAGCTGTCGATCGAGGAGCGGATTGCGCAACTGGAAGCGCGTAAGCGGGCGCTGAAAGCAAGGTTGACGAAGCATGATCGGGCGAAGGACACGAGGCGGAAGGTGCTTCTTGGCGCTTTGGTGCTGCAACAGTTAGAAAGCGGTCGAGATGCGGAGTTCAGACAACGAC
>NZ_BBWH01000084.1 GCF_001463705.1 Aureimonas sp. AU12 | reverse complement strand
AAGAGCCTTCTTCTCGGCTCCGCTGCAGCTCTCGTTGCAGTTTCCGGCGCTCGCGCAGCTGACGCGGTCGTCATGGCCGAGCCCGAGCCGGTCGACTACGTCCGCGTTTGCGACGTCTACGGCAAGGGCTTCTACTACATCCCCGGCACCGAGACCTGCCTGAGCGTCGGCGGTTACGTCCGCTTCCAGGTGAACGTCGCCGGCGACCCGATCCGCAACCTCGAAGGCGA
>NZ_BBWH01000083.1 GCF_001463705.1 Aureimonas sp. AU12 | reverse complement strand
GATCGAAAGCGCGTCCGAACAGGTGCGTCCGGATATAGGCGTCGATGCCTTCGGCCATCTCGGCTCGGTTGATCTGGATGTAGGGAAAGCGGTTGGCGTTGGCGAACTTCGTCGAGCTGCCGGTCGCTTCGGTCAGGGTGATGGCCTCGGTGATGCGCCTCGTGATGCGGGCCAGGTAATCGTTGTAGCCCGTCGCGGTCATCACGCCGCCATGCACACGGTAGTCGCCGAAGC
>NZ_BBWH01000082.1 GCF_001463705.1 Aureimonas sp. AU12 | reverse complement strand
TTATGGCTTATGCTCGCCTTCGGCCCGTAGAAGAGCAGGCGCAGACGAAGTTTGCGTTTTGAGCATATTGTTCAGATCGTAAAAAGCGTTGCCTATGATTCGCTGCGAACAGATTCGTTGTTTGGAATTCGTTCATTTGCATGCGCTCTTAGGGGCGTTGACCTACCATTGCGGCAGTGAACGGTAGCTTGCGCGAAGCTGCATCAAATGTGGTCTCATGGTACGGCACGCTCATGAGGCAATCATGAGAG
>NZ_BBWH01000081.1 GCF_001463705.1 Aureimonas sp. AU12 | reverse complement strand
CCGTTATGGGGGACCACATGCTGATTTCTCTTTGTCATATGCACAAAATCCTATTGCCTGATTGCCAGTGCATTTTACGCTTACGGTTTTTTCATTGTCAATTAATGTTTTTCGTTTTACAAATCGCCTTGAGATTTTTACGCATGGGGTGACCGTGGCGATCGAAATGAAGAATGTGCTGGAGCTTACAGATGCGGCACTTTCCGCTGACTACACGCGCGTGCGTCGCGCAGTAAATGAGCTGGCGCGCGATCTGGACAAGAATGGCGAAACC
>NZ_BBWH01000080.1 GCF_001463705.1 Aureimonas sp. AU12 | reverse complement strand
GGTTTAGCGAGACGCGTGAGGCGGCACGCGGCGCGATCGTGGCCGAGGTCATGCGGGACCATGACGTGAAGCCGGAGGCGTCGCAGCTCGTGCTGACCTATCGGCGCGCGGACGTGCGCGAGCTGAACGAGGCGATCCGGAGCGAGCGCCGCGAGCGCGGCGAGCTGGAGGATGAGCGCTCCTACCGGACGAACGACGGCGAGCGATCCTTCGCGATCGGAGACCGGTTCCTTTTTCTGGAGAACGACCGGGATCTCGGGGTGAAGAACGGCATGCTGGGGAC
>NZ_BBWH01000079.1 GCF_001463705.1 Aureimonas sp. AU12 | reverse complement strand
ATGTGCGCATGATGGTTGCGGATGTCGGTCTCGCCCGATGGAGAATGCAGCGCGAAGTCCACAGCCGCGCCGTAGCGGCTCGCTAAGTCTTGCGCGAACGCGCGCGTCAGTTCGATCCGCTGTTCCGGCGTCAGCTCATGCGGAAGCGCAACCTCGAATTCGCGGGCGACACGGGCGTCTTTCCGCTTTTCGGCCTGATCAGCTGCATTCCACAAAGCCGAACGATCCAGTGCCCACGCCGCATCCACACCCGCTGGCAGGACGATCTCGGCATGCTCGATGCCG
>NZ_BBWH01000078.1 GCF_001463705.1 Aureimonas sp. AU12 | reverse complement strand
CTGCCGCAGATTGTTGCCGAGGGAAAACGTGAAGCTGAGCGCGCTATGGAGCGTGCGGAAAGCAACTACCGCCTAGGATTGCAAACGCGGGAGCTAGTTATTCCGTCGCGGGATAGTAACTGGCAAGATATGATACATGCCGTCGAAAAACGAGATGGCGGTAGCGCTGCAAATAGATTGATTTATGGGGATAATCTTCTAGCAATGGCCGCATTGCTTTCTGAAAAAGAAAGCTTAAGGGGTCAGATAAGCCTAATATATATTGATCCACCATTTGATAGTAAAGCAGATTATAGAACTAAAATAATTTTAAAGGGAGAGAGTAT
>NZ_BBWH01000077.1 GCF_001463705.1 Aureimonas sp. AU12 | reverse complement strand
CCCTGGAGGCGTTACAGCCTCAACTGACTGGACGGTGCGGCAGTGCTTAAAACCAATACTAGACAAGCGAACTGGCGCCGCGCCAATCCAGTCAAGTATGATGCCCATCTTGCTGTGCAGCGCGCCGTGAAGGCCGGCAATTTGGAGAAGCAAGGATGCGAGGTATGTGGGATGGAAGCAGTCGATGCCCATCACGACGAGTATGACGAACCCTTGAGGGTGCGCTGGCTATGCCGCCGCCATCACGCAAGACTTCACCATTACGGTGAAGACATGTTCCCGCTTCGCCAAGGTTCAGCACGCACAAGCGACTAAGTGATTAGCCGACAAGCAGGGCCGCCCCGACCGGAGCCCTCCATAGCGAAGGGAGGGGCGG
>NZ_BBWH01000076.1 GCF_001463705.1 Aureimonas sp. AU12 | reverse complement strand
GCCTTCATCCGATCCGGAAACGCCGCCGGCTTCGGAGGAGAATGGCCGGGAAGGAGATGGCGGCGGCAGCGACGATCACGGCTCTCATGCGAACTGAAGGCTGCCTTCATGTCCGCTGATAGTCCAAAGACATTCTGGAGCCGGCGCACCGAACCGACGATGATCGGCGCGACGCTCAGCTACTTTCTGCTTTCGCTGTATGTCCTCTTCTATCTCTCCGGGCGGAGCCCCGAGATGCAGGAGGCATTGAACGAACCCTACCGAAGCTGGCTCTATGAATTTTTCGGCTGGATCGCTCCGATCGTCGAAGGCCGGTACCAGATTCCGCTCATGCCGATCTTCCGTTACTGGGCGTTCGGTCAGGGCGCCTGGATCGCGCTTGCCATCCCGCCC
>NZ_BBWH01000075.1 GCF_001463705.1 Aureimonas sp. AU12 | reverse complement strand
ATATCTGCGTGATTGTGCCGCTGCGCGCGTCCGGCGCAGGCATTCTGCTGGAACAGACGATCGGGCGCGGCCTCCGCCTGATGTGGCGAGGCAACGAGTTCGACGATATCAAGCGCGAGAACCGGCAGCGCATCCGCGCCGGCCAAACGCCCACCAACATGATCGACATTCTCTCGATCGTCGAGCATCCCGCCTTTCAGGGTTTCTATGAAGACCTCATCAAGGAGGGCCTTGCCGCTGAGGCGGAAGACGAGGATGAGCGGGAGGGCGGCGCGACCGGCGATCTGATCTCTGTCGGCCTGCGGCCGGGTTTCGAGGCCTTCGACTTCGCCTTGCCCTTCATTCTGCGGGAGCAGATCGAGGAACTGGAGGAAACCCGCATCGAGCCGTCGAAGCTCAGCCCATTCGGAT
>NZ_BBWH01000074.1 GCF_001463705.1 Aureimonas sp. AU12 | reverse complement strand
ATTCAAAATCTCGCCTACCGCTTGTCGAGGAGCAGACCTGGCCCGATTCTCCCGTGTTCCTCAACGAAGGTGGCTGCCGCGTTTTCAGCGATTTTGTCGCGGATGCGCAGCGTATCGATGAGCTGAGCGCTCAAGGCTTGGCGTCCCGGCTGGGACTCCTTCTTTCTGGACCTCCGGGGACAGGCAAAACCCTTCTGGCTGGTCATGTCGCAGCTCAGTTGTCGCGCCCACTGTATGTCGTTCGACTCGACTCGGTGATTTCGTCGCTTCTGGGGGATACCGCAAAAAATATTCGATCTGTATTTGATTTTGTCCCAGCTAGGAATGCTGTGCTTTTTCTTGACGAAATGGATGCTGTTGCGAAGCTACGCGACGACAGGCACGAATTAGGAGAGCTAAAGCGAGTTGTAAATACAG
>NZ_BBWH01000073.1 GCF_001463705.1 Aureimonas sp. AU12 | reverse complement strand
AAAGATCGTTGATGCTTACCATCATGCTGCCTCGACGATGGACTCGGCCTCGAAGCCGAAGACATCGACCACGCGGACGCACACGCGGCGCGCGCCGTCTTTCTTCGGCAGGCCGGCAAGCCGGGCCGTCGTTACGACGCGATAGGGATCAGCATCATTCTCGGTGTTGCCGCGATAGTCCTGCCAGACGGACCGGAACACCTCGCCGTCATAGTCGGGATCGACGCTCCAATATTCGATCAGCGCCATGGGGTCGGCGTTGACGAGGTTCTGGAGCTTATCGCGGTTCGCCTCGTCGAGGTTCAACGCCTCAGGCGACAGCAGCACATAATTGGCGATCGCCACGGAAAGCGCCTCGCCTTCGCCCTGGCGTTCGCGCGTGACCGCGCCTAGTTTCAAATATTGCAAGGACGAGAAC
>NZ_BBWH01000072.1 GCF_001463705.1 Aureimonas sp. AU12 | reverse complement strand
CATGAGGCAATCATGAGAGGTTGCAGAATCGTTGAAAACACCGCTTACTCGTAAGTATGAAGCAAAGCGCGGAAAAGATTCGGAAAGACGTTGCCGCCCATCGGGCGCGGCAAGCGGCTGCCGGTCGCGTGGCGCTAAATACCTACGTTCCAGGTGAACTGATCGAAGCCATCGATCGGATCAAGGAGCAGAAAGGCGCGCCGGGACGCGCGCCGATCATCGAAGAAGCTTTGAGGTTCTACATCGAGAACGCACAGAGGGCATAAAACGAAAAACCCCTAGCCGCGCCAACGGTAGGGGTTTTTGGATTTCGGAACGGCTGTGTTGGGAACCGCTTGAACGTGGCCCCAACATAGTCGAGTGACCGCCAGCCTGCAAGACACGCGTCTTGCGGGATCGGTGAAACTTTGTCCGCTGTCCATGCTCT
>NZ_BBWH01000071.1 GCF_001463705.1 Aureimonas sp. AU12 | reverse complement strand
CTTGGATACGCTCCAAAACCTCTGCCTTAGCATCGTGATCGCGGAAGGGAGCAAGCCAAACGACGAAGAGACGTCCATCATCGTCTTCCGGCGCAGAGTTCCAAAGCTCGGTGATAGAGTGTCCACGCAGCCGTTTTTTCGCATCGAACTTCTTCAAAGACGAAACCCGTGAGATATCGGCTTGAACTGCATAGCCAACCGGGTTTTCGATGGCCTCAAGTAGTTGAGGAATTTTCTTGACCTCGGCCTCGATTAGGTAGCCGCTTGGGAGAGGAGCAACCAGCCTGCATCCTTGCCGCCTGGAGAAAAGGTCATCCGGTGTATGTGTCGGCGCAAGAGAATCCTCACTGAACATACGGACAACCAAGTGCGTCAACCCGGAATAGGTTGGCAACTCCGCACGACTTGCGAAAATATCACGCACTTCGCCTGCTAGAACTTCTTGTTGCCGCCCAAGTCGACCCGTTACAATGCTATGAATTCCTTTGCCGCGCCCCGGTGGGCTACGC
>NZ_BBWH01000070.1 GCF_001463705.1 Aureimonas sp. AU12 | reverse complement strand
TCGGTGGACGCCCAAGCCGCTTGCCGCGCCGCCGTGCAGCGGCAAGGCCTGCGATCGTCCGCTCACGCGTGATCTCCCGGTCGAGCTCGGCGAATGCCGCCATCACCGTATAAAAGAACCGCCCTTCCGGGCGCGTCGTGTCGATCGACGCGCCCTGCCCCGTCAGCACTTTGAAATCGATACCACGGGCGCGTAGATCATCGCCGATCCGCACCAACTCGGCCGAAGACCTACCGAGGCGATCGAGCTTCCAGACCATCAGCATGTCGCCGACATCAAGCGCGGCCAAGGCCGCATCGAGGCCAGGCCGCTTGGCCACGCCCGACAACTTGTCCTCGAAGATTCGGTCGCAGCCGGCGGCCATTAAAGCGTCGTGCTGAAGGTCGAGGTTTTGATCCTCTGTGGAGACGCGAGCATAACCGATTTTCATGCGCCTATTATAAGCGGGGGGTTTCGAGCGATCCACCTTCAATTGCATCAATAAGATACGCAAACCCATTTTGACCGCTTAAAAACGGTCGTTTAAGCG
>NZ_BBWH01000069.1 GCF_001463705.1 Aureimonas sp. AU12 | reverse complement strand
CCGAGGTCAGCGTCTCGTCCATGTGCTGGGTCGAGAGCACGATCGAGACGATGTCGGCGGGTGCCCCGTCCGCATAGCGCACGGTGACCTGGCTCTTGGCGTCGGGGCCGAGCTTGCCGGCCTCGCCCTCGCCGGCCTTGCGGGCGATCGTCAGGCGCTCGAGGATCTTGTGGGCGTAGAAGATCGGCGCCGGCATCAGGTCGGGCGTCTCGCGGCAGGCGTAGCCGAACATGATGCCCTGGTCGCCGGCGCCCTCGGTGTTCTTGTCGCCGCCCGCATCCACCCCTTGCGCGATGTCGACCGACTGGTCGTGCAGCAGCACGTCGATCTTGGCGGTGCGCCAGTGGAAGCCGTCCTGCTCGTAGCCGATCGCCTTCACCGCCTTGCGCGCGGCCGACTTCACCTTCGACTTCATCTTGGCCGGGTCGATCGAGCAGCGGATCTCGCCGGCGATGACGATCCGGTTCGTCGTCGCCAGCGTCTCGCAGGCGACGCGCACCAGCGAGGCGTCCATGCCCGACTTCTTCGCCTCCTTGTAGA
>NZ_BBWH01000068.1 GCF_001463705.1 Aureimonas sp. AU12 | reverse complement strand
TAACCGTTCAAGGCGTCGGTAATCTCGCTGCCGATCTTGGTTCCCTTGATCGCGCGCGACACGACAAAGGCGGCACGTAGTTTTCCATCCGTGACCTCGATGCGCTGCTTCACCAGATCGACAAGATCAGCGGTCGCCCAAATGTCGTAGGGCGACGGCTGGACCGGGATCAGGATGAAATTCGCGGCCTTGATAGCCGACACTGCCAAATCGGCGGCTTGCGGAGCACCGTCGATGATGACGAAATCCTTGCGGGCGATGTTCTTCAGGTCGCGCTCGATGGTTGGCCGATCGATCCCCACGACGGAAAGAGGTTGTTCCTCGCGCACAGCAGCCCAATCGCGGGCGCTGCCCTGAGGATCGGAATCGATCAACAGCACGTCCGAGCCGCCGATCTGCAAAGCACGGGCTAAATGGGTTGCGATGGTGGTCTTTCCCGCTCCCCCTTTCTGGTTCAAAACAGCGATCACATGCACGAAGGTTGCTCCATATTTGATGCGATGTGCCCTTACTCAAATGAGTATCATGTTGTGAGGACATGAGTAAAGGCACATTGCATCATGCGCTCAGATGAGTGATTCCCATTGCCCTATCCATAGGTTTTCATTCGAAAGCCCATGCGACCGTCGTGCAGGATTCTACGGTGCTGTTGTTGCGCTTAGCGTGCTGCAACCGACCCGCACTCTAGGCG
>NZ_BBWH01000067.1 GCF_001463705.1 Aureimonas sp. AU12 | reverse complement strand
CGATCAAAGGCCGAATGCGATCGAACAATTTGCCTATGCGGACGCTTGGGCAAATGGAACAACATCTTACCTATCGATGATTGTTCCTAGACTTTACCTAGCTAAAGAATTGATGAAGAACGACGGGACAATTTATATTCATCTAGATTGGCACGTTGGGCATTATGTCAAGATTGCGGCTGACGAAATATTTGGTAAGGATGCATTCCTCAATGAAATTATTTGGCAGCGCACAGGTGCTCACAATGATGCAGGGAAATTCGGAGTAATTCATGACACGTTGTTTGCTTACATAAAATCGGAAGATCACGTTTTTCATCCGACATTTATACCTCATTCCGAAGATCATCTCAAAACGAGGTTCAATCAAGTAGAAGCGGAAACTGGGAGGAGATTTTTTGCCGGCCCGATCACGGCTCCTGGCTCTGGCCCGTCTCGTCGCTTTCGCGGCACCGACTTAGCCCCTCCTCCGGGAAGGCATTGGAGCTACGCTCAGATTGGAATTGACGATCTGGAGAAGAAAAACAAAATATACTATTCATCGACAGGAATTCCTTATCTTAAACAGTATATGGACGAATATGTGGAGCAAGGAAGGCGTGTTCATACGGTATGGACTGATATACTTCCTCCCAAAACTGGCAAAGAAATACTGGGATATGCAACTCAAAAGCCGGAGAAGCTCCTTCAGCGCATAATTGAGGCT
>NZ_BBWH01000066.1 GCF_001463705.1 Aureimonas sp. AU12 | reverse complement strand
ACCTCCGTCACCTCACCTTCGCGCTTGAAGTCGTGGATGTGGTGCGCCTCGTCGTTGAACACCATCAGGGCCGGAAGATCACGAAGGTAGGTGAGGATGCCGCCGCGCTCGAAGCGGCGGTTCAGAACATTAAGGTCGTTGCCCTGGCTGGTGCCGGGCGTGAGAGGCAGGATGCTCTGCACAATGGCCTTGGGGTCGGCCGCCTGGCCAGGAGCCGCGATGTCGCCGTCCTCAGGCTCCTCGCTCTCTTCCGACAGGACATGCCAGTTGGAAATCGCGATCAGGCCTCCGGCCGTGACCTTGCGGCCGATATCTTCCTTGGCACAGACGGCACCCTGCACGAAGCGGAACACCTCGTCGCGGTAGGCGTCGGGGATGAACAGCTCCTGGAAGGTGGCAAGGTCGGAGTTGGTGAAGTCGCGCTTGCCGTTGCGCTCCTTGCCCATGAAGGCGTCGAGCAGGCGATCGTAGACGATCAGGCCAGGCGCAACGACGAGGAAGTTTTTGGTGAAGCGTCCGCTGCCGGGCGCGCGGTGCGCATTGAGAACCTGCCACACCATAAGGGCCTGAAGCACCCAGGTTTTGCCGGTGCCGGTCGCCATTTTCAGGCAGTATTTGGGATAGGCATTCTTCGCGGTGCGGATCGTGTCCGCGTCCTTCGCACTCCCCAGCATCACCGCCGGGGCTACCGCCTGATACAGGTCCTGCAACGTCGAGATGCCCAGCACCTCATGGGC
>NZ_BBWH01000065.1 GCF_001463705.1 Aureimonas sp. AU12 | reverse complement strand
CGCCGCCTGCATGACCGTCTGCCAGTTCGCGGGAGACGCGATCGTGCCGGTGGTCACCCCAAGGGCCGAGTCGATCAGCGCCTTGTCGATGATGACGGCCTTGGCACTATCGGAGCCGGTCTGAAGCAGGAACGAGATCTGATCGTCACCGTCGAGGGTCACTGCGGTCGCCGCATTGCCCGTCAGGGTCGCCTTCGTGGCGTCCGCACCGTCGACCTGGGTCGCCGTCGGCGTTGCCAAGAGGCCCGAGTCGGCAACCGCAAAGCCGGTGGTCACCGTGTTGGCCGTGATGCCGGTGGCAACGACCGTCGTCGCCGTGCCCACCGCCACGCTGCGGATGCCGAGCGTGCCGGATGCGGTCACGAACGCTTCGACGCCCTGGGTCGTCACCTTCTTGTTGAAGATGTTGGCCAGTTCCGTCAGGTTCTTGATCTCGCCACCGGTGGTCGCGCCGTTGGCCAACGTGGCGTCCGACTTGCTGACCGTCACCGTCTGGGCAGAGCCTTCGACGGTGAAGGCGAAGACGAGCCCGTCACCCGCCGCCGCGAAGTCGCTGCCGGCGTTCAGGGCCGTGAACGTTCCGTTGAACACGCCGTAGGACGCCGTCGCCGAGGTGCCCGTCGCCGAGCCCTCGGCGGCGGCCAGACCGCCCTTGGCGGTGTTGCCGAGCGCCGACGGCGTGCCGCCGACGCTGAGCGTGCGCCCGTCCGCCGTCGTCAGCGAGTTGGCCGTATCGAGGACGCCGC
>NZ_BBWH01000064.1 GCF_001463705.1 Aureimonas sp. AU12 | reverse complement strand
GAAGAGGACGGTGACGGCGAGCGCGATGGCTGAGAAGAAGACGGTTGGGCACCGGTCGTAGCGGGTCGCAACCCGCCGCCAGTCCTTCAGTCGCCCGAACATGATCTCGATGCGGTTGCGGGGTCTGTAGCGGCGCTTGTCGTGACGCACCGGCGCGTCGCGCGACTTGCGCTCTGGGATACAGGGCTCAATGCCCTTCGCTTGCAAGGCGTCCCGGAGCCAGTGGGCGTCGTAGCCCCGATCGCCGAGAAGCCATTGCGCCTTGGGCAGATCGTCTAACAGCGCGGCTGCCCCGGTGTAGTCGCTCACCGGCCCGGCGGTCAGGAAGAAGCTCAACGGGCGACCATTGGCATCGGCGACAGCATGGAGTTTGGTGTTCATGCCGCCTTTGGTGCGACCGATCAGGCGTCCAAGCCCCTCTTTTTGACCACCAGGCTCGATGCCGTGCGGTGCGCCTTCAGAGAGGTCGCATCGATCATGACGGTCCTGGGATCGGCACCGGCTGCTGCCAGACCTTCCATCAGTCGGACGAAGACACCCGCTTCGCCCCAACGCTTCCAACGGTTGTACAGCGTTTTCGCAGGCCCTTAGTCCTTGGGCGCATCGCGCCAGCGCAGACCGTTGCGGTTGACGAAGATGATGCCGCTGAGAACCCGCTGGTCATCGACCCGCGGCCTGCCGTGGCTCTTGGGAAAGAACGGACGAAGCCGCTCCATCTGCTCGTCCGTCAGCCAGTAAAGGTCGCTCATATCCAGTCCCCCCCAGCGGAGTCTGAATCAGACGGCACGCCTCAAATCAATGGGTCCTGACCCTAAG
>NZ_BBWH01000063.1 GCF_001463705.1 Aureimonas sp. AU12 | reverse complement strand
ATGGCCAAGAGCAAGTTTGAGCGCAACAAGCCGCATGTGAACATCGGCACGATTGGTCACGTCGACCATGGGAAGACGTCGTTGACGGCGGCGATCACGAAGTACTTCGGCGAGTTCCGTGCGTACGACCAGATCGACGCGGCGCCGGAAGAGAAGGCGCGCGGCATCACGATCTCGACGGCGCACGTGGAGTACGAGACGGAGAACCGTCACTACGCGCACGTCGACTGCCCCGGCCACGCCGACTACGTGAAGAACATGATCACGGGCGC
The DNA here is from genome assembly GCF_001463705.1 of Aureimonas sp. AU12. Lineage (GTDB taxonomy): Bacteria > Pseudomonadota > Alphaproteobacteria > Rhizobiales > Rhizobiaceae > Aureimonas. The sequence goes on along the minus strand of NZ_BBWH01000063.1, from coordinate 912 downwards.
GGCGCAGATGGACGGCGCAATCCTGGTGTGTTCGGCAGCCGACGGCCCGATGCCGCAGACCCGCGAGCACATCCTGCTGGCGCGTCAGGTCGGCGTTCCCGCACTGGTGGTGTTCCTGAACAAGGTGGACCAGGTCGACGACGCCGAGCTTCTCGAGCTGGTCGAGCTCGAGGTTCGCGAGCTTCTGTCGATGTACGAGTATCCGGGCGACGACGTTCCGATCATCAAGGGTTCGGCGCTGGCCGCTCTCGAGGATTCGGACAAGATGATCGGCGAGGACGCGGTTCGCGAGCTGATGGCGGCGGTCGACGCCTACATCCCAACGCCCGAGCGTCCGATCAACATGCCGTTCCTGATGCCGATCGAGGACGTGTTCTCGATCTCGGGTCGCGGCACGGTGGTGACGGGCCGCGTCGAGCGCGGGATCGTGAAGGTTGGCGAGGAAGTCGAGATCGTCGGCATCCGCGACAACAAGAAGACGACGGTGACGGGCGTCGAAATGTTCCGCAAGCTGCTCGACCAGGGTCAGGCGGGCGACAACATCGGCGCGCTGATCCGCGGCGTCGACCGCGAGGGCGTGGAGCGCGGTCAGGTTCTGTGCAAGCCCGGCACGGTGAAGCCGCACACGCGCTTCATGGCCGAGGCCTACATCCTGACGAAGGAGGAGGGCGGTCGCCACACGCCGTTCTTCACGAACTACCGTCCGCAGTTCTACTTCCGCACGACGGACGTGACGGGCATCTGCACGCTGCCCGAGGGCACGGAGATGGTGATGCCGGGTGACAGCGTGACGATGGACGTCAAGCTGATCGTTCCGATCGCGATGGAAGAGAAGCTGCGCTTCGCGATCCGCGAGGGCGGCCGCACCGTCGGCGCCGGTATCGTCGCCACCATCGTCGAGTAAGCAGGTCG
>NZ_BBWH01000062.1 GCF_001463705.1 Aureimonas sp. AU12 | reverse complement strand
GAGCGTTCGTCGTCGAGTTGCTGTCGTAGAGCGAGGCGGTGCTGGTGTTGACGTTGATCGTGCCGATCGTCACGGCGCCGCTGGCGTCACGGGCGAAGGAGGCGACGATGTTCTTCGACGAGGAGTAGTCGACGGCGCTGGAATTGACCGACAGCCAGTTCTCGCCGGAGAAGACCGAGGAGGAGGCGATCGACTTGAGCTGCTTCTGCAGTTCACCGATTTCCTGCTGGATCGTGTCGCGATCGACGCCGTCCTGCGTGGCGGCGGTGAGCTTGGCCTTGATCTCGTCGAGAACGTCCTTGGCCTTGCTCAGGCCCTGATAGGCGACGTCGACGGTCGAGGCGCCGAGGCCCAGAGCGTCCTTGACGGTGGAGAGCGACTTGTTGTCGGACTTCAGCGTCGTGGAGATGGCCCAGTACGCCGCGTTGTCCTTGGCTTCGCCGATCTTCAGGCCGGTCGAGATCCGGTTCTGCGTCGCGTCGAGCTGGTTGTTGGTCTGCTGGAGAGTGCGGAGCGCCGTGATTGCTGCGGCGTTGGTGTTCACGCTTGCCATTGGAATGATGTCCCGAAGAGATACAAAGGGGACAGGCTGGGTCGTCCAGCATAGCGGTACGGCATCATGCCTTTGATCGAACTGACGTTTTCGTTGATCAACCCGCTATGCACCCAATCTACCGGCAAGCGTTTAACGGCGGATGAAGGGAATGCGGGACCCCGCGAAACTTTCGCGAAACTGCCGTCCCGGCTGACGAAAAGATCTGCGACGTCGATCCCTCGACCCGGATGGCGGCACGACTCACGAAAAAGGCCCTCGGAACCGGAGTTCCGAGGGCCTCGTCATGCCGGCGGTATCGACGTCGGGATCAGGACGTCTGGAACAGACGCAGGATGTTCTGCGAGGACTGGTTGGCGATCGAGAGCGCCTGCACGCCGAGCTGCTGCTTGACCTGCAGAGCCTGGAGCTTGGTGGACTCTTCCGACATGTCGGCGTCGATGAGGTTGCCGACGCCCTTGTCGATCGTGTCCATCAGCGTGTTGACGAAGGTCTTCTGCATGTCGATGCGCGAGGCGACCGAACCGAGGTTCGCAGCCGCTTCCGTCACCTTGGTGATGGCCGAGTTGACGTTCGAGATGTAGGCTGAGAGCACCGCCGAGATCTGCGTCTTGCTGATGGCGCCCTTCGAGGTGAGGCCGGACGCCGAGATGTCCATGTCGGCGACGGAGATCGTCGCCGCGCCGGCCACCGCCGACACTTCGCTGATCTTCAGCGTCGCGCTGCCACCGATTGCCGTGGTGCTGAAGGTCAGATTGCTGCCGGCCAGGGCGACCGTCGCCTGGACGCCGGCCTTGGTCAT
>NZ_BBWH01000061.1 GCF_001463705.1 Aureimonas sp. AU12 | reverse complement strand
GGGCGCTAAGCTATAAGGCCTGAGCCAAGCTCGCAGGACTCTGTTGTTAAAATTTTTCGGTTGCCGGGACGTTAAAAATCCGTCCACGCTGAGACCTGTCCGCATCCCATTTAACTAGTTGTCGTAAATTCAGCCGATCCCTGACGCCAAGTTTCGGACGTGATTGGTGGTCGATAATTGAAGGAGTAGACGAATTTCTACACGCCAAATACTTTGCAACAGAGCCCGCCGAAGTCGTGCTGTTCGAGCCTGACGGCAAGCGTCTGCGATGACGCCGATACCGATATCGGCCTGCGGGCCCGCACCGGGTTCGACGTCCGGAACGGCCGTGCTGCGCCCTCCCCGATCCAAGCGGCGATCGACGGCTTCGACGAAAACGCCGAACCGGAAGCCTGCATTGCCGACAGACGATGGCCCCTCGACGGAAGCGTCGAACCTTGGACGGTGATCCCGATCGTTGCATCGGGTTTCACCTGCCGCTTCCGATTTACGTCGTAAGTCTGATTATATGCTTATAAAACTGACCAAATATGCTGCAACTGCCCCTGTAACGGTCGGGCTCGCTTCGATCCCTTCTTTGAATCGGTCGTTTCCGGCGAGAGTTTTTGGCACGGCGCTTGCCTGAACGTTTGTATGCAAATCTGGTCCACCACATTGCAGCCCAACCGACCGATCGAGGACACCATCCTGGCCTCGATCTTCGCGCATCGCGTCGGGCCCGGCTCACGGCTCGGTGAGGCCGAGCTCGCCGCGCTGTTCGGCGTGTCGCGCACGCTCGTGCGCGAAGCGATGATGCGCCTGCAGGCACGCCTCATCGTCGAGGTCCGGCCGCGGCGGGGGTGGTTCGTGCGGGAACCCTCGGCGGACGAAGCCCGTCAAGTCTTTCAGGCGCGGCGCGTCGTGGAAGCCGGCCTGATGCGGGCGATCGGTCCCGCGCCTGCCCCCGAACGCCTCGCCGCGATCGTCGAACATCTGGAGCAGGAGCGGGCGGCGCTCGCCGCCGGCGATGGGCCGACCCTCATCTGCCTTATGGGCGACTTCCACATCCGCCTCGCCGCGCACTTCGGCAATCCCGTCCTCGCCGATATCCTGCGCGATCTCACGGCGCGGACCATCCTCATCTCGATGCTCTACCAATCCGAGGAGCACGCCGAAGAGTCGCATCGCGGCCACTGCCTGATCTTCGAGGCCGTGCGGGCCGGAGACCGGGAGGAAGCCGCCTCGCTCGCCGTGCGCCATCTCGACGAGGTCGAGGCCGGGTTGCGGCTCGACCTGACGCGCGATCCGCTCTGCGACCTGCGCCGTTCGCTCGACCTGCCGCTCGCGGCACCCGGGTCCTCGCCGGCCACCACCCCCTCCACCCGCGCCGTCCGCCGCCGCGCGGCGGTTCGCAACCCCACCATTCCCAACCGAGAGAACCAGAGATGATCGACCGCCGCCACGTCATGACCGCCATCGCCGCCCTCGGCCTCGCCGCCGGCCTCGTCGGCGCCGGGCCCGCGCGGGCCGACGCCCTCGCCGACATCACGGCGCGCGGCACGCTGCGCGTCGCCGTTCCCCAGGACTTCCCGCCCTTCGGCTCGGTCGGCGTCGATATGGCCCCGCAGGGCTACGACATCGACATGGCGACGCTGATCGCCAAGACGCTCGGCGTGACGGTCGAACTGACGCCCGTCACCTCCGCCAACCGCGTGCCCTTCCTCCAGACGGGCAAGGTCGATCTCGTGATCTCCTCACTTGGCAAGAACCCGGACCGCGAGAAGGTGATCGACTTCACCACGGCCTATGCGCCGTTCTACAATGGCGTGTTCGGCCCCGCCGACGTCGCCGCCGCCGATGCCGCGGCGCTCTCGGGCAAGACGATCGGCGTCACGCGCGGCGCGGTCGAGGATCTGGAGCTGACCAAGATTGCGCCCTCCGACGCCACGATCAAGCGCTACGAGGACAACAACGGCACGATCTCGTCCTTCCTCTCGGGTCAGGTCGAACTCGTCGCCACCGGCAACGTGGTGGCCGCCGCGATCATCGAGCGCAATCCACCCAAGCGTCCCGAGATGAAGTTCCTCATCAAGAACTCGCCCTGCTACATCGGCCTGTCGAAGGGCGAAGAGGCGCTGAAGGCCAAGGTCGACGAGATCATCGCCGCCGCCAAGGCCGACGGATCGCTGAACGCCATCTCGCAGAAGTGGCTGAAGATGGATCTCCCCGGCGACCTCTGATCGGCCGATCTCCGGCGCCGAGCGCGCCGGAGACCCCGTTCCGCCCGGTTCCAGCCCGGCGGACGCCCTACCACCCTCTTTTGCGGGTCGCGCTCCATGCCCTATCAGTTCGACTTCAGCTGGCTCGCCGGATACTGGCCGGTGCTCCTCCATGGCGTGAGGATCACGGTGCAGCTCATCCTCGTCGGAGGCGCGGCGGGACTGGCGCTCGGTCTCGCCTGCGCCTGGATGCGCTCGCTCGGACCGAAGCCGCTGCGCGTCGTCGTCGCCGCCTATGTCGAGCTGATCCGCAACACGCCGTTCCTGATCCAGCTCTTCTTCATCTTCTTCGGGCTGCCCGCCGCGGGCGTCCAGATGGGCGAGACGACGGCCGCCTACATCGCCATGACGATTAATCTCGGCGCCTATGGCTGCGAGATCATGCGCGCCGGCATACAGGCGACGCCGAAGGGCCAGTTCGAGGCCGGCAGCAGTCTCGCGATGACGCCCTTCGAGACCTTCCGGCACGTCGTGCTCGTGCCCTCGCTGCAGCGCATCTGGCCGGCGCTTTCCTCCCAGGTCGTCATCGTCATGCTCGGCTCGGCCGTGGTCTCGCAGATCGCCGTGGAGGACCTCACCTTCGCCGCCAACTTCATCCAGTCGCGAAACTTCCGCGCCTTCGAGACCTACGCGGTCTCGACGCTGACCTATCTCGCGCTCGCCATCCTCGCGCGGCAGGCGATGGGCTTGATCGGGCGACGGATCTTTCCCCGGAGGCTGGCCGCATGACCGACTTCTCGACCTGGGACATCCTGCGCAACCTGCTCCTCGCGGCGCGCTGGACGGTGGTCCTCTCGCTCGTCTCCTTTCTCGGCGGCGCCGCTGTCGGGCTCGCGATCCTCTTTATGCGCATCTCGAAATCGAAGGGCCTTCGCGGTCTGGCAACGGGCTATGTCGAGCTCTTCCAGGGCACGCCGCTCCTGATGCAGCTCTTCCTTGCCTTCTTCGGCCTCGGCCTCTTCGGCGTCGACGTTCCCGCTTGGCTGGCCGCGGGCGCCGCCCTCATCCTCTGGTCCGCCTCCTTTCTCGCCGAGATCTGGCGGGGATGCGTGGACGCCGTCGCCAAGGGGCAGTGGGAAGCCTCCGCCAGCTTGGGCATGGGCCGGCTGCAGCAGATGCGATGGGTGATCCTGCCCCAGGCGCTGCGCGTCGCGGTGCCGCCGACGGTCGGATTCTCCGTGCAGATCGTGAAGGGCACGGCGCTGACCTCGATCATCGGCTTCACCGAGCTGTCGAAGGCCGGCACGATCGTCACCAACGCCACCTTCCAGCCCTTCACAGTCTACGGCCTCGTCGCGCTCGTCTATTTCGCGCTTTGCTGGCCGCTGTCGAAGTCCTCACAGATCCTCGAAAGGAAACTCAATGTCGCTCATCGCGGTCACTGAGGTCAGGAAGAGCTTCGGCACCAACGAGGTGCTCAAGGGGATCAATCTCGACGTGGAGCCGGGCGAGGTCGTCGCGATCATCGGCAAGAGCGGGTCGGGCAAGTCGACACTCCTGCGCTGCATCAACGGGCTGGAGATGATCGACGACGGCTCGATCGGGGTGGCGGGGGCCCAACTCCTGCCCGACGAGACGCATCTGAAGGCGCTGCGGCTGAAGGTCGGCATGATCTTCCAGCAGTTCAACCTGTTCCCCCATCTGACCGCCGGGGGGAACGTTATGCTGAGCCAGATGGTGGTGAAGAAGGTCGGGAAGCCCGCGGCCGAGGCCATGGCGCGCCGGCAGCTGGAACGCGTCGGGCTCGCGCACAAGTTCGACGCCTATCCCGACCAGCTGTCCGGCGGCCAGCAGCAGCGCGTCGCCATCGCCCGGGCGCTCGCCATGGAGCCGATCGCGCTTCTCTGCGACGAGATCACCTCCGCGCTCGACCCCGAGCTCGTCGCCGAGGTGCTGACCGTCGTGCGCGAGCTCGCGGCGGAGGGCATGACGCTGATGATGGTGACGCACGAGATGGCGTTCGCGCGGGACGTCTGCTCGCGCGTCGTCTTCATGCACGAGGGCCGCGTCCACGAGATCGGACCTCCCGCCGAGATCTTCGCGGACCCGAAGACGCCGGAGCTTCGCCGCTTCCTTGGCGTCGGGTAGGCGCCTTCGCCGCGGCGCGTTGGCGCCCGGTCCGCGACGATCTGCCAGCGATCCCGGTCGTCGCGCGGATGGCGGGGCACGATGGGGATTCGCCTAGGCTCAGGCCTTATAGCTTAGCGCCA
>NZ_BBWH01000060.1 GCF_001463705.1 Aureimonas sp. AU12 | reverse complement strand
AGCGGATGAGAAAACGTCGCGAACCTCTCGAAACCCCATTGAATTCAATATGTTGGTCAAACCAACGAAAATCGTCTCTGGCGCTTTCACGATCAGGAGATGCCTGATCCCGCAGCACCGATGCGCGACCCTTGAGCAGTCAGCTGACAACTTGCGGGGTCGGAATCGCTCGATCCGATGCGTCGGCCCGTGGCCGATCCCGTGGATGCCGGCCCCTGCCCGGTCATTCGCAGGCCGCCTCTTCGGCTTGGCGGCGCTTGCGCACCAGAGCGGCCAGGACGGGGCTCAGCGAAAAGGCGCCGAGCCGGGCCCGAGCGGTCAGGTTGCGCAGATAGCCGCCGGGTGACTGGATGGCGGTGCCCCGCTGCAGGATGGCGGCGAGCGTGATGGTGGCCTGCGGACGTCCGAGGACGGTGCAGGCGGCCTCGAAGGCGCCCGGGCTGATGCCGAGCATCGGGCGCACGGTGACCGCGGCGGCTTCCAGCGTGCGCCAGTCCCGAATGAGGCCACCGGGGGCGTAGTCGGCGATGTCGGGACAGGCCTCCAGCACCAGCTCGAGCGGATAGATCCGGCGATCCGCAAGTCCGCCGCCCGTCGTCGCGGCCTCGTCCGGTGGACTTGCGGGGGGCGTGTCGTCCGGCAGGGGCTCGTCGCCCGGTTTCCCGTTCTTCTCGTTGCGGGTTTCAAGATCAAAGGAAGATTCTGGTTTTGAATCTTGTATGTGGTGCTCGATATGGGCGCCACTGGTGCTCATTTTGAGCGTTTTCGAGTGAAATTCCAGATGGTTGAGGATCTCCGCGGAGAGCCGGGACAACTCGGCCTCGCCGCGGACGAGATCGTCATGGGAGGCGCTTCTGGGAAGGCCGGCGACGAGGCCGCGAAAGCGCGCATGGACGAGCGTCCAGCCCTGCATGGGATCGTCCAGGCCGGCCTCCGCCGCGTCCAGGAGACTGCCGGCCACGGGAACGCTCTCCTCGAGGCCCACCGCGATCAGCTTGCCGATGTCGCGCCGGTAGAGGCTGATGCGCTCGCGCAGGCGTCGCAGCAGCCGCTGCTCCTCGAGGATCTCGCCGGCCATGCGCTCGAACTCGCCGGCGCGTGCCACGAGCGGAGCGAGATCGAAGCCGAAGGCGATCGCCACCTCGCCGTCGGCGCCCTTGCGGGCGTAGCGCTTGCCGTTCGGGCTGTCGCGCCGGTGCACGAGCCCGGCCTCGACCAGCATCCCCAGATGCCGGCGCAGCGTCGAGGGCGCCATGCCGTTGGCCCGCAGCGCCAGCGTCGCGTTGGAGGGGAAGACCACGAGCTGGCGGCCACCGAGAATGGCGTCGGCGTGAAAGGAGATGAGCGCGCTCAGCACCGTCAGCGCCCGCTCGCCGATGCCGAGGCGGCCCCTGGCGATCCGGATCCAGCTGTAGAGGTCCCATTTGTTGACGCCGGCGGAGACCGGGCGCTCGCGCGCCAGGCGACGCGCGTCGATCTGGGCGAGGGAGACGGAGCGGGCTCCGAAGGGCGTGGTGGCGATCGTGGGTTCCATGGTCGGCCTTGTGTGTAAGGCAACAGAAAACCACCCGCCGAAACCGGCATCCGTCTTGACAGATTTGCCAGAAGGCACCAATCTCCACGCTGCTACACGTTTTTTGGTGGATTGGGCCCTTTCGGACTTCGGTTTGGGAGGGTCTTTTCTTTTGCGCTACCCTTTTCTGGTTCTGGGTTGGGATGAGCCCTCCGGCTTGTCGGTGCCGAAGCTGGTCCGGTAGGATTCGACGAGCGAGGGCAGACGAAATTCCAGGTAAGCGGCGAAGGACTCGCCAAGGTCCGGATTGAGCGTCAGCCGCATGTTGCGACCCCGATAGATCATCGACGCGATGGGAACGCCGTCCCGGTCGAGAATCGAGCGTTCCGCCGCCGTGTTGTAGCTCCGGTGCCCGGTTGCGGCCTTGAGGATCTCGATGAAGCGATCGTCGCTGGGCATCTTGAGGAAATCCTCGTCGATCGCCCGCCGACGCAGCCGCCCCACGATGTAGTCGTCGCGGGCGATGGCGTTGGTCAGCGACTGCCAGCGCAGGCGCCCGATCTTCGGCGCCCGGCCGATCGCGTTGACGATTTCGGGCGGCACCGTGCGCGCCACCGTCAGGAGCTTGGACAGTTCGGGCTTGTCGACCGACAGCGCCCTCGAGCCGATCGTGCGCTCGTAGCCCGCCCGCTCCAGGCGCAGCGCGAACATGGCGCGCTCGATGAAGGTGAGATCCTCGCGGGCGGAGTTCTCCAGCCCCTGCGAGATCACCAGGTCCTCGTCGGAGAGGACGCGCACGACCGCGCGCACCGGCCGCCGCAGCGCGCGGGCGGCCCGGATGCGGCGATGGCCGTAGGCGGTCTGGTAGCGATCGGGATCGAGCGGATGCCGGCGCACGAGGACCGGCACCTCCTGCCCGCGCTCGGCGATCGAGCGGCAGAGAAGATCGAAGTTGGTGGAATCCTCGTCCTCGAACCGGTCGGAGATGGGCGAGGGATCGATGAGGCCGGGATCGAGATCGAGGACCACGGCGCCGCCGGCGATGAGATCGCGCAGGTCGTCGTTCTCGCGCTCGAAGCTGGTGAAGGAGTCGCGCATCGTGCGCACCGAGACGGCGGGAACACGCGTGGCGGCCGCCGCGGCCGCAGCCTCCGGCGTCTCTTCCGGCGGCTTGGCGGCGAACATCGAGGCGATATTGCGGGAGCGTTTGCTCATCGACCCCATACCTTCTTCATGAGCCTGAAGATCTCCAGGTTCACCCCGTCCACCGATGCGAGCGCCCGGTCGTAGGCGGTGCGCCCGACCGAGGCGCGATCGATCTCGTAGAGCGACTGCTTGGTGAGGCCGGCATTGGCGATCGCCGTCGATTTCCAGGCGGTTGCGCCGAGCACGTCCTCGCCGAAAAGCTGGCGCAGGAGCGCGACGATCTGGGTTTCCGGCCCGTCATTGGGATCGTGCCGGGTCACCACGTAGCGGATGAAGTCGAGATCGAGGCTGCCGCCCGCCTCCTCAACGACATGGAGGAGATCGGAGGTCATGAGCAGGAACTGGCTCATGGAGGCAAGGTCGACCATCTGGGGATGAATGGTGACGAGGAGGCCCGTGGCGGCGTTGAGCGCCCCGACGGTGAGGAAGCCGAGCTGGGGCGGGCAGTCGATCACCACGACGTCGTAGTCGTCGCCCACCTCGTCGATGGCGCTGCGCACGCGCCGGAAGAACAGCTCGCGCCCGCGCTTGGAGCGGTCCTGCATGGCGCGCGGCGTTTCGTGCTCGAACTCCATGAGCTCGAGATTGCCGGGCACGAGCGAGATGCCGTCGAAATAGGTGCGGCGCACCACCTCGCGCATCGGGCGCCGCTCGCCGTCGTAGCGGATGGCGCCGTAGAGCGTCTCGTTCGGGCCGATGTCGAATTCCGGCTGGTAGCCGAACAGGGCCGAGAGTGAGGCCTGCGGGTCGAGATCGATCGCCAGCACGCGCAGGCCCTGCAGGGCGAGGTACTGGGCAAGATAGAGCGAGGTGGTGGTCTTGGCCGAGCCGCCCTTGAAGTTGGCGACCGCGACGACCTGCAAGGCTTCGCCGGGAAGGCGCCGGTGCGAGAACCGGGTCACCTCGTGCAGGGGATTGAGGGCGAAGTGGTCGCGGAGTTCGTTCACCTGGCCGAGCCTATAGGCCCGGCGCCCATTGGAGGAGAGATCGGGGATAGGTCCGATGCCGTTGCTCGACATGTAGCGCAGGTGGTTGTCGGTGACGCCCAGCAGCCGGGCCACCTCCAGCGAGGTGAATGTGCGCAGGCTCTTCTGCGCCTTCGGCGGAAACATCGCCTCGCGCATCGCGCGCATCTGAGTGGACAGGATCTGCGCGTGCCGGGCGACGCGGTCGGAGGCCCGGAGCGGGCGCATGCCTACCTCACCCGGTCCGGAAGCTTGCGCGTCCGGGGTCTCGGCTTCAGGCTCCGACTGTGAGAGAACAGACTGGGGCAGCGCAGGCGTTCCAGATTCGGTCGATGAAAAATCCGCAGTTCGATTCTGCGGCTTTCGAAGCTTGCATGGCTTGGGCCGAGTCGGCAAGTGTTTCGAACCGGTTAAGAAAATCCAAGTTCTATAAAACAATCTTCGAAGATCGATTGTTGTCAACTGACAAGGTCGGCTCCTTTTCGAGCAACGGTGATTGAAACCCTTGGATTTCCGGCCCTGTCCCAAGCATCGTCTCGGGTTTTCCCGACTGTCAGGACACGGGAAGGGCGCCCGCGAAATCGCAAGTTTTCACGGACCGCGGCCTCTGCCAGGCCCATGGGAGCCCGTGCGACGGCGTGCGACCTGCCGGCACGGGTGTTCTTCTCGCGAATCAGGCGATGAGACCGCCTGCTCGATGGCGGGAGCGGCCTTGCCTGATCCTCGGCGTGCAACAGGCCGGGTGGCTCCTGCGAGCTCGGCGAGTTCCTCGGGGTCACGGCAGTCCGCCGCCTCGGTGACCCGAGATGCCTGAACCGCGGGAAGCGCTGCCCTTGTCAGATGTCGTGCGGCTCCAGCAGTTGAACCGCTCGGCCGGGATCCCCCGCACGGCGCGGTCGGTCCTCTTCGTCAGTCCTGCGGGTTTCGGGCAAGGAAGCGCGAGACGGTGGACCGCGAGACACGCAGGATCCGGGAGATCTCGAGATGGGTCCGGTTGTCGGCAGCGAGGCGCAGGGCTTCCTGGTGCTGGGCGCCTGTGATGAGGGGCTTTCGTCCCATCCGCCTGCCGGCGGCAACGGCGCGGGCGCGGCCTTCGGCGGTGCGCTCGAGGATGAGGGAGCGCTCGAACTCGGCGAGACCACCGAGGACGGTGAGGATCAGGCGCCCTTGGGGCGTCGAGGTGTCGGCCCATTGCTCGGCCAGCGACTTCAGACTGGCGCCGCGGGCCTCGATACGGGCGACGATGTTGTGGAGGTCTCGGGAGGATCGGGCAAGGCGATCGAGGCGGGTGACGATGAGCGTGTCGCCGGGACCGAGCGCGTCAAGGGCATTTTCGAGCTGGACGCGGTGGGTTCGGTGGCCTGGCGCGGTTTCCTGGAAAAGGGTGGTGCAGCCGG
>NZ_BBWH01000059.1 GCF_001463705.1 Aureimonas sp. AU12 | reverse complement strand
CGTTTTGCAAAGTCTGGATTTGTGCGGCTCTGGTTTGTCCTGTGGTGCTGACGCGGGCGTATCCGATGATCATGGGGTCCGGCGGCTTTCGATGGGGTCGGCGACCGGCTTTCCGGCTTGGGTCGGGCTTCCAGCTTGTGCGGTCGTCATCGGGATCGTGTGGTTCCAGCCGGCTGGGTTGGGGGCTTGGGATTGCGGCTCCCGGCCACGCTGCCCTGTCCTGTCCTGTCCTGTCCTGTCCTGAGCCCGCAGCCCCGAGCGGCTTTGTTTTGCACTCTGGATTTGCACGGTTCAAGGGGTTGGGTTTGCTGGTGTCGTGGGGGTGTTCGGAACTGTTGATTTCTGCACCAGCCGCGCTGGCGGCACCCGAAGCTGGGGCGCACGGATCCGGATCGGACGAGATCGCCGGCGTGATGCGGCGGCCCAACGAAGAAGCCGCCGGGATCTCTCCCGACGGCTCTGCACCCCCTGACGGGATCCATGGTCTTCGTCTCGACGCCCTGGCCATGACGGGCGCCGGAACCGGAAGCCCCGCGCGCGATCTCGCGGCCTCCCGGGCGCCGATCCCACATCGTTCGACGCGGAAGCCCTCCGGCACGGGGAGCACCGGAGGGCCACTGGCAAGCCACGAACGAGTGGCGCGACGGGGAGACGCGAGGCGTCGTCCTTTGGCTTACTGAAAGAGACGCAGGATGTTCTGCGTGGAGTTGTTGCCGATCGAGAGGGCCTGGAAGGCGAGCTGCTGCTTGACCTGGAGCGCGCTGACCTTGGCGCTTTCCTTCTCCATGTCGGCATCCACCAGTGCGCTCAGGGCGCCGTTCCGGATGTCCGCGACCTTGTTGTTGAAGTCCTGAAGGGAGCCGAGGCTGTTCGAGTAGTTGCCGACTTCCGTCGTCATCGACGCGATCGTCGCCTTGGCTGCATTCACCGTTGCGATGAAGGTGTCACGAAGGGCCACGGTCGTCGTGGACGCGGTGTTGAAGACCGTGTTGTAGATGGTGGTGAACGCTGCAGCCGAACCCGAACCCAGCGTGCCACCCGTTCCCGCCGTATCGAGAACGACGGCCGAGGGCGTGTAGCCCAGGGTGATCGGCGTTCCGTTGTCCTGCCCGATCGTGGCCGTGACAGCCGTCGTGCCGGTGAGAAGATTGAACCCGGAGAACGCGGCGGAGTCGACCACGGCCCGCAGCTGGTTCTGATAGTTCTTCACGTTCGCTTGCACGGCGTCGTTGATGGCTCCGGCGCCCGTGGTCGAGTGAAGGACAGCGGCACCTGCCGCCGTGGCGAGGTTGCCGAGAATGTCCTGAATGGTGGTCAGCGCCTCGACCGCCACGTCCGAGCGAGCCTTGGCCACTGCGATGCTGCCGTTGACGGTATCCTGTGCCTTCAGATCGGTGCGGATCGTCTGAGCGGTCGACCAGACGCTGGCATTGTCGCGGGCCGAGGCGACTTTGAGGCCGCTGGCGATCCGGTTCTGGGTGGTGGAGAGCTCGGCGTTCGTCTGGCGCAGGCTGGACAGGACGAAAGAATTCGTGGTGGTGGCGTTGATCGAGACCATTTTGTTTCCCCGTTACAAGCGGCTTGCTTGCAACGACAGGAATACCTGCCGCAAACGAAGGGTCTTGTACTGATAAGATTCAAATTTTACGGGATATATGGGTATATTGTATTAT
>NZ_BBWH01000058.1:5000-6625 GCF_001463705.1 Aureimonas sp. AU12 | reverse complement strand
CCATTCCAACCTGGAAGAATTACATGCTGGATTGTCGGTAACCGGGACAGGAGTTGTTATCTTTGTTTGATCGCGCCAGGGCTGGCGCCGAGCGTGCGTTGCTCTGTCGTCCGCTGGGTTTTGGCCTGTCGGCGTCCCATTCTGCCGCTTGCAGGCCCGTCCTCGCGCCTGGCGGGCCTATCGGTTTTCGCGTGGGCTTGGTTTGGTGCTGCGTTGGGCTTTCACGACCGGCCGGGTCCTGCAGCTTATGGCCGGCGTCCCGCCTCGAGATACCCGCGATCTCGAGGCCGCGGCCAAGCTGAGCCAGCGCGGTCGGTTTCGCCGGCGTATCGCGCGCCGGTCATAGGCCTCAGCCCGCCGGCTCGGCTTCGACCATCTACGCTCGTGCCTTTGCCGTAGGCGAACTGCAAACGCCAAAACGCCCCGGCTTTGAGGGCCGGGGCGTTGGAGGGTGCGGGAAGAGAGTTGATGCGATTGGCAGACCTGGCAGCGACCGACTTTCCCGCGTCTTAAGACGAAGTATCATAGGCGCAGAGGCGTTTCACGGCCGAGTTCGGAATGGGATCGGGTGCGGCCGCCTCGCTAGAACCACCAGGTCGGCCAATTGCATCAAGGAAGCTGGATTTTCAAAAAGAGAATGAGAGCGTCGTTTGGGTTCACCCGTCACGGCCCGGCGCTTGGAAGCGCCGAGGAGACGGATGACCTCAATGGTCGTCGCGTCGGCAACAACGCTGGAGAGCGTTGTCGCGGCGACGAGCATTGGCGAATGAGAACGATCAAGCCAATCGGGCGATTAGTACCGGTCAGCTTCACAGGTTACCCCGCTTCCACATCCGGCCTATCAACGTGGTGGTCTTCCACGGCCCTGATAGGGAATACTCGTTTCCAGGTGGGTTTCCCGCTTAGATGCCTTCAGCGGTTATCCCGTCCATACATAGCTACCCTGCACTGCGGCTGGCGCCACAACAGGTCCACCAGAGGTATGTCCATCCCGGTCCTCTCGTACTAGGGACAGATCCTGTCAATATTCCTACACCCACGGCAGATAGGGACCGAACTGTCTCACGACGTTCTGAACCCAGCTCACGTACCGCTTTAATTGGCGAACAGCCAAACCCTTGGGACCTGCTCCAGCCCCAGGATGCGATGAGCCGACATCGAGGTGCCAAACAACCCCGTCGATATGGACTCTTGGGGGTCATCAGCCTGTTATCCCCGGCGTACCTTTTATCCGTTGAGCGATGGCCCTTCCACGCGGGACCACCGGATCACTATGACCGACTTTCGTCTCTGCTCGACTTGTCTGTCTCGCAGTCAGGCGGGCTTATGCCATTGCACTCGACGACCGATTTCCGACCGGTCTGAGCCCACCATCGCGCGCCTCCGTTACTCTTTGGGAGGCGACCGCCCCAGTCAAACTACCCACCATACACTGTCCCGGACCCGGATGACGGGCCGCGGTTAGACATCCATGACGATAAGGGTGGTATTTCAAGGATGGCTCCACGCAAGCTAGCGCCCACGCTTCAAAGCCTACCACCTATCCTACACATGCCGACACGAATGCCAGTGTAAAGCTATAGTAAAGGTGCACGGGGTCTTTCCGTCTGACCGCAGGAACCCCG
>NZ_BBWH01000057.1 GCF_001463705.1 Aureimonas sp. AU12 | reverse complement strand
ACTGCTGAGACCATGAGACGGGCCCTTCGGGGCCCGTTTTCGTTTGCAGGTCGCGAACGGACCGCAAGCCCAAGTTTGGAGGCGTTCTCGCTTGTGGCGCTCCGAGCCGGCGATTAGAAACCCAGCACACAGACTTCAAGGATCGTCCCATGCCGGCAGACATCGCGCGCATCTTCATCGGCTTCGACTCGAAGGAGGTCGTCGCCTACCACGTGCTGGCGCAGAGCATCATCGAGCACGCGACGGTGCCGGTGATGTTCTCGCCGATCGTGCTGCCGCACCTCGACGCGACCTTCAAGCGTGAACGCAACGCGTTGCAGTCGACCGAGTTTTCGTTTTCGCGCTTCCTCGTCCCCTATCTCAGCGGGTTCGAGGGCTGGAGCCTGTTCATGGACTGCGACATGCTTATGCGCGCCGACATCGCTGAGCTGTGGTCGCTGCGCGACGAGCAGGCCGCCGTCATGTGCGTCCAGCACGACTACCAGCCCAAGGTCGAGACCAAGTTCCTTGGGCAGGTGCAGACCAAGTACGAAAAGAAGAACTGGTCGAGTGTCATGCTCTTTAACAACGCGCGCTGCCGCGCACTGACTCCTGATTTCGTCAACACCGCGACCGGGCTGGAGCTTCACCAGTTCAAATGGCTGGACAGCGATGCCGAGATCGGGTCCCTGCCGCCGGCCTGGAACTGGCTGGTCAACGAATACGATCACGACCCGGCAGCCAAGAACGTCCACTTTACCGATGGCGGCCCGTATTTCGACGAGTATCGCAACGACGACTATGCCGACGAATGGTTCGCCACGCATGAGCGCATGCTGCATGTCACGCAACGCTCCGCGTCGGCCTGAGGAATGAGTGCCCTGACGCTGCCGCAGGATGGCGAGGCCGATGCGCATCGCCGTTGGCGCGAGGTCTTCGCGGCTTACCCGGTCATCGTCCTCATCGCCAACAGCGATGCCGTGGAGATCGGCGCGCTTCGTCGGGACTACGGGGAGGACGCGCTCTTCGTCTTCTTCAACAAGGTCTACAAGGTTCTGAACGCACCGTTCGACGGTCCGGCGCTGCTGGTCGCACGGTCCGGTCCCGCCGGTGCCAACATCGTCTATCGCCGGGAGGTGGCGGACGTCGTTCGTCTCGTGCGTTCGCCTCGCTTCCTTGGCATCTGCAATTTACGGGCAGGCGGGCACGAGCGGTTCAGCCCGGCTGCCGAGTTCGGCGTTCCGGACCCGGTCGGCCATCTCGACCTCACCGCCGGGTTCGAGGGCTTCTATCCAGCCAGCCACGTGGCCACGAGCGGCTTCGCACTTGCGGTCTTCCTGTGCGAGCAGCGGCTAAATGCGCGAATCGTTCTCGCCGGCTTCACCGCGAAACGATCGACCCGCTGGAAGCTCTTCGCCGATCACGACTGGACGTTCGAGCAGATCGTGCAGCGCCTGCTGGTTCGGGCGGGACGCCTCGAATCGGCGAACATTGTCGCCGATGACTTGCTTCATCCCATTCATCAGCGGTTCCCCGAGATCGCGCCGGCGGCTGTCGGGGCCGTGGCCGCCGAGGTGCTGGCGGAGCGTCTAGAGACCGCCAATCTGGCGATCGACGACCTCATCCGCCTGACCCGGCCGCAGCGCCGCTTCGACGGCTGGCTGAAGGGGTTGAAGCCGAAGACGCGCAAGGCGAAGATAGCCGCAGCCGCGACCATGTCGGACAAGGCATGATAGCGCTTGCAAATCTCGCCGTGGCGGACTAATCGGAAATCCGCTTCGGCGCGTAGGGGTATAGCTCAGTTGGTAGAGCGGCGGTCTCCAAAACCGCAGGCCGTAGGTTCGAGCCCTACTGCCCCTGCCATTTTCTTCCCAATCGAAATGTCCGGTCGGCCCTTGTGAATCGCTGAGGGTCCGTTTATGTAGTTTTTAACAGACACGTGGCGCGTGGGGCTGGTCAAACAGCTTTTACGTGCCTACTGCCGTGAGCGGTATATGGCTACTAAGACAAATCCATTCTCGTTCCTTCAGCAGGTTCGGGCCGAAGTCGCCAAGGTGAGCTGGCCGACCCGCCGGGAGACGATGATCTCGACGATCATGGTTTTCGTCATGGTGGCGTTTGCCGCTGCGTTCTTTTTCGTCGCTGACCAGCTGATCGGTTTCCTGGTCGGCTACGTCATGAGCGCCGGACGCTGATCGCAGATACAAGCAGGAATTTCATGACCGCTCGTTGGTACATCGTGCAGGCCTACTCGAATTTCGAGAAGAAGGTGGCGGAGTCGATCGAAGAGCAGGCTCGTCAGAAGGGTCTGTCCGATAAGTTCGAGAAGATCCTCGTGCCGACCGAAAAGTTCGTCGAGGTTCGCCGCGGTCGCAAGGTCGATTCCGAGCGCAAGTTTTTCCCGGGTTACGTTCTCGTCAAGGCCGAGCTGACCGATCAGGTCTTCTCGATGATCAAGAACATCCCGAAGGTGACGGGGTTTCTCGGTCCCGACAACCGCCCCGTTCCGATCTCCGAGGCGGAAGCTACGCAGATCCTCAGCCAGGTTCAGGATGGTGTCGAGCGTCCGAAGCCGACGGTGTCCTTCGACATCGGCGAGCAGGTCCGGGTTTCCGATGGCCCGTTCGCTTCGTTCAACGGTATCGTTCAGGAAGTCGACCAGGAGCGTGCGCGCCTGAAGGTCGAGGTCTCCATCTTCGGCCGCGCGACCCCGGTCGATCTCGAATTCGGTCAGGTCGAAAAGGTCTGACCAGTCGGGCGGCTCGCCGCCCGTTCCGTGCGGAAGGCGAGGGTGGCTTTAGCCGGTCACCGGAACCGTACCGCACTCCTGCGACGGCTGCATGTCAGCCAGACAGCCGGTCCGTCCGGCCCAGTATGAAGGCAGAAGCTTATGGCTAAAAAGATAGCAGGCCAGCTCAAGCTGCAGGTCAAGGCCGGCTCGGCGACTCCGTCGCCGCCGATCGGACCGGCGCTCGGTCAGCGCGGTATCAACATCATGGAGTTCTGCAAGGCGTTCAATGCGCAGACCCAGGAAATGGAGAAGGGGTCGCCGGTTCCGGTCGTCATCACCTACTTCGTCGACAAGTCCTTCACCTTCCAGATGAAGACGGCTCCCGTGAGCTTCTTCCTCAAGAAGGCCGCTGGCCTGACCGCGGGTTCCAAGGAGCCCGGCAAGGTCAAGGCCGGTTCGGTGACGCGCGAGCAGGTTCGCGAGATCGCCGAAAAGAAGCTGAAGGATCTGAACGCGAACGACGTTGATGCGGCGATGCTCATGATCGAGGGCTCCGCCCGGTCGATGGGCCTGGAAGTGGTGGGCTGAGACGATGGCGAAGATTGGCAAGCGCACCGTCAAGGCTCGTGAGGGCATCGACCGCGAGAAGCTTTATGATCTCGCAGAGGCGATCAGCCTTCTGAAGGATCGCTCGACCGCGAAGTTCGACGAGACGATCGAAGTCGCGATGAACCTCGGCGTCGATCCGCGTCATGCGGACCAGATGGTTCGCGGCGTCGTGAACCTGCCGAACGGCACGGGCCGTACGGTTCGCGTTGCGGTGTTCGCGCGCGGTGACAAGGCCGCCGAGGCTCTGGCCGCCGGTGCCGATATCGTCGGTGCCGAAGACCTCGTCGAGAAGGTTCAGGCCGGACAGATCGATTTCGATCGTGCGATCGCGACCCCCGACATGATGGGTCTCGTCGGCCGTCTCGGCAAGGTGCTCGGCCCGCGCGGCCTGATGCCGAACCCGCGCGTCGGCACCGTGACGCCGGACGTGGCAGCCGCCGTCACGGCGTCGAAGGGAGGCGCCGTCGAGTTCCGCGTCGAGAAGGCCGGTATCGTTCATGCCGGCGTCGGCAAGGCGAGCTTCGGTGCCGAGGCGCTCCTGGAGAACATCCGCGCCTTCGCCGATGCGGTTCAGAAGGCCAAGCCGACGGGCGCCAAGGGCAACTACGTCCAGCGCGTCGCGGTGTCCTCGACCATGGGCCCCGGTATTAAGATCGACCCCGCGACGGTTCGCGCCGGCGCCTGAGATTGATCGAAGGCCGCACTTGTCTTAAGTGCAGGCCTTCCAACGAAGTTCCGGGGCGCGCAAGCGTCCCGGCGACAGGCGAGGCCCTTGGGCTTCGCTTCTCCTGTCCGAGATTGTGGGCGACGCTCCGATTCCTGTCGGTTCGTCTTAATCGTCCAGCCTGCATGAGACGGGGAATGATCCGAATTCGTCGATCGTCAGATCGAGACCTTCGGTTCGAACCTCTGAATGCCTTGCGCCATCTACAGGTTCCATTACGGATCCAGGGAAGCCAAGGGGACAGGATCCTCGAGCGTCGTCCGGTTCGCCGGGCGGCAAAAGGCAACCGGAGCACATCCGCGAGGGTGGGCTCCTACTGGAGAGTGGCAGTGGACAGAGCGGAAAAGCGCGAGTTCGTCACTGAGCTCAACGAGACCTTCAAGGCCTCGGGAGCGATCGTGGTGGCACGCTACGCCGGTCTCACCGTCGCGCAGATGAACGACCTTCGGTCGAAGATGCGCGCGCAGGGTGGCACCGTCAAAGTCGCGAAGAACCGCCTCGCCCAAATCGCTCTTCAAGGCACGGACGCCGAAACGATCTCGGAGCTGTTTCAGGGCCAGACCCTGATTGCATACTCCAACGATCCGATTGCGGCTCCGAAGGTGGCCAACGACTTCGCTAAGGGGAACGACAAGCTCGTAATCCTCGGCGGTGCGATGGGCACCACCGCTCTCGACGCGGAAGGGGTGAAGGCTTTGGCCGCCCTTCCGTCGCTCGACGAACTGCGCGGCAAGTTGCTCGGCATGATTCAGACGCCGGCAACCCGCATCGCAGCCGTCGTGGCCGCGCCCGCAGCTCAGCTTGCGCGCGTGTTCGGGGCATATGCCAAGAAGGACGAAGCGGCCTGAGGCTTGTTCCTCGCTGCATTCAACAAGTTCGAACCAACCAAGGAAGACTACTATGGCTGATCTCGCCAAGATCGTTGATGACCTGTCGGCCCTGACCGTCCTCGAGGCCGCCGAGCTCTCGAAGATGCTCGAAGAGAAGTGGGGCGTCTCCGCAGCCGCTCCCGTTGCAGCAGCCGCTGCCGGCGGTGGCGCACCGGTCGCCGAAGTCGAAGAGAAGACCGAGTTCGACGTGATCCTCGTCGAAGCCGGCGCTCAGAAGATCAACGTCATCAAGGAAGTCCGTGCGATCACGGGTCTGGGCCTCAAGGAAGCCAAGGATCTCGTTGACGGCGCGCCGAAGCCCGTCAAGGAAGGCGTCAACAAGGACGAAGCTGCGAAGATCAAGGATCAGCTCGAGAAGGCTGGCGCCAAGGTCGACGTCAAGTAAGACTGCCTTTTTGGCATCTTACTGAACCCAAAACTGGTGGGCGGGACGGCATTTTGCCGTTCCGCCTTCCGTGCTGGCGGATGAGGGACCGAATCAGTCCCGTCGCTTCGCGAGTGGTGCGCGTCTTCCGAGGTCCCTGCCGGGGTCTTGGGAAGACGCGGACCGGCCGGGTAACCGGCCGAG
The DNA here is from genome assembly GCF_001463705.1 of Aureimonas sp. AU12. Lineage (GTDB taxonomy): Bacteria > Pseudomonadota > Alphaproteobacteria > Rhizobiales > Rhizobiaceae > Aureimonas. The sequence goes on along the minus strand of NZ_BBWH01000057.1, from coordinate 12,070 downwards.
CCCATCCCGGTCCGTTCGCGGCGGATCCGGTGAGCCTCCCTCGGGAGGACATGAAATTTCAGCCCTTCGGTCAAGGGCGCTGACGAGAGCAAGGAGCGACGATGTCTCAGACGACGACGTTTAGCGGTCGCAGGCGCGTACGCAAGTTCTTCGGGTCGATCCCGGAAGTTGCCGAGATGCCCAATCTGATCGAGGTCCAGAAGGCCTCCTACGATCAGTTCCTCATGGTGAAGGAGCCCGAAGGCGGCCGCCCGGACGAGGGCCTGCAGGCCGTGTTCCGCTCCGTCTTCCCGATCTCCGATTTCTCCGGGCATTCGATGCTCGAATTCGTCAAGTACGAGTTCGAGCAGCCGAAGTTCGACGTCGACGAGTGCCGGCAGCGCGACATGACCTTCGCGGCGCCGCTGAAGGTGACCCTGCGCCTCATCGTGTTCGATATCGATGAAGATACCGGCTCCAAGTCCATCAAGGACATCAAGGAGCAGGACGTCTACATGGGCGACATGCCGCTGATGACGTCGAACGGCACGTTCATCGTCAACGGCACCGAGCGCGTCATCGTCTCGCAGATGCACCGTTCGCCGGGCGTGTTCTTCGATCACGACAAGGGCAAGTCGCACTCGTCGGGGAAATTGCTCTTCGCCGCGCGCGTCATTCCCTATCGCGGGTCGTGGCTCGATATCGAGTTCGACGCGAAGGATGTCGTGTTCGCGCGTATCGATCGCCGCCGCAAGATTCCGGCGTCCAGCCTTCTGATGGCGCTCGGCATGGACGGCGAGGAGATCCTCTCGACGTTCTACAACATCATCCAGTTCCAGAAGGAAAAGGGCAAGGACGGCTGGCGCGTGCCGTTCTCCGTCGAGCGCGTGCGTGGCCAGAAGGCCGTGACCGATCTCGTTGACGCCGACAGCGGTGAAGTGCTGGTCGAAGCCGGCAAGAAGGTCACCGCGCGCCAGGCGCGGCAGATGAAGGACAAGGGCGTCGTCGCCCTTCGCGCCACCGAGGAGGATCTCTACGGCAACTACCTGGCGGAGGACATCGTCAACTACCAGACGGGTGAGATCTATCTCGAGGCCGGCGACGAGATCAACGAGAAGAGCCTGAAGGTTCTGATCGATGCGGGCCACGAGACCCTGCAGGTCCTCGACATCGACCACGTGACGGTCGGCGCCTACATCCGCAACACGTTGGCCGTTGACAAGAACGCCAGCCGTCAGGATGCGCTGTTCGACATCTACCGCGTCATGCGTCCCGGTGAGCCGCCGACGATGGAGACGGCGGAGGCCATGTTCAACTCGCTGTTCTTCGACAGTGAGCGCTACGACCTGTCCGCCGTCGGCCGCGTCAAGATGAACATGCGTCTTGACGTTGCCGCCGAGGACACCGTGCGCGTGCTGCGCAAGGAAGACATCCTTGCCGTCGTTCGTACGCTCGTTGACCTGCGCGATGGCAAGGGCGAGATCGACGACATCGACAATCTCGGCAATCGCCGCGTTCGGTCGGTCGGCGAATTGATGGAGAACCAGTACCGCGTCGGTCTGCTCCGCATGGAGCGGGCGATCAAGGAGCGCATGTCGTCGGTCGAGATCGACACGGTGATGCCGCAGGACCTGATCAACGCCAAGCCGGCGGCGGCGGCGGTGCGCGAGTTCTTTGGATCCTCGCAGCTCTCGCAGTTCATGGACCAGACGAACCCGCTCTCCGAGATCACGCACAAGCGTCGTCTCTCGGCGCTTGGTCCAGGTGGTCTGACGCGCGAGCGCGCCGGCTTCGAAGTGCGCGACGTGCACCCGACGCATTACGGTCGCATCTGCCCGATCGAAACGCCGGAAGGCCCGAACATCGGTCTGATCAACTCGCTGGCGACCTTCGCCCGCGTGAACAAATATGGCTTCATCGAGAGCCCGTACCGTCGCGTCGTCGATGGCAAGGTGACGATGGACGTGGTCTATCTGTCGGCTATGGAGGAAGCCAAGCATCACGTCGCGCAGGCGAACGCGGTGCTGACGGGCGACATGCGCTTCGAGGAAGAGCTGGTCATCTGCCGTCACTCGGGTGACGTCTTCATGACGCCGCGCGAGAACGTCGACCTCATGGACGTGAGCCCCAAGCAGCTCGTGTCGGTCGCGGCGGCGCTCATTCCGTTCCTCGAGAACGACGACGCGAACCGCGCACTCATGGGCTCGAACATGCAGCGTCAGGCGGTGCCGCTGGTGCGTGCCGAAGCGCCGTTCGTGGGAACCGGCATGGAGCCGATCGTCGCCCGCGACTCGGGTGCCGCGATCGGTGCTCGCCGGACCGGCATCGTCGATCAGGTGGACGCGACGCGTATCGTCATTCGCGCCATGGAAGATCTTGAGGCCGGCAAGTCCGGCGTCGATATCTACCGCCTGATGAAGTTCCAGCGCTCGAACCAGAACACCTGCATCAACCAGCGTCCGCTGGTGGCGGTGGGTGATCGCGTGCGCAAGGGCGACATCATCGCGGACGGCCCGTCGACGGATCTCGGCGATCTCGCTCTCGGCCGGAACGTGCTCGTCGCGTTCATGCCGTGGAACGGCTACAACTACGAGGACTCGATCCTCCTCTCCGAGCGCATCGTCGCCGACGACGTCTTCACCTCGATCCACATCGAGGAGTTCGAGGTCATGGCGCGTGATACGAAGCTCGGTCCGGAGGAAATCACGCGTGACATTCCGAACGTCTCGGAAGAAGCGCTGAAGAACCTCGACGAAGCCGGCATCGTCTATATCGGTGCCGAGGTTCAGCCGGGCGACATCCTTGTCGGTAAGATCACGCCGAAGGGCGAGAGCCCGATGACGCCGGAGGAAAAGCTTCTCCGCGCCATCTTCGGTGAGAAGGCCTCCGACGTCCGCGACACGTCGAACCGTATGCCTCCGGGCACTTACGGCACGGTGGTCGAGGTGCGCGTGTTCAATCGGCATGGCGTCGAGAAGGACGAGCGCGCCATGGCGATCGAGCGCGAGGAGATCGAGCGTCTCGCCAAGGATCGCGACGACGAGCAGGCGATCCTCGACCGCAACGTCTACGGCCGTCTCGTCGAGACGCTGGACGGGCGCACCGGCATCGCCGGGCCGAAGGGCTTCCGCAAGGGCGCCCAGATCTCGCCAGACGTGATGAACGAGTATCCCCGCTCTCAGTGGTGGATGTTCGCCGTCGAAGACGAGAAGATGCAGGCCGAGATCGAGGATCTGCGCAACGTCTACGACCAGGCCAAGAAGACGCTCGAGCAGCGCTTCATGGACAAGGTCGAGAAGGTGCAGCGGGGCGACGAACTGCCACCCGGCGTCATGAAGCAGGTCAAGGTCTTCGTCGCCGTGAAGCGCAAGATCCAGCCCGGTGACAAGATGGCCGGTCGTCACGGCAACAAGGGCGTCGTCAGCCGTATCGTGCCGGTCGAGGACATGCCCTTCAACGCCGACGGCACGCATGTCGACATCGTTCTGAACCCGCTCGGCGTGCCCTCGCGCATGAATGTCGGTCAGATCCTCGAGACGCATCTTGGCTGGGCCTGCGCCGGCATGGGCCGCAAGATCGGCGAGATGCTGGATGCCTACCAGCAGTCGCACGATGTGTCGCCGCTGCGGGCCGAGATCGCCGACATGCTCGGCGACAGCGATCGCAACGAGAAGGTGAAGGACTACGACGACGCGTCCGTGATCACGCTGGCCAAGCAGATGCGCCGCGGCGTGTCGATCGCGACGCCCGTGTTCGACGGCGCGGTCGAGGCCGATATCGTCGAGATGCTGGAGAAGGCCGGTCTCAACGGTTCGGGACAGGTCACGCTCTACGACGGTCGTACCGGCGAGGCATTCGATCGTCAGGTGACGGTCGGCTACATCTACATGCTGAAGCTGCACCATCTGGTGGACGACAAGATCCACGCCCGTTCGATCGGCCCGTACTCGCTGGTCACGCAGCAGCCGCTTGGCGGCAAGGCGCAGTTCGGCGGCCAGCGCTTCGGCGAAATGGAGGTGTGGGCGCTCGAAGCCTACGGCGCCGCCTACACGCTGCAGGAAATGCTGACGGTGAAGTCGGACGACGTAGCCGGTCGCACGAAGGTCTACGAGTCGATCGTTCGCGGCGACGATGCGTTCGAGTCCGGCATTCCTGAGAGCTTCAACGTTCTCGTGAAGGAAATGCGCTCGCTCGGGCTCGACGTCGATCTGTCGAACTCGGTCGCGGATCTCGCCAATGCCGGATCGGTCCTCGAAGGGCTTCCGAACGCGGCCGAATAGGCCGCCTCGCAAACGCCGCCTTGCGCGGCCATGATCGGCGCTTTCGCACCCGAAAGCGCCGATCAGACGTTGCGGATCATTCTGGCGCCGGCCCCGCCCGGCGCGTCTTGGGGGCGCTGATGCCCCAAAAGGAGACAGCACCATGAATCAAGAGGTCATGAATCTCTTCAATCCTCAGGTGCAGGCGCAAACTTTCGACAGCATCCGGATCTCGCTCGCGAGCCCTGAGAAGATTCTGTCCTGGTCGTTCGGCGAGATCAAGAAGCCCGAGACGATCAACTATCGTACCTTCAAGCCCGAACGCGACGGCCTGTTCTGCGCGCGGATCTTCGGGCCCATCAAGGACTACGAGTGCCTGTGCGGCAAGTACAAGCGCATGAAGTACAAGGGCATCATCTGCGAGAAGTGCGGCGTCGAGGTCACCCTCTCGCGCGTGCGGCGCGAGCGCATGGGTCATATCGAGCTGGCCGCGCCGGTTGCGCACATCTGGTTCCTGAAGTCGCTTCCGAGCCGCATCGGCACGCTTCTCGACATGACGCTCAAGGATATCGAGCGCGTCCTGTATTTCGAGAACTACATCGTCACCGAGCCCGGTCTGACGGCCCTGAAGGAGCATCAACTCCTTTCGGAAGAAGAGTACATGATCGCCGTCGAGGAGTACGGCGAGGATAGCTTCACGGCGCTGATTGGCGCCGAGGCGATCCAGGAGCTCCTGGCTTCGATGGAGCTCGAGAAGATCGCCGGCGAACTTCGTGCCGATCTCGCGACGACGACGTCCGAGCTGAAGACGAAGAAGCTGATGAAGCGGCTGAAGATCGTCGAGAACTTCCTCGAGTCTGGCAACCGTCCCGAGTGGATGATCATGAGCGTCGTTCCGGTGATCCCGCCGGACCTGCGCCCGCTCGTCCCGCTGGACGGCGGCCGCTTCGCCACGTCCGATCTGAACGATCTCTATCGCCGCGTGATCAACCGCAACAACCGCCTCAAGCGGCTGATCGAGTTGCGCGCCCCCGGCATCATCATCCGCAACGAGAAGCGCATGCTTCAGGAGGCGGTGGACGCGCTGTTCGACAATGGCCGTCGCGGCCGCGTCATCACGGGCGCCAACAAGCGCCCGCTGAAGTCGCTGTCGGACATGCTGAAAGGCAAGCAGGGTCGGTTCCGCCAGAACCTGCTCGGCAAGCGCGTCGACTATTCCGGCCGTTCGGTGATCGTGACCGGTCCCGAGCTGAAGCTGCACCAGTGCGGCCTGCCAAAGAAGATGGCGCTCGAGCTGTTCAAGCCGTTCATCTACGCGCGGCTGGACGCCAAGGGCTATTCCTCGACCGTGAAGCAGGCGAAGAAGCTCGTCGAGAAGGAGCGTCCCGAGGTCTGGGACATCCTGGACGAGGTGATCCGCGAGCATCCGGTGTTGCTGAATCGCGCGCCGACGCTGCATCGTTTGGGCATCCAGGCGTTCGAGCCGATCCTGATCGAGGGCAAGGCGATCCAGCTTCACCCGCTGGTCTGCACGGCCTTCAACGCGGACTTCGACGGCGACCAGATGGCGGTGCACGTGCCCCTGTCCATCGAGGCGCAGCTCGAGGCGCGCGTCCTCATGATGTCGACGAACAACATCCTGCATCCCGCGAACGGGCTGCCAATCATCGTGCCGTCGCAGGACATGGTGCTCGGGCTCTACTATCTCTCGATCATGAGCGAGAACGAGCCGGGGCAGGGAATGGCCTTTGCCGATATCGGCGAGCTGGAGCAAGCTCTCTTCACGAAGGCGGTGACGCTGCACACGAAGATCCGTGGGCGCGTGAAGTCGATCGATGCCGAAGGCAAGCCGACGTCGAAGATCTACGAGACGACGCCGGGCCGTCTGCTCATCGGCCAGCTGCTGCCGAAGAACCACAAGATCCCCTTCGACATCTGCAACGAGCTGATGACGAAGAAGAACATCTCGAAGATGATCGACAGCGTCTACCGTCATTGCGGGCAGAAGGACACGGTGATCTTCTGCGACCGCATCATGCAGCTCGGCTTCAAGCACGCCTGCACAGCGGGCATCTCGTTCGGCAAGGACGACATGGTCATCCCGGACTCGAAGCCGCGGATGATCGGTGAGACGCAGGCGCTCGCGAAGGAATACGAGCAGCAGTACAATGACGGCCTGATCACTCAGGGCGAAAAGTACAACAAGGTGGTCGACGCCTGGGCCAAGTGCACGGACAAGATCGCCGACGAGATGATGAGCCGTATTCGTGCGGTCGAGTTCGACGAGACCGGTCGTCAGAAGCAGATGAACTCGATCTACATGATGTCTCACTCGGGCGCCCGTGGCTCGCCGACGCAGATGCGTCAGCTGGCGGCGATGCGCGGCCTGATGACCAAGCCTTCGGGCGAGATCATCGAGACGCCGATCATCTCGAACTTCAAGGAAGGTCTGACCGTTCTCGAGTACTTCAACTCGACGCACGGCGCCCGTAAGGGTCTGGCGGACACGGCCTTGAAGACAGCGAACTCGGGGTACCTGACGCGTCGTCTCGTCGACGTCGCGCAGGATTGCATCATCACGCAGACCGACTGCCAGACCCCGAACGGCCTGACGATGCAGCCCATCGTCGATGCCGGTCAGGTCGTGGCGACGCTCGGCCAGCGGATCCTCGGTCGTACGGTGCTCGAAGACATCCTGAACCCGGTCACGGGCGAAGTGCTGGTCGAGGGCGGCCGGACGGTCGAAGAGCGCGATGTCGACATCATCGAGAAGGCAGGCGTCCAGTCGGTGAAGATCCGTTCGGCGCTGACCTGCGAAGTGCGGACCGGCATCTGCGCGGTCTGCTACGGACGCGATCTGGCTCGCGGCACGCCCGTCAACATGGGCGAAGCCGTCGGCGTCATCGCGGCGCAGTCGATCGGCGAGCCCGGCACGCAGCTGACGATGCGCACCTTCCACATGGGCGGTACGGCACAGGTGGTCGATCAGTCCTTCCTCGAAGCGTCGTACGAGGGCACCGTCCACATCCGCAACCGCAACGTGGTTCGGGACTCGGACGGGCGTCTGGTGGCGATGGGCCGCAACATGGCGATCCTTATCCTCGATCCGTCGGGCAAGGAGCGGGCTTCGCATCGCGTGACCTACGGTTCGCGCATCTTCGTGGATGACGGCGATCAGGTTCGTCGCGGCCAGCGCATCGCGGAATGGGATCCCTACACCCGTCCGGTGCTGACCGAGCTCGACGGCGTCGTCGAATTCGAGGATCTGGTCGAGGGGCTTTCGGTCTCCGAGCAGGCCGACGAGTCAACCGGCATCACCAAGCGTCAGGTCATCGACTGGCGGGCCAACCCGCGCGGTTCCGATCTGAAGCCGGCGATGGTCATCCGCACCAAGGACGGTGCGGTCGCCAAGCTCGCTCGTGGCACGGATGCGCGCTACTTCCTCTCGGTGGACGCACTTCTGTCCGTCGAGCCGGGCTCGACGGTTCGCGCAGGCGACGTGCTGTCGCGTATTCCGATGGAGTCGGCGAAGACGAAGGACATCACGGGCGGTCTGCCGCGCGTGGCGGAACTCTTCGAAGCCCGTCGTCCGAAGGACAACGCGGTCATCGCGGAGATCGACGGGACGATCCGGTTCGGACGCGACTACAAGAACAAGCGTCGGATCATCATCGAGCCGCACGAGGACCTGGTCGAGCCGGTCGAGTACCTGATCCCGAAGGGCAAGCCCTTCCACCTTCAGGAAGGCGACATCATCGAGAAGGGCGATCACATCCTCGACGGCAATCCGGCGCCGCACGACATCTTGGCTATTCGCGGCGTAGAGGCTCTCGCCTCCTACCTCGTGAATGAAATCCAGGAGGTCTATCGGTTGCAGGGCGTGTTGATCAACGACAAGCACATCGAGGTGATCGTTCGCCAGATGCTGCAGAAGGTCGAGATCGTCGAGTCCGGAGACAGCGGCTACATCCCAGGCGACAATGTCGACCGGATCGAGCTGGCGGAGCTGAACGAGAAGCTCGAGGAGGAGGGCAAGAAGCCCGCTTCCGGCAACCCGGTGCTTCTTGGCATCACCAAAGCCTCTCTGCAGACGCCGTCCTTCATCTCGGCGGCTTCGTTCCAGGAGACCACGCGCGTCCTCACGGAAGCGGCCGTGGCCGGCAAGATGGACACGCTGCAGGGCCTGAAGGAGAACGTCATCGTGGGTCGCCTCATTCCGGCTGGTACCGGCGGAATGATGACGCAGGTCCGTCGCATCGCGACCTCGCGCGACGACCTGATCCTCGACGACCGCCGCAAGGCGTCGAACGTGGCATCCGCCGACCGGATGCTGACCGACATGACCGACGCCGCCGAGTAAGGCTTTAGGTCCGACACTGATGAGGGCCGCCGGTGGGGCGGCCCTTTTTCGTCGAACGGCACCGGTTGTGGTCCTCTTTGGGCGTCCATTGGCGATGTCAAGCCGAAGGCTGGCACCGGCCTTGACGACTCTCGACAGAATCGTTAAACACCGCCCAACAGAGCCGATGTGAGGCAAGCTTTCCGAGGACGACTAGTCCGGGACCAGCGCTTCAAACAAGGCTTCGTTCAACGAGACGTACCATTGCTGGCGCATGATCGCGGTTTTGCCCGTGATCCTCTGTTTCGTTCCGGGCTGTCCTCCTATTACGGAGGTCGACGCCCGGTTTCGCGTATGAGCTGAACGGCTCGAATCGCGGCATGTGCCGATCGTTTCGAACCGAGATTTGAAGAGAAGGAAGGTTGGAATGCCGACCATCAACCAGTTGATCCGGAAGCCCCGCGTTCGCCCGAGCGAGCGCAATACGGTTCCGGCCCTCCAGGCCAATCCGCAGAAGCGCGGCGTTTGCACCCGCGTCTACACGACGACCCCAAAGAAGCCGAACTCGGCTCTTCGTAAGGTTGCCAAGGTCCGTCTGGTCAATGGCTTCGAAGTCATCGGCTACATCCCGGGCGAGGGGCATAACCTTCAAGAGCACTCCGTGGTCATGATCCGTGGCGGTCGCGTCAAGGATCTTCCCGGCGTGCGGTACCACATCATCCGCGGCGTGCTCGATACGCAGGGCGTGAAGGACCGTCGCCAGCGTCGTTCGAAGTACGGCGCCAAGCGTCCGAAGTAAGCTTCGCCAGACCGATCGAGATTTGAGAGACCAATAGATGTCACGTCGTCACTCTGCCGAAAAGCGCGAGATCAATCCGGATCCTAAGTTCGGCGACCTTATCGTCACGAAGTTCATGAACGCCGTCATGTACGATGGCAAGAAGTCGACTGCCGAGCGCATTGTTTACGGTGCCTTCGACGTCATGACCGAGAAGACCCGCCAGGATGCCATCGGCATCTTTCATACGGCGCTCGACAACGTCGCGCCGCATGTCGAAGTCCGGTCGCGCCGCGTCGGTGGTGCGACGTACCAGGTTCCCGTCGACGTTCGTCCCGAGCGTCGTCAGGCTCTGGCGATCCGCTGGCTGATCACCGCTGCGCGCAATCGCAACGAGACCACGATGGTCGATCGCCTGTCCGGCGAACTGATGGATGCCGCGAACAACCGTGGTACGGCCGTCAAGAAGCGCGAAGACACGCACCGCATGGCGGAAGCGAACCGCGCCTTCTCGCACTACCGCTGGTAATTCTCGCTTCCGTCCGAAAGGCGTCGCCCCATGGCTCGCGAATACAAGATCGAAGACTACCGTAATTTCGGCATCATGGCTCACATCGATGCTGGAAAGACGACGACCACCGAGCGGATCCTCTACTACACCGGCAAGTCCCATAAGATCGGCGAAGTCCACGACGGCGCCGCGACCATGGATTGGATGGAGCAGGAGCAGGAGCGCGGCATCACGATCACGTCTGCCGCGACGACGACGTTCTGGGAAGGTCGCGACGGCAAGAAGCGGCGCTTCAACATCATCGACACGCCCGGCCACGTCGACTTCACGATTGAAGTCGAGCGTTCGCTTCGCGTTCTCGATGGTGCCATCGCGCTGCTGGACGCCAATGCTGGCGTCGAGCCGCAGACCGAGACGGTCTGGCGTCAGGCCGACAAGTATCACGTGCCGCGTATGATGTTCGTCAACAAGATGGACAAGACCGGCGCCGATTTCTACCGCTGCGTTGAGATGGTGAAGACCCGTCTCGGTGCTCGTGCGATCGTCGTGCAGCTTCCGGTCGGCGCCGAGAACGAGTTCAAGGGCGTCATCGACCTGATCGAGATGAACGCGCTGATCTGGCGCGACGAGACACTCGGCGCCCAGTGGGATGTGACCGAGATCCCGGCCGACATGGTCGACAAGGCGAATGAATATCGCGAGCTGATGATCGAGGCCGCCGTCGAGGTCGACGAGACCGCGATGGAGAACTACCTGAACGGCGAGATGCCGAACAACGAAGAGATCCGCAAGCTGATCCGCAAGGGCACCTGCGACGTCTGGTTCACGCCGATCTTCTGCGGTTCGGCTTTCAAGAACAAGGGCGTTCAGCCCCTGCTCGACGGCGTCGTGGACTTCCTGCCGTCGCCGATCGACGTGCCGGCCATCAAGGGCATTGATCCAAAGACCGACGCAGAGGTGACTCGCGTTTCGTCCGACGAAGAGCCGCTTTCGATGCTCGCCTTCAAGATCATGAATGACCCGTTCGTCGGCTCGCTCACCTTCTGCCGTCTCTACTCCGGCAAGCTTACCAAGGGCACCGGCGTTCAGAACACGGTGAAGGAGAAGAAGGAGCGCATCGGTCGCATGCTGCAGATGCACTCCAATTCGCGTGAAGACGTGGAAGAGGCATATGCTGGCGACATCGTGGCTTTGGCAGGCCTGAAGGACGTCACCACGGGCGATACCCTGTGCGATCCGCTCAAGCCGGTCATCCTCGAGCGCATGGAATTCCCCGATCCGGTCATCGAGATCGCGATCGAGCCGAAGACCAAGGGCGATCAGGAGAAGATGGGCCTCGCGCTCAATCGTCTCGCTGCCGAAGATCCTTCGTTCCGAGTCAAGACGGACGAGGAGTCGGGCCAGACGATCATCGCCGGCATGGGTGAGCTTCACCTCGACATTCTCGTCGACCGCATGCGTCGCGAGTTCAAGGTCGAGGCGAACATCGGCGCTCCGCAGGTGGCTTACCGCGAGACGATCACGCGCGGCGCCGACGTCGACTACACGCACAAGAAGCAGACCGGTGGTACGGGCCAGTTCGCCCGCATTAAGATCCACATCGAGCCGGGCGAGCCCACCACTGGCTTCGTGTTCGAGTCGAAGGTCATCGGTGGTGCCGTTCCGAAGGAATACATCCCGGGTGTTCAGAAGGGTATCGCTTCGGTGATGACCTCCGGGCCGCTCGCCGGCTTCCCGATGGTCGACATCAAGGCGGAACTGCTCGACGGCGCCTACCACGACGTCGACTCTTCGGTTCTTGCCTTCGAAATCGCATCTCGTGCCGGTTTCCGCGAGGCCATCCAGAAGGCCGGTCCGAAGCTTCTCGAGCCGATCATGAAGGTCGAGGTCGTGACGCCCGAGGATTACGTTGGTGACGTGATCGGCGATCTGAACAGCCGCCGCGGTCAGATCCAGGGCACGGAAGCTCGCGGAATTGCCACCGTGGTCAATGCGATGGTTCCCTTGGCCAACATGTTCGGCTACGTGAACACGCTGCGGTCCATGTCGCAGGGTCGCGCTCAGTACACGATGCAGTTCGACCACTACGAGCAGGTGCCGAACCAGGTCGCGGAAGAAATCCAGAAGAAGTTCGCCTGACGCACGTCTAGCGAAGGCGAAACCCTCGGGCTCGTCGAGCCCAATGAAATTGATGGAGAGCCACG
>NZ_BBWH01000056.1 GCF_001463705.1 Aureimonas sp. AU12 | reverse complement strand
GACGTTTTTTGAGCTGCGAGCGAGCATTTTCGCGCTCTCTCCAATGTTCGTAAGGCACTGCAATGGCATGAACATTAACCGCGGGACCATCTGAGATATCTTGCGAACCGCCTGTTCGCGGATCTTCTCCCTACCCTCCAAAAAAGGTCAAGTCTAGGAAAATCGCATAGCGAATATGAGTGTTAAGAGCGAATCAACGGAAAGTCGAAATTATCCATCTGTAAAGCGAGAAAATCTCTTCATATTGCAATCTGTCTGGAGTTTGCCGCCCGTTAACGCTGAGTCGGTCTATTATGGCTAAAGTCGCGGCTGAGCGACTTGGGTGCAGTGCTTCAAACGCAGCAAATCACCCGAACCCTCTCTCATGATGGTCCATAACCAAAATGCTAAGCCCAACGCTTGCTACCCGGCTCCAGAACCACTCGAACTTCACTTCTGACAGTGTTGAGAGCACGATCGGGCATGAGCCGGTGGCGTTCGTGGATGACCCCATGCCAGTCGCCAGTCATGCGCCCGGCGACATCCAAGACATTGGTGCGACCCTTCGAACTGCCTTCGTTCCCGGTCCCCAAGCGTTCGCGCCAACGCCCGATCCTGTACCAACGGCACCTGTTGCGCAGAACAACGATCGCTCCGGTTCGCGTCGCATCCTGAAGACCGTCCTTGGTCTCACGCTGATTTCCGCATTCGGTGTCTACCCTCTCTACACTCTGATGCAGCCCTCCAGTGTCGAGGCCGTGGTGAATGCCCGCCTCATCACGCTGCGCGCGCCGATCAGTGGCCGGGTCGATGGCATTCGCACCGTGAACGACGCTGGCATTCTCCCGCACGGCGCCGAGCTGCTGACCATCCACAACGACCGCACCGATCGCGGTCGCCTCGATGAACTCGAAAGCCAGAAGGGCCGCCTCGCGAACGAACTCGTCGCGATCACCACCAAGCTTCGCAACGCCCAGGAGGAGCGCGTCCAGCTCGATGCGGCTGTGCAGCAGTTCAGCCGGGGGCGGCTCGCCCAGCTTCAGGCCCGGCGCGCCGAACTCAACGACGAGATTGCCATTGCAACCCTGAGTCACGAGGAAGCCACCCATGCCGCCTCGCGTTCGGCGGCGCTGGCCTCGGGCGGCAACATCTCCGATGTGGAAGCGGCGCGCGTGGCACGCGAAGCATCGCTGGCCGCCTTGCAGACGGACACGCTCCGCCATCGGCTGGCCTCGCTTACCCAGGAAATCGAGGCTGCGCACGCCGGCATCTTCATTGGCGATGGCTCCAACAATGACCGGCCCAGTTCGATGCAGCGCGCCGAGAGCGTCGAAGCCGAGATCGACAGCTTCGCGGTCGAGCGCGACCGTCTCGCCGCCGAACTTGCCCGCGTCTCGGCCGAGATCAGTCAGGACACAGCACGCTTCTCGCTTCTCTCCAACGCCGCCCTCTCGATTCCGATCGAGGGCCGCATGTGGGAGCGGCTCGTCTCGCCCGGCGAAGAGGTCTCTTCGGGACAGGCCATGGTGCGCCTGGTGGATTGCTCCACCACCGTCGTCACCGCCAACGTCAGCGAGAGCGTCTACAACGTCCTCAGCGTCGGCACAGCGGCCCGGTTCATCCCGGCCGACGATGGAGAGGATCTGAACGGTCGGGTCGTCAACCTCACCGGCATGGCCAACGCGGCTGCCAACTTTGCCATCGAACCCAGCGCCCTGCGCAAGGCGCCTTATCGGGTCCTGATCGGCCTTCCCGGTTCACAGAACGCCTCCTGTTCGATCGGACGCACCGGGCGGGTCGAGTTCGATAGGAGCGACGTGGCTGCACCATGATAGAGTGGACGGATCCTCTAGCACCGGCGCTCGCCACCTTCGCGCTCGCCATGATGGTCGTGCCCTGGCTCGACCGCGACCATGTGCTTTCGCGTCAAATCATGGCCGCCGTCACCTTCGCGTTTCTCCTGCGCTACGCTCTCTGGCGGGTCTTCGAGACCTTGCCCGCCGCCGGACTGACCGTCCACTTCTTCGCTGGCCTGCTCTTCCTGGCCATCGAGCTGACCTGCCTCCTCGCGGCATCACTCGGGCTCGTGTTCCTGTCTCGGACCAAGAACCGAACCGTCGAGGTCGAAGCGAACCAAGGATGGTTCGCCGCCCAGGCTCCGCCGCTCGTCGATGTCCTGATCTGCACCTACAACGAGGACCAGACCATTCTGGAACGCACCATGGCCGGCGCCACCGGCATAGACTATCCCAACTTCCGAGTTTGGGTGCTGGACGACGGCCGTCGCCCTTGGCTCGAGGATCTCGCCGGGCGTCTTGGCTGCAAGTATCTGACCCGGCCCGACAACGCCCACGCGAAGGCGGGCAACATCAACCATGCGCTCGCCCATCTCAGCGCTTTGCCGGAACGGCCCGACTTCGTGTCGATCCTCGACGCCGACTTCGTGCCGCTGCCGCAGTTCCTGTCGCGCGCCCTGTGTCTCTTCCGCGAGCCCGGGGTCGGCCTGGTGCAGACCCCGCAGCACTTCATCAATCCGGACCCGATCCAGACCAATCTGGCCGTCACGCGCGTCTGGCCCGACGAGCAGCGCTACTTCTTCGACGTCATCATGGCGTCCAAGGACGCCTGGGGGGCGGCCTTCTGCTGCGGCACCTCGTCGGTCATCCGCTTCGATCCGCTGGTGCGGATCGGCGGCTTCCCGACCGACAGCGTGACCGAGGATTACCTTTTGACGCTTCGTCTGAAGGAGTTCGGCTACACCACCTCCTATCTCAACGAGGCGCTGACCTTCGGTCTCGCACCTGAAGGGCTGAAGGAGTACATCACCCAGCGTGGGCGCTGGTGTCTCGGCTTCATGCAGATCGTGCGCGGCCGCAGTGGTCCTTTCTCGCGAACCTCCAGCCTCAACTTCATCGACCGCCTGTCACTATTCGACAGCTTCTTGGGATGGGCCGTGGTCTACCCCGCCCGTGTCCTCGGCCTTCTCCTGCCGCTTCTCTACCTCCTCTTCGGCCTCCACATTGTGGAGACCGACCTGTCGTCGACACTCGAGCACTTCCTGCCCTTCTTTCTCTGGCAGATGGTCACGCTCGGCTGGATCTCCCAGGGTCGATCCCTGCCGATCATGTCGGACGTCTCGCAGGTCATCGCAACGCCCGCCATTATCAAGGCCGTCTTCGTCGGCCTGGCTCGGCCCAAAGGGCAAAAGTTTAAAGTCACGGCCAAGGGAGGCGATCGCGATCTCCGCTTCGTGGAATGGCCGCTCCTGCGCATCTTCGCGGCACTGATCGCCCTCAATCTGTCAGCGATCACCTACGCCTTCGCGATCGATGTTCGCGGGGATCTCCTCACCAATGCCGGCGTCGCCCTCATCTGGTGCTGGTACAATCTCGCGATCCTTGCCATCACCTGCTTCATCTGTGTCGAGCAGCCACGGCATCGCAAAGCCGAACGCTTCCCGACAAACGAGGCGATCGGTATCGATCTCGATGGAGGATCCGAGAGCTACCATCTCATCGATATCTCCATCAGCGGCGCCCGGATCGAAGGCACTTCGCCCGTGCCTGCCGGCACGACATTGTCCTGCACGATCCGCGGCCGAACGGTCGATGCTACCGTCGTTCGCTGCCTTGGCGGAAGCTTCGCGATCAAGTTCGATGAGAGCCTCAATGTCCGCGTCACGATGATCCGCGCCTTCTACACGGGCCGCTATCTCGAAGCCTTCCATGGCGTCAATCCGACCGATGTTGGCCGCGCCGTCGTCCAACGTGTCTTCTCCTGAGTCATCGCCATGAACCATCCCGATACCATGTCCTCGATAGACATCTTCGCTCTGGCGGCTGCCGACTCCTTGCGATGGTGGTCATACGCCGATGCTCCGATCCGCAATGGGATCGAGGGTGACCATGGGTTGCTGACGCCGGAGTCCGTTCGCCTGATTGCAAGGCACTACGGATTTCGCCGCTCAATGCTCGCAACGCCTGAGAACGATCTTCTCATCGCCGATACGATCAGCTCCCATGTCCGCGTGGGGTCGACCCTTGAAGAGCAGGCCGAGGGACTTAGGATCGTGGTCGAAGCGCTTTCCAGACGAGCCCCAGGCGCCGCCGATGGTCGGAGCGTCCGCAATCTGGCGTCCGGCGCCAGTAAGCTTGCATGGTTTGTCGAGCCCAAGGGCTGGACTCCCTTCGACTCTCTGGCGGCCAGAGGGCTTGGCCTCACGCAGGGCGATGCGCTGGATCGTATGGTTCGCTTCTATCGAAAGCTCGACGCCATCCACTTCCTTCCGATGGCCGATCTCGTGGATCGGCACATCGAGCAATCCGGTCTCGCGTGTTGCGTCTCCGAGCGTAACCGTCTTCGCGGCGAACGGATCATCGACCGCTTCCTGATGTTCCTCGGTCAGGATCCACAGCGGCGTATCGCCGAACTGGACCTTGCTCGCCATTCTGCCCAATGTTGGCCTGACGCTGCCAGAAGGGGATTGCGAGACCTGATGGACGGCATGAAGAGGGACGACACCCTGAAGGATTTTGCGGGAGCGATGCGACCGCGGGGGTAAACCCCAGAGGGCGAGGAAGGGCCGGGAAGGCAAGCCTTCCGCGGATCGAGAGAGAGCGTGAGGAGGCCAACCCCGAACCGTTGGAGCTCGTCCATGACCCTCTTCGAACGTACCGCCTCGTTCTCCCCCGCCACGCTGGTGGAGCCGCACCGCGCCGTGTTCCAGGCTGGCGGCGTCCTCCTAAAGATGCTTGAGGGGGGCAAAAAGCTTGACAACAAGGCCCTTCGCGCCGCCATGGAAGCGGCCTTCGGCGCATCCGACGCCGATGGCGCATGGGTCTGGAAGGACGCCTACGAGGCCGTCGAGGTCGCGCAGATCCTGTTCGTGTCGAAGTACGGCGCCGCCATGCGCCGCCAGGCCGGATCGGCTTTGGCCTTCCTCGGCATGCTCGATCGTCTCGCCGGTCTCGTCAGTACCCAGACCCGCCGTTCCGAGGAGGGCCAGGCGCTACAGCAGTTCTCAACGCCGCTGCCACTGGCCTTTGTGGCATCCGAGGCCGCCGGCATTCATGACGGCGACCTGGCGCTGGAGCCCTCCGCTGGCACCGGAATGCTGGCCATCTTCGCTCGTATCGCCGGCGCCTCGCTGGCACTCAACGAATACGCCGAGCTCCGCGTCCAGCTCCTGCGCCGTGTCTTCGAGACGCAAGGTGTGACGAAGTTCGATGCCGCGACGATCCATGATCGGCTTACCCCCGCGATCGTGCCCTCCGTGGTCCTGATGAACCCGCCCTTCTCGGCCTCGCCCAAGGTCGAGGGCCGCTACAAGGCCGCCACCTACAAGCACATTCGCAGCGCCCTTCAGCGCCTCGCGCCCGAAGGTCGCCTCGTCACCATCACCAGCGAGAGCTTCTCGCCGACGGGCGCTTGGCGGGAGGCGTTCGAAGACCTGCAGCGCATCGGCCGCGTCGTGTTCTCCGCGGCGATCGACGGCAAAGTCTATGCCTCGCACGGCACGACCATCGAGACCCGTCTGACCGTCTTCGACAAGTGCCCGGCCGACGACGCCTCGCGCTTCGACGGCGTGCATCCGATCGTGTCGTCCTCGAGCGAACTTCTCCAGCTTGTGCAGTCGGCATGTCCCGTCCGTCGCTCCGCTCCGGTCTCGGCTGTACCAAGCACCCCGGCTGCCTCGCCCGCTCCGGTGGTCGAGAGCCTGGCCGCGATCCGCGAGCGCGCCCGTGCCGAGACGCGCGAGCTCGCGCTTTCACAGTCGCGGCACAAGCTCGATGGCATCGACCTCGCGGAGGTGTCCTATCTCCCGCGCGCGTGGGCGCCTTCGCAGGCGGCCCTGACGACTGCGCTCTATGAGACCTACGAGGTCCAGTCAATCGCCATCGAGGGCGCGCAGCCTCACGTCACCACGCTGGTCCAGTCGGCCGCCATGGCGTCCGTTGCCCCGCCCGTTCCTTCCTACCGGCCAAAGCTGCCGGTCACTGTTGTGCGCGACGGGCTCCTATCGGACGCCCAGCTCGAGACCGTGATCTATGCCGGCGAAGCGCACTCGACCTTCCTGAAGGGCCACTACACGCTTCACCCCGAGCATGGGACTTTGGTCGCCGCGCGCGACGACGATCCGGCGGCCTTCCGCGTCCGTCGTGGCTTCTTTCTCGGTGACGGCACGGGCTGCGGCAAGGGCCGCCAGGTCGCCGGCATCATCATGGACAATTGGCTCCAGGGTCGCCGCAAGGCCGTCTGGCTGTCGAAGTCCGATAAGCTGATCGAGGACGCCCAGCGCGACTGGACCGCCCTTGGCGGCGCCGCCTCCGACATCGTTCCGCTCTCGCGCTTCCGCCAGGGCTCCGACATCCGCTTGGACAGCGGCATCCTCTTCATCACCTACGCCACGCTGCGCTCGGCCGAGCGCGGGGACAAGGCGAGCCGTCTCGACCAGATCGTGAAGTGGCTTGGGATCGACTTCGACGGTGTGATCCCGTTCGACGAGGCCCACGCCATGGCGAACGCCTCCGGCGGCACGTCCGAGCGCGGCGACGTCAAGCCCTCGCAGCAGGGCAAGGCCGGGCTGGACCTCCAGAATCAGCTTCCGAACGCCCGCGTCGTCTACGTTTCGGCGACCGGCGCCACCGAGGTCTCCAACCTCGCCTACGCCGCGCGCCTTGGCCTCTGGGGTTCGAGCGACCTTCCGTTCAAGGACCGCGGCGCCTTTGTCGGCGCCATGGAGGAGGGCGGCATCGCCGCCATGGAGGTGATCTCGCGCGACCTCAAGGCCCTTGGCCTCTACATCGCCCGTTCGGTGTCCTATGAGGGCGTCGAGTACGAGATGCTCGTTCACGAGCTGACGCCCGCGCAGCGCGCCATCTACGACAGCTATGCCGGCGCCTTCCAGATCATCCACCAGAACCTCGAAGCCGCCCTTCAGGCGTCGAACGTCACCGGCGACAACGGCCGGTCGCTCAACCGCAACGCCAAGTCGGCCGCGCGCTCGGCCTTCGAGTCCAACAAGCAGCGCTTCTTCATGCACCTAATCGGTGCCATGACCTGCCCCAGCCTCATTCCCGCGATCCAGGCCGATCTCGATGAGGGCCGCGCCAGCGTCATCCAGATCGTCTCGACTTCGGAGGCGCTGATGGAGCGCCGCCTGGCGGAGATCCCGGCCTCCGAGTGGCATGATATTCAGGTCGACGTGACGCCTCGCGAGTACGTCATGGACTACCTCGTTCACTCCTTCCCGGTGCAGCTCTACGAGGTGTTCACCGATGCCGACGACAAGCTGTCGTCCCGGCCCGTCGTGGACGGCGACGGCAACATCGTCCTGTGCCGCGAAGCCGTCGAGAAGCGCGACGCCCTGATCGAGCATCTCGGTTCGCTCGCCCCGGTCCAGAGCCTTCTCGACCAGATCCTCTGGCACTTCGGCACGGACGAGGTGGCCGAGGTGACAGGCCGCTCGCGCCGCATCGTCAAGGACAGCGACGGCAAGCTGAAGGTCCAGAACCGCCCCGCCTCTTCCAACCTCACGGAGACGCAGGCGTTCATGGACGACAAGAAGCGCATCCTGATCTTCTCGGATGCCGGCGGGACCGGGCGGTCCTACCATGCCGACCTCTACGCTCGGAACCAGCGGCTTCGCGTCCACTACCTCGCGGAGCCGGGTTGGCGCGCGGCCGAGGCCATACAAGGCCTTGGCCGCACCCACCGCACCAACCAGGCCCAGCCGCCGCTATTCCGGCCCGTGGCGTCGAACGTGAAGGGCCAGAAGCGCTTCCTGTCCACAATCGCGCGCCGCCTCGATACGCTCGGCGCCATCACGCGCGGCCAACGCCAGACCGGCGGGCAGGGCATGTTCCGGCCCGAGGACAATCTGGAGAGCAGCTACGCCCGCGCCGCACTGCGCCAGTTCTATGGCGCGGTGGTTCGGGGCAAGATCGAGGCCTGTTCGCTGTCTCGCTTCGAGGAGATGACGGGCTTGGAGCTCACGGATAACGGTACGCTCCGCGAGGAGCTTCCGCCGATCTCGCGCTTCCTGAACCGCTGCCTTGCCCTCACGATCGAGATGCAGGACGCCGTGTTCGATGCCTTCACCAGCATTCTCGATGGGATCGTCGAGAGCGCGATCGCCAGCGGCACCTTCGATGCCGGCCTGGAGACCCTGCGCGCCGAGAGCTTCCGGATCATAGATCGCAATGCGATCTACACCGCGCCCTCCGGCGCCAAGACCCTGGCGCTGACGGTCGAGGAGATCAAGCGCAACCGACCCTGCACGCTGGCCGACGTCCAGGCCATGCTGCGAGAGACCCGCGACGCCCGCCTTCTCGTGAACGAGCAGTCGGGACGCGCCGCCGTCGAGGTGCCGACATTCTCGCTCATGACCGAAGACGGCGCACCGATCGATCGGGTCCGTTTGATCCGGCCCATGCACGCCGAGAACATGCTCGAGCTGGAACTGGCCTCCTCCCATTGGAAACCAGTGGCCGACGCCGCCTTCGAAGCGGCGTGGCAGGCCGAGGTCGACGCGGTGCCCGAGTTCAACCACTCGCGCATCACCGTCATGTCCGGCCTCCTGCTGCCGATTTGGGATAAGCTCCCGCGGGACAATCCGCGCGTTTATCGTCTCCAGACCGATGAGGGCGAGCGCATCGTCGGTCGTCTCGTCTCGGCGGACGAGCTGAACACGGTCTATGCCAAGCTCGGCCTGAACTGCTCAGCCGTCATGACCTCGGAGGAGATCAGCGAAGCGGTGATGGTCAAGAACGCCGCCGTCACACTCCAGGAGGGTCTCGTGATCCGCCGCTCGCGCGTTATGGATGCGTTCCGGATTGAGGTGGTAGGCTTCGACCAGACCCATCTCAAGTACCTGAAGCAGCTCGGATGCACGACCGAGATCATCCAGTGGAAGACACGGGTGTTCGTTCCTCTCCAGGGGAGCGTGGAGACCCTGGACCGGCTGACCGCGAGCTACCCGCAGGCGGGGAGCGAGGGGCAAGCGCTGGCCGCGTAGCCCAACAGTCGGCTGAGAGCGAGCCGGGGGCGGCCAAGCCCCCGGTTGCCTATGGAGTTGGCCGCGTCAGGGGGTTTGAGAACATGGAGAGCGCACAGGACATCGCGCGCGAGCTCGGCGCGCACGCCGAGAGCTTCTGCCGAGCGTATCTGCCCAATGGGCGCTCTGCGGGTGGATATTGGCAGATCGCAGATGTGTCGGGCGCGGCGGGCGGAAGCCTTGCCATCCGCCTTCAGGCCAGCGGCGGCCGCCTGGCGGGCAAATGGCAGGACTATGCGACCGGCGAGCGGGGCGACCTCCTCGACCTCATTCCGCATCTTACCAACGCCCGGTCCTTCGGCGAGGTGATGCGGGAGGCCAGGAGTTTCCTCGGCAAGCCTGACCTCGTTCGCGTCGCACCGACGCCCGCTGCGGACACGTCGCGCAAGCCTGACCTCACCAAGCGCGAGAAGGCAGCGAGGCTCTTCGCCAGCGCCCAGGCGCTTGCTGGCACCCTTGGCGAGCGCTACCTTCGAAACCGTGATATCAACCGCCTCGGATCTTGCCTGAGGTTCCATAAGCAATCTTACGCAATATCGCACGAGACTGGCGAACGTCTTGTTCTGCCTGCCCTTTTGGCAGCTATAACGGACAATGCCGGGCAGGTAACAGGTGTCGCACGAACGTGGCTTGACGTCGAACGAGGCGCTGTGGCCGACATCGAAAGCCCCAAGCGCGTCATGGGCACTCTATATGGCAATGCCGTGCGCTTCGAGGGCGTCGGGAATGTCCTCGGCTGCGGGGAAGGGATCGAGACGATGCTGTCAGTCGGCACCGCCCTGCCGAAGCTGCCGATCGCCGCCTGCCTAACCGCTACCCATCTCGGTCTGTTCGAGGTGCCCGATGGCGTCGAGCAGGTTTGGGTGTTCCGCGACAACGACGAGGCCGGGCGTCGAGGCACCCTCCATTTGCGCGAGCGGCTGCGGGAGGCCGGGCGATCGATCCGGGTGCGCGAGATCGTGCCCGTCCTGGGCGACTTCAACGACGACCTCAGTGCCTGGGGGGCGGACGCGCTGCGCACACGGCTGCGGTTCGATTTGGGCGCTGGCATGGACGAGTTCGCCTGACGGGCAGGCATGGTGCTGGCCG
The DNA here is from genome assembly GCF_001463705.1 of Aureimonas sp. AU12. Classification (GTDB taxonomy): domain Bacteria; phylum Pseudomonadota; class Alphaproteobacteria; order Rhizobiales; family Rhizobiaceae; genus Aureimonas. Next base: position 56,807 of record NZ_BBWH01000056.1, on the reverse strand, counting down.
GGTCAGGCCACCAGCGTTTCCTTGCAGGGACCGCTCTTGGAGCGGGATGTCCGACGCGATGGATCGAGGCCGGGCGCAAGAGGCGCCCTCTGTCGGTCCTTCAAGGCTGCGCCGCGGACTATCTTCCCCGGCCTTCGGCCTCCTCGCGGGACAAGATAGCCCTTGGCTATCCTCGGCGCTAAGGCGCCGCCCTGACGGGTTCCTGGCCTCCAGCCACGATCTTTCATCGCGCCATCCCGGCCAAGAGCCGCTCCCTCAAAGGATAAGCGCCATGACCCTCTACTCCAGCACCACTTCCAGCCCGACCGCCCACCTCCTCGCCGAGATGCAGCTCTACGGTGTCACAGCCGATGGCGATCGTGACTACCGCCCCCTGCCCGACGCCGACGCCCTCCCCGCCCAGATCGGCGACGTCATGGCCAACCTGCGCGACATCTTCGCTGACACCCGCCTCGAGGGCGAGCTGCAGGAAATGCTCTGGAGCCTCGTCAACTCCTTCCATCGCCGGCACACCCACACCGAGAAGCGCCTCGATGACACCACCCTCAAGATCCGTGACGCGCAGCGCGAGCAGGACGGCTCCGAGATCCGCTCCGTCGAGCTGGAGAAGCTGCTGGAAGACGGCACCGCCCTCACCGAAACCCGCAACGCCTTCGAGGCCATGCGCGATCTCGCCGCCGAGCACTACGAGGTCATGACCGGATCGCCCTGGCTGCCCCGCACCGGCTCCAAGGTTTCTCACGCGAACCTCACCGCCGCCATGATCGACAGCCGTGACTTCCTTGCCGCCAAGGCCCGGTCCGAGAACGAGGCGCATTGCCCTTCGGGCACCAAAATCGCCTTCGCCGGCGGCGCCGATTACAATAACCACGATCTGATCTGGAAGACGCTCGACGCGGCACACAACAAGTACCCCGACATGGTGCTTCTCCACGGCGGCAGCCCGACAGGCGCCGAACTGATTGCCGCCAAATGGGCCGCCAACTGCAAAGTCCCGGCCGTCGCCTTCAAGCCCGACTGGAGCGTCGGCCGAGCCGCACCCTTCAAACGCAACGACAAGATGCTCGAGCAGATGCCCCAGGGTGTCATCGTCACCCCCGGCACTGGCATCACCGAGAACCTCGCCGACAAGGCAAAAAAACTCGGCATCAAGGTGATGCGAGTGGGGGGCTGACGCCCCCCGCAACCTCCTTCGCTAACTGCCGCCCTCGGGCGGCTTTCTCTTTTCGGGCCCTTAGGACCGCTCCATTTGAAAACATTGGATGTCACATCATGTCCGTCAGAACGCCGAGAGGTTCTGATCAGGGACCTCATAGGCGTAGAGCGTTCCGAGAGCATCCGCATGCTTTAGCTTCGTGACGTCGAGCCGATCGATGACTCACCTTGAACCACGCATGGACATTATAACCCCATGCTTGACCTGCCCGTCGCGACCGATATGGCTACCGCAAGGATCGAAGTGAAACGTTGGGGAACATCTCTTATGCAATTGGAGCGGGTCGCGCTTGAATTGGTCGCGACCTGTATCGTCAACCTATCGCGTCGAAGACCCGAAGGCTGGACGGAACGGGATCTTCTCACGGAAACGACGCTCTCGTATTATCGCTTTGATCAAGACCTTTTGCGTGATGGCGTTCTTATGGAAAGTTTCTTCGAGGCCCCCAAAACCGACATGATGAACGTCCTGGCCGCCGCCCAGTACACGATCATCTACCGAGACGAGATCGAACCTGATAACTTTGCGAACGAGGGCTGACATGCGCTTCACCGCAGATGACGCATTCGACGTTCGGGGCACCGATGACGCCATCATTCTCGGCCCGGTTGCAGCAACAGCCATTCTAGCCCAGCACGACGCCACACTCGTTGACTTCTACGAGTTCACGGGCGCGGACATCGACGCCATCGATGCCGGCGACCTCCTAGCTTTCCTTGGCTACTGAAGGCCCCGACTATATGGCAATCTACCACATTCGCTTAGGCCGGGTGATAGCGCGAGGCCAGAGGGCTGACGCACTCCTATCGCTTTCATACTCAGTCGAGGCATTCACCGTCGATGTCGCAGAGGTGCAATTGAACCCATTGCCGGACACCCATGGCAAAGACATGCTCGCGGCAATCGCGCAGGCCGAGCAAGCTGTCTCCCTTGGCATTCGAGACTTCAGCCGGGACCGCATGGTCTACGTGTCCGCCACCATCGGGGTCGCGGATCAGATCGCTCTTATCGACAATCTAATCCGGCTCCATGGAGATCCAGCCGACGTAGAAGGGCCCCTTCTGCAACTGAAGAACCGCCTCGAGGAGCTGGAGGACTTGATCTTCAACCCTCAGGATAAGCCCGAACTCCTGCAAGCCATCAGAGAGCGCCCTAACGTGCTCACCCAGGACATGATGGCGACCTATAGAGAGAGCGTAGCGGCACTCGCCGAGGCAAAGGCTCAGCTCAATAAGTTCGAGGCGTTTGCGCGGTCTACGCGATGGCGCGTGCGCATCCTGACCATCGTCCTCATCGCTGCGATGGCCGCCCTAGCCGCCATGGTCATTGGCCTTTGGATGATGCGGGCGTCCCTGCCTCTCGTGTGATCGGCGTATAGACGGCGATCTCCATTCAAGCCGAGGTCTAACGACCTTGGCGCTACCAGGGCGAAAACGTCAGCTCGCCAAAATGGCGGTGATCGAGACCGACCATGAAAACCATCTCGATCAACCCAAGGACTTCGCCCATCGCCACTTGCCTTTTAAAGGACCCGCCCTGCTCGAGTTGCGGGAAGTCCATCAGGACAATCCGAAGATGACGGGCATCCTCGATATCGTCCTGAATGTTTGCCTCGATATAGAATTGGATCGTTCTGTCCTCCTCGTCGATCAGGCCGAAGAAGTTGCCTTCCACAGCGCGGATCTTATCGGACCAGATCGAGCCAGCCTCTCGCAGATCAACCTCGCGAGCCTGTTCAGGGACAACGCCGACGCCGCAATCGTTCCAGAACGCTCTCATCCGCTGTCCGTCGATCAGAAGGTTCTTGGGAACACCCAGCGCATCGGAAATCCTCGCTAGCTCGTTAGCGCTAGTCCGTCAGCCAGCACAGATCGATTTGATCCAGGCCCCTGAAGTAGCCCGGATCAGATCCAGCCTCGGCAATCAACAGGGTCTTACCCTGAGAAGTCGAGCTTTAAGCACTCATACGTTCGAATTCGTCGTTCATATCGATATCAAAACCGCTATTGGCCTTCTTTTGGTTTTCGCGCGACATCGTTGCACCGTGCTGCGCACCGAATGCCTGCACTCTTTGTCTTAGCGCCTGAACGCTTTCCTGCCGAAGCGACGGAGCTAACCCAGCCCCTGCGTGTTGCTCATTGACCCGAAAGTACCCTGCCCGTTCGCTCAATCGCCCGGCTTCCGCCGAAAGTTGCGAAGCCGTCGCGGACATTTCATTGGCTGCGCCAGCGTTGGCCTGTGTCACTTGATCCAGTTGAAGGATCGCTTGATTGATTTGCTCAGTCCCGATCGATTGCTCCCGGCAAGCCGCCGAAATCTCGGATACCAACTCTGCCGTACGCTGAATATCGGGTACGAGCTGGTTCAGTAACGTACCCGCCTCCTCAGCTACGATCAGCGTATCGGTCGACAAGTTGTTGATCTCTGTAGCGGCGACTTGGCTGCGCTCGGCGAGTTTGCGGACCTCGCTTGCCACGACGGCAAATCCCTTGCCATGCTGACCTGCACGTGCGGCCTCGATGGCAGCGTTCAACGCCAACAAATCGGTCTGACGGGCAATCTCCTGTACAACGGCAATCTTGTCGGCAATGGTACGCATTGCGTCCACAGATTTTGCAACCGCTTTGCCAGATCGAGTGGCATTTTCCGCTGCTGAGGTCGCAATCTTCTCCGTCTGTGTCGCATTCTCCGAGTTTTGCCGAACGTTTGCGGTCATTTCTTCGATGGCTGCAGACGCTTGCTCACTCGCGGCAGCTTGCTCGGTCGAACCCGATGAAAGTTGCATCGCGGATGAGGCAGATTGAGTAGAGCCTGATGCGACTTGTTCCGCAGACGCCCGCACGTCCGTCACGATCCCACGTAATGTTGAAGACATCGCGGCCATGGCACGCTCCAACTCCGCGATCTCGTCGGACCCCTTGGCATTTACGTCTTGGGTCAAATCACCCTTCCCGATTGCTGAGGCAAGGTTCACCGACCGACGCAAGCGACGCGCCGTCGACACCGACAACCATGCTGCAATGCCGCCCCCAGCCAGCACCGCAGCAATCACGAGGCCGATCGCGAGGTTGCGGGTTTCGACGTAGCTCGCTTCCGATTCTGCTTTGAAGGCCTCGGCCCGTTCGTTTGCTCGGACCGTCAGCTGTCCGACAATCTTGGCAACCGCGTCGCTTGCTGGACGTTGCTTCTCAACGATAAATTGGCTGAGGGCGGCCGCGCGCTTAAGAAGCCCTTTGTCGCCGCTTGTCCGAAGATCGGCAAACAGGTTTCCCGCTTTGACGTTCAGTTGCTCGACGTCGGAACGCAAGTCTGTCGGAAGCACGCCACGAAGGGTTTCGAGATTTGCGCGAACAGAAACTGCAAGCTCGTTCAATTCCGTGCTGCTCGCTTGAACTCTCGCATGATCGGTATCGACGATGATGCTCAACGTAGCGATGAGCGATGTCAGGACGCTTGCCTCGGTTTCTGCCAGGAGACGCAGTGGCTCTGCGCCGAGGTTCGCTGCGATGACCTTCTCCGTCATTCCGTCGATCGCGGAGCGGACCGTGGCGAGAGCAGATGCCGAATGGGTCAGCAAATCTTGTGCTTCATTCGGATTCACCAGCATTGCATCCGCCATGATCTGATCGGCCACCGGGCGCAGGGCATCAATCGAGGGACGAAGTTCGGCCATGGCGAGCTTACCTTCCGATGTCTGGACACCGGTTTCATATCGGTCGAGGGACGCCATCAGCTTCGTCCAGGCGTCCTCATAGGACTTCATCTGAGCTGCCCGAACGTCCGGTGAGGCTTCCGCAGCGATGTTTCGAGCAAATCGGCGCGTCGCTTCAAGGCTTGCAGAGATTTGGCCTAGTCCCTGCACCTGTTGGAAAGGACGTTCTGTGAACCGCACCAGGGTTTGGTTGCTCTGACCTAACGCTTGAACACCGAAGTATCCTACAGCTGTCGTCATAAGGAGAACAGTGGCAAACCCCGCGCCAAGTTTCATGCCGATCGGAAATTTCATTAGACAACCTTATCGTAATAGTTATAATTTATGTAGCTTTCAATTGGTTTTGTAACTTTTTCGTTGACACGACATGGTTTCGTCGCAAAAATTTTATATCCAAAGAATCGCATTTGTTTCTAGTTGTTTTCAATATATATCACGTGCGGTGCTTTGGTATCCGCAGGATATAATCATTGCAGTGATAGGCTGCAAATATGGCTTAAGTGACGTGAATAAATTTTAACGGCCATGCCGGTGCAGTTTTCACTTCATTGCAGACTCAACGGCAGGAATCGATTGCTTATGCTGATTGCGGCCTCGACGGATTGCGCATCGAACGCTCGAGCGTTGTTGGCTTAGTTGGGTCATAAACGGGCTGGGAGCTTCCGTCATACGACCCTCGTCAGCTCCTCAAATGCATAATGTTCATCTTGAGCGCCGGCTAAGGTAGCCATCTTCGTCTTGTTTGAGATGCGCATGTCCAGACCCAAGAACCCTTTATCTCATTGTTTAATCCAAAAGTTTACATAAGTTGGAGATAATATACTATCGGCAGTTGTACTGCTTGTCGGCCGAGAAGTCTGCAGAATTGCCTAAATCATTGAGAATACTTGCGAACTTGTCAGGTGGAGCCGTTTCCCTTGCTTGAGCTCCGCAAGCCGCTCCTCGGTGATGCCAATTTCCACGGCCACGTCGTGTTGCGATCGTCCCGTCGACTGGCGGAACGCCCTCATCACTGGCGTCCCATCCCCGACCGAATCCACCGCGGTATCAGATTTTCGCATTCGGTCTCGCTCATCGCTGAAGACCTCGAGTGGCGTCGCATCTGTGCTCCTTGAAGAGCGGCGACATTGGCCTTGCGTTCCAACACCGTGTCTAGGAGTGTTTGCCAGGACCTTGCTGCCGTCAGCTGACGCTCCCTGACCTGCAGCAGGTTTATCGCCTCCGCCGCTGCGAGACACTCCACCAACTAGCCCGGTAATGCGACCATCCTCGCGAAGCGCTCCACGTCATCACCGCTGAACCCTTCCAGCGAGCGTCGCAGCGCCCCCACCCCCTTCATGCTGCCGGCATCTGACCCCGAGCCCGACGAAGTCAACATCCGGAACCGCTGCGCGCCGCGCTGAGGCAACCCCTCTCCCACCAATGCCGGCAGTCCAAGCCGTGATGCAGCCCGACCACGATGCGATCCGACATCATTCCGAAAGGAGGCCAACATGACACCGACCAAGGGCCTTCCCGATGCCCGTTTCCGAAAATGCCCGGTCTTGCCCGCTTGGGCCGCTATGCGGTCAACCAGAATGACGGTTTCCACCCCCGCGGGGCGGACCCTCCGCAATTCAGGATGACCGCGCGACCCTGCGCGTGCTGGCGAGGGCATCGAAACGCGCACCACAGGAGAACCCCATGCGCTCGGTCAACCGCCTCACCCTTCTCGGCAACGTCGGCTCCATCAAGGTCTTTAACGGCTGTATCAAGGTCTCCGTCGCAACCAACCGCTCTTGGACCGGAGAGGACGGCCAGCGCAAAGAGCGCACCGACTGGATTCCGGTCACGATCTTCGACCAAGCCCAGCGCGAGTGGATCCCGGAGAACGTCGAGAAAGGCGACTCGGTCTACATCGAGGCCCGCGTCGCTCAATCCTCCTACGGCGAGGGCGATGACCGCCAATTTGACGTGGATGTGATCGCTACGCTCTTCAACAAGCTCTGAGAACCAGAAATAGCGAGCCTTCGGGCTCGCTATCCGATTTCGGGATGGACGCCGCCTTTTGTAGCTGGCGCTGATCGCTGGCTCTTGCTTTGCGTAAGTTTCGTTCAACCCTTGTGATGAACATAGGCCCTTGAAATTTCAGCTGTTCAAGGCGTTCTGACAGATTTGTGCCGCTTTCTCGGACAAATGGCTTTCGACAGTTCGGACCAACTCGGCGTTTCCCATGTCGTCCGCCATGGCAGATGATCCTTTCTGGTTTTGCCGGTTCCTTTCACGATTGGATCGTGAAAGTGGGCTCGTACCTCTTTCCTCAAGATCGGATTACGTGTCTATAAGTGAAACCCACAGCAAAGAATCGGCTGTTTAGGATCTAAAGATGGAGTTTGGGCTTATGCCCCAGCGTAGGTCGAGCGCACAGGCTGTCTTCGAGCACCATGAACGCCGCCTCGCCGCAGGTGAGACGAGCCGCAGATTTTACGTGCGTGAGGAGCATCTTCAGATCCTCCGCCGCTTCATGATTGCGAACGGATTGCCCAACCAGCACAGCGCCATGCAGGCGCTGCTGGAGCAGTTCCGGCGCGAACACAACATCGGGGATACGGCCAGGCCGCGCCCCCGTAATGGCAACCTTAACACGAGAGAAAGCACATAAGGGAAAGCCCCACCGCGAGATCATCGCGATAGGGCTTGAGGAGGCGCATAGGACCTAGCGGCTTGCCGGCGGCTGGGACCAAAACGAGAGACAATTCCTAACTCTCTCATACCTCCTCTTGCCTGCCATCGTCAACTTAAATGCGATGAATTCGCCACGGGAAAGCTTTGCCTTCTGCGCAGAGAGAGGATCCTTGGCAGCGCAATTTCGCACGCCTGTAGGTGTGCGCTCGATGAGCTATGTCTGGTCATCCAGCACGGTATCAACGCCCGACCTGTTTGCGTCCGACGCTGAGCAGAACGACGAACCACATCCCAACTCTCTCATTCGTGCAGCGATCTGGTGGGACTGCTCGTCAAGCCTGATTATCCGACTTTTGTTAATCGACAGGATCAGGGGAGATGTCGTCAGAAACCTTTCATCAGGGTCTCTGTGCGTGGCCGAACGATTCAGACTCGTATTTGCAGTTGGGATGCTCCAGCGTTCTACTAGTTGGCTGGAGCGAGTCGGAATCATGGGACTAAAGAGTTCGGCCGCTTCGGTCGCTGCCAGTCGAGCACGTCGACGTGAAAGCGGTATGCGCGCGATGGAAGCAGTTCTTCATGAGAAAGAACTGGCTGCGCTCGACAGGCTAAAATGCCGGCTCAATCTCGCATCGAGGTCGGAAGCGCTGCGCCTTCTGATGGCGAAGACCGATCTCGACAATTTTACACCGGAGGACGCGGCTCGTCTGAGATCGGACGTCGCGTGATCCTCATCCCTGCAACTTTTGTGGAGACGCCATAGGCAAAGAAAAAGGCCCCGAAGCGGGAGCCGCCGGAGCCTCATTCTGAGATCGTGTGAGAACGCCAGAATAAGTCCCCTGACTCTCTTCGTCAAGTAAAATCGCGGCTTCCCGCCACGGCCTCGCTTTGCCCTATCGCAAGGAGAGACTATGTCGGCGGAACGAGAGTGCATGCCTTCCAGCATGCGATCGATGGCTCGTACCTGGGATGCAGGCACGAGTACAACGACTGACCTGTTTGCGTCGCTAGCGCAGCAGAACGACGTCCCACATCCCGACTTTCTCGCTCGTGCAGCGATCTGGCGGGACCACGCTGCGGGCTTGATCTCGCGTGCGGAAGCGACGCGCCGATCCGCTGCGATCGGCGCCCCACCGACATCGCCGCCACGGCTTGTCGGCGTGCAAACGCGCGACCGCGGCACTCCGCGAAAGCCGAAGGAATGTCGTCCCCGCTCGACGCGCCCGACGCCCAACGAGAGTCGCCAGTATACGCCCGCCATGGCGACCACCGCTGCACGCGATGATCGCTTGACGCCGAACGCCAAGGCGTTTCTGCAGGTGCTGCGCGCACGCTGCGGCAAAAGCCGCGAGACCATCATCACCAAAGGCACGGCCGCCAACATCATGGCGCGCTCCACGCGCACCATTCGCCGGTATCTCGATGACCTGATCAGGTACGGTTACATCCAGTCTGAAATCCGCACGAACCGAAACGGCATGCACATCGGTCTTGTGATCACCGTGACCGAGCTCGCCGCGCCTTTCTTCGAAAGCGCCAAGGGGCTCGCACGCTGGCTCGCGGAAACGCCTTCCGCAGTCTTTCGTCCCTTCGAAGGCGTGGTGGCTGGATTTCAGGGTAGGACACTAATGTCACCCAAAAACCAAACACCAATATCTTCTCTTAACGAGAGGAAGGACACGAGCCGCTTCGCGCCTCGTGAGAAGCTCAGGAATGAAGAAAGGGGCAAATTCCGTCCCTTCTCGACCTGAGCCCAGCCCTCCATCGACCCATAATCGGCCTTACATGTTCGCTGAATAGCGAACTGCGGCTTCCGCTCGAAATCACGCACGCACCAATCGCAGATGCGCTCCATAGGCGTGCTGGTGGCGAAAAAAAACGGCCGCCCAAGGCGACCGTTTTCGCTGTCCGATCAAATGGCGGATGCTACTCCGCCGCGATCGGCGGAGGTGTCTTCTTTTCAGCACCGTCGACCCAGGTCGACGCCTCGTAGGCTTTTCGGTGTGGATCGAGATCCACAAACGGTACCAGAACTCGATATAGGTCGCGGCCATATCCCGCGACGATGACCCAGGTTCCTTTGCCCTTCACAACGCCGAGTTCGGAGCTCATCTCAGCTTCGCGCAGTGCGCTGTCTTCGTACTCATGCCATTCGCGAACAGTTCCGCCGTTCGGTCCTGGCTTGGTTCGAAGCTCGCGAATGCGCGTTTTCCCAAGGATGCGCATCAGCCACGATGCAGTCTCGCCGGGCTCGGTTCGACAGATGATTTTCGTTTGGATCGACGACATCCACGTCTTGAACGCATGGTCCCCATACGTTGCCTCGATCGCATGGAAATCCTGCAATCCAAGAACCGCAGAGACTCCTCGCTCGCGACCTGCTGTTACCAGTTGGTCGATTCCGTCGATGCGCGCAAGGCGTGAAAACTCATCGAGAACGAACCACGTCCGACGACCTTTCACACGCCGGTATTTTTCGTGGAAGACGGACTTCGTCGCGATCGTCATGAAGAGAGCGATCCATAGTTTCGACAGTTCATCGAAACGTCCGCTATGCCCAAGGACAAGCGTCTGTGGCCCACGTTCCCCCTGCATGAATTCGCGGATCGAAATCGCCTTTCGACCACTGTAGTCGCCCCAAGCTCGCCCGAGCAGTTGCAGTTTGTTGAAGGCGATCTGGAGCGTGCTCCGCACGCTGTCCCATTGGCGCTCTTCTGCCGTAACGAGTTTCAACGCCGGTGGATGATACGTCATCGCGGCCTGCTCGAACTCTTCGTCCGACATAAGGACGCCATCGAAGAGCTCCTGCCAAGTCCACGCCCCCGGCTTCTCCGTATGCAGCTTGATGACGATTACCGCGGCAACGGTTTGAGCGGCTTCGCGAAAGAACTCGATGTCGTTCCCCTGCACCAGATAGCGGGCAAGTTCGATACACTCTTCGACGCTTGTGACTTCCTTCGCGATGTCCCAAACCCATGACCGGCGATCCGCAGGACTAATGAGCAGCGGGTAGCCCGTCTCGTTTTCATCGGTGATAGGGATCGGAGGCAGGAGCCCGTACACTTCCGGCTTGAAGGCATAGACGATCTGACGATCCCCGACATTTGTCGCGGACTGCATGAGATGGCGAATGAAGTTCGACTTGCCGCTACCAGGGGCGCCAAACACGACCATGCCGTTCAGGCTTCGAAGATCCGAGAGACCCCATTCTCCGTACAACGGAAGCGCCCCGACCTTCTGCTCCTTGCGCGCAACTGCCACCAGTTCGGGATAATCCGCGACGGTCCCGCCGGCGAGAATGATCCGTTCCTTTTGGCGCAGCCAACGCTGCCAAACGCCAAACCCAAAGATACCCGAACCAGCGAGCAATGGCGCGAACACCATGAACTGGAACGTCGTGATTTTCCTCATGTTCGCGTAGCCGCTCATGGTGAAAATCTGGCGGCAATCGAGAATGTCCCAAGGCAAAAGACAAAACCTGGCATTCGCCCATGTGAGGTAAACGATCCCCCCATTGGAGACCTGCCAGTACGTACTGCCGAAACGCCAGGCCCACATGCCGATCGTTCCGAGGACACCGATGCCAAGTGCGGCGAACGCCCACCAGACCGTTGGCGTTTTCTGTTTTCGTATCACTCCGCAAATCCTTTGCGTCCCAGATCGATCATTCTCGCCTTGAACTCACCATCGGATTGCCTTGACGCCGCTTCCATGAGGATGCCGAGTAGGAAGCTCTTGTCAGCGTCCCGCAGACCCGCTTTCACAATCAGACCGCCTAGTGCAATCTTCTGGTGAGTGTCCTGGCGTCTCGCCGATGCAGACGGTCGATCATCGACGCGGCGAAGCTCTTCTCTCAGCGCCATCAGCCGCTCCTTGAGCGATCGCCTATGGTGCTTCAGGCGTTTCCGCGGCTTTCGCTCCACCTGAGCGAAAGCGCTCGACGATTCCGTTGAGTGCCTCCCGCAAATCAGCCTCGGACATATCGAGATCGAAGATCCCGACTCTGCGGGCCAGCTTGCCAAAGGCCGTTTCCTCTTCGACTTCTGCCTGCTTCAGTTCGTTCTGAAGCAGCTCCATCTGTGCTCGAATTTGTGCCGCCTTCGAATTGGTCGAAGGTGCCTTTGCTCGCGGCTTTCTCATCGTGATTGTGTTCCTGTGACGTTGCATGGCGGACTTAACGGTCGCACTCAATACACAGCCCGAAGTGGCTCTCAAGCCATTGTCTAGACCTTGGTTGACGGCAATTGGCCGTCGGTTCGGTCTAAACACCCTCAGTCCTGTGTCCCGTCTGCTCCTTTGTTGGCCCCCGGAGCGAAGCGACCCGCTCGAGAAAGTGGGCGCTTTGCGCCCGCTCGAGCTTCAGGGTGAATTTTAGACTGCGCAATTAACTGTTGCGTTTGGCAACAGCGGATCATACGAACTCTGAAGGGTCTTGTTGCCGACTAGAAGGGTCAGGGGCGTTGGCGATCTTCCACTTTCGCCAAACAGTCGTCTCAGCGGGCAATGGTCGCTCAGCCGTTGCAGCAGCAGCCTATCGGCATGCCGCAGTCATGGAACGTGACGCCACCGGCAAGTTGATCGACTTTTCAGCTAAAGATGGCGGCGTTCATTCTGAGATCGCGATCCCCAACGATGCGCCCGAATGGGTTCGTCAGGATCTTGGATTCAGTCGCGAGGGTGTCGTTCGCCTTGATGGGGCGGCAGCTATTGAGGCGTCGCAAACCCTTTGGAACCGGGTCGAGGCTGGGGAAAAGCGGGTTGATGCCACCTATGCCATCGATCTCATTGTCGCTCTTCCCCGCGAACTGTCCGAGGCTGAGAACATCGAGCTGGTTCGCGCTTTCGTCGAAGAGAACTACACGGCGAAGGGCCGCATCGCCGATTGGGCCTACCATCGTCCGGAGGACAAGCAGCACAATCCTCACGTCCACATCATGACCACCCTGCGCCCTCTTACCGACACCGGTTTTGGGCCGAAGACGCTCCTATTGAAGGACGAACAGAACGAGCCGGTCCGATCAAAGCGCGGAGACCTCATCTACGATAAATGGGCCGGATCGAAGTCGGAGCTTCTAGAAAACCGCGAAGCATGGGCGAACCATGTGAATATGGCTCTTGCACGGGCCGGTCATGAGATCGCTGTCGATCATCGATCGTTCAAGGATCGGGGTATCACCGAGATCGAGCCGACGACGCATCGTGGTCTTGTCCATCATCTTGGCGGCGCGCGCGCACACGACGAGCATGTCCGCGCCGATTTGGAAGCTCGCTCGCGCAACTTCGCTGCTTTCGAGGCAAACCCGTCGCTCGTTCTCGAACACATCACACGCCAGCAATCGACCTTCGATCTGCGCGATGTCGCGCGTATGATCCACCGCTATGCCGGTGAGGGCGACGACTTCCAATCGCTCCTTCATCGTGTCGGAACACTCCCTGAACTCGTCACCATCCAAGCACAGATCCACGATCCTGAAAGTAATCGTATCGTTCAACGCGAACGCTTCACGACTGTTGGCATCTTGGAGCGTGAAGCCTCCATGCTGGATGCAGTGGAGCGGCGCGCAGCCGATCATTCTTTCGCCGTCGATGCGGCTCGCAAGGAAGAAGCCGTCGCTCGCGCTCAAGTGCTGCAAGGGTTTGACTACACTCCTGAACAACGCGCAGCCGTGGACCGCCTGACGCGTGACGATGGCGTTTCAGCCATGGTCGGCATCGCCGGAGCAGGTAAATCCACGGTCCTACGTGCCGTCAACGAGGTGTACCGGGCAGAGTCGGTCGGGGTGTATGGCGCAGCTTTGGCTGGCAAGGCGGCGGATAATCTCGAAGCGTCCTCCGGTATCGTCAGCCGGACCCTGGCTTCATGGGAATTCGCTTGGGACATAGGACGCGACCAGCTCCAAAAAGGTGACGTGTTCGTCATCGACGAAGCTGGCATGGTGGCCTCCGCGCAGATGGCGCGCGTCGTGGATCAACTCGACAGGTTCGGAGCCAAGGTCGTTCTCGTAGGCGACTCTCGCCAGCTTCAACCGATCGAAGCGGGTGCTGCCTTCCGCTCCATCGCGAACGAGGTCGGCTATGTCGAGTTGACCGAAGTGCGCCGCCAAGAGCGGTCGGACCACGCTCATGCAAGCGTCCTGTTTGGTGCCGGCCAAGCCCGCTCGGCTCTCGACATCTATGAGGGCAATGACACCTTCCGCGTCCACGACGCACGCGACGATGCGCTCCAAGCCGCCATCAAAGGATGGCACCATGACTGGCGTGCCAACGTAGACGTCTTGATGCTCGCGCATACCAATCGTGACGTCACCGACCTCAACGCTATGGCGCGTTCCGTCATACAAGCCGAGAGTGGTCTACAAGACGGCAGGCAGATCCTGACGTCGCGAGGGATGCGTGAGTTTGCGATTGGCGATCGCGTTCTCTTCTTCGACAACGACCGTGAGCTCGGCGTTCGAAATGGCACCGTCGGCTTTGTCGAACGCTTTGACAGCGGCACAATGTACATCGCTCTGCCGGAGCGTGCCGAGCCGATCGCGATCTCGCCCGGCGGGTACAATGAGATCGACCATGGCTACGCCACGACCATCCATAAATCCCAAGGTTCGACCGTGGATCGCGTCCACATCGTCGCCAGCGGAATGATGGATGCGCAGCTTACCTATGTTGCCCTGTCGCGTCATCGCGAGGAGGTGACGATGCACGTTCCGCTCGATGCGTTCACCCACTCCAATGCGGAGAAGCTGGCGACGAAAGAGTACGCAATGGACCGCCTCGCAACCGATAAGCTGAAGGATACCTCTCTCGATTTCCGCACAACACAGGACTACCGGGAAGCACGAGCGGCGATGCTGGCGGAGCTCGCTGTCGCAGCTCCTCTGACGCTCAATGAGCGCTTTGAGGTGTTTCTCCAAGCGCGTGGGCTCCCTCACCCTGGCGACGTCCTGCAAGGCATTCGAGACTACGCCAACGAGTTCCTTAACCGCGCACGGGATCCCTCCGCTAGTGAACGCATCTCGGTTGACAGCCGCATCAACACCGTCATCGCAGAACGTCATAAGCAGGTTCGCGGTCTCGAACCGGACGAGCAATTGCGTCAGCCGCTGGCACGTCTCGATCACGTCCAGCAGCATTCGGCTGCGATGAACCATGAGGGCTTGGCACGTCGCTCTGCCTTCCATACCGCCGAGAACGAAATGACGCATATGCGCACCGCCGAGGCGCTGCGCACCTACGCCGAGCGGGTCGCCGACGTTGTCAGCCCTACCGTCGTCGTCTCCATCGGACGAACGCTCCATGATGTCCATGATGAGCCGCGTTTAGTCCATCTTGCCGAACCCGTTCGCGATGCATTGCAAGCGAATTGGACGAGTGTTCACGCCGTCTCCCGCGCAGCATGGGAGCTAGGACTTCTGGAGACTGTGCGCGCCTTCGAAACAGGTTACAGCCAGGAACGCGACGAGCGCACCACGCTTGCCGACTACGAAAGTGCCGTCGCTTCCGCCATCGCTGTTCCTGAACTCGATAGGTCCTCTTCGCCGCTGGTCGTGGATCCCCCGATCCCCGGTAATCCCGTTCATGGGCGCGCATCCGATGCGTTGATCGTCGTTGAGCCCGAACCGGCAAAGCCCTTCCTTCATGCAGTCGAGCGTTGGTCACAAACTGTCGAAGACGCTGCCGCTCATGCCGTCCACTCGCATTTCGATTTTGCCTCGGTCATGCAGAATGTCGAGCGTTACGCAGCTATCGTTTGGCGAGATCCTCAAGCCGCACTGGCGAAGCTCAATGACGTTTTTGCCAGGCAGCCTTTGGACACGGCGGCCTTCGTTGCAGAGCTGCAGAAGTCTCCGCAAACCTATGGCGATCTGCAAGGGGCTCGTACCCTCATGCTGAAACCCGATGCCAATCGACAGGCAGCGCTCAGCCATGTCCGTGTGTTCGGCAACACATATGTCGAAGCTCATATCACCCGCGCTCGGATCGAGCCGGTGCTTCGACAGGAAGAGGCTCGTTGGCGCCAGGAAATGTCGACTTCGATGCCGGCACTCTCAAAGGAGGCGACCGCTGTCGTCAACGAATTGGTGCGCGCTAGCGAGATGAAGCGACCCGATCGGGAACCTGCCCAACAGATCGCCATGCGTGCGCTGTCTCAACACGATGCGTTGAACGAGGTTCGGACATGGCGGCAGAGCTTGAATGCGCGACTGAAGGTGCCAAACGCTGTCGAGCGGATCCCTGGCCTTTCAAAAGCTCAAAAAGTCGAGGTTCAGGCGACCATTGCACGCGTCGACACGGCGCTTCGAGAAGTGGAGAT
Source organism: Aureimonas sp. AU12 (assembly GCF_001463705.1). Classification (GTDB taxonomy): domain Bacteria; phylum Pseudomonadota; class Alphaproteobacteria; order Rhizobiales; family Rhizobiaceae; genus Aureimonas. Next base: position 40,904 of record NZ_BBWH01000056.1, on the reverse strand, counting down.
GACGCGGGCCATCGAGCATTCGCGTCAGCGCAGTCTGGAGCGCAGCATGAATCGCGAGCGCGATCGTGGAGGGTACGAGCGGTGAGCCCTTTTGTCCAAGATGGAGCGCGAGCGAGAGGCAGGAATGGGTTTCGAGCTCTCGTCGAACAAGAGAGAGGGTGAAGCTCGATAAGCGACTTCGGTCGGCACCCACCGATAGAATGCAATTTAAGGACCACCGCAATGAGTCTGAACGATAAGACAACTGAGGTTTCCGAGGCCGAGCGCGCCGAGCGAGCCAGGCGTCAGAAAGCGTCCGACCTGGCCCGTGCCGCCAATGTCCGTCAGGGCTACGTCCACGATCCCAAACAAGAAGAAGGTATGGCGCGGTGGGCCGCCGGTGAGATCACTATGGAGGAACTGCGTCAGGAGACGATCGCTCGCTACAAGCGGATCTAACATGGCCAGGTCCTACACCTATCCCAATCAGAGCGATGATCCCGACGCACTGAACGTCCTGCGCAATACGTTCGGCATCCGTTCAGCCTCGGCCCTGCATGAGGTCGAATACACGTTGACGCGGCAGCGTCAGGCGGAACTGTTCCTCGGCCTCGGTCCCTCCGGATCATTTGACGCCAACCACCTGAAGGCGATCCACCACCACATTTTTCAGGATGTCTACGAGTGGGCAGGCCATACCCGCAACGAACGACCGTTCGTCGATGGTGAGCGGGTCGAGCCGATCGGCGTCTTCGGAAAGGAAAGCAGCGCCTTCCTCCACGGTTCACGGATTGAGATGGGCCTATCGGCTGCGCTCGGTCCCTTAAGCGATCTGAGCGACCTTCGAGGTTCGACGGTCGAGACCTTCTCCGCGAGGGCGGGCGAGGTTTTGGGCGAACTCAACTACGTCCACCCTTTCCGGGAAGGAAACGGGCGGACCCAAGAAGCTTTTATCCACCAGCTCGGTGCTCATGTCGGCCACGAGGTCGACTTCACCGTTATCACCAGAGCGCGAATGATCGAGGCGTCGATCCAAGTCCATCACAATCCAAACTCATATGCCATGCGCCATCTTGTCGAAGATGCGGTCGATCCCGGTCGCCGCGAAACGCTTCGATCGATGTTGCAAAGCCTCCAGCGAGCGGGTGTAGACTCCCAAGAATACAGCATTCGGACCGCTCGCCTCGGCGAAGAGATCACAGGGCACCTTATGGGAGCGGAAAGCCGAATTCCGGCGCTAGTCACGGGCGTCGACATCGTAGCCGTTCGGCCCCAGGACCTTCCCACCGTTATCTCTGCCCAGGATCGCGTTGTCACGATATCAGTGAGGACACCGTTCGAGATCGAACCACCCAGCCGCATGACCGCATTGGACACGGGAATGCCGTTCATCCCGGCCGTGACCCAATGGACCTATAGCGTCGAGCATACCGTCGCTCGCACTGTTGAGGCGCATCCGACCGTTCGAGCCTTCCTGCAGGACGCTGAACTCCATGCCGGCCACGTCTGGAAGCACCCCGAAGCCGCGATTCAAAAGATTCGCGAGGAAATTGCTCGCGATCCTGACCGGACTTTCCCCATCATCCGTGCTGCCGGCACTGATCCTCAAGCCTATGGCGAACTCCTTGGTGGTCGCACCATGCTCCTCCAGCCAGACGCCGAACGGCAAACGGCTATCGAACAGGCTCCTCACTTCGGCAGCTCACTGATTCAGGTCTACGAGACGGGGAAGATCCTCGAGCCGACCCTTCGCCAAGCCGAAGTCGCATGGCGAAAGGAAATGGCGACCCCTTTGCCAGCCCTGTCGACCGAAGCCTCCAATGTCGTTCGGGAGCTTGTGCGCGCGCATGAGATGACTGGCAAGGATCGCGAGCCGGCTCACCAAACAGCTCTCCAGGCCGTTGGCCGCACGCAGGCATGGAGCGAAGTGCAGACTTGGCGTCAGTCCGTCGAAAAACGTCTGGCAGTGCCCGATGCGATCGAGCGCATCCCCGGTCTTTCGGAGGACCGGCGTCACGACATCAAGACCACAGTCTCTGTCGTGGACAGCGCCGTCCGTGAAGGCGCAAGGGCTGTGTCTCGTGAAAGCAGTAGGGAACGGAGCCAGGACATCAGCCAGAACCGAAGCCGGGATACAGGCTACGGCTACTAAGTGGTTATCGAGCCACTATCGTTACGGTCGTGGCGACAATGGATAGTGCCGTCCGCGAGGCCTCGTTGACCTCTCATCGTTCAGCCGTTCGCAAGGCGACCACCTAAACCAGCACATCCAAATCGATCGATATCGGCCCCAGCGTGTAGCCGGACCGAGAAACCCGACCCGCCGGTCCGAAAGCTGGTAGGATCGTTAAACGAGTTCATGGCCTGGCCTTCTCTGATCTTTTGCAAAGCAGGCCTTCAGGTGCGCAGCACTCCTAAAGTCCTATTTTACGAGCTTTTTTCGTGTGCCCTGAGAGCAACAGCCACAGGCGATGTTCCAAAGCTAATTGAGGTTCAAACTCGGTATAGTAGTAAGAATCAACGTGGTTAATTCAGGGGGAGCCCGATCGTGCGGGAGATCGCCATCATCGTTGCCCTCTTTCTCCCGTTCGCGGGATGTGCCAAGGCCCCCCCACCCGATCTAACGGGCATTTCGGGCTATATCGCCCACCAGACTGCCTTCACCGAGGACCAGAAGGCGTATGCCGCCCGCCGCGGCGCCCTCGCCGGCTACAACGCCGAAGCCGTCCAACTCGTCCCGAACTACCCCAGCGACGAACTCTTTCGCCTCGTCGATAGCCGCTGGAACGGGACCGTCGAGGACCTCACCCAACGCATCGCCAAGCTGACCGGCTATCGCGTTGCAGCCTCCGGCGAGAAGCCGGGCGCTCCGATCGCCGTCGCGGTCAATCAGGCGGACCTCACCGCCATCGGCTTGCTGCGCGAGGGCTTTGCCCAGGCGCGCACCCGCGCCACGCTGACGATCGACCAGAACACCCGGGTTATGACCATCCGTTACAAACGGCCCGAGGCGAGCCCTGTCCCGCATCAGGATGACACGACTCTATGAGATCGCCCATCCTCCACGCGGTCCTCGCCGCCTCCACTATGCTCGCCGGCTGCCAGACCACCAAGGTCGGCGGAAGCCAGAAGACGTCGGCCGACGACATCGAGATCCATGTGCCGGCGCACACCGGCGCCCCGCCGATCGTCGGCAACAACGATCTCCTGGCCAAGGGGCCTGCCCCTCTCGACTTCGCCTCCTTCTCCAAGCGCGCCCGCTCCGGCAAATACGCCACGACCGAGGTCGAGAAGATCCGCCACGAGGTTCTGCGCGACGCCGCGACCGCCTACGCTTCGCAGGCGGGCTACTATCGCCGCGCCTACGACATCATGCGCCAGCTCGAGGTGGAGAGCGGCCGCCTCTCGGAAGCCTTCAACTTTAACCACGTGGTTTACGTCACGCCGAAAGAGGCCGGATTTGTCGTCCCCCCGATCGTGACGCGCGGCACGGCCGCGCTGCAGATCAACGACACCGGCACCAAGAGCGTCGCGGCCGACGAGTATTACCGGATCGAGCAGCCCGGGCGCCTGGTCGGCGTCGTGCCCACCTGGCGCGACTATCTCGTCCTGGCGCTGGAGCAGCCCAATGAGCCCGACATCGAGTTCCTGCCCCAGGACAACGACGAGCGCAAAATCTTCGACGCGTATCTCGCGGAAGGGTGGAAGGTCGGCGAGGGCATGGCCGACGACGCCTTAAAGGCCGCCATGAACGACCTGCGCCGCGACTATCTCGGCATGGTTGAGTACCGCCGCCTGGTCGACGCCGGGCTTATCAAGGAGCTGGCCGTGCGCTGGGACGAGCGCCGCGCCTCCACGGCGCCGAACGAGCTGTTCATCGGCGAGCGCACGGTTCGCATCGTGGACGCCGCGACCTTCGTGCGCGATCCCAAGCAGTGGAAGCCCGTCACGCGGAAGTTCGACGGGAAATGATCGACACGCGGCTATTCGATACCTCCCCGTTCGATCCAGGCGCCACCTATGTTCCGGTCCTCAAGCTGGAGCCAGGACGCTACGACGCCGGCGGTGAAGCCGTGTTCGACACCTTCGCGGTTGGCGCCGTCATGCGCGGCGCGTCCGACATCACCCTGCAGAGCGATGCCATACCCCGCATCCAGATCAATGGCGGCTGGTACTGCGGAACGAAGAAGCACGTTTCGTCGGCCGAGATCGTGGCCATCCTCTCGCGGCTCTGGAAAGGAACGGACGCGGCTTCCATCCTGCGACAGGGCCGAGCGCTGGATTTCCGCTTCGAGGTCCGTGTGGACCGCCGCACGCGGCAGGGATACCGGGTCAACGCCACGCCCATCATGCGTGACGGCACGAACGCGATCGAGATCACGCTTCGCGGCCTTCCCAACAAGACCCCGACGCTCGACACCGTTCGCCTCGAGCCGGAGCTTCGCGATCACCTCGACCATCGATCGGGCATCGTCGTCATCGCCGGCGCCACCGGCCAGGGCAAGTCCACGACCATGGCCGCGATCACCCGGATGCACCTGGAGAACAAGCGCGGGATCAAGATCGCCGACTTCCAGGCCCCGATCGAGTTCACCTATGCCGATCTCCTCGATGAGAACGACGAGATGGCCTCAATGATCGGTCAGAGCGAGATCGGCGAGGGCCGCAACCTGCCGACCTTTGCCGATGGCATCCGCTCGGCCATGCGCCGCGCGCCGCAGATCATCAACGTCGGCGAGGCCCGCGACCGCGAAACCATGGCGGCCGCGATCGAGGCGTGCCTGACCGGCCACCTCGTCAACACCACGACCCATGCCGGCAGCGTGGCCGAAGCGCTTCGACGCATGGCCTCCGTGTTCCCGCCCGAGGAGCGGGAGGGCCGCGCCTTCGACCTCATCACATCGCTCCAGCTCGTCGTCGTGCAGCACCTTGTGCGCACAGGCAATAACAAGGACCGCGTGGCCGTGCGCGAATACCTTCGCTTCGATGACGACGTGCGCGACCGCTTCACCTCGTCTCCGGTCACGGCCTGGACCGGGATCGTCTCGGACCTGATGGAGCGAACGCCCGATGGCGTCCTCGCCAAACCGCTTTGGCGATCGGCGCAGGATCTCGTCAGAGAGGGACGGATTACCGATCGCGAAGCTCGCCGCTTCGCGCCGCGCAACCGGCGTGAGACCGCGCTTGAGGGGGTAACGAAGGCATGAGGAAGAGCCGGGAGAGCGCGTCCGATCTGCTCGGGAAGGCAAGGATGCTCGGCAGCGCGGAGCTGGCGGACGTCTGCCTCGGCATGGTCATCCGCCGTCGGCGCTTGGCAGCGGGTATCAGCATGGAAGCCCTCGGCGAAACGATGGGCGTCTCCTATCAGCAGGTGCAGAAATACGAGACCGGGACGAACCGGGTCGCATTCTCGCGGCTTCTGCCGCTCGCGGCCGCGCTGAACTGCTCGGCCTCCGAGCTCGTTACGGACGTCGAAAACGAGCTGCACGTCTACGACCAGCGCAAGAATGGCCTCTCCGATCCTTCCAGGGAGGCAGGCCGATGAACTCGTCGCGCGTCCGTCGTCACAACGCTTGAGAGGACCGAACATGCACCGTCTCCGTCGCCTGACCCTTTGCGGCTTCTCCCTCCTTGCAATGGTCGCTACGGCCTCGGCAGATCCGATCGTGCCGGTCAACGACGATCCGCCCATGGCGGGCTTCCCTGAGGGGGCTGTGTTGGACGTCCTTGGTATCAAGCTCGGCATGACGCCGGACGAGGTGCGTACAGCCTACGGTAAACCAATGGAGGAGCGAAAGCGGCGTATTCGCGAGGTGAACCCTGATACCGGCGCCAGCTTCGACGTCGAGTACCTTTACATGCTTCATACACCGCGCGGGAATGAGCGAGCCGTCGAAGAAGAGTACGTACCGAACCGGGTCGAGGTGACGTTTGGTTCCCCCTTTGTCGGTAATCGTGTCGTGCGGATAAGGAACAGGTATCAACCGCCATACGATACCCCAATGTCTACTAAAGCGTTCACGCAGTCGGTAGCGAAGAAGTATGGCCCGTCCTCGGCTGTCGTTTACGGGACTGACGAACTCATATGGGTTTATGGCCCAAATGGTCAGGTTAAGATCGATCGCGTTCCGGAAGATTATCACCTCGACACCAACCTAGCAGGGTATAAGATCCCTGGGTCATCGACCTACGTTGATGGTCCAATGCCAATGTGTTGGCAATCGTCAGACTTCGGCACATTTGGGAAGCGTGCTATACCTTACAAGTTCGTTTCTAACCGTTATATCCCCCAAGACGGCTGTATAGGCGGTCTTTTGTTAAATCAGCCTGAAAGCGACCGATACTATGGGGAAGATATCGTTGCATTCGATCAGCGCCGCATTGATCTCGACACCAGAGCCTTGGATGATGCTATCAAGAATGCACTTTTAAGACCTCCATCAAACCTCATCGAGCCCAAGCTTTGAATTGGTGCTGATTGACAGACGCAATCTCTAGTGCGATTGATGACTTATTATTGACGGTTCTGGTTTTCGTCACATCCCCCAAATGGAGGGTCAAACATGGCGTATGATCTGATCCGTTGGGCTCTCCCCCATAAAGGAAGGCCCAAACATCTCCCTTCATTGGAATACTATCTTCGCTGGTTGGTCTTCCTCCCTCTTTGGTTGATCACATTCGCCCCAATGGCGATCGCGATCTTGTGTGTCGCTTTCATCGGGCCTTTGGGCTTTGCCGCATTCATCGGATTGACTGGCATGGGAACAAGCGCATTCATCGGTTTTACCAATGATGACAAAGCTGCATTGATTCTTATCGGCGTTGTACTGGCGACCTCCTTCGCACTCAATCGCATTATTCAAATTCGATTTCTAACACGACGCTAACTGTATAAATACCTAGAAGAAAGGGGGCTTTCAGTCCCCTTTCTTTTTACTTATTTTCATCCTTATTCTCATCGTTCTCTTCCGGCGGCTTCAATAATTCGCGCCGACGTTCAATGCGTCCCTGAGCTTGTCCGCCTAGCGACTTCAGGGTCCCCCCAGCAGCACCGGCGCCTGCCCCTGCACCGATACGCGCCCGGGCCGCACTGTTGTCGTCAAGATCCACCGCGACGTTATCGAACCATCGCAGGACGCGTCCCGGCAGCTCCGCACCAAGGCTGAAAGATCGCTCGATGATGATGATGTAGAGAAACACCATCATAACCAGCGCCGCGAGAATTCCGAACACCGACATGATCCTGAAACTGCTATCGGCTGAGAGCGTCGCGGCCGCAGTCATGGCGTAATAGAAGCCACCGTTGATGAGCGTTCCAAGAACGTGGAAGATTGCCATCCCGGCGAGAAAGCCAAACAGCATCAAGACTGGGGTGAGGAACAACGCCAGCAACATGACGTAGCCGCGCCTTCCGTTTGGCCCTGCCAGACCACCTTGGCGATCCATTGAGAGATGCGCGATAGCCCACAGTGGGCCCGCAAAGATTGCTTCCACGACGAGAAGCAGAAATGCGCCGATTGAGATGACCCATATTAGCGTTGGCATCAGAGGCAGGACGAACGATATGAACATGCCGATGAAGGCAGTCCCGCTAAGGACCCAACCCAACGTCGTTCCAACGAACACGGCCGCGTTGCCGACGAACGGCCCCATAGCCAGTGCCGCAAGCGCGATAATCGTGACGCCCGCTGCGACCGATAGAGCTTGGCCTACGGTCATCAAAGCGATGAGTGGATCCTGATTATAACCTCTTGCCGGGTCGAGATACTTGAATGCGTCCATCATCCCCCCCGGCGACGGAATCCAAGCAGCAAGCTCACCAGCCGTATCAGCAAACTCCTGGCGCTCGTTCGTGAAGGCGCGGATGTTAGAGCGCGAAACGGATTCGTTCCACCAGTTGACCGAGACGTTGTATGTGTTCAGCACCTCGCCAAGGAACTGTTTGGCATCTCCATCCTGATCTCCAAAAGGCCACCATGAAGCCATTTGCGAGCGAACCGCTGTGAAGGTGTCGCCATTCGGATTGCTCGTTGCGCCGATCGCGTCTCCAGGTGAAGCGATCGGCATCATCTGCTGGACGGCCGAGGCGTCCGCTGAGAAGCGAGACACGATCTGGTAGTAGAAGCCAGCTTGGGTCCAACCGCCGGCCTTCATATTGGCAGCTAGCCTGGTATCCGAGACTTGTGTCCCCGTTTGTACCAACTCTTTGTCGGCAGCAGCCCTCGCCTGTTCATCCAAGGTTTGAACGAGCTTGTCCGTTTCGGCTTTATGCTTGGCTCGCCAAGCCAGTAGATCCGGTCCAAGTGCTCGAGGCGCTGGCAGCGGGTTTCTCTCTGAGGCAGCTTGCGCAACAAGCGCTGCAGTTTCTCGGAAACCTTTCACCGTATCCTCAACGGCCTTTTTCATCCCCGAATGCCACGACTCGTAGGTCACCCCCGAAGCCGTTGCGACACGCTTAAAGCCCGCAGGTTCTTCCGGAAGTGAAATCTTTCCGCAGGCGCCGATCCGGTCGGGAATGGAGTAGTGATAGGTGTCGGGCGTCGTTCCGGACCATTGCGGCTTCATTTCCGCGAGGTCGCCACCTTTGGCGACCTCGATGTTGTAGGCCGCCATGCAGAGTTCCATGCGCCATGCGGCTTGCAGAAACTGCACATCCAGGGATGCGTAATCTGGGGCAGCAACGGGCAGCTTGTCCTGAACGATGGCGTCGACCGTCTGGTCCCAAAAGAACGATCCCGTCGCCGTTCCAGCGTTCACGACATAGGCGATGGCGTGCTGCGCAGCGTTGTAGCCGGTCGGAAGAGTGATAAGACTGGCAGCTGCGACGATCATGCGGATCGGAGACCACAGCGAGGAATGCCGCTGGCCGAGCACCGAACCATCATGAGCGGTTTCGGTAATCCCGACGATGATGTTGTAGACCAGGAGGAGGAGACCGATCGCGAAGAAAATGACGTTGAAGTTCGCGATCAGCCGGGAGACGAGCGTTTCGGTTTGGGCTCCTGTCCCCCCGACCACGGGAAACAGCGACCCGAACACCATGTTGAGGTATTCATTGGTTTGGGGATCGCCCTCTCCCTTGAAGATGTCGACGAGGCTGATCTCTGCACCGGACTGCGCTGCCGCAGCGCTGACCGACACAAGAAACAAGCCAAGAGCTATCGAAAGCCGCTTCATGGATGGTCCTTCTCCATGATCTGCATATTCCGAGGGAGACGGTGGTTCAGATATTCGACGGGCGCCCCAAAGCGACCCTGTTGGATCTGCCAGGCACGAAAGTCTGCGACGGCCGCTTTCACTGCCATGAACAGCGCTCCGGTTATAAGCCCGAGGGCAAAGGGGATTGTTAGAACGCCGTAGAGCGCGCTCAATGGCACGCCGGAGAGCAATCCGACGCAAACGACAAGGAAGACCCCGCGATCGCGCTCCCAGGCGTAGAGAGCCGCCAAAATCTGATCCGAACTCAGATAGTCCGAATAATCGCGGTAACGCTCGATTCCGCCATCGGCATCACGACCAAAGAAGCCTTGCCGATCGAAACGCTTTGGACGGAGCGAAGCGACCCCAACTGCCGCCCCCTCGAACCCCTCTCGCGCTACCTGCGAGGCCATGTCCACACCAGGCGCCCTGAAGAGACGCCATCGAGGCATTCGACGAGGCTGGGTCATGCTACTGTGCCGCCGCCGTCTGAAAGCGGGTCGTGATGGCGGTGCCGGTCGTGTCGCGGTTGTCGAGCTCGGTGGCGAGCTGTGTCGCGCTGACGGCCGCCTCGCGTTTCATGAGCTGGAACATCATCCAGTTCACATGAAGGTTGAGGGCATTGGTAAGGGCGATCTCGCGGTTCACCGCTTCCGGCGCCATCTTCGCCAGTTCCTGATGCCAGTCTGGGTTCGAGAACCGCGATTGGACGAAGATATCGATGACCTGCTGCGTCGACACCTTATCGCCGATCGTGTTCGAATAGGACGCCGGGGCCGCCTTCTTGGCCCAATCAACGAGACCACTGCCGCCCGTTGGAGCGGCGAGATCGCCAAGGTAGGCAAAGATCGAATGAGCGGCCGAACGCCGGGCTTCATCGATCTGACGCGCGGCGAGCTGCGCCTTGCCTTGTGGCGTCTTTTTCTCGCCGTCGGTCAACGGCCGTGCCGGAGTCGGATCAACGATGTTGTTCACGAGACGAGCCGCCGCTTTCGCAACCTCCCCTTCGCTCGTGTCGAGCGTTTGAGGCTCGAGCATGAGCCGCAGATCCGTCGTGGGATCGAGATAACCGCCGAGCCCTTTTAGCTCTTCTCGATCGTTGACGATGCCTTGAGCGATCGCAAGACCGCCTCTGTTGACCTCATCACCTTCCTTCTCGTTGCCCCGCCCTCGATTGCGGGCGGCGTTGACGAGATCGTTTCCGCCAACGCCTTGAGAGGACGTTCCACCGCCGAACTGGAGGACCCCCGACAGGTCCCGACAGGCCGACGGAGCCGGATCGTATCGACCGCCTTCGGCTTTGGCGCGCGCAAGGTCGCGCTGGCGCATCGTCTCGATCTGTTGCGCGGCGTCTTCGACGCGCTGCTGTGATCGAGCCGTGCGCGTCTCATAACCGGAGAGCTGTGCCGTGCTTTGTCCTAGCGCTGTGATGATCGCGGCCGTCGAGGTCTGGATTTGGGCAGTGACGTTGGCGTTCATGTTGTTCACCGCGCCGACCACGCAGCCGTCACAAACCGCGTAGGCCGACTGGACTGAAGCGAACAAACCCGACGACGATGCGGCCAAAGCCGCAAGAATGACGAGACGCTTCATTGCCCATTTCCTCCGTAGATCCGCTCATAGTTCTCCCGAAGGGTGGTCCCCGCGCCGAGATCCTCTCGTTCGTAGAAGCTCGGGCTTCCGCCCTGTGACCCGAAGCCGATCGTCGGTGTCGTGAACTGGATCTGCGTGGACGAGCCGTTGAAACCCGGGATGCCCAGCTTGTCGAAACTCGGGATCTGCAACGCAGCCGTCAGCGGCTCCGTGACCTTCGCCCACTGCTCCTGCGCCATCGAGCAAATCTGGCTCTCGGCGTTGGAGATCGCGTTCTTCAAGAGGCCCTGAAGGTTCGGAAGCGAGATCATGGTGTCGAGGTTGATCGAGAAGAGGTCGTCGAGGCAGCCAAGACCCGAGATGCCTGCGGGCATCTTGAGCACGGCTTCAGCACGCTTCACCTCGGAGTCGATGGCCCCGCGGATCGCTTCCGTCAGCTTGGAGGCGACGCCGCTGTCGCAGCCGCCCTGCCCGCTTTGGAAGAGCTGAGAAACGAAGTCGGCCGAATGCGCCGGCGCCATGGGCATGGCGACGATCGCGGCAACGGTCAGTGTCCGAAGGAGCATCATGCGCCGCCTCCCAGCGATTTGCGGTCGCCCTGAAAAGGCAAGGTTTCTTGGATCACGACCTGGCGCTTGGACCCGAAGCCCGGAAACCCTTCCGTCTCGTCGTACATGCCGTCTTGCGCGTAGTTCGTCGTTCTGCCGGAATCCCCTTCTCCCCCGGCCCAATCGACTTCCTCACCCCCTACCCAGGTTTCGCCTGCATGATTGCCCATGCGGTTCAGCAGGTACTGATTGAGTTTGGCCGCGCTGCCGCCGTTGGCAGCAACGACTCCTGGCGGAAGGCCGGCAGCGGTGAAGCCGGATGCGGCCCACCTGTTCAAACCGCCAGATCCCAGAAAGTGGGCAGTCGAGAGAAGCCCGTCCGTCGTGACCGGTCGCCCGACAACGGTAGAACCGATCGCGTTGCGCGTCGTGGCGCTGAAGCTGTTCAGGTTCCGGTTGGTGAAGCGAACGAAGCCTGCATCCTGTAGGCGGTGGCCCGCCTCGCTGTAGCGAAGGTCATTAAGGCTGTTTACGCCAGCAGCGCGAGCTTCATCCGTGAAGGTGTAGCTGGACCACTCCCGCACCTTTCCGCCCGTGTACTTCATGTAGCCCAAGCCGGCGAACGTGCTGGGAAGGAACTGATAGCGCCCCATCGCTCGCGTCGTGCCGGAGGTGTTAAAAATGGCGTAGTTGCCGCCCGACTCCGCGCCGGTGATGTGGTTGGTAAGGATTTCGTTACCGGCCAAGCCGGCGACGGTCGTGGCGAGTAGCGTGGCGACGATCAGCGCCGTGTGAAGGATCCTCATCACGGCAGCTCCGGTAGCTTTGTCGACGGCGGCTCTTTCGCGATCACGCGCTTCGATCCTGCCGGGATGACGTCCTGCGCCAGGATGTGCTCGACCACCTCGCCGGTGGACGGGCTCACCACAGAGACGTCCTGAGCCGTCTGAATTTCGATGAGCCGGTAGCCGTTCTGGTCGGTGCGACCGTCTGCGACGCCGGCATCAGGTCCGATCGACCAAAGTTGCCGCAGCACCGTGCCGTTATCGACCACGAGGATCGGGCAGACATCGTTGCCGCAGATGTAGAGATCGTTGATGTAAACGAACTTCTCGTCGCCGTTCATCAGGTTCACATCGAGCGCTGTAATGTCCGGGGCGTCGATGTTGTGCAGGTCGTCGGGATAGGTTTCCTTGATCCAGTCGGTTGCCAATCGCATTTCGGCCTCGTTGGCGGGGCGCCGATCCGGACGGTTCACACCATAAATGTTGGGCTCGTATTTGGCGCCGCCCCAGGTCCATTCGCGGTTGTCGGAGAAGATCGACTTCAGGCCGGTGATCTCGTGAACCTGGCCGAGTTCGATCGTCTTACCGGCTCCGCGCCATACCTCGGCCCATTCGCCGTTCGTGTGGTAGAGGACCGCAACGTGGCAGTCGTCCTTGCACGAGACGCCCTGCCCGATCTTCACGGCGATCTGGTCGATCGCGTTCGGGGCCGGATCGCGCAACCAGATGCGCTGCGCCGAGACGTAACCGAACTCCGGCTGGTACATCTTGCGCGCAATGTTGCTGGCCTCCTGGTTCTCCTTGTCGAACGTCACCTTCTCCAAAGGCACGCCCGCCTGCGCCCAAGCCGCCGACGACAACGCCAGCGACGCCACGATCGCCCCAGCGATCTCCCAAACCTTCATCGCGACACCTCACGCACCAAATCATCTGCAAGCTGCTGGACGACGTTCTGGCGCGCGCGATCGTCGATCGCGGTGCCCTTGTCTTCCAAATCGGATAGGCGACGCTCCAGCGTCCCGCGCGCGGACCCGCTCGGGAACCGCTTGGCGAGGATCGCGCGCGCCGGCTTTGAGCCGAGGCGCTCGTAGAGCATCCGGCGGAGCGCCGCGTCCTCGGCCGTGGTGGACAGCGCCCAAAGCTCGTTCGGCCCGGGCTGGTTCACCAGCTCCTGAACGTAGGTGCCGCTGCGCAGCTTCATCATCGCCAGAACCGGGGCGCCGTCGCCCTTGGGTCCGGTCAGGCAGCGCATGACCTCCTTGATCGAGGGGCCGAGATTGTAGTCGCGGCAGATCCGGTCGCGGCTCTTCTCGGTCGGGACGTTGCAGAACCAGAAGGTCGAGGCCAGTTCCTGAATGGCCTGGTCGAAGTCCTCGAGGAGCTGCGAGGCGAGGATGATCTGGACGCCGGCTTTGCGGCCGACGCGCACGTCCTGAACGAGCTGGTCGCGAATGCCGAGCCCGCCGGTCAGGTGGTACTCGTCCATGCTGAAGAGCTTGGCCATCTGGCGATTGTTGTCGACCCGGCGCAGATGCAGCGCGCGGGCGCCTTCGGCGAACGAGCCCACCAGCTTCTTGCCGCGGATCTCGTCGGCATCGAGCCAGAAGTCGGCGGTCGTGGCCTGGCGCGCGACCATGTACATGATGGCGGACTGGCGCTTGGCCTGCGGACCCGAAGTCGTCACGACGTCGGCCAGATCCAGCGAGATGATGCGTGCGTTCGACAGATCGAAGCGCGTCGGCTGTGCCAGGATCGGGTAATCGCGAGCGGCCGACGTCACCATACGCTGGAAGGTGCGCATCACTGTCTCGCCGGTCGGGGTCCGCATGTCGCGGAACTGCTCGGTGACGGTCTCCTCGTTGGCCATGAGAACGAGATCGGAAAGCGTCGGCACCGCAAGGCGCTGCGCCAGCGCGGCCTCGTGCAGCTTTCCCTTCTCGGCCAGGAAGTCGCAGACTTCCCACCATGTCGTCTGCTTGTCGTCCTCGAAGCCGAGCGCCTTCAGCGTGGCGTCGACCTCGTGGCTCTCCGTCCAGCCGAACTTCTTGGCGCCCTCGTCGCAGAAGTGGAGATAGGCCGCGTCGATCGTAGCGGCCGCGACCTGCGCAATGCCATCATAGGCCTTCTCCTCGCCGTCGGGCGTGCAGATCAGGGTGATGAGGTTGACGAGGAAGGCCCGCTCGTGGGCGAGCGGGAAGCGCAGGCAGAGCTGCGTGTCGAACGGGTTCATCGCGTTCGACCCGTCCATCTTCAGGCGATGGTACACCGCCTCGTGGCGCCGCTCCACCGGCAGGGCATCGCGGATCATCAGGATCAGGCCCGAGCTCGACGGGCCGATGTCGATGATCGAGATGCGTGGGAGAAGGCCGTTGTTCTCTTCGGTTCGCCCGGACTGGCGGCTCAGCGCCACGGCGAGATTGATCGTGTTCAGGAGAACCGACTTGCCCGATCCCGGGGTGCCGACGATGACGTCGACCCAGGAGAGCTGTTGCGCCGAGCCCGGCTGGTAGGGCCAGAGCTTGCCGTCCTTGGTTCGCAGCAGCACCGCTCCGCGCGACCAGGGGCTCGCGGGCCGCGCGATCGGCGCCATGGCGAGCGCTTCGGCGAACGAGGCCGAGGCTGCCGGCGCGGTGGATGCGGCCGAGATGCCCACGGCCGAGGACATGACGCATTCCATAGGGTCGCCGGTCAGCGCGTCGGTCTGGCAGTTGCCCCAGCGCTCCACCGTGCGCCGGAGCTGCGCCACATGGCGGCGAAGCTTCACCTCGTCGCTCTTGTCGCACCAGACCGCGAAGGAAACGCGCCAGCGCACCACCGTATCGCCGGCACCATCGACCTTGCGCAGCCGCTCGAAGGCGTTCTTGATCCGCATGTTCGAGATCGGCGCGGTCCAGGCGAAGAGCCCGACATACTGCTGCTTGAACACCTGGCCCTGGAAGCCGCCGGAATCGACCATGATCGAGCAGCGCCACGACATGCGCTCCTCGCCTTCCAGCACGGAGCGAATGAGCTGGTTGAACTCGACCACGACCTCAGGGCCAACCACGATGTCGAAGCCTGAGAACACGTAGTCACCAAGGCGCACCGTGGATTGGTCGAGCACCTCGCCATGCTCGGTCATCACCTGCCGGGCGATGATCGGCCAGACGATGTTGGAGATGTCGCCTTTGGTCAGCTCGCGCTCGTCGGAGGGAAGGCGCGCCCGAACATAGTCACCGGGCAGCGTTCCCTTCCACGTCTTGCCGTTCGGCAGGAAGGCGGGGTTCTGGACCCCGCGCATGACCGACAGGGCCTCGTGCGTCGTCATCGGCGCCAGCACGATGCCCTGGGTCGAGAACTCCCGCACCAGTGCGTCGCTGACGCTCATGTGGCGGGTCAGAAGGCTGCCGAGTGCGAGGCTCGGGAACTGCCCTTCGCGCATCGAGGGCGAGCCCTGGAGGCGTTTGGAGACGGCAGCGCCGGCCTCCTTGCCTTCGGTTCGCGTCATCAGGGAAGGACGCGACCAGAGGGTGAGATAGCAGCGCTCGCCGGAGAGCCGCAGCGGAAGCAGCGCCAGGCGCTCCTCCAGAATGTCCTCGAGATCGAGGCCGGTATCCTGCGCGTTCCGCCGGGTCTGGCGGATCGCCCGGGCGATCTCTTCACGCCCGAGATCGGGCGATTGGGCGAAGAAGAACTCGATCGAATGACCGGGCCGCGCGAGATAGGCACTCAGCGCGACCCGGAGCCGTTCGACGGATTCCGTAATCTCCAGCGGCCCAGGCAAAGACCTGAACCCGTCGAGCTCGAAGAGGCTCGCAAGGCTTCCATCGTCGGAAACGAAGGTCGTATCGTTCTCGGTCGACACCAGGCGGCAATAGCCGTCCAGCGACTTGCGGAAGACCGAACGGCTCAGGAAGCCTGCGAACCCATTGAGCAGCGACACGAAGACTACTCGACTGCGCGGAGCTGACCGGCGATGGACGAGCGCGTGCCGCCGTCACCGAAGAACGTGTCGACCGACAGGCCCATGAAGACCGGCAGGGCGAGAAGGGCCGCGGCCGCCGCGCCCCATTTGAACGCCGCCACCGGCGAGGCGTTGGGATCGTGGTTGTTGCGGCTGTTCTTCCACAGGACGGTGATGCAGACGATCGCGCTGACGACGCCGCAGATGAAGGCGACGGCCAGGAGGAAGTCGCCCATCGGACCGAGGAAGCCCGTGCGAACGGTCTCCATGGTCTGGCCGAAACCGGCGGTCTGAGCGTTGGCGGCGCCAACCGAGCCAGCGAACGCCGTCATGGCGACGCTGGAGGCGAGAACGTGAAGCTTCTTCATGAGACCCTTACCCTACGACCAGGCTTTCGATCATTCCGACGAACACCACGATGTTGATGGCGAGCGTGCCGCCGATGACATGCGTGATGCCCTTACCAACGAGACCGGAGCCTGGGTGAACCGGTGCTGCGTTAAGAAGAAAAAGGCCTCGGATCAGTCCGATGAGGCCGATGATTTGAACGATGCGCAGAAGCGCGATGACGATGGTCCGAGCGTTCTGGTCGGTTATCGTCTTCATGGCTTCGGGCGCGTAGGCGAAGATCTCCGTCGGCTGCGCGGCCGTGGAGGTCATGAACAGTGTCTCCAGCGAAGCGCTCACCACCGACGGAAGCGCCAGCAGGAAGGCGCCGATCACGAGATGCGCGATCACGGCGTTCTTGGAGTGAGCGCCGGAGGTGTAGCGGCTTGGCGTGTCGCCGTGCTGCGCGGCGACGAGGATGCCGCGGATGAGGAAGACCGTGCCGGCAATGAAACAGAACGCCACCGCCAACGCCTGGAAAGGTGGGACGAGATCGCTGACTCGCTGAATGAAAGCGGCGAACCCCTGCATTAGTTGGTGTTGCCTTCGTCAGGCTCGGCGGGAGCCGGCTTGGCCTTGTGCTTCTCTGCCGTCGCAACGTGGGCCGGGGCCGAAACCGCAACCGGCGTGACGATCGTGTGCCGTGCCTTGCTCAGAACGGGAGTTTCAGCGGTCTCAAGCGGACTGTCCGGCTCACCAGCCCCCATGTCGAAGGTTGGGTTGCTTTCCGGCACTGTTCCCGTCATCGCGTCAACTACGTCACGACGAGTGGCCTCGCTTTGGGCGTGCAGGGCACGGATATGTGTGACCAACTTGGCAATCACGCCATCTTGATCCAAAAGCTGCGTCAATTCGGCACTGAGGCGCTTGTTGTCAGCCTCCAAGGCGTTAACGCGCATGGTTAAACCTGCCACGATTTCGCCGAATTTGGCATCGGATGACGATCCCACGTCCGAGGCCGCTGCACGAAGTTCGTCAGCATGCTTCTCAGAAATTTTGACAGTTTCGCTCGTATGATGGCTGTTCGTCTGGAACGTCAGATACGAAACCCCAACCAGCAAGCAAGCGCCAGCGCTTATTAAAATAAAATGATTCCGTTTAAGCTTTCGATTTGCCTTGATAGGTGTCGCATCCCAGCGTGATACGCTTATTTTATCCACCAAGGTCCCCGATTGCATTGCGTCAATCTTGTGTTAGATATGCTGCTGCTCTGTTATGCACGTGCCCTGCCAGGCCCCGTATAGGTTGTTAACATACTCCCTCGTGCATTGGGGCATTATCGCAATGGTAAGGTTACTCCTGACGCTCGCTTGTAGCGTCGCCGCTACACCCTTCGCGATGGCGCAAGACAGCCAGGGGTTGGCATTGGCGGTTCCGAACAATTTGAAGCGTTTTCAGAATGTTCGTCCGGCTATGCCGTTAGGCTCGATGCAATCGTGGGTCGTTTCAGACGGTCGCCAAGAACGGGTTGCTGTGACCACGCCAGACGGGTTCACGATCGTTGGGGATCTGATCGGCCCTGGCGGACAAGACATTTCGAGCGCGCTTCTTGCAATTTCCGGACTATCGACGCCAATCCCACCGACGGCTCCGCCGTTGGCCAGCAATCTGTCGCCTTCCTCAATCCCGCAGCCGTCCGATTTCGTGCCGCCGCCGGCCACCGTCCCATCTGCGTCAGCCCTTTTGCAGGCCTCGCCTGCTGCATCCCCGACCGTCTCGCCAGCCTCGGCTACCGTCGGCGCGACACCACCGCCGTTGACAATGGCCAAGGCGCAGACTGCGAGCGCGATGTTCCAGCAGGCCACGGACTTCAGCGTCTGGTTCAGCGCTGGCACCCCGAAGCCCGGCGCCCCCGCGATCTATTTCATCGCCGATCCGACCTGCCCCTATTGTGCCAAGGCCGTCGACATCCTGGCGCAGAAGGTCAAAGCTGGCGACATCGACCTGCGCGTGATCCTCGCCCCGATCCGCAGCCAGCAAGCGGTCTATGAGGCGGCTTCCGTCCTTCAAAGCCAGAACCCCGGCGCTGACTTCCTTAGCCACGAGCTTTCCAAAACCACATCGAACCCCAGCACCCTGAAGGTGTTGGCGCCGGCTGAGATCAATCCCGATATCGTTCGCGGCTTGCAGCGCAACGTCGAATGGATCCGGGCCAACGGCGTCCAGGGCGTGCCCTTCTGGATCTACACCACCGCCGAGGGCGGCAAGGTCGAGTTCGGTGAGGTCAAGGACGACATGCTGACCAGCGCCCTTCCCGCGCGCGGGTCCGGTCAGGTCGCACAAGGGTCACAGCCATGAGTTCCACCGGCTTCGGCAACGCCGAGAGCGTCCTGATGCGGGCCAGCACTTATAAGGCGGCCTACAAGATCATGGCGATCTACGCGGCCGTCGCGACCGCGGTCGCGTGCGTCGGTGTCGGCTCGGCCGTCTACCTCGCGCTGACCCGGCCCGAGCCGCGCTACTTCGCGACCACGACCAACGGCCAGATCCAGCCGCTGACGCCGCTGGATCGCCCGCATATGTCGTCCGCCGACGTTCTGAACTTCGCAGCCCGCGCCGTGACGAACTCGCTGACCTATTCGTTCGACAACTACCGCGCTCAGTTTCAGGAGGCGCAGCAGTATTTCAGCCAGCCCGTCGGCTGGAACTCATTCGTCGAGGCCGTCCAGAAGTCCAAGGCGCTCGACCTCGTTCGCAACGGTCGTTTCAACTCCAGCGCCATCGTACAGACGCCCGTCATCGTCAGGCAGGGTCCGAATGCCAGCGGTTCGTATGAGTGGATCGTCCAGATGCCGATCCGCATCACGTACCAATCCGCCTCCGAAGTCACGGGCCAGTCCAACATGGTCACGGTTCGGCTGACCCGCCTCCCAACCTACGAGACGCCCTATGGCATCGCCATTTCGCAGTTCAATGCAGCAGCAGGCGGGTAAAATGGCACGATCCGTCTCCGCCGCTGCGATCGTCGTCCTTCTTTCCGGCTTTGTTGCGATGGCGCAGCAGGGATCGCCGGTCATGATGGAGCCGGTCGTATCCACATCGCCTTCTGACGGCGCGACACCAGAAACCGCCGAGAATGCCGCCGTGGAGCAGACTGCGCCCAGCGGCTCTCCATCTGCCTCGCAGCGCGGCCAGGTTCCCGCGCCTCAATCACGTCGCCTCCTGAACAGCCTCAACGACCTCGATCGGCCCTTGTCGCCTGAGGAGATCACGGCTTACGGGCAGTCGCTTCGCGAGCAGTTCCCGCTCAACCCCGACATGATCCGCGACTATCGCCGCCGGCTCAACGAGAGCCAGCTCGCCGCCGCTCTTCCCCCTTCCGGTATCCGCCCGCAGGCCATCACGCAGTCGCTCCGTGTCTCGCTCGACACCCGTGGACCGACACCGCAGCTCGACACTTCTCCCGGCACGGTCTCCATCATCTCGTTCTTCGACCAGACCGGCGCCCCATGGCCGATCGCCAGTTTCGTGGTCGGGCGCGAGGACGCGTTTCAGGTCTATGCAATGCAGGAAGGCTCCAACCAGCTCGCCGTTTCGCCCCTGGTCGCCCATGGCTATTCCAACCTCGCCGTCTCGCTCGTCAAAGAGGACCAGCCTCTCGTGATCGACCTCGAGACCAACGAGGCTCGTTCGCACTATCGCCTGGATCTCTCCGTCAACGGCCGCGGCCCGAACGCCATCATCCCGGCCGTCCAGACCCGCGAGCCCAAGCAGACCGCCTCCGATGAACTCATGATGGCGTTCGTCCAGGGCTCCGACATTCCCAAGACCGCCCGCAAGCTCTCCACCGACGACAGCGACGTCGCGGCCTGGCACTTCAACGGCAACCTCTACATCCGCACCAACCAGACCCTCATGGCTCCGTCCTGGTCCGCGACCCTCGCAGGGCCGGGCGGCATCAAAGCCTATCGTCTGCGTCCCGCCCCGGTCGCGTTGATCTCGCGCAACGGCCAAGTCACCAAGGTCAGGATCACCCAATGAGCGACGAGAACGCCCCGATCGACGGACACGATGCCGGCGAGGACGTCAAGGTGGTGAACCCCGATCCCGATACGAGCCTGACCAGCTCCAGCACGATCAACCGCGCCAAGCCGCGCCGCAGCAAGGCGCCGGTGATCCTCGGCGTCGGCATGGCCGCCCTCCTCGCGGGCGCCGTCTACACGGTCTTCGCCCGTGGCAGCGATGGATCGGCTTCGCGAATGGTCAATGTTCTTAGGAACATCGACACGACGCCCGCAGGCCAGCAGCTTGCTGCTTCCGAAAACTACCGCCAGTCGCTCGCCAATTCGAACCAGCAGGGCTCGCAGCAGGCAGCCATGACGCCGGGACAAAGCTTCCTCGCGACGCCTGACGAGCCGACCCGGCCCGTCGAACCGCCCAAGGAGCCGATCCCGGTCGTAGAGCCGAAGCTGCCTCCCGCTAACCAGCGTCTTGTCGAGGTGAAGGAGAAGATCGTCTACCGTGATCGCCTCATCTCCAATGTCGCCAACCAAATGCCGCCTCAGCCCGAGACCGATTGGGCCAGCATCGACGCCATGGCCAAGCGCATGGCCTCACAGAGCAACGGCTTGTCCGGGTCCTGGCAGGTAGGCAAATCCAAGAACACGATCGTCATCGAGCAGGAACTCTATGTCGATCCCAAGGGACGCCCGACAGGCGTTCAGGTCCGCGCGCCGGGATCGCCTCAGACCGTTCTCGATAGCAGCGGGGATCCTCGCCGCGAGACGCGCTCGCAGCGAGAACGTCAGGCCACACGCAATCCGAATGCCTCTCCTGTCGAGGCCATCCCGCAGGACACCAGCTACCAGGCCGATCTCGACACGTCTCTTCCCTACCTTTCGGTGGCTCCGACCGAGAGCGAGCCGCGCCTTCAGGTCGATAGCGGACGGCATTACGGTACAGGCGCGCCCGTGTTCACCGGCGACTATTATGCAGCCGCCGGCTCCATCGCCTACGCCGTGATCGTCAACGGCTCCGACACCGACACACCAGGGCCGGTCGTCGCTAAGGTCATGCGCGGTCCCCTCAAGGGCGCGCGTCTCCTTGGCTCGTTCAAGGAGAACCGCGAGACCACGGCCATGGTCGTCCAGTTCGATCGGGTCGTCCTTCAGGACGGTACGAACCTCGATGCCAAAGCCTATGCGATCGACGCCGCCAAAGGCACGCTCGCGGTGAAGTCCGAATACGATGCCCGCCTTCTCCAGCGATACGCTCCAAAGCTCGCTGGCGCCTTTCTCAGCGGGATCGGCCGAGCCCTCTCGCAAACCGAGCAGACGATCGTGCCCCTTGGTCTCACAGGGGCCGGGATCGCCCGGCCTAAGGCGAATATCGAGGAAGGCCTCTACGCCGGCGCTGGCGAAGTCGGCGATCAGCTCGCCAACGAGATCGAGGACATGGGACCGCGCGGCTCTATCGTGCGCCTCAACGCCGGCAAGCTGATCGGCGTCCTCTTCACCGAAAACGTCCAGCGGTTCTGACCATGGAAGGCAACGACGGCCTGTTCGGCAAGCCGATCGAGTGGCGCTACACGATGAAGAACCCACGCCTCGCGATCTTCGACGCGAGGCTCATCTTCTTCGTGGCGCTCTTGTTCCTGCATCTCCGGGTCTGGACCGCGCTGCTCCTCGTGATCGGCATCCTCCTGTTTTGGGGGATGGAGCGCTACGGCTACCGCTTCTCGTCTTCGATCCGTGGCGTCCGGGCGCGTTTGGCCGGACCCGTCCGTCCCGCGCGCCCCATGTCACGCTACCGTCACGCTGTCGACTTCGGCTTTGAGGGACATCCGACGCTTGGGGCTCGTGGCATTCGGCAGATGCCGGTGCCGGCGCCGGAAAAGGCTGGGAGGGGCGCGTCGGCTCCCCTCCCCTCTCCTTCACCGGCCGAGTAGCGACGAGCGGATCCGCTCCTCGCGGTCGAACGCTATCTGCGCCTCGTCGTGCATTCGCTCCACGTCGGCGACCATAGCCACAGCTTCCCGGCCGAGCGCCGGGCAGCTTTCCATGACGCCGATCGCCTCCAGCTCCCGTTCCATGGTCCGTCGGAAGTCGGCCGCGATAGCTTCGTGCCGGGCCTCGTGGGCCTTCACATATCGCTCGAACCGTCGCCAGGCTCCGACCGTGGCTTCATCGGCTCCGCGAGAGGAAACCCATTCGGGCAGCGTTATCGCCGCTTCCAGGCGCACCCGAACATCACTCAGGACACAACCGTTTTCGGACTCGAGGTAGTCGAGCTGCGGCACGAATTTGAACGTCGCGGACGCCGCCCCATGCGCTCCGTTTCCCAGCGCGCCTGAGGCCTGGGTGATCGCGTCACGCAACTCCTGGCGGGTCTGGCCATGTATCGGATAGGTCTCGACCCGACCGTCGACAAAATCTTCGGCCAAGGCTACAGTCCCTGAATGCAGTAAACCAAGGACTGCTGGCAAGAATGGTTGAAGTCGCATGTTCAACCCTTGGGTTTGTAGATCCCGAGGTCCTGCATCATCTTCGTTATTGCCTGCGGATACGAGAGATTGTTCTCTTGGCAGTACGTCACGAAGGCGTTTGAAACCGAAAGCTTAACTCGCATGTTGAGGCTTACGCTCGCTTCGGTATCCCTTTCGCGCCGAAATACACGCTCTTCTGGCTCGCGCGACTTGAATCCCAGCCGTTCCGCTGCCGCGTCATTCCGTGAACCACCGTCCTCGATAGGCCTAGCTGGGGGAACCCTTGCGACTAGATCCTTTAGCCCGGTCATGCTGCCACCTGCACTTCCTCGGTTAGAACCGTCACCACTTCCTTAGTGAATAGCTCAGCGTTCTCTATCGCTTTCGGGACGCCGGCGACATTGGCGTTGCCCATTTCACTCAGAGCCTTCTTGAGGGTGAACATGGCCTTGTAAGCCATCCGTTCGCAAAGCTTGACGTTCAAGCAAGGCACATTTGCGTCGCGCAGGTCTTGCGCGATCTCGCGTTCGATTCGCGACTCAATCAACGCTGCCGTGCGAGTGAAAACCGCTCGATAAGGAATGGTCCGGCCTGTCTCGTCTTCCTCTTCCCTTACAAGCTGAATGGCTCGCGCTGCCTGATTGGCATCAACCGTACTCGGTTGGATCGGGATCAGAACGAGGTGCGCTCGCTGGAATGCCCGAGACGTCATCCGGCTTGCCGTGCCTTCGAGATCAATAATAAGAAACTGGGTGGTGTCCCGCACCTCCTGAATTTTTTTATGTAAGGTGCTTTCAGTTACATCCCCGTAGACCACCACAGGATTCCTTGATTCTCCCGTCCTCCACTCCGCAATCGGATGGTTTGGATCGCAGTCGAGGATCACCACAGCAGCGCCAGCTTCTGCGAGCGTTGTCGCCAGAAGAAGGGCCGTGGTCGACTTGCCGGCTCCGCCCTTTGGATTTGCTACTGCGATCACCTGCACTTTTGCCCCCTTCTGTCCAATGCTTTGCCGCTATTTCGCTCGGCGAACTCTGAATACGCCCTGATGCGTCGGCTGCCTCGTTAAAGCCATTAGATGCCTTCTGATACATCATATGGCAATCAAAAGCTGTAGGATGCCTTAAAACGCGGGCACTTTCACGCGAGAGCTCGCGATTGCGTTTGCGTGATATGCATTGCCTTTGCAAGCACGCATTTGCAAGGCACGGCATCATGTTACGTGTTAATGCGTTTGAGTGAATGCAAAGGCTGGCAAGTGCGTTTAGTTGATATTAGTTGCCTTTGCAAGCACGCAATAGCCAGCATTGGCGTTATGTTGCGTTTGAATGCGTTCAGGTGAACGTGCGTCAAATCGCATGCGTTTAGGAACGTTTGGTAGAACGGGAATGCAATCTGAGGCGTCGGCGAGCGTTTTTTAAGCCTCTATCAGGGGTCCTGACTGTTACGAAAATCTGCCAGCGAGCGCCAAAACCGACCTTATCCTGTGTCCCGAAACAGCTACGGTCTGGCCGGGTCGGTGCAACCGCAATACATTTGCTGTGCGAAAGGACGTCGCTCGCAGTGGTGGTTCTCTTTCACGGACGAATGGATGGATGCCTTGCGTTGTCATTGGTAAGGCAGGGGAGGGGGGATATGCGATATCGCGATCGCGCAAGGATGATAGGGTTTGCGCTATTGGCGGTCGCTTGCCTTGCCGGCTGTAACGCCGAGGATAAGAACAGCGCGACGCTAGGGATTGCGGCGCAAGGCTCGTCGGCCGACCAGACGGAGATCGCCAAGTCGAACGCCTATATCACGGCTGCCAATGAGAGTTCCGGCACGTTTGCAAAGGCCTTTCAGACCTACCAAGACACTGTCGCCCCCAAGCTCGCCGGTGATCGTCCATTGGAGGATTACGCCGTGGTTCCGGTCCAGGACGTCACCAAGATCCGTGCCCGGCTGGAGAGCGCGGGCGCACTGGCCGGCTCGATCCCGGAGCTCGACCCGGCGGCTCGCGACTATGCTAGTGCCATCGCTACCTTCGAGCCGATCAACAACGAGCTGGCCAACTACGCCCAATCCAAGGGCTTCCTAACGGACAAGGGCGCGAAGGCGCGAGCGGAGGATGCGGCCTTTGTTGCATCGCTCCGCAAGGTTGTTGACGCGGAGACGGTCTTCTTCGACAGGATCGAAGCGCGGGACGCGCGTCTGACGCAGGAAGCCTACGACCGGGCGCCAAAGGGCAGCGTGGAACGCTACCGTGCTGGTATCGTTCTGCGCGGCAAGGCGGCGATGAAGGAGGTTCTGACCGTCTTCACCGAACCGGACGACGTCGCCACGCGGCAGGCGTTTGCCAAGAACCTCGACGAGATGGCGGAAATGGTCGAGAACTGGGACCGTGCCGTCCGGACCAAGAAGCCGGAAGGGTGCCCGGCCCTTCAGAGCAGCGCCAACTTGGTGATCGCAAACGGGCGCAAGGCGGTCCAGAGCGCCGAGGAAGGCCGGTTTGACCGGGATGCCGGCACGCCGTCCTTCGTACTGCAGCAGGAGTTCAACGGTCTTCAGCAGAACTTCTCGATGATGATCTTCGAGCTCAATCAGCCCTTCTCCTGCTAAGGGAGGGGTCGGCGACAATGGTCCTGAGGGGCCAGGCGGAGGATCGCGGCCATCAAGGAATTGGGGACGCCATGACCTTTCGTCTTTCTCTCCTCGGCTTCGGCGCGCTGCTCCTCGCGTCCGTCCCGTCGAGTGCCTCGCCGATGCTGTCGGGAAGCTACGGCCCGCTGGCGCTGATCGTAGGCGAAGACGGAGCGGTGAACGGCGTCTTCGCCGAGCGTCGAGTCGGCAACGGCACGCCGGAAGCGCCGCAGTTCGGCTGCTTGTTCCTGCTAGAAGGCCGCCTCGAGGGTGGAGAGGCCGATGTTGTCACATGGTTTCCCGGTGAGGCCGAGCGAATACGCGGCGAGCTTCGACTTGGCGCAGAGCCAAACCTCCAACTCGAGAAGAACCATGGGGGCTGCCTGATGGCGAGCGGCGACATGAGGGACGCACCGTACGACCTTCTCCTAGACGAGCGGCGGGACGACTGGATCGGAGCGGGACTCGTCACTGCCGGGCGGGCAATCCTCCACCCTTCCCCTCCGGCTGCGCCGGGACGCAGGCGCCCCTATCTCGTCCGGTTCGACCCCGTCGCGGTGCTGGCTCGGCGTCCCGGCTGGATCCATGTCGAGTATCTCGAAGCCGCCGATGGGCGGGTGACCGGATGGCTTCGGGAGGCCGATGTCACATTGAGTGCATCGTCGGGTCCGTAATGCGTCGCGCCAAGTGGTTCCGCCGGCTGGGTTTGACCGTGGCCGTCGGCGTACCCCTCGCCGTGGTTCTGGCGCCACAGGGAAGACTGGCCTGCAGTGAGCCCTATCTCACGGAAGCGCAGCCCGGCGGTGCATGGAGCGTGACGATCTGCGGCCGTCCGCGCCTCTTCGCCATGCCGGGCGGAGGATCGGACGGGCCCGGATGGATCGTCCTGCGTGACGATCATGGCGCCATTCGCGGTGTGTCCTCCCTGGTCATGCTGCAACTTTATGGGACAATTGGCGGGGCGACCGGATGGACAACGCACAGGGTCTCGCGCTCCATGGTGTTCGACCTGCCGCTCAACCCGGCGCGTGGGGACGTCGACCGGTGGTGGGACGAGCGCATCTGGCGGCTTCGGGCACTGACGGGCCTGACGCCAACCGACGAGGACTTGCAATGAAGCTTGCCTTCCCACTTCCGTCGATCACGACGCTTCTGGCTTTCGCGCTTCTGACGTCGGCAAGCGCGCAAGGCTTGGAGCCCGTCGAGGTCGGGGGCGAGGCGGAACTCGACGCCTGTGCAAGCCTCGGGCAGATCGTTCGGCTCGATCCGAAGGGCGACAACTTTCTTTCCGTTCGCAATGGGCCGGGTTCGCAGCGCCTTGAACTCGATCGCCTCGGTGCCGGCGCACTCGTCACGATCTGCGACGAACGCGGTCCGTGGCTCGGGATCGTCTACCCTGCACCCGGAACGCAGACCGATTGCGGCCTGTCCTCGCCGAGGCAGACGCGTTCGCCCTACGACGGTCCCTGCCGCTCGGGTTGGGTGCATGGCCGCTTCGTCGACGTCGTCGCGGGATGAGACGGTCGGGCGCACCTGTACGGATCGCTCGGACGATCCTCGTCCTTTTCCTTCTGTTCGTTGTCGTTTGCCTGAACGCCGTGACCCTGATCGGCGCCTATGGTTCGGGGGCGCCCTATTACGGCCGCACGACCAACATGGACAAGTGGACCGATCCCCTACCGTGGCTGCTGCCGCTTGATCTCGTCATGATCGCCGCGGTGCTCGCCTTGATCTATCGGAACCGTCGAAGGCACGGCTGACGAATCGAGCAGAAGGCATCTCCTCTCCGCGTCGGCTTCCGACGTTCCTGCATGCGAACCCGAAACCGACGATGATGCGCAGGCTGCTCCACTCGATCCTGATCGGCTCCACCGTCGTGGGGATCCCGTTGACCATCGCCACGGTCGTGCTGGCCGGCTTTCTCGCGGTCGATACCGTGAACGGCCACGGCAACCCCTGGACGCCGCTGATGGTCGCATCAGGACCGATCCTCGTCATCGTCCCGATCGTCGCCTGCATTTCGCTGGTGATCGGCCTTCCGTTTCACTTCGTCATCCGGCGAACACGCTATGCAGGCGACCTGTCCTACAGTCTCGCAGGCGGCATCGTTGGGCTTGCGGTTTGTGTGCTGCCATTCCTGCTCGACGGCAATTACGAGGGGGTGTGGATGGCTCCGCTCGGTCTCGTCGGCGGAGTGGCGACCGGACATTCATGGTGGCGGTCCGGGGCGTCGTGAAGCCGCCGAGGTTCGTCGCGACGACTTGGGACCGTAGCCGGGGGTGCTGCGAAGACGCGTTTCGGGCTACGGTCGACACCCAGGATTCCGCTACAGGTCCGCCCCATGCGCTTTTCTCTCCGCCTCGCCGCTCTCACCATCAGCCTCTTCCTGCTGGGACCGGCATCAGCTGCCGAGGATCGTCTTGGGGTGCCGTGCGCGATCGAGTTCGCTGACACGTCCTACATTCTTGCATCAGCCGACGAGCCGCAGCCGGGCTACGTGAAGCAGGAGTACCTGCCGAAGGGCGTGACGTTCGATCGTTACGAAACGATGATGCTCGTCGAGTTCATGGAAGGCGAATTGAAGCCAGCAGACGTCGTTCGCGCCCAAACTCAGATGCTCGACGAACGTCGCGCAATGGATCCCTTCGTGAACTATGAGATCCTGCTGACGAACGAGGGAGACGGGATCATCCTCGACTTCCTCATGTCGGGAGAGACGGAGGAAGGAACGCGGATCGCGGAGTGGAATGCCTACCGCTACGTCTCTGGCAAGAACCCGCAGGGAAAACTCGGCGGATGGCTCATCGGCGTTAGCCGCAGGGCCTATGGTGACGAGATCGCACCGTTCCTCGAGCGCCTTCGCACTGAACGCGGTGCCAACGTCGCGACGCTCGGCGCGATAAGCGTGCCGCCGATGTCGGCAGACTGACGCCGAACCATGCCCTGCCGATCCTTACAGTCGGGACGCCCATGGAGTGAGAAGCCGACCATGTGCCTCGACCTCGATCGAGAACGTGAGCTTCAGTCAGATCGTGGGAATGATTTTTCATAGGGCAGGGTGCTGCCGCGCTCGCGGTGGACCGAGATCGCCTTTTCGGCATGATGCGCCGCTCCGGCCTGGCCGCCTCGCGCATCACCGCTTAAAGCTCCAACGGACCAACATGACGACCGGTAACAACGCTTTATCCACCGGCCGCGGCTTTCAGTCTGGCGGCCCGCCTGGTTGGACGCTCGCCGACTTTCTCAGCACCTATCGGTACTGGGCGCTTTTCCTGTCATCCATGCTCGTGGCGCTTGGCGGGCAGGGGGGCGGCACCGTTCTCCCATTGATGTTGATGGACGCTGCGAGCACCTATCAGACCATCGGCATGTTTCACCTTGGTATCAGCATGGGCTGGATCGTCGGTGCCTTTCTCGCCTTCGTGGTAGCCCCTCGGAATGGCCGGGCCGCTTTGATCTGGCCGTGTCTCGCCTGCGCCGTGATCACGACTGCTTTCCTGTTCCTGCCGGGGTTCTGGTCGTTTCCAGCCTTCCTGATCGTGTTCGGGCTCGCCTGCGGCGCCGCCCAGGGCGTCTTTTCCCTCGCACTAGCAGTCTTCCTGACGGGAGGGCGCCCCGGCCGCACCGATTTCGCCGGCGCACTCCTCCTTCTCTCGCCCACGGTTCTGATAGCGATGTTGGCGCCGATGGGGGCGTCCATGCTCTACGAGCAGGTCGGCGGATGGGGCGTGGTGAGCGGAATGGTCGCCTGTCTGCTTCTGGCGATCGCCGTGCTCGTGCCGGCGCGCGGCTTGGGCTTCAAGGATGCTCCGTCTCCCCGCCATCGACCGAGTCGGCCGCGCCGGCGCTCGCCCTTGGCGGTCGCAGCGGTCCTGCTCGCGCCGTTTGCTGCCTCGGCTGCGGCTGGCCTCGTCATGCTTCCGGCGACCTTGGCGGGCTCGGGAGCGGACGAGATCCCATCTCTGAAGGTCGCGCTGGCGTTCACGATCGGTTGCATCACGCTCGGCGCTCTCGTCTACCTCGCGGTCTGGCTCTACCGCATTCACGGCGAACTGGCGGGCGCGGCTCCCTCGCAGCGCCTGCTCACGCCGTTCGCCGCCGTTCCCGTCGCCCTTCTCGTGCCGTTCGGCATGCCGGTGCTCTTGATAACGCTCGCCGATCTTCTCAACGACCGCGCCCGGGGGAGCGGGAAAGGCCAGGCGATCTCGATCGCCTGGCTCGTCGGCTGGACCGTTTTCTTGCCGCCGGTCGCCATCTCGATGGTTCAGAGCGCGGCGAACAGGAGCTACGATGCGCCCGGGGAGCCAACCTGATCGGACTGTCTCGCCGATGGCGAAACATTCAAAGCTTGCGCTACATCCGCGAACCGGCCGCCTCCATGTTGCGCTGGTCAAACGTCGGACGGCGCGACCGCGACGAAGGCAACCGTTCCATGGCTGGGGCCCCAAGCGACGACAGCTGGCTTCATCGAGGCCAGCAATCGGACCGGGCTGCGATCCTCGCCGCGCTGGCGATGCTTCTCGGCACGATCAGTCTCGCCTTCACGCTGGCGGACGCGTGGCCACGCGAAGCCAACCGCACCGCTCTTGCCCTTTGGTTCCTGGTCCTGCCGGTGGCTCTATGGATCGGCGGCTGGATGGGCTTCATCGCGCGTGATGCGCGGTTTCGCGCCGTGTTCCTGTTTCTCGCCTGCGCGGCCGCCGGGGCCGGTCTCTTCCTGAGGCCGACCGCGCTGTTCCTTCCGTCGCTCGGTGAGTTCGGGGCGACCGTTCTCGTCGCGGCAGTCAGTCTTGTTCTCCGCCGGAAAGGTCTCGGCGAAGGGGAGGAGCTGGGCGGCGAGGACGGGCTCGGCCAGAGCCTTGCGGAGGAATGGCGATGGTGGCGGCGTTTTCGCCGCGCGCGACGCTCGCCGCTGCGCTGGCGTGCGCCGAGCGTCGAAGAGAACCGCAAGATCCTGATGCATCCGACGATGAAGCGGTTCGCCGACACCGCCGTGGCCCTCGCCGAAGGGAACGGCCGCCAGTGGATCGTCCTCGAACGCGACTGGCACGGTTGGCCCGACCCCGAGCGCTACGTCCTCTTCGTGTTGGAGAACGAGGAGGTCTGGCTGGCCAGGACTTTCGCCCGCTGGCCTGGCGCTTGGGGTGAGCATCCAGCCTAAGAAGGCGCTTTTGCCGCGTTCACCGATCGGCAGCGGCTGCGCAGCTTGTCGGCGCTTTCGCCCAGAGGGTCCAAGTGATGCGCGTGCCCGAGCGCGTATCGCAAAGCTCGTAGCCGGAGCGCATCATCAAGAGTGAGTTCAGCATGCCGCCTGTCAGTCCCAACAGGGGGACGAGAACGATCGTGCCGAGCAGCACCGCCATCACGGCCGTGCCCATACGCTCGGCCCACCGCCTCGACAACAACTCGATGCCGAACAGTCCCCCTATCGCCAGGACGGCAAATGCCAGCACCGGCAAGGCATATAGGACGTTGATGGTCTCCACGACCGCCGCGCCCGCGCGAAGGGACGTGACGAGCGATCGTATCTCCGCAAGGCTCCAGGAGCCCAGGCTGAAACCCATGACGGCGATGCCGACCGACATCACAAGCAGAAGCGGTTTGTTCCTGATCGGCTCGAGCTGATGGTCCGCGCCGGAGGCCTTCCGGGATCGTTTGCGGGACGTCGGCATCGCGACCTCGTCTTGTTCGGAGAACCACGGGCGGCCTCGACCCTCGTCGTTTGCGAGGTCTGCCGCAACACCTATGATGCGAGGGAGAGCCCGGCACCGGATCGGCGGCATCCGGGCTGGCGCCAAGATGGGGGCAAACAGATGCAGGAGCCGATCGATGGTCCAGGCGCGGACCGGGACGCGTCCGTTCTTTGGGCCATGCTGCCGTCCTTCGCTTCCATGCGTCAGCTGGAAAAGCTCGAGCGAAGCCGGCCACCGCGTTTCGCCCTTCCCAACCTCGCCTCCGTCACGAGCCATGCTCCCGACATCGGATGCGACGACACGCACTGGTTCGCCACCATGGAGACGCCGCGCCTTTTGATCCGCCAGGAAGGATTTGCGCCGGATTTCATCTGGTTCGGACTCTATTTCGCCTCGTCGCGGTTTCGCGAGGCCCTCGCTCTCGGATCGAATGCCATCGAATATCGCGCTGTGGATATGAAAGCGGGGAGCGCCGAGACGGCCGTCGAGGCGGACTATCGCGCGTTTCGAGCGGTGCAACGCGCGGACCCGGTCGATATGGCCGCCATGTACGGACAGGAGCCTGACCGCGGTGCCGATGGTGAACCGACATTGGAATGGGAAATGTCTGTCGAAGGGCCCCATGCGCCGCCGCGTCGTACCGTCTGGAAACGTGGCTTCAAAGCTCCGGAACCCCTGTTCGCCGATGCGAAAGGTCGGTTGTTGGCAACGGAGGATCTCGCTGCGCGGGTGATGGCGGCGGGCCTGCGGGACATCGCCTTTCAAAACCTGACTAGCGGAAAGTCTGTGGAACGACTGGCTTTCAGGAAGGGCTTGGCGGCGGTTGGTCGGGGACAGGCGGACGATTGAAGCGGCTTAGCTCGCCAACCCGTGACGAAAGCCTCAGACAGCCTCTTATTGCGCGGCATCGTTTCGATCACGGCATTCGCGGTTCTGCCACCACAGCCAGACAGCGCGAAAGGCGAAGGCGCTCGGCACGATCACGGTGGCGAACAAACTTCCGAACGCCGCAGCCTAGACCCAGCGATAGCGTAGCTCGACGAATTCCGCCCATCCATTATCGTCGTAGTAGGGATCCTCATTGATCGCGGCGAAGCCAAGAGCGTAGCTCGCACGGAGTACAAGCAGGAACAAAAGGGGGCACCGCGCAGAGCGGTCCATCGTCCCGACCGCCGTCGCAACCTAATCAGCACAAGAAAGCCCGCAACGAAGACGACTGGAAGCACCAGGACGATGAGCATGGATCGTATGTCGCCTCGCTACGACGCCAGAAGGCGGAAGAACGTCACGGACGCGGCACGTGCGCCTCTGGTATAGGGCCGTGCGGGCTCGGGTTCAGGGCCTGTCCAAGCCCGGCTGTCGAAACCACCGGAATTCACGAGGCGGCGGCTCCGATCGTCCTCACCTGCATCCTCGAACGAGATGGATGAAGGCCCGCCATGCCGTTAGGCCGTAAGCCCGAGATCCGTTCTTTGGTCTTGGGAGAGCCGCAGAAACCGGCAAGCCAACTGAGAGGAGAGCTGGAAACGCTGAACCCACGTACGTCATTTCGCGACGATACGTTGTCGGCGCAGCATCGCGCAACGACCGATCGTGCGCGGAAGTTGATCCCTCGATCACGAGCAGTCACCTTGCCGGTCCCTCCCGCTCGACGAGGCTCCCACGGCGCAGCACGAGGCTCGCGACCGCGGCGGGACCGGCGAGACCCAGATTGGCGAGGGGAACGGGGAGGGCGTCGCCCCGCATGAGGGCTAAAGCCAAGCCGAAGCCCGCCCCGCCGACGCTCAGCAGCATCGCTGAGGTCCAGAGCCGCACGGCGCGTGCCGTGAAGCGCGTGAGATCGCCGACCCACCATGCCATGGGCAGCATCAGCAGCCAGGATAGGAGGCCGGCGCGCGGGGCGTGATGGGGTGCATCGACGAGGGCGGTGATCACGCCGAGCGTGCCGAAGAGCGCCGCCACCGCCGCAAGGATCGCCGCCGCGTTCGACCGGCGGTCGCGGCGCAGGCGGCCCCAATATTCGGCGTCGCTTCGCCGGGTGGCATTCCGCTTCATCTTGTCTAGGTTCCGCATTCCACCGCGCCGAGGAGCGTCCAAGCCAGCGTCCAGTCCGGCTCGGTGCCGGCATCTGCCTGACCGTGCCATTCGAACGCAAGCATGCCCCCTTTCGACGCCCGTTCGGCTCGCATCGTGACGGCGTCGCCCCCCGACCCGCCGCCCTCGCGGGAGACGGCGTAGCGCACGAGGTCGGCCCCGACCCGAACCTGCCGGTCGAGCCCGGGCGAGGCCTCGCCTCCGGGGCGAAGCGAGACCGTCATCTCGAAGGGCCTTCGCAGATCATGCCAGCCCTCCGGTCGCACGAGAAGGCCGTCCGCGGTCTGCCGGACGTCGAACCCGGCGATGTCGGCGACGAGCCGGCACGGGGCGGTCGGCGCCATGGTCAGCCTCAGGGTCGTGTCCGGAAACACGAAGTCGACGAAGGTGCCGTCCTCGCCCCACCGGATCACGCGGTGCGAGGAGCGCGAGCCGAACGAGGGACCGTCGATCGGGTTGCCGCTGAGCGCGTGATGGACGCCCGGCCCCTCGACCCGGTACTCGAACCAGCGATGCGGCGCATCGGTGAGGAAACCGCGCTCCGACCAGTCCATCACCGACGCGGTGAAGCGCCCGTCCGGCGAGGCTCGGGTTTCACCGGTCCCGACCGGCATCACATAGAGGGCGCGAACGATCGCGGCGACCGCTAGAAGCGCCGCGAGACCGGCAAGGCCGAGGGTTCGTCGCCAGGGCGTCACGAGGAGAATGTCCCGTGCGCCGATCTGCCGCCGCTAGCGGTCATTTCGCTGGCCAGTCGAGGGGCGGAGTGATCGCCGGGCTCTCGATCCATGTCTTCGGGAAGGGGCGCAAGGGAACCTCGCCGCCCCGTGGGATCGCACCGAGATGGCGGTGGACCCGGCCGTAGTCGGGGTCTTCCGGGGCATAGCGCAACTCACCCTCGCCGAGCGCCGAACCATCCTCGGCTTCGGCGCGAAGCCGCAGAACCAAAGTGCCGTCCGCCTCCTCGTGCGCCGACCCGATCGAGCCGTCATCCGCTCGAACCAGTGCGGACGAGATCAACAGGCCGGCGAGCATGAGGCCTGCGGTGGCAGACCCGACGCGGTTCATCAGGCCTCCTTCACTAAAGGCCGCGCACACCGGGCACGGGACGGCCGAACGTAACGCATCGCAGTCGCCGTCATTGCGGAATCTCCGCCAAGGCCGTGACCGTCTCCACGAACGACGTGCGTGGGCAGGTCGCGCCAAACTCGTGCAGCACGTCGTACCCATCGAAGAGAGCCACGCTGCAAAGTGCATCCGTCGGCCCGGGCGCGTCGATCGACGCGGGATCCCTCGTCGCCCAGACGGCGTTCGCGGCCCGGACGACCGCATCCGTCTCGCTCGCCGTCAGGTCTCGGCTCACGTCGCGTTCGATGACGGTCGTCGGCTTGCCACCATGCGTCGCATCGGAAAGGCGCGTGGTCGCACGGCGGGTGGTGCGAGTGTCCAGATCTACGATAATCCAGCTTGCGTTTGGCAACAGGGCGTTGCCCGCGACGACGAGCACGCCTCGTTCGGGAAGGTCGCCCGGAAAGGCGAGGTGCACGCCGACGCGATCCGTCCGGAAGGGAGAGGCGAGCTTCACGGGCGCGTAGGCGAGGCGCGGCTCATCGGCGGCGGCAGCGCCCGTCCCGATCGACGAGGCCGGCCACCCGAGGGCGAGCGCCAGCGCGAGCGGACGGATTCGCCCCCCGCGTCTCACGACGGCGGGTCTGAGCGCCGCGCCTCGAAAGGGCAAAGCAGCCCGTCCGAGCGTGGGCGCGGGCGGGGCGCGCTCGCTGATGCTCATTCCTTCGGCGTCACCAGTTCTCGGCGCGCATAGGCCGCGTGAAGGTATCGCCCGATCAGCTCCGAGAAGGCGTCGACCTTCATGCCCTTCACGCCGAAGGCATCGATCGTTACCGTCCGTCGCCGGCGGTTGACCTTGCTGTAGAACCAGAAGCCGCGCCGCGCGGGAAGCGGAGCGTCCTCGTGCAACACCAGCTGCAGGGCGAAGCGCTGGTTGGCATAGACCTGATACTGCTCGACGTCCGTCCAGGGAATGGCATTGAGGAACCGCGACGTCTCCAGATGCTCGGGCGTCAGCACGAGCAGGGGCGCGCGGCTTCGGCGATGGGAGACGATGGCGATCGCCGCGAAGACCAGGAAGCCCGTGGCGCCGACGGCGGCGAGGATGGCCTGCGCCCACTCGTCATGACCGAAGCCGATCTGCGCCGCGGCCAGGACGGCCCCGATCCCGATGATGGCGAAGAAGCCGCTGGCGATGCCCATGACCCAGATCATCGGCTTGGCGTTGTCGTAGAGAACGAGCGCCTCGGCACCGACCGCCGCGGCCGCCGTCTCAAGGCTCTCGCGATACTCGGCATGCGCGCCGCGCGCCCGTGTCAGGAAGTCGAGACTGAGCGCGCGGCAGGTCGCGTCCCAGTTGGCGAAGGCCTTGCGACCGAAGGAGGGCACGCCGGGCTCCGGGCGCCGGGTGGCGTGCGCCAGCACGGTCTCGTCGATGGCGACGCCGAGCGCGTCGATCCGCTGGCTGGTGGGCGGATGGCTGTCGGTCGGGTGCGGCTGCCGGTCCTCCAGATGAGCCGCGGGATCGGGGAAGCCTTCCTCCGCCGTCAGCCGGGCCGTGGCGGCGACGAGGTCGTCTTCGGCGGCCTCCGGAGCCTGGAAGGCACGTTCCAGAACGAAGGAAACCGCCGGCTCGATAATGGAACTACGGATCAGTGCGGACGCCGCTCCCGCTGGCCTGCTGATGAGACTGCCGTTTCGATCGGCCTCGAACTCTCGTAGCCGACTCCAATGCGCCACGGCGACGTCGAACTGGCCGATCGCATGAAAGCCGAGGCGTGTGGCGGGTTGCACCACGATCGCGCCTCGGTTCGCTTGGTGAAGCGCCTCGAGCGAGCGCCAGAGCGTGGCGTAGATCGGCGTGAACTTACGGCTGTAGCGCGTGTCGTCGCCGGTGAAATGCGCCAGTTCGTGGCCGATGATGGCCGATACTTCGGCGGTGTCCAGGAGTTCGAGGGCGGGCGCGGGCAGATACAGCGTCCGTCCTTCGAGGAGGCGACCCTCCGGCTCGACGCGAACGGCCCCTTCGGTGACGTAGAACCCTTCCGTCAGACCGACGACGATCGTGTCGGGGATCGGAGCACCCTGGCGTGCGGCGAGTTCGCGTGTGAAGCGCCACAGGCCGGGCGCCTCGTCCTCGCCGACGACTCGGGCCAGCACCTCGATCGGCTGCGGCGTGAAGAGATCGAAGACCCGGCGCAGGCTGACCACGGCCATCACCGCGCCATAGGCCGCGAGGGCCGCCAGCACGATGCCGGCCCCTGCGAGCTTGAGCCCGTTGCCGGAAACCTGCTCCCAGAACCACAGGCTCATCGCCTCGAACGACGTCGCGCAGAAGAGCGCGACCCCGAAGCCGAGGACCACCGCGGCCATGAGGACGGGCAGCACCACTCGCAGACGTCCGAAGCTCTCGATCAGCTGATCGCGCGAACGCCGGGCCCGCCACCCCGCGATACGGGCCGCCAGGAGGCCCAGCCCGGCCCCGGCGACGACGAGGAGGCTGCCGCCGATCGTGGCCCAAGCCAGCGGAACGCGCGTTCGCGCGACGACAAGATCGGTCTCTTGGCTCGCCAGCGCCGTTTCGATCCGGGTGGTCGCCTCGGACGCCGTAAGGACGAGAACGTCGCGGCCGTCCCCCTGAAAGCGAAGGGATGCTTCTGGATCCTCGGCGGCGATCTGGCGGACCTCACGAAGCGTCTCCTGCAGACCGTCGCGGGACGCCTCCTGCACCTCGATCATCGCGGTCGCCCGTTGCATCTGCCATGCCCCAAGGCTTCCGAGCGCAAGCGGCAGCACGAAAAGCCAGACCACGAGACCGAACACGGGGGAGCGACGCCAGAAGGGCGAAGGAGGGGATTGCGTCGATGTCATGAATCACTCCCATCATTCGATCGAACATCGATCAGAGTGTCAAAGCAGACGGAGACAGCTTTGGCGATTGCCGATTGAGATGGCGAAAACCGGCTATCTCGACTTTAGCGACGCCGCAGATTCGTAATCTGTGGCCTTCTGAAAGCCCTTGGCTCAGGCTCGGAATAGGTGAGACAATAAGTCTACAAGTTCACTGCCGATACCGCCTGACGATCCGGCGGGTGCGCGACGCGGCGAAGGGTTCAGGAGACAGAGAACTCAAGCGCTACCCGCCAATTTAACTTCCTCCAGCACCGCGTCCTCCTCAGCTTCCAGATCACCGACCTTGGAGGGTTGGAGACCAAAGCGGGCTGCGACGTCCGGAGCATAGCGCAGCAGGTCTGGGCGTAGTCTGAGAAGGGCGATGTCCTTGGCCTTGGCCTCCAGCATGACGTCGAAGTCGAGACCCTCTGCGATCCGCATGAAGGTCGCGAACTCGAACGGGTTGCAGAAGTCAGCGTGACCCGTAAACACGGGCGCGACGTAGTGCGTGGTCTTCTTTTTCGTCGTCTTGTCGACCCGGATCTGTTCGCGAAGCTCGGTCCGCGGCGACGAGAAGTGCACCTTCGGCTGCTGCTCAGCGGGCCATGTCGCGAGGATCGCGGCCAGCGTCTCGCGCATGTCCGCCCGTTCCGGGTTGAGACACCAGAAATGCTGGTGGTCGAAGATGCACCGCACGCCCGTATGCCCGTTGATCCACAGGACGTCGGCGGTTGAGAACCGAAGGTCGTCGTGCTCGAGCACAAGGCGGCGCCGCACGGGCTCCGGGAGGGTATGCCACGTTTCCACCCAACGCTGACGGGCGGACGGAACGTCGCCGTAGGTGCCACCGACATGGACGACCAGCACGGCTTCGGGCGGCTGATCCATCAGGTCGAGCATCTCGGCCTGGCTGACGAGGTCCGCAATGCTCTTTTCGACGAGTTTCGGGTCGGGGCTGTTGAGGACGATGAACTGCGAGGGGTGGAACGAGAGCCTGATGCCGAGCCGCTTTGCCTTCGCTCCGAACGCGGCGAGCTCGGCTGAGCTTTCCCGCACCATCCCGTGGAACTGCGGCATGTCGGGGTGGGTGGCATACGGCGCGATGTCGGACGACATGCGGTACATCCTGACGTCGATCCGGTCGAGATGGTCGAGGATCGCGTCGAGATAGCCAAGCGACACTTTTAGGTGAGGGTTGCTGACGAAACGCCGGGCGTCGTTGCTCTTGAGATCGTCGCGACCCATGACCTTCACGGGAAAGCCAAGTCTGGAAACGCGGGTGGATGTCGTCGTGGCTGTCATGCGGTTTCCAATTCCGGGCCGAACCCAAGGGTGCGAACGAAGATGTTCCAATCGGCAACCCGCAACGCGCCGCCGGACGCGAGCCGATGGCCCTTGCCGTATTGCTCGTTGGCTCCGGGCGGTCGCACCCCGGCGAGGAACGCGGGGATGTCCGCGTCCTGCCCGGTGCGGGCGGCAAAATGCACCCAGCCCGGTCGGTAGCCGAAGTTGGCCGCCATCACGATCGGAGCCTTGAGGCGACCGCTCCATGTCTGCGCGATCAAAGGATGGATCTGGCAGGCGGAGTCGATGGGGACGATGGCGACGGGACCGACGATCTTCGGTGCTGCCTTGCGGGCCTTCTCGACCTCGGCGCGGACCTCGTCGCGTGCCGCCAGCAGGACCGCCGTCTCCTCGAACTCGCCGGACAGGACCTGCTTCGGGCCCGTCGCCCGCTCCAGAAGCGCAAAGGCCGGCGAAGCGTCACCGCTCGAGGAGCGTCTCGGCGCGTTGACAAGCGAGGCTGCCTTCCGGAGCGCGGTGATGCCATAAGCCCTGGCTTCCTCCATCTCCGGGAAACCGTCCTTCTCGGCCATGTCGCCGATGATGCCGAGGGCGGCCAGCCAAAGAAGCGCCTCGGCATCGAAAACCGTCAGGGCGCAACGATAGGCCAGCAAGCTCGAGGTCGGGATCGGATTGTCGTCGATACCGCTGATCACCGTCGCATGCTCGGGGATCCCGGTCGGCACGTGATGGTCGACGATGATCGTCGGCATGATCTCGGTCACGGGACCCGTCGACGTGCCGACATCCGTCAGGATCAAGCCGGTGACCCCCTGACGGGACTGATACGCCTCGACTTCGCTGCGAAAGGCATCGGAATAGGCGTTATCGCCTTTCCCGATAATGCGGATCACAGGCGACAGTTTCGCTTGGCGAAGTGTCTTCGCCAGAACGACTCCGGCCGAAAGCCCGTCCGCGTCGTTATGACAAACCAGAAGCGGTCGGTCTCCCTGCTGGTGTATGGCTTGTAAGAAGGATGAGGGGTTCTGTCGTCCGAGCAACGCGTCGATCCTGTTGATGCCGATGAAAACGGTTCCACGGGTAAGACGATCCCGACATCCTGTCGCATGCCGTCGTGCTGCAGCGCCAGCACTCGGCAGACAGCCGCAGTCCGTAACTCTCGGCGATACACATTTCGGCGCAACAGCGGCTTAGAGCAGGTCCCACTTCCAGCGGTCCTGAAGGGGGAGCGCCTTGCGCAACGCGCGCCGACGTTCCTGCAAGGTCCGGACCGAATGGGTCGTTGGCGCTTCAATGGTGGACGTGACCGGCGCGGGCTGAGACGCCACCGGCCTTTCCTGCTGATCGCGAAACGTGACCGTTGTAGCACCTGAGACAACAGGAGATCCAAGTGCGTATGCATCAGACGCGGTGTCGATCTGCTGCTGTCCCGACACGACGGACTGGAGGACCGGATCGTTAGGTTCGACGTCCGGACAGGTTGCAATCGGCTCTACCCGCGCCTCGAGGATTCGCCGCGGTGCGCCATTCTCCGGTGGCGCAGTTGCTACACGGATGCGCGCCGCTTCGCGCGCGTCAGAGTGCGCCGACGCGTCCGCCCGATCACTGGCTAAGGCGAGCTCGCGCATCTGTCGACCTACGGCTCCCGTCCAGATCGACGGCTGGGTTGGGCTGGAGCGCCGCGAGCGTCGCTTGTGCTCGACGACGAAGGCTTTCGGTGAGCGCTTCATGAGTGTCCGAGAGAAGGGGAGGGCATCGCAGACTGCGGGCCGTGAGGTGGCCTGCAGCCGACGCTGCTTTACTGTGCCATCCCGCCGTCACCCTCGCAACTACAGCGGCGATGGCGGACACGATAACCGGTTGGCTTCCCCGTCTAGCTGTGCGAACCCCGGGTCCGGATCGGAATAATCAGGCTGAAATGGAGAGCCCACTTATGACATCGCAGTCGGCCGAGGCAGCCAAGATCCTGGAGCAGACGGCGGAGATCGCTGCCGCTTACGTCAGCAACAATCACCTGCCACGCGAGGAGATCGCCGGTTTCATCGTCAGCATCTATGCCACGCTGGGTACGCTCGGCAAGCAACCCGAGCCGGCGCCAACGTCCGACGAGCCGCTCGTCCCGGCCGTACCGATCCGAAAGTCGGTGAACCCCGACTACCTGATCTGCTTGGAGGATGGAAAGCGGTTCAAGTCGCTGAAGCGACATCTCTTGACGTATTATGGCCTGACTCCGGACGCCTACCGCCGGAAGTGGGGTCTTCCGGCCGACTATCCGATGGTGGCGGCAAGTTACGCGGCCAAACGTTCGGAACTCGCGCGATCATTTGGCCTCGGTCGCAAGGCCAAGCCGCTCGAGGACGGTTTCTAAACAGAAGC
>NZ_BBWH01000055.1 GCF_001463705.1 Aureimonas sp. AU12 | reverse complement strand
TAGGGCCTGTTAGCGTCTGAAGCCGGCTCTATGTCGCCAGCTTTTCCGATGACGGAGAGCTGAGATGCTAAGCGATGAGCAATGGTCTGATCTGGAGCCGCTGATCGAGGGATGCCGCCCTCATGCGAAGGTGCCGAGCCCGCACCTTCGGCGGACCATCGAGGCGATCCTCTGGCGGCACCAGAACGGAGCGAAGTGGCGGTCTCTGCCGGCCGAGTTCGGCCCATGGTGGATGGCCGCGCAGACCTTCATCCGGTGGGCGCGGCTGGGGGTCTGGGAGGAACTGCTTGTGCTGGTCCAGGAACGCGGCGTCAGGCTCGGCATGGTGTTCCTGGACGGCACCAATATCCGGGCTCACCAGAAGGCGGCAGGCGCCAGTCGAAAGGGGGATCTGCAAAAGAGCGAGACGGCCGTGAAGCGCTTGGCCGATCTCGTGGTGGCTATGGCACCAAAGCCTGCGTGATGGCCGACGGCGCAGGGCGTGCCATCGCCTTCCGCCTCGCACCTGGGCAGGCCCACGAACTGCCGCACGCCGTCCCGCTCCTCGATCGCCTACCGGACGTGCCGAAGTGGGTGGTGGCCGACCGCGGCTATACCAGCCATGCGTTCCGCCGACACATCTGGGACATGGGTGCCCGGCCTGCCATTCCCCCACTTCGCCACGAGGCCCCCGTCGCATGTCCGGACTGGATCTACAACAACCGCAATCGGGTCGAGCGTTTGTGGGCTCGGCTGAAGGAATGGCGCGCCGTGGCTACCCGCTACGAGAAGACCGCAACCAGTTTCCTCGGCGTCCTCTGCCTCGCCGCCACGCTCCATTGGGTCAGGCGCTAACAGGCCCTAGA
>NZ_BBWH01000054.1 GCF_001463705.1 Aureimonas sp. AU12 | reverse complement strand
CCAATGGACAGGTCGAGCGGATGAGCCGCACCATCAACGAAGCCACCGTCAAACGCTTCCACTACAAAAGCCATGATCAGCTTCGGGTGCATCTCTCCGACTTCATGGCGGCCTATAACTTTGCCCGCCGGCTCAAAACGCTCGGCGGCCTGACGCCCTACGAATACATCGCCAAAATCTGGACGTCAGAGCCACAATGGTTCATCGTCAATCCGATCCACCAGATGCCGGGACTGAACACCTAGACTGTGGGTCTTGCCACCGCACGAGCCGATGTAGGCGAGGACATGACTGTTGTCGAGAAGCGCGTCGGTGCGCCGTAGCGGATGCTGGCCTCCGCCCACCTAGGTGACCTTCTGGATGGGATTGAAGCGTGCGGCGGCGACCCAAGTGCGATCGACGCGGTAGGCCTCGCCGAGAATAATCTCGCCGGATCCCAGCAGATTGGCAGCCTCGGTCATGTCCAGCCAGTCGGCCTAATCATGGTGCCGGAGCCCGAGCGTTTGACGAGGGGGCCGGGCCAAACCGACGGTCCGTCGAGGACACGGTTAGCGGCCTAGATCGCGAAGGCGGCGAGCAATCGTGCCAGAATCGGTTTGCCAAAGGACGGCTAGCACCGCATTCGCGGACGCTGCGGAGAACCACGAGACGTCGCCGAGCCATCGGCTGGCGAGAAGGACATAAGGCGGCCATAGGAGAAGGAGGAGCCGGGCGAGAGCCAGGGTAAAGCGTCCGATCCCGTTTGGGCAGGCGAGACCTCTGAGCGGGCTAATGCAGTCGGCCTGACAACCCGACTGATGATCCCGGTCAGGGTTTTTGGCCGTGCATCATTCCGTTGACCGTCAGAAGCAAGCCAACGGTCGAGCGCGCGGCGTACTGGCGTTTGACCAGTTCAACAGCTGCCGTGCTGTTGCACATAGAGGTGGTGAACGGCCCCCTGAGCCTATCGAGCAAGCGCTGTGCGTCGCGGGAGAGTGGCCTCGACGATGTTGGCATAGTTTGCAAGGCGGCAAGCTCCTGTTCAACCGGCGTTGCAGACTAGCAGGCCGAACGTAGAAGCACCATAACCACTTTTCATCAACTTATGCAATCTGTTATCAATATCATGCTTTCTGGTTGATGCATATTTATATTATTATTTCTGAAAAGACTATTATATAGTAATTAGTGATTGTCGCGATAGCCTATGCGGCGCAATCATTATTGCGGTTCATGGCATTTGATTTAAGATGATAATCTGCAGTGGGCCGAAGTCTGTTCAGGCCGATCAAGCACAACGAGCCAGCGTGACGGTCCGTCGGTAGGGATCGCTCAAGGACGTGGCGGGTACATGGGGTTGCCGGGCTTAATGAACGATCCGCGATCGAGGAAGGTGTTCCAGTCCTGGCCCGAGCGCGAAGCCTGGTCGACCGCTTCCAGTCCATCGTCCGTCTCGAAGACAAGGAAACGGGCATCGAGATCGACGCGCCGGACGGTCAGCGCCAGCGCTTCGGAGATCCGGCAGCCTGCGATGTGCAGGACCTCGCAGTAGGTGCGGACTTCGCGATCGCCCTTGGCCGCGGCAGCGAGGAAGGCCGCGCGCTCACTGGCGGTGAGATAGAGACGGTGGCCGGCGGGGTTGATTAGATCGTTTATGGCCCGAACTCCCGCCCGGAGGAACGCGACGGGCGTCGATGCCATGTACGACGACTGAGACGCCATCGTTCGAGCCGACGCCAGGCGATCACAACTGCGTTTATGGTCAGGAAGCCGACACTACCGAAGATGAGAAGCATGACACCGAGGAAGGCGTGCCTGTTTTCCGGCATCCAATCCCGCAACAGGTCGGGCCATTTCGGCACGACAAACGAGACGACAAACAGGCCGACGAGAAAGCAAACCAACACCGCTGCCTTGATTTTCCGGAACTTGCTGATCC
Organism: Aureimonas sp. AU12; assembly: GCF_001463705.1. GTDB lineage: Bacteria > Pseudomonadota > Alphaproteobacteria > Rhizobiales > Rhizobiaceae > Aureimonas. Next base: position 43,215 of record NZ_BBWH01000054.1, on the reverse strand, counting down.
AAAAGCGAGGCAGCGGAACCGGAACGCGTTGATTGTCCACGATGCTGATCTCCAGGCGACGATTTCACCATGTCGCCAAGCGTGTGAAGGAGTGGTGTGCGACCGCACTCGACCCAGGCCGTGTCAAAACGTCGAGCCAGGTTATGGTTTGACGTTTCGGTGCGGATCGCATGGTTGATCATTGAGTGACGGTGCTCTGCGGCTGCGGTTTGCGATCATCGGGGAACAGGACGAGGCGGTCGGCTCGCGTGTTGGTATGGAGCGAGGTGCCGTAGCCGCCTGATCAGCCTCTGATGGCGGCGAGGAGCCTCTGGCTTCCCATGATGTTCAGGACACGCGTCAGATTGTCGGCCAGGACTTGGAGGGCAATCTCGGCCGACACACGCGGTAGCGTCCGGGTCAGGAAGTGGATGGCGCCCATCCGGGGCTTCAGCGTGCCGAACGGATGCTCGACCGTCTCGCGCCGCACCCGCAGAGCCTGAGGATCGGCATCGAGCCGGCGCTGCACGGTCTCCAGAACGTCCTCATGTTCCCAGCGCGTGACGCGCCGCTCCTGACCCTTCGTGCAGTCCGCCTTCAGCGGGCAAGCTTGGCAGGCGTTCGTCCAGTAGCGGCTGAGCGTCATACCGTTTTCGACCGTCATGTATCGGTAGGGGAGCGTCTCACCCGCCGGGCAGCGGTAGGCGTTCTCGTCGTGGCGGTACAAGAAATCTTCCTTGCCGAAGCGTCCCGCCGCCTTGGCGCCGGACGTCATCGGTCGTGGCAGCGTGACGGCGATGCCGGCGCTCTCGCAGGCCACGATCTCCACGCCGGAGTAGTAACCGCGGTCGGCCACAGCCTCGAGCCGATCGACCTGAAGCGCCTGCTTGGCCTGCTGCGCCATGCCGCTGAGCTGCGCCCGGTCCGATCCGACATTGGTGACCTCGTGGGCCACGATCAGATGGTGATCGGTGTCCACGCCACCTGGACGTTGTAGCCCACCATGCCCGACCCTCGACCGCTGGTCGCCATCGAGCGGGCGTCCGGATCGTTCAGCGAGACCTGACGATCGGGGCTGGCGTCCATCTGCGTCTCCAAGCCTGCAAGGCGCTCCATTTCCTGGCCGAGACGGGCAATCTTCTCGTTCAGCCGAGCGACCTTGGCGGCGAGTTCGGATGTCGGCTCTTGCCGGTCTGCCGTGTCGAGTTAAGCGAGATAGCGTGAAACACTCTCCTCGATCTGCTCACGGCGCCGCTCGAGCTTGGCCTTGGTGACGTTGCGGTCGCGGTTGTTGACCGCCTTGAACTTGGAGCCAGCTATCGCGACGCGCGTCCCCGTCAAAAGGGCCATCTCCCGGCACAGGGCGACGAAGCGGGCGCAGACGCGCCCGATGGCGGAGCCGTTCTGCCGACGGAACTTAAGCAATGGTCTTGTGATCGGGCGACAGCCGAGCCATGAGCCACATGACCTCAACGTTGCGACCGGCCTCGCGCTCCAAACGCCGACTGGAGGGAATGCAGTTCAGGTAGCTATAGACGTAGAGCTTCAGAAGGGCGGCAGGGTGATAGCCGGGCCGTCCCGTTGCGGCCGCCTCGACACCCTCGAAGCCGAGAGAGCCCAAATCCAGCGCATCGACAAAGACGTCGTTCACTCGGACCGGGTTGTCCTCAGTGATCCAGTCCTCGAGGCAGGGCGGAAATAGCGTTGCCTGATCGCGATCGGCACCGACAACGAAGCGTCCCATGCCACCCTCCGGTCAACCCTGATGAGAATAGCATGGGTAGGGTTTTGACACAGCCAGGGTCGTTATCTGCCGATCCTAGCCAAAGACGAAGCTACCGATCAGATGGCACCGCAGGTACTGATCCATCCCGTGCCCGCTGGATCGTCAGACGGCTGACCACGAACTCTCGCGCCAGCGCGGAGATCGAGTCCCCCTCCCCCAGCCTCTCGCGAACGACACGCTTTTGTTCGGCGGACAGCTTCGCGGGACGACCCAGCACCTTCCCCTGTTCCTTGGCCCGCACGAGCCCGGCATGGTGCGCTCGATCAGGAGATCGCGTTCGAACTCGGCGACCGCATTGATGACGCTCATCGTCATGCGCCCCGTCGAACTCGTCAGGTCCACCCCGCCCAGCGCCAGACAGTGAACCTTGACGCCCATCTCGGCGAGCAGTTCGACGGTGGCGCGGACGTCCATGGCGTTGCGTCCGAGACGGTCCATCTTCGTGACAACGAGGATGTCGCCCTCCTCCATCCGATCGAGGAGTTTGCGGAAACCTTCCCGCTCTTTGGCTGCGAGCGAGCCCGATACGGTTTCGGAAACGACGCGCCGGATCTGGACCTCGAAACCGGCATCACGGATCTCGCCGATCTGGTTGTCGGTGGTCTGACCGTTTGTGGAGACGCGCACGTAGGCAAAAAGTCGTGACATTCGGGCTCAAAGCTGCGCGGAAACGGCCCGAGTTTATAGCGCATGCGCGATAGAGGCGGTAGCTGGTTTTGGCGCAGCCTTATCCTACCCTGCGCGAAACCGATCGTTTAAGGGCGTGGAAATTGCTTATGAGCAGAGTTCATCAATCGCGTTAAAGAGGTGGTGGCGATGGATCGTGAGCTACGAGGTGATAGCAGTTTGTAATCAGCTTACGCGCAATGATGACCCTTCTAAGGCTATCTCTCTGCGCTTAGGCTCGCTACTGCACGCTCCAAAACTTCTGCAAGTGTTATGTCATGCGCGTCGGCGTACGCATGGATCGCATCGACTGTCTCGATTTTCAGACGCGTTGAAAAGAGATGCACCCTTCCAGTCTTCCTCCTAGTGCGGCGGACGTTCGAAGGCTGCTCTGTAGCAGCGGCGTTAGCTTGGACTGCACCATTTGTTGGTTGAAAACCAACGGCTTTGGCAGCTGCGCGCACCTGCTCTTCATTCGGCTTAGGAAGAGAAACATCTTCGATCGACCCAAAATCCAGCCGTGCTTTAGGCTTGTTCATTGTTTCTCCCCCCCCACGAGGACGCTTATGATCGACTGGGCGAATGCCACAGCATTTTCTCTCGCACGTTCAAGCCCACCAATATCGGAATGATCAAGGTCATGAAGGGTACCGCCTAAGCTAAACATGGCCCGGAATGCAGCTCGATCGACCGTTGATACGCTTAGTGTCGGAATTTTATTCTCTGCAAACTGGTCCTCTATATCTCTAAGAGTACGTTCGCGTATGGCTGGAGCTAAACGAGAGAAATACACGCGGTATGGAATATCGCGATTTGTAACCCGCGACATTTGACGAATTAACTTAACAGACTTTGCCGCCTCATTTGCATCAAGCAAAGAGCCTTGAACAGGAATTAGTACGAGGTCAGAGCGGGTCATAGCAAAGCCAATTCGGTCCGCTGCTCGACCCTCAAGGTCGATTATTACAAAATCAAATCTAGAGCGAAGATCGTCGATCGTATCGATAATTGTCTCTACCGAAGCATCGGCGAACACGTGAACTGTCGATGTAATATCTCTGATCCGAGACCAAGCCACTAGTGGCTCGTTCGGATCCGCGTCGACCATGGCGACCGTTTTCCCTGCTAATGCCAACTCACCTGCCAAGATGACGGCACCGGTGGTTTTGCCTACTCCACCCTTGGAGGATACGAAGCTGATTACTGGCATGAGGTCTACCTAAGCGACAGGCAATTCGATGGGTTGTCCATCAGCTTATCAACCGAAGGCAAACAGATGACTAGCAGAAAATCAGCTGTAAGCAAGCCAAAAATCTTCTAAATGATGTCAGTTTGTAAGCTGTTAGCAATCCGATTTGTTCGAAAGCTCGATGGCGGTGTCCTCTGCATCGCAAGGGATTGGGAATGCATCGAAGTCCCGAAGGGGGTTGGAAGCTTACGTGAAGCTGTCCAACCGCCATGACGTGTCGGTATCTTCCTAGTGCCAACTCGCCTAAGCTCGGCACTAGGAATCAGGGAATCGGGGGACTCATGCCCGTACTTTCGTCGCGAACATCAGTGACTAGAGCAAAGCGCCGAGCGATCGGGATGCGTGCTTCTGAAACGGTTCTGTTCGAAAGCGAGATTGAGACCCTTGATGCGATCAAGGAGCGTTTGGGCTTGTCATCACGCTCAGACGTAATCCGGCTGTTGATCGCAAAGGTTGATCCAAACACCCTGACTCCTGACGATACGGCCGTTCTGGCTCTATCAGCAGCCTGAACGTGCCCCTCAGAACAGTAGCGGAGACGCCATAGCGCAAAGAAAAGGCCCCGAAGCGGGAGCCGCCGGAGCCGTTTCTAAGAAGGTGTGGTTACCCTTAGCAATACGCCTCATTTCCTTCATCGTCAAATGAAAACGCGGCTTCCCGCCACGGCCTTGCTTTGCCTCGCGCAAGGAAGGGACCATGACGGAAGAACGATCCCGCACGCCTCGACGCGTGCCCGTGCCGACGCGCGCCCTGGAAACAGGCGCGGACGCCGGAACGGACCTCTTTGCCCTCGTGCAGGGCGTGTCCGAGGCTCCGCACCCGGACTTTGCGGCGCGCGCCGAGATCTGGCGCGAGCAACGCGCCGGGCTGATTTCGGTCGCCGAGGCGCAGCGCCGCTCGGCCGCGATCGGCGCCGTGTCGGCGAAGCCGTCATCCGGCATCGCCGGGAAGGGCAGAGACGGCGTCCCCAGGCCTCCCATCGCCCGGCCGCGCCATGAACGCCCCTCGCCGAACGACAGCCGCCAGTACGCGCAAGCCATGGCGACGACGGCGGCGCGCGACGATCGCCTGACGCCGAACGCCAAGGCCTTCCTCCAGGTGCTGCGGGCGCGCTGCGGCAAGGGCCGCGTCACGTCGATCACCAAGGGCACCGCCGGCAACATCATGGCGCGCTCGACGCGCACCATCCGGCGCTACCTCGTCGACCTCGTGCGCTTCGGCTATGTCGAGCTGGAGATCCTGCGCTCAGGCCGCGGCCTGCATCTCGGCCTCACCGTGAAGCTCACGGCCCTCGTCGCGCCGTTCTACGAGGAGGCGAGGGGGCTCGCCCGGTGGCTGGCCGAGACGCCGAAGGCGGAGTTTCGGCCGTTCGAGGCGGTCTTCGATCCGAGAGAGAAGGGGGTGACACTTCTGTCATCCAAAAACCAAACCCAAACCATCTCTTCCTCCGCTGCGCTCGGATTGGCGGTCACAGGGCGCTTCGCGCCCCGTGGAAGGCTTTGGAGAAGGATAGGTGCAAAGGTCGTGCCAAAGGCCTGACGCCGCTCAGCGGCCCTCCAGCGCGATCCTCGTCCACTTCGTCATCGGCTCGCACCCCATGATCGCTTTCGCTTGTCCGATCTTCCAGGCCGTTCCCTCGTCGATCGGCGGTGGATGGGACCATGACGCTCTCACCCCCGGTGGACGCCATGGGTCTCACAAAGTGAGAAGCCGCCACAGCGCCTCAGGAGAACCGGCCACGACCAGCGCGACCGTCAGGGCGATCAGCACCACGATCTGGAGCACGAGGATCCCGATGAGCTTTGAGCGGAACGGCTCCTTGCGCGTCTTGTGACGCATGGTCTGTTGCGCGAGGACGGTTCCCACACTACCGCCCAATAAAGCCAGCCGGAGAAGCGTCGCCTCGGGAATGCGCCGGACACGGTTTTCCGCTTTGGCCTTGTCCATCACCATAGCGGCGTAGGCGACTAGGTTGATCGCAAGACCATAGGCGAGAACCCCGATCATCGCCTGGTTCGACATCCGGTCCCTCTCCACTCACCGGCTTCAGGATGACGTGCGACCGTTAAATGTCGGCAAAGGCAGAACGGCCTCCGTACATTATCGGGACATGGATTCACGGTAGCGCTTCCGGGGTGAAGCTGGTGGATCCGCCATGGGTTACCCTCGACGGGATTTGCCGAACTCCGTTGAGAGAAGGCCGGTGAACGTTGCCTGGGTGAGCTCCGGCACAGCCTTCACGAAGTTGCTGCTGAGGAACTGATCGGGCGCTCCGAACTCGTGAAGGCCGCGCAGCTCGTCGTCCTCGATCGCGGCGCGGATGTCATCGCCGATGCGCAGCGTGTCGACGAACCGAAACGGACGGGAGTGAAGCTCGCCGTCGGTCGGGTGGCCCGCGCCTGGCACTTCTCTGCGGAGCTGCAACTCGGCAACCGCACGACAGGCGTCCTGAAGGAGGGCTTCTCGCTCCAACCATCGCCGGGCGGCCAGAACCTGTTCGAGGATCGGCGACAGCTTCGACGCACAAGGAAGGCGCGAGAAGGCGGTTCCGAGCCATTTGGGATAGGGTGCGAAGCGGCGCTCAATGAGAAGCGCCAGGCGCATCAGGTTCTCGACCATGCGGGCGGCGACAACGGCCGAACCGATTTCGTCTTCCACGCTCCCGGCTCGACCAACATAGGCACGCTCTTCCGCAATCCGCCCCCACTGGACCATGATCTTGTAGAGCCAGACGTCGCGCGGAAAGTAGGAAAGGCGTTCCCTCAACGCGCTGAGATCGCCGAGGTCGTCACGGAACACGCGGCCACCGGTCGCCAGAAGAAAGTGCTGCTCGGGGTAGGACAGCCAGTCGCGCCAGGCGAGGTCCGTCTCGTAGCGCCGCTGGAGAAAGCGATCGCACCATGCACCGACAGTGTAGATCTCGACTCCATGACCTGACCACAACATTCCAGGGCGCGAGGGACCCGACGGCAATCGGGTATTAGCCGGGAAGCGGATCGGCCATCCTTCGAACGCTTGCGGCAACTCGTCATCCAGAAGCTGGAGGATCGCGGCCGCCGTGTCGGGAAAGGCCTGGTCGCGGACGAACAACTGGATGGCTGGACCATAGTCGTGGTCGGCCGACATCTCGGTATCGAACCCCAGCACTTCCGACCCCTGGCCGATCCGTGCCGCCGCGTAGCGAAGATCGGGGAAACGACGCCGGAGAAGGGGCTCGACGAGGTTCGAGAAGAAGGAAGCGCTGAGCCTCAATCCCGGGCCGTCCACGATCATGACGCGATGACGCCTTGGCGGTACGCGGCGACGATGCGCGAGACGGTGGGCTCGCTGACGCCGTAGAGGCGGGCCATCTCGGCGCCGGACTTGCGGCCCGAAGTGACGGACTCGGCGATCTCGCGGCGCTGCTTGTCGCCGAGCTTGCGGCGGCGGCCGCCGATCCGTCCCTCGGCGCGCGCCAGGGCGAGCCCGGCCGAGGTCCGCTCGCGGATCATCGCCCGCTCGAACTCGGCGAAGGAGCCGACCATCTGCATCATCATGCGGCCCGCGGCGGTCGTGGTGTCGATCGCCTCGGTGAGCGAGCGGAAGCCGGCGCCGGCGAGCTGGATGCGCTCCATGATGTGCAGGAGATCCTTCAGGCTGCGCGACAGGCGGTCGAGCTTCCAGACCACGACAATGTCGCCCTCGCGAAGCTGGCCGATCATCTCCTGGAGCCTGGGTCGATCCCATCGCCCGCCGCTCGCGGTCTCCTCGAACAGGCGGCGGCATCCCGCCCCGTCGAGCGCGCGGCGCTGGGCGGCGTTCGACTGCTCGTCGCCCTTGGACACGCGGGCGTAGCCGATCAGGAAGGGAGGCTGGTTCACGCTCGGACTCTTTCACAAACGGCCGTATCGGCAAGGGCAGACCGCACGACGGCACCTCATCGTGTTGCGCCTTTCATAATCCTCTTTCATTTGATCGTCGAAAGGCAAGAGGTTTCTGGAGGTTCGACGGTGCCTGGACGCATACCCATGACCGCAAGGCAGCGCGTCGCACTGCTGGCCCTGCCCGACGACGAGGCGATGGTGGTTCGCTACCATGGTCTTGGCACGGACGACCTTGCTGCGGTCACGACGGCTCGCACGCCGGCGACGAGGCTCGGCTACGCCCTCCAGCTCTGCGCCCTGCGCTATCCCGGACGCCATCTTCGTCGCGGCGAGCTGCTGCCGGCGACAATGCTCGACCATATCGCCGAACAGGTCGGGGTCGAAGCCGATGTGATCGCCGACTTCGCGCGGCGCACCCCGACGCGCTACGACCAACTCGCCGTCATCAAAGCGCGCTTCGGCTTCCGCGACCTCAGCCGCCCGCTACGCACCGATCTGATGACATGGCTGACCCGGGAAGCCGAGACCCTCGTCGACGGCCGCGTTCTGCTCGACCGTCTGCTGACCCAGATGCGCGCCCGTCGCATCGTGATCCCCGGCCTCAGCGTCGTCGAGCGCATGGCCGCCGAAGCGATGCACCGGGCCGACGCTGCGATGGTGGCCGGGATCGATGCCGATTTCGGCGTCGACATGCGGGCGCGTCTCGACGCTCTGATCGACGATAAGGTGCATGAGCGCCAAAGCCGTCTGTCCTGGCTGCGCGAGCCGACGCCGCGCGTCTCGTCCTCTTCGCTGGGAGAGATCCTGGAGAAAGTCGCAGTGATCCGCCAGACCGGGGCGATGGACTTCGCCGTCGGGCCCCGACATGAACCCCGTCTCCAACAGTTCGCCCGTGAAGGCATCCGCTACACCGCCCAGGCCTTCCAGCAGATGCGTCCGTCCCGCCGCCGCGTCGTTCTCTTTGCCACGCTGCGCGAGATGGATGCCACGCTGACCGACGCGGCGATCGCGATGTTCGGCGCCCTGGTGGGCCGCGCTCATCTTCGCGCGCGCAAGCGGCTGGAACAACGGGTCGCGGCGTCCGGTCGCGAAGGGCGGGAACGGCTCGCGCGTGTGGCGAGCGTCCTCAAGGCGATGACCAGGGCGGCGCGTTCGGGCGCCGACATCGCGCTGGCGGTGCAGGCCATCGCGCCGCTGGAGACGATCGAGACCGACGCCAGCATCATCCGTCGATCCGCCTCACCTCACAAGAGCGACGTTCTGAAGGAGATCGCGGCGGAGCATCGGACCTTCAAGCGGGTGGGACCCGTCTTCCTGCGGGCCTTCGACTTCCAGGGTCGGCCTCGCACCGCCTCGCTTCGTCAGGCGATGACGATCCTGGCGGATCTCGGCGGTGACGGGCGCAGGGCGTTGCCCTCGGACCCACCGCTCGGTCATCTCGAACGGCGCTGGCTGCGGCATGTCCAGACAAGCGGCGGGATCGACCGCACGCATTGGGAACTGGCGACCTACAGCGCGCTCGCCGACGCGCTGGCGTCGGGCGGCATCTGGGTTCCATCCTCCCGCACGCATCGCTCGCTCGCCGTGATGCTCGCCGCACCGCCCGGCGTGTCGTCGCATCCCGCCTTCTCGCTTGGCGATCCCCACGCCTGGTTGGAAGAGCGTTCCGCTCGGCTCGACCGGCCGCTGCGCGAGGTCGCCGGCAATCTCGACGGTCGCGATCCGGCTCTATTCGCCGGCGATCGGTTGCGTTTCCCCAAGGAGGGGAACGCCGGAGACCATGACGATACAAGGCCGCTTGCCCTGGCATGCTACGGCATGGTGCCGACGACGCGCATCACCGACGTCCTGTCGCAGGTCAGCCGCTGGACCGGCTTCGTCGAACACTTCGGCCACGTCTCTACCGGACTCCCGCCGGCGGACGAACGCGCCTTCCTCGCCACGCTGATCGCGGAAGCCACCAATCTCGGCCTGTCGCGCATGGCCGAGGTCTGCGGCGTGGCCTCGCGGCGCGCCCTGCTCCGGATGCAGACCTGGCACATGCGCGAGGAGACGTTCCGCGCCGCACTCGCCTGCCTCACCGACGCCATCCATGCCGAGCCGATGGCCGCCTGGTTCGGTCCGGGTCACAGCGCGTCAGCCGACGGGCAGGCCTTCTATCTCGGCGGTCCCGGCGAAGCAGGCGGCGCGGTGAATGCTCATTACGGCCGCGATCCCGTGGTGAAGATCTACACCACCGTCACCGATCGATACGCTCCGCTGCATCAGGCCGTCATCGCCGGGACGGCAGGCGAGGCCATCCATGCCCTTGACGGCATCCTCGGTCATGATAGCGACGTCGACCTTACCGCCCTGCATGTCGACGGCGGCGGGGTCTCCGACATCGTCTTCGCCGTCATGCACCTCCTCGGCCTCCGCTTCGAACCGCGCATTCCAAGGCTGTCGGATCGGCGCCTCTACGCCTTCGAGCCGCCCCGGCGCTACGGCAGGCTCGCGCCGTTGTTCGGTCGTCGGCTCAACCGGGACCTGATCGTCGGGCACTGGTCGGAGATCGAACCGGTGATCGCGGCGATGCGGGATCGCACCGTGACGCCGTCGCTGATCCTGAGGAAGCTCGCAGCCTACCGCCAGCAGAACAGCCTGGCCGCAGCGCTGCGCGAGATCGGACGCATCGAGCGCACGCTGTTCACGCTGCGCTGGTTCGAGGACCCGGGGCTGCGCCGCGCGGTCACCGCCGAATTGAACAAGGGCGAGGCGCGCAACGGCTTGGCGCGGGCCGTCGCCTTCCATCGTCTCGGCCGCTTCCGCGATCGGGGGCTGGAGAACCAGAAGACGCGCGCGGCCGCCCTCAACCTCGTCACCGCCGCGATCATCCTGTTCAACTGCCGCTATCTCGGCCGCGCGCTCGACGAACTCCGGCGCCAGGGCAGACCGATCGACCCGGCCATGCAGGCGCAACTCTCACCGCTCGGCTGGGACCGCATCAACCTCACCGGCGATTATGTTTGGTCCAATCACCTCGACCTCGGCGCCGACGGACTCATGCCGCTCCTCGACGAGCCCTACCGTGAATCCATGTCCCGATAATGCACACGGGCCGGAACGGGCCGCACCCCTGCCGATGGAGTCGAGCTGATCCGTTTGGACGGCGCCCGGCGGCTTCTGGAAGAGGGGACCAGCGTGACGCGAACCGCCGCTCGCTGCGGCTTCGGCTCGACGGAAACGATGCGGCGTGCCTTTCTGCGCCATATGAGTGTCAGCCCGAACAGCTATCGCGAGCGCTTCCGCAAGTGAGGATGTTCCACTTGAGAATGCTACGAGCGCTCTCGCGGCGCATCTGATGGTGCGGGAAGGGCCTTAAAGGGTCGACAGCGGTCGAACCGCTACCAGGCTATGAACGTCAGCTCGCTGAAATGGCGATGGTCGAGCCCGGTTTTGAAGGCCGTCTCGATCAGCCCGTGGACTTCACCCATCGTCACGCGCCTTCCATAGGATCCGCTTTGTTCGGGTTGCGGAAAATCCATCAGGACGATCCGAAGATGACGGGCATCGTCGACATCGTCCGGAATGTCAGCCTCGATATAGAACTGGATCGTCCTGTCCTGGTCATCGATCAGACCGAAGACATTGCCTTCCATGCCGCGGACCTCGTCGGACCAGATCAGGCCAGCCTCCTTGAGGTCGACCCTCCTGGCCTGGTTGGGGGTGACCTCGACGCCGCAATCGCTCCAAAAGGCTCTCATGAACGCGTCCCCGAATCCTCTCCTGATCGTCCTTTCGTCATCTCTCGGACGACGGGTGAGTGTCCACAGCGGATCGTGAACCGTCGAGTTGGTTTCGACAGTCGCCCCCAGCGCTCTCCAGAGGAACTCAACGAGACGCTCGTTGTGCCGGTTTTCCGCAGCGGCGCCGATCGGGCAATGGTCGTCACCCTCGTCGTATCGGACCTCGGGCCGTCGTCCGTGCCGGCGAAGACGCTCTTCCAGACGCCGGGTCATCGCCACCGTCCACATCGCATCCATCGTACCGTGGGTCAGAAGAAGCGGTCCCTCGTAGCGTTCGATCTCGATCGGCATCGTGGGAAGGAGGTCGTCGGACGATCCGCGCCAGGTCCATGCCCGGTGTGCCGGATCCCATGACCGCCAGTTCGGGTCGTCGGCATCGCGCTCGCCCGCCGCATCGAAGCCGCCGCAGATGACGTCGGGCGCGGCATGGGCCGCCACGGCATCCGGCAATCCGTCCACCGCGTCGCGTGCCATCAGCGCGGTGAGCAGGAGCGCGTGCTCGGCGCCCCGCGAGACGCCGTAGAGGCCGACCCGGCCGCTGGAGAGGGGATGACCGCGCAAAGTCACGAGGGCCTTCACGCTGCGATCCAGCGGCACGTCGACGATCCGGCCCGCGTGCCAGGGGTTGCCTCCGGTTGCGTAACGGAATGGAAGAGCGAGGAAGCCGTGAGCTGTCAGAAGCGCGGCGGTCTGGTCGCTCCAGCCGGCCCAGGCGCCTTCCGAGCCGTGAAACAGCATGACGGTCGGAAACGGCCCGTCGCCAGGCGGACTGTAGGCCGCTCCCCCATCACCGATCTCATGCTGTCTGATCCTCAGCATTCATCCCCCGAAGCCTCAGTGCCGGGATCCAACATAGGGCCTGCGATGGTCTGCCTTCTAGTGGAGGGTCAGGTGCGGCTCTGCGTCCGGCACCGCATCGGCCCGAAACAGATCGATCGGGTGCACTTCCAGGACTTCCGCCGCACGACGCAGAACCCGCACCGGAATGCGGCAGGTTCCATCCTCGTAGGACTGCACGTCGGCGCAACTCACGCCGACGCGTCGTGCGAAGGTTGCCAATGTGATGTTGCGTGCCTGGCGAAGGCGCTGAAGACATCGGCCGAGATCTTGATCCCGGCTTTCGGGTTCCGGCACCGATCGTCCCATCCCTGGCTTCCTTCACGCGGCGCTCAGTTGAAGTCACTTTTGTCGTGGAGCCTCCTGAAGCGCCTGTGGGTCCAGTACTGGACCTTTGCGGCGAAGAAGGGCCGCACGCCCTTGATCTTGAGGAAGATGGTGGTGGGCTTCAGGTGCATGACTTCCTCCGGGGTGAGGAGCTTGCGACCGACAGTCTCTGCCCGCGTGGAGTCGCCGGAGAGGTTGGAGACGTAGCGGGCGGTCAGCTCGTCATTGGTGTTGAAGGCCTGGAAGACGCCGGCATTGGCGACGAAGGTATGAGCGCCCTTGCCATACAGTTCCTCGAGCTGGCCCCAGTTCTGGAGGAAGGCCCAGAGCTGGAGGCCGTATCCGGCCATGAGACCGAAGGCGGTCTTGATGGCGTGCATGTCGCCCACCGAGGCGAACTCGTCGAGCAGGAACAGGACGGGCGCCTTTGGCTTCACGCGCGTCCGCTCGATGTCCTGAAGGGCGCGGGTGACGAGAAGGCGCACCCATCGCCCATGTGAGGCGAGGCGCGACTGCGGCAGGACGATGAAGACGGACGCGATCCCGGTCTTCAGGGCGCCGAACTCGAAGGACGAGGTCTTGAGGGAGGCGCGCAGCTGGGGGCTGTCGAGGAAGCTGGTCTGCTCCTGCGCGGTGGAGAGGATGGCGGCGGCCTCGCGGTCGTTCTTGGAGCGAAACACGTTGGCGGCGGCGGCGACCGCGCCATCGGCCTCCGTCATCTCGGTCATGATCTCCAGAAGCCCGGCGAACTTCTCCTTCGGGTAGGTGAGGTAGTCGCGCAAGGTGACGAGGTTGCGCCGTTCCTCCGGCTCGACGGCGGCCACCAGCATGATGAGACCGCGCAGGAGCGCGCGGGCGCCGTCGTCGAAGTGCTGGTCGCGGGACTGCGGGGGCGTGACGATGAGAGCGGCCGCCAGCGTCGCGGCGTCGTCGACGAAGTTCGGGTCGGCCGCGTCGAGGTGCCCGAGCGGATTGAAGGAAGCGTCGGCCTTGCCGCTGACGTTGAAGGGGTCGAGGACGAACACCCGCCCGAAGGTCGCGCGATGGCGCGCGGTGACCTGGACGTTTTCGCCCTTGGGGTCGATGACGATGACGCTTCGATCGAGGTGGAGAAGGTTCGGGATGATGACCGAGGCGCCCTTGCCCGATCGCGTCGGGGCCAGCGTCAGAAGGTGTTCAGGACCGTCGTAATGGAAGAACCTGCGCTTGCCGTTGGCGCCGATGAGCAGGGACGTCCGCGACCCTCGCATGAAGCGCTTCTGTTCGCTCCTGGTGGCGTAGCGACCCGAGCCGTGTGAGGTGGACCTTGCTGGCGGAGAAAAGGCCTTGATGATGTCGAAGCCAACGAGCCAGAGAAACCCGGCGATCAGGAAGGGCGGGATCGCGAGCGCGATCCAGGCGCCCTGACCCAGCGCCCAGTAGTTCCAGTAGGGGCCGAGCGGAATGCGGTAGATGCCTTCCACCGTCGGCGCGATCCAGTTGAAGAAGCGGAAGAGGAGCTGGACGTAGGGCTCGTTCAGCGTTTCCTGCATGGCTTGGCTGCGTCCGGAGAAATGGACGAGAGCGAAAAGCGGAAACAGGAAGTAGGCGAGCGTCGCGCCGATCATGGTCGGCTCGGTGCGCCGGCTCCAGAAGGTCTTCGGATTATCGGCCGACATGGTGGCGGTCCTCAGTTCGCGTGAGAGCCGTGATCGCCGCCGTTGCCTTCATTCCCTTCCCGGCCTGCCTCGTCCGATGCCAGCGATGTCGCGGGATCAGAGGGGGTCGGCGCCGATGCCTGCTCGATGAATTCCGGAAAGAGCTTCCTGTCCTCGTCGCGCGTCAGGAAACCCGGCAGCTCGCCCTTCAACCAGCTTGCCAGTCGCTGTCTGAATTCCGCATCGCGATTTGCCTCCAGCTGCTGAAGCACAAGCGCGCCGAGAAGCACCTTACGTCTCGTGTCCTTCGCCCGATCGTGTTTCGTCAGCCTTGCTTTCAGCGCCCGCTTACGCGCTTCCAGTTGCGCAATCCGCTCCTCGATCGACAGCTTCGCCAAGACTCAAATCCCCTCGTTAAGAAACCCATCCATCCTCCTTTACCCAACCGTTTCCGTTACACAACACCGTTCTATCCCTCCAAATATCTCCTCAAATATCATTCAAACCCCATCCATCTTCCATCTCGTCATCATCCCAGAATTCCCTTCCATCCATTTTCTCCACACCCATCAAACTCCATTCCAACCGTCCAAAATCAAACGCTGCAGATCGCAACAATCATTCGTCAGAATGTTGTAAGAGCGCACTTCCGGCTTGCGGGGCAAGCCATTCTGCGGCAACGTCCGACGAGATAGGGAGGCCTGCCTATGGCCTGATACGTGAGCCGGAGCCGCAGACCGCATGGCGATCTACCACTGCTCGATGAAATCGCTGTCGCGCTCGTCCGGGCGCAGTGCGGTTGCGGCAGCGGCCTATCGATCCGGCGAACGGTTGATCAATCTTAGCGATGGGCAGGTTCACGACTATCGCGGCAAATCCGGCATCGGTCATACCGAGATCGTGCTGCCCGAAGGCGTCGATGCAGCTTGGGCGCTGGACCGCTCTGTTTTGTGGAACGCAGCCGAGAAGGCCGAGAAGCGAAAGGACGCTCGCGTCGCCACCGAGTTTGAGGTCGCGCTTCCGCATGAGCTGACACCGGACCAGCGGATCGAGCTGGCGCGATCATTCTCGCAGGATCTGGCGAACCGCTACGGTGCCGCGGTCGATTTTGCCATCCATTCGCCTTCGGGCGAAACCGACATCCGCAACCATCATGCGCACATTCTGATGACGACGCGGGAGGTCACGTCTTCCGGGCTCGGTGAGAAGACGCAGTTCGAGTGGCGCAACGCGCGGCTGCTGGCGGAGGGATTGCCGACCTCGCACATGCAGCTGCGCGATTTGCGTCAGGCCTGGGAGCATCACGCCAACGAGCATCTGGGCCGTGCCGGTCACGTGGAGCGGATCGATCATCGCTCGCACGAGGCCCGCGGGCTGGAGATCGCGCCGACGCAGCACATGGGCGTCCATGCCACCGAGATGCAGCGGCGCGGCATGGATGTGTCGCGGGTTCGTCTCGAAGAGGACGCGGCGCGGCAGAACGCGCAGTCGATCCGTGAGAACCCCGAACAGGTTTTGCATCTCGTCACCGGCGAGAAGAGCGTGTTCGATCGGCACGACGTGGCGCGCGCGTTGCACCGCGCGATCGACGATCCCCAGGAGTTCCAGAACGCCTTTGCGCAGGTGATGGCGAGCGCCGAGCTGGTGGAGCTTCGCGGCGAGACCCAGGACCGGCACGGGCACGCCACCGAGCTGGCGCGCTATTCGACACGCGAGATGATCGAGCTGGAAGCCGGCATGGTGGATCGCGCGGTGCGCATGTCGGAGAGCGGCGGGCACGGCGTCGAGGCTGACCATGTCGAGCGTTCCCTCGCTTCTCGGACCTGGCTGGCCGAGGAGCAGCGAGAGGCGGTTCGGCATGTGACCGGCGAAGAGCGCTGCGCGGCGGTGGTCGGGTTGGCGGGGGCGGGCAAGTCCACCATGCTGACGAGCGCGCGGGAGGCGTGGGAGGAGGCGGGCTACCGCGTCCATGGCGCTGCGCTCGCCGGCAAGGCGGCCGAGGGGCTGGAGGAGAGTTCGGGCATCGCCTCGCGCACGCTCGCCTCGTGGGAATACGGCTGGGCGAACGGGCGGGGTGGTTTAAGCAAAGGCGACGTGTTCGTGATCGACGAGGCAGGCATGGTCTCGTCGCGTCAGCTCGCCCGCTTCATCGAGGAGACGGACCGCGCCGGGGCCAAGCTCGTGCTCGTCGGCGATCCGCAGCAGCTTCAGCCGATCCAGGCGGGTGCGGCC
The DNA here is from genome assembly GCF_001463705.1 of Aureimonas sp. AU12. Lineage (GTDB taxonomy): Bacteria > Pseudomonadota > Alphaproteobacteria > Rhizobiales > Rhizobiaceae > Aureimonas. The sequence goes on along the minus strand of NZ_BBWH01000054.1, from coordinate 26,854 downwards.
TTCCGGGCCGTCACCGAGCATATCGGCTGTGCCGAGCTGGAGGAGGTCCGCCGGCAGCGCGACGGGTGGCAGCGCGAGGCGAGCCATGACTTCGCGCGGTTGCGCGTCAGCGAGGGTCTCTCGGCCTATGAGGGGCATGGCGCCATCCGGTTCGCGGAAACACGCGAGGCGGCACGCGGCGCGATCGTGGCAGAGGTCATGCGGGACCATGACGCGAAGCCGGAGGCGTCGCAGCTCGTGCTGACCTATCGGCGCGCCGATGTGCGCGAGCTGAACGAGGCGATCCGGGGCGAGCGCCGGGAGCGCGGCGAGCTGGAGGTCGAGCGCTCCTACCGGACGAACGACGGTGAGCGGGTCTTCGCGATCGGCGACCGCTTCCTGTTTCTGGAGAACGATCGGGATCTCGGGGTGAAGAACGGCATGCTGGGAACCGTCGGCGCGATCCGGGACGGCGAGATCGTCGTCAGGCTGGACGGGGCGCAGGGGCCGGGACAGGAGGCGCAGGACAAGGGGCGCGTCGTGATGGTGCCGGTCGCCGAGTACGACAAGTTCGATCACGGCTACGCGACGACGATCCACAAATCGCAGGGCGCCACCGTGGACCGATCCTACGTGCTGGCGTCGGGCGGTATGGACAGCCATCTCGCCTATGTCGCGATGACCCGTCACCGCGACGCCGTGCAGCTTCATGTGGGCCGCGACGACTTCGTCGACAGACAAGCGCTCGTGACCGGGCTCGGCCACGCCAACACCAAGGAAACGACGCTGGACTACGCGACGCGTCGCGGGCTCGAGGTCGAGGGCCGGCGCGACGAGCGCGCCGAGCGGCTGCTGGCGGACGGGGCCCAAGCCATTCGCGTTCCGGACGCGGCCGAGCGGGAGGCTCCCAGGGAAAGCCACAGGGCGCGGGTGCTGCGGGAAATGCGCGAGGAGCGGGACACGCCACTTGAGGCGCCGGTGCCGCTTCCTGCCAGCGAGCGCGTGTCGGTTGCGGATCGCATCGCTGCGCTCGAGGCGCGGGCACAGGAGCGGCTTGCTGCCGAACGCATGGTGGGTGAACGAGCGATGCCGGCGCCGGAGCGCGGGGAGGTGATAGGGCGGGATCAGGCACCGGGACGAACGCCGGAGAGTGAAGGCGAGCGGCGGACCCTTGCGCAGCGTCTCGATGCGTTGAGAGCGCGCGATGCAGGGCCCACCGAGGGGCGCGAGGACGACAGGCCGAAGCTCAGCGTCCCCGAGCGCATCGAGGCGCTGCGCGAGCGCGTGGAAGGCCCCAAAGAGCGCGAGCCGTCGCAGGAGCGGGAGACCGGTGCGGAGCCGGTCCAGAAACGATCGATCGCGGAGCGCCTGGCGGAGCTGCATGCGCGTGAGATCACGCCGGAAGAGCGTCAGCGCAGCCGCGAGCAGGAGCGCGAGCGGGACAGGGATCGTGATCGCGGCGGGTACGAGCGATAGCGGCCAATTGGCATGAGAGTAGGCTGACCAAGGTCATCATGTTCACACGCTGCACAATCCGTACGGTTGGCATATCATATGTCTGCAACCTACGATCCATCGGGTTCAGATGGAGGGTGGCATGAACGAGGAACAGGGCCCGGGCTGGCAGCGCTGGGTGTCGAGCCGGCATCGGGCGAGCCGCGATCCGGCGACGGGCGAGTGGCAGATCGAAAGCTGGCGCCTGCACGAGCGGTCGAACAGCGGGCCGATCACGGTGCGCGCCTACGTGGAGGCGCTGCCGGACCGCATCTATCAGGATGGCCTGGAAGCGATCGCGGGTTCGCGGGGCAGCGACATGGCCGTGTTCGAGCTGGAGGACGCGGGGGAGGTTCATGTGTTCGCCATGCGATGCGTCCTGCTCGCCCAGCTGCCGGAAATCGTCGCCATGGCCCTGACGCCGCGTGCCGAGCGTCAGGCGATCCGGGCCGCGTTCCCCCTCTACCGAGAGATCATGGATGCCCCGCGCTTTAGCTGGGGCACGCCTGCCTATCGCACGGCCTGTCAGAACCTCGGCATCGATCCCGACGACGGGCGGCCCGAATACCGGCGGGAAGACGGTGCGCTGGTGGAAGCCCTGGAGAACTGGATCATCGATCCCGTCAGGCCATTCAGCACGGATCAGATGCATGTCGGCCAGGTGCTGGAGCTGATCCGCATCGATCGACAGCCGAGCCCCACGCTGCACGACGAGGTCCGCAGGCAACTGCCGCTCTACCGGCGGATCAACCTGCCGTTCCTCACGGAGATCGAGCGGAGGATCGCCGCCTGAGCAGACAAAGGGGGCGGCTGTGATCCGGGCCGCCCCTCCCTTCGCTATGGAGAGCTCTGGTCGAGGCGGCCCTACCGTTATGCAATCAAGAAACCAAGAGCCTCTCATTTCAGTGAATTATGCCCGCTCGGGATGTGCGAACGCATATATCGATGTTACTGATGTCGCGACGATACACCGAGGTTTGATCATTCGTACCGACTTACAGAAGCGACCGGCAGCTGCCGAGAAGGCCCGAATGGTGCACATCCGCTTAGAGCCGGAGTTGCATCGTACGCTCCGGTTGATCGCTGCGCAGCAGGACACGACGCTTCAAGAATGGATCAGCCGTGCACTTTGGACGGCTGCGAACGCCGTATCAACACATTCCCCGGACTCTGAACGGGACACGGATCATGTCTAGCGTTCCCAACGTTTCGGCCACTCAGGACTCGATGGTGCCAATCCAGGATTTGCGCTTTGACCCGCAAAATCCGCGCGTCCCAACTGAGGTATTCCAAACCGAGGAAGATTCTATTCGGTATCTTACTACTGAATATGATGTCGAAGAGCTAGTTCAGTCCATACTATCATCTGGATGGATTGACTATGAACCTCTCATTGTACAGAAAAATACCAATATCGTGTTCGAGGGAAATCGCCGCCTCGCGGCGATAAGGCTGATTTCTGACGCTAAACTTCGCTCGGATATAAGTTATAAACTTCCGAATATTGATAACCCGCAACCTTTGCCCGCCGACGTAAGAGTCCGGTTCGTTGATGATCGAGCGGATGCACGTCGTTTTATTGCATTCAAGCATATAAACGGCCCATTTAAATGGGACGCCTATGCCAAAGCTAAATATGCTGCCGAGTGGTTGAACGAAGGGGCTGATGTCGATGTCGTAAGCAAGATGCTTGGCGACAATCACAACACGATCCGGCGGCTCGTTGCCGGATACCGTGTCCTGGAACAGGCGCAAAACGACAACGTCTTTAATATTAACGATAGAACAAAAAAGAGATTTGCTTTCTCTCATCTCTACACAGCAATTTCTCGCCCATCAGTCCGGTCATATCTCGGTATAGAAGACGACGAAGATACAAAGACCCCTGTTCCCAAGGAAAACACTGAACAGCTGAAGCAGGTCATGTCTTGGTTGTATGGCCAAGAGTCGAAGAAAGAGCCAACAGTAATTGCGAGTCAGAACCCGAATCTAAACCAGCTAGTTCGTGTTATCGAGAACAAGACAGCCCTTGGTGTCTTGGCGAGTACGCGGCGGCTGGACCAAGCGTTTGAGCAGGTAGAGCCCCCATCTGAACGCTTTAAAGAGGCGTTGATCGGCGCTTCGAAGGAGTGCGAAGGGGCTTTGGGGCTGTCGAGCCATTATGATGGTGACGAAACCTTGTTATCGATGGTTCGAAACCTTGCTACCACTGTCCGTAATCTTCGGGACAACATGCTGAAGAAAAGCCTCGGCGACGAGGATATCTGAGTGCACATTAATCCTCCCGATCTCAATTCTAAGCGCGCGCGCTTTGCCGATTGGCTGGAACTTCTGGCTTTATCGAACGAAAGCGGAGAAGTTGCAATTTCTGCTCTCCGCACACAGTTGCGTAGAACTACGGATGGTCGTTCTTCGCCAAAAGACTTTGAAGAAGATGCAGACGATGGTGGAGAGCCAGAAGTAACGGAGCGATCCTCTGATGATTTAGAGGAGCGTGTTACCGAGGAAATTGAACTTCGCATAAAACTAGTCGGCTCTTCTTACCCTTTTGAGTTAATCTCATTAGGGGCTTTTGGTTCTGCTCAAATCTTGAAGCGTAAGGAATCTTGGAAGAGCGTAGAATCCGGCGAATTGATCTACATATTTTGCTTATTAGACTCAGGTATGAGAGACAATCTCATCGCAGTCCCAAAAGAAAAGCGCTATTTTGTCCAGCAAATTGGCAACGTGTTTCAGATATGTTCATGTATAGCTGTAGGCGGATATACCAACGCTGAAGTTGTGTCTTTTGGATTCCCTAGGGCGACCGGAGACGGTTTTCTGCCAGCGTTGACAGCCGCTTGGGCCCGGTATGGATCGTATAAAATAAGAGACTCTATACCTTATGGTTTTGACGCAAAACTAAAAGACGGCGGCGTTGATATAATCGCATGGCGCGGCTTTTCTGATGGGCATGCAGCTACATTGCTAATGTTCGTCCAAGTTGCGTCTGGTATGGACTGGAAGGATAAGCCGGTCGCATCTGATGTTAAATCGATACGGCAGTGGTTCGTCAATGAACGCTTCGAGCATTTCTTGCCGGCGATATGCTTACCGTTTCCCTTATGGTTTGATCTAGAGGAACCACCGCGCGCAGCTGGCGGTGGCCCGCTTGTTTATCGGGAAGGTGTCACCAGGAAGTTCGCTGTCAGAGAGGCTACTTTCGGAATCATCTTTGATCGTGGTCGGATCGCTCAATCATCTGCGCTCGCGTTAGGCGCCCCAGGGGGGCCTCCGACTAACATCGACGGCATTGACCGTATCAACGAGGTTGATGAGTGGGTCGAAGGGGTAATGCAGGAACTAGCTGAAAAGCGAGCTGCTGCATGAGACATCCGCTGCATTCCATATGCCCGTATTTTGCAATGTTCCCTGAGGCGTTCGTCGCTGAGCAGTTGCTTGCGCACACGCGTCCTGGAGAGCTTGTGCTTGATCCGTTTTGCGGCCGCGGAACGACAATATTGGAAAGTCTTCTCAACGGACGCAAAGCGATCGGATCGGATGTGAACCCTGTCGCCGCTTGTGTAGCTGGCGCCAAAGCCGACGTCCCATCTCTCGAAAGCATTTTAGAGCGTATTTCGGAACTAGAAGTTCAGTTCAATGACGACCTGTTCGTGGGCGAGACTTTACCAGAGTTTTTTGAATACTGTTTTCATAAAAATACGCTCGAAGAAATTGTCTTCCTCAAAAAGTATCTCAATTGGCAGAGTGATCCGGTTGATCGATTTATAAGTGCTATCATGCTCGGCATTTTGCACGGGGAATCTCATCGCTCTCAATCAGTACTAAGTAATAGGATGCCCAGAACTATAAGCACAAAGCCCGATTATTCTGTGCGTTGGTGGCGTGAACGTAACCTCTCAGCTCCGGAGAGGAAGACATTTCCTATACTGCGTGAGGCGGCAAAGTTTCGTTTCCTAAAGCGTCCGCCAGAGGCGAAGGGGAAAGTTGTCCTTGATGATGCTCGGCGCGCAACGGAAAACTTTCAAGACGCTTTAGGACAAGTCGCTCTTGTTGTAACTTCGCCTCCATATCTTGATACGACGGATTATTCTGAAGATCAGTGGCTGAGGTTGTGGTTTCTTGGAGGTGCTGATCGACCAAAGCATCGCATTAATCGCGATGACAGACATACTGTTTTGAAAGATTATTGGAGATTCTTAAATGAAGTATGGAAGGGCGTAGCCCCGCTTGTGAGAGACCAAGCAGTCATTGTTGTTAGAATTGGTGGAACAAAGCTGACAAAAGAAGACTTGTTTAGTGGTGTCACATCTGGGTTGGAGTGTGCTTTTAATGAAAGGCGTGTGAAGCCTATTCATTCCGGCCGGTCATCCGAGATAGCAAAACGGCAAACGAACGCATTTCGACCTGGAACAAGTCCAGAGCGCTTAGAGCACGATTTCTCTTTTGCGATTAGTTAGCAGTTGAAGCGCTATCCACATTTATAGCTCTTGAATGAAACGACCCCGAGAATTGCCGTAGTTCGAGCAGCGGAAGGCTTTGCCGTTGGAGCGACAGAAGACCATCAACGAGCCTCGGCGAGGATGAAGCTCTGATCGAAGAAGCTTTTTGAACGTATCTATCGACATGTTTTGGGGGCGAGTGATCCGGACGGTTGTAAGATGCGGAATGAGCTCGGCCTCGACACCTTGGCGTCCCCATCGCCTTATGCTGCGTCGTATGTCATTCCCGCGTGGCCTATTGACCTCAACGAGATAGGTCCACGGTTTCTGTGACGCATATGCCGACTTCCGCATGGCACGTTCTCCAGCCGGGTTGGTTCGTAGATGTGGGGCGTCTTGACCCTCTAACTATAGGCATAAGCCGCGCTTTGCACCAGCAACACCATCTCACACAGTCGGGTTTAAGACCACCTACTTGCTTTTTGACGGTAAGGTCCGTTACGGGTATGCCCAAAACGACCCGCGTTCCATGCGGTACAAAATGCCCGCGGACCCATCCAAACTGGATCATCGCCTCCTGAACCATTCAAGGCAAACCGTAAGACGTTCGTGTGTCCGTCAGCGGCTATCTCGACAGGTTTATGCCTGCTGTCGGGAACAGGAGGCGGAAAGCCCAGGTTCATCCCAGTGGGCTTTAAGGGTCGCATCGGTTGGCGCTGATCCAGCTGCTCGGGTCCGCCCCGCAAACCCCTGACGATGTCAGCCCTTCGCTTGCGCCCCCTTGCGGCCCAGGCCGATCGCCTTGGCCAGCTCGGAGCGTTTGGCCGCATAGTTAGGCGCCACCATCGGGTAATCGGCCGGTAGACCCCACTTCTGACGATAGGCATCTGGCGTTAGGTCGAAATGCGTCATAAGATGCCGCTTCAAAGACCTGAACGATTTTCCATCCTCAAGGCAGATTAGGTAGTCCGGTGTCACCGACTTCTTGATCGGGACTGCGGGGACCAGATCCGGAACTGGCGGCGCCAGCGCGGCTGCACCAACGCCTGGCATGGCGAAAGCGTCGTAAATCTTCCGGATGAGATCCGGCAGTTCCTCGCGCGGCACATGATTGTTGCTGACATAGGCGGCGACGATCCCGGCCGTCCGTTGCAGCTGATCGTCGTTTGTCTCAGGTTCCAAGTTCATGCTGCTCTCCAGTCAGGTTTCAATGCAATCAGAACGCCAGCCTCCAAGCGCAACGAGTATCAATCGCCACCCACAGCAATGACGTGCAATTTTGAACCTACGGTTTTCCTACCTCGATGGTCTAACGTGCTCGTAGATGCATCAGCATGGGGCTGCAAGGGGCAATCAGATCAGCATGACTCGCGTGGATAACCTCACGCCAATATGTTTATTGGGCGGGCGCAAACGATCACCCGCACTTCATTCTCATTTGATGTGACCTTTCATGAAACGTCAGCTGAAGCCGTTCGTCGTCGAGCGCAAGCGTCGTCTGCCTGCCGCCGGGCAACCCGTCTCGATCTGGTCGGACGTGATGACGCCCGAGCTTCGAACTTTTGCGCGGAAGACCCACGACCCTGCGGCCCTGGCCGACAACGAGGCCGGAGCGGAAGTGCGGTCCGCGCAGGCGCCTTCGAATGCGCAACCCGCGCATCGGACAGGCCGGATCCTGGTTTCACGCATCGACCCGGCGCCGGTGCTGACCGAGCAGCTGGAACCGATGTTTTCGGACGAGCCCAGGTCATACCGGAGACGGTCTTCTGCCCGTCGTTTGCCGGACACCCACAGCCTGGATGTCACCGCCATCCCACCCGAGACTGCCAATGTCGTGACGGAGGCGGTGGACGTCAGATCGGATGCGATCTCGATCGAGGCGCCTATGACATCCTCCAACACGATCGCCAAGGTTCCTTATCGGGTTCGGCGTCGTGAGGCGACGAAGGGGCTGAAGCTCGAAGACAGATGGAAGCGCGGTCTCATCCTCCGGGACTGATGCCAGAACTCGTTTGGCAGGACGAGAAGGACCGGCAGCAGCACCCGCTGGGTCCCGGCGCTGACCGAGCTTGCACGGTAGCAAGGTCGATGTCGGGAACCCTAACCAGCAGCTGGCTCAACCGTTAGCGTATCGCGGCGACCATCAGTGAACCGTCGGGGTGTCGCCGGACAGAAGCGCCAGGATGCCCTCCTCATCGAGGCAGCGGTGGAACTCGCGATACGCCTCGTCATCCGTCACGAAGCGGGCGTCCCAGACCGTGGACGCATTCTCCTTGTCGACGACCTCGAGCGTCCATCCCTCATTCGACGCCGCGATCCGGTAGATCGCCAGTTCGACCGTCACGCCATCGCGCGTCACGTTTCCCGAGAGCGGCGACACCTCGATCGCGGGATCCTCGTCTTCGGCCACGAAACCACTCCCGTCCTGAAGCCTGCTGCTGGCTGCCGCCACGGCTATCACATCGCAGGATCCGGCCGAAGGTCTACCCCTCTCGGAACGCGCGCTCGATCTGATCGCTGAGCGGCTTGATGAAGTAGGACAGCGCCGTCCGGTCGCCGGTCTTCACGAAGGCCTCCACTGGCATGCCGGGAACGAGTTTGACCGCACCGAGCTTCTGGACCTGGTCGGCCGCAATGCCCGCCCGCACGGTGTAGTAGGCGAGGCCCGTCTGCGGCTCGTGGGTGAGATCGGCGCCGATGCGCTCGATCGTCCCTGTCACCTCGGGCGTGGTCCCCTGGTTGAAGGCGGAGAACCGCAGATGGACCTCCTGGCCGATGGACAGCTGGTCGATGTCCTGGGGCGCGATCCGGACCTCGGCCTCCAGCTTGTCGGCCGCCGGTACGATCAGCATGACGGCCTCACCGGGTGAGATCACGGCATCGGCCGTGTGGATCGCAAGCTCGTGGACGATGCCGGCCTGCGGAGCCCGCAGATCGACCCGTTTCAACCACCTTGCCTAATGTAATGTTATTACATTACAAGACAATCTTCATTGGGGGACTCGCATGAACCTGACGCACACTGTGGCTTACCACAGCTCCAACGCACAGGCAGGTCGTCTGCGCGAACGAACGGTCTTGGACGTCCGCACACACTTTGCATCGCTGCAACCGGAGGCGGGATGCCTGCGTCCCAATGGAACGCATCCGCGATGACGATGCCTTCCATTCGCGAAGGCGGCCCCTGCCTTTCCGAACTGACCGACTCGAACGACACATGACGAGATCGCTGCGATCCCTTCGCGTCCCCACACTCACGCCAGCCAGCATCTCCCTTCATCCAACACTGACGGACCTGTCCCATGATCCGATCCGCCCTCGTCTCCCGCCTCGCGGTACCGCTTCTCCTCGGCGCCTCGCTGCTCGCAGCCCATCCCGCCGCTGCCGCCGGTGACCGCGTTTTCGACATCGTCGCGCCCTTCGAGATCGGCGGGGCCGACCCGTCTTTGTCCGGCTTCATCTTCCAGCGCATGCAGGTGGGCGAGACGCTGGTCGAGGTCGACCTCGAGGGCAAGCCGCAGCCCGGGCTCGCCACCGCATGGACGGTATCGGCGGACGGCCTCACCTGGACGCTGGCCATCCGAGACGGCGTGCGCTTCCATGACGGGACCACGCTCACCGCGGAGCTTGCGGCCGCCTCCCTCAACCGCGCCCGCGCCAAGCCGGGCGTCCTCGAACGCGCCAGGATCGAAAGCATCGCGGCCGAGACCGGCGCCGTCGTGATCCGGCTGGGCGAGCCCTTCGCCCCGCTCTGGGCGCTCCTCGCGCATTACTCGACGATCGTTCTCGCACCGTCGTCGCTGGCCGCCGACGGGACGGTGAGCCAGGTGGTCGCGACCGGACCCTACCGGATCACCCGGCTCGAAGCCCCGCAGCGCCTGGAGGTCGCGGCCTTCGAAGGCTATTGGGGCGGCAAGCCAGCGATCGAAGCGGCGACCTATCTGGCGGCCGGGCGCGGCGAGACGCGCACCCTGATGATCGAGGGCGGCGACGCGGACCTGGCATTTCAGCTCGACCCGCCGAGCATCGCCCGGCTGAAGCGGAACGGCGCGGTGGAGGTCCTCAAGGCGCCCTTGCCGCGCGTCATGCAGCTCAAGATCAACGCCGCGATGCCGCCCTTCGATAGCGTGGAGGGCCGCACGGCCTTAAGCGAGGCGATCCAGCGCGAAGGGCTCGCCGCGGCGCTTCTGCGGGCGCCCGGCACCGGGGCGACGCAGCTCTTCCCGCCGAGCGTCGAGGCCTGGCACGATCCCGCGCTCGTGCCGCTCGCCACCGACCCCGAGCGCGCGAAGGCGCGGCTGGCGGCGCTCGGATGGGTTCCCGGCGCCGGTGGCATCGCCGAGAAGGACGGCAAGCCGCTGCGCGTGAAGCTCATGACCTATGCCGACCGTCCCGAACTGCCGCTGATCGCCACCGCGCTTCAGGATCAGTTCCGCCAGGTGGGGATCGACGTCGAGGTCTCGGTCGCCAACGCCTCTTCCATCCCGGCGGGCCATCAGGACGGCACGCTGCAGCTGGCGCTGGCGGCCCGCAACTACTCGCTCGTGCCCGACCCGTTCGTGACCCTTCTCGGCGACTTCCGGAAAGGCGGATCGGACTGGGGCTCGATGAACTGGGACGATCCGGCCTTCCATCGCTCGATGCAGGCGCTGCTCACGGCAACCGATCCGGGCGAGCAGGCGCGCCTTCGCCATGAGATCGCCGGCATCCTCCAGCGCGACCTGCCCGTGATTCCCGTGGTCTGGTACGAGCAGACGGCGGCGGTGACGAAGGCCGTCGAGGGCGCGGCGATCGATCCCTTCGAGCGCTCCTTCGGCCTCGCCGGGATGGCGTGGAAGCCATGATCCGCAGTCTCGTCCATCGCCTTCTCCAGGCCGGCTTCGTGGCGCTCACCGTGGGCGCTCTCACCTTCGCGCTGATGCGCCTCCTGCCCGGCGACATGGCCTATCGGATCGCCGCGGGCCGCTATGGCTACGATCTCGTCTCCACCGATGCGGCTGCGGCCGTGCGGGCAGAACTCGGCCTCGACCAGCCGGGATGGACGGCGCTCGGCCGGTGGCTCTGGGACCTCGTGACGCTCGATCTCGGCCGCTCGCTCGTCTCGGGCGAACCGGTGGTGCATGAACTCGCCCACCAGTTCGGCGCCTCGCTGATCCTCGCCGCCTCGGCCATCGCGCTGTCGCTGATCATCGGGCTCCCCCTCGGCATGATGGCCGGGCGCCGCGCCGGCGGTGCGCTCGACCGGGTGCTTCTCGTCGCGGCGGTCGTGCTGCGCGCCCTGCCGCCTTTCGTGCTCGGCCTCCTCCTGGTCCTCGTCTTCGCCCTCTCGCTCGGGCTCATGCCGGCGGCCGGCCACGGCCATGGCGGCCATCTCGTCCTGCCGGCGCTGACGCTCGCGCTCGGGCTCGCCGCAGTGTCCTCGCGCGTGACGCGCGACGCGACGGCCGAAGTCGTCGCGTCGCCCTTCTATGCCTTCGCGCGGCTGAAGGGGCTGCCCGAACGGCACATCTTCCCGCGCCATGGCCTGCGCAACGTCTCGGTGCCCGTGGTCACCTATCTCGGCGTCCAGCTCGCGATGCTCATCGAAGGCGTCGTGGTGGTGGAGACGCTCTTCGCCTGGCCGGGCATCGGGCATGCGCTCGTCCATGCCATCGTCCAGCGCGACGTTCCGATGGTGCAGGGCGCGGCACTCGTCATGGGCCTGACCTTCGTCGCCCTCAACGCCGGCGTGGATCTTCTCAACGCCCGGCTCGACCCGCGCGGGGGATCCTTCGCATGAGCCTCGCCGACACGCTTCCCGTCGTCGCCGAACGGCCGCGCCGCTTGCCTCGCCTCGGCGTGGCGCTGCTTCTGGGTCTCGTCGCCTTCGCCGCCCTCACTCCCCTCCTGTCTTCGGTCGACCCGGGGCGCCAGGACTACGGCGCGATCCTGTCGGGCGCGAGCGCTGACCATCCGCTCGGGACCGATCATCTCGGGCGCGACATGCTGGCCCGGCTCGGCGCGGCGCTCCGCCTTTCGCTCGGCCTGGCGCTTCTCAGCGTGGTGACCGCCGGGATCCCCGGAACCCTTCTCGGCATCCTCGCGGCCTGGAAGGGCGGGTGGACGGATCGCCTGCTATCGATCGTCTGCGACATCGTCCTGTCGCTGCCGGGGCTTCTTCTGGTGCTGCTCGTCAGCGCGATCTTTCCCGGCTCCTTCGCGGCGATCTACGGCTCGATCTCGCTCGTGCTCTGGATCGAGTATTTCCGCATGTCGCGGGCCACCGCCCGCTCGATCCTCGCCTCGCCCGCCGTCGAGGCCTCGCGTCTCCTCGGCTTCGGGCCGGCCTACATCGTGCGCCACCACCTCTGGCCGGAGTTGTCGCCCGTGCTCTTCACCGTGGCGGCCTTCGGCGCGTCCACGGCGATCATGGCGGTGGCCGCGCTCGGCTTCGTCTCGGTCGGGCTGCGCCCGCCCACGGCCGAACTCGGCCTGATGATGACCGAGCTCCTGCCCTATTACGCGGAGGCCCCGTGGATCCTGCTGCAGCCGATCCTGGCGGTGTTCCTGCTCGTCCTGTCCCTCAACCTCCTGGCAGGATACCGCTCGCGATGACCGCGCTTCTTACCATCGACGACGTCTCGGTCCATGCGGGGGCGCAGCGCATCGTGGCGCCGACCAGCCTCTCGCTGTCGCTCTCGCGTCCCCTGACCCTCATCGGCGAGACCGGATCGGGCAAGAGCCTGCTGGCGCAGGCCATCGTCGGCAATCTGCCCGATGGCCTCTCGGCCCGTGGCCGGATCGCGATCGGCGATCTCGCCGAGGAGGCCGGCGCCACCGGACGTCGCTCGCTCTGGGGGCACGCCATCACCGTGCTTCCGCAGGAGCCCTGGCTCAGCCTCGACCCGACGATGCGCGCTCGGCGCCAGGTCGAGGAGACGCACAGGCTCGTGGCCGGCCGCCCGGCTTCCGAGGCCGAACAGACCGGCGCGGCGGACCTTGCCAGCGTCGGCCTCGGCGAGGCGGCAGCGCGGTATCCGTTCGAGCTTTCTGGGGGCATGGCGCAGCGCCTCGCCTTCGTCGCCGCCAAGGCGGGCGGCGCGCCGATCGTCATCGCCGACGAGCCGACCAAGGGTCTCGACGCCGCCCGTGTCGGGGACGTCGTCGATCTCCTTCGCAAGGGGATCGAGACCGGCGGGGGCCTGCTGACGATCACCCACGATCTCGAGGTGGCGCGCCGGCTCGGCGGCGACGTCGCGATCATGTGGAAGGGCGAGATCGTCGAGCGCGGCTCCGCGGAGACCGTGTTGTCGGCGCCGGACCATCCCTACACCCGCACCCTTCTCGCCGCCGATCCCCGGCAATGGCCGGGGCGCGACCCCGGCGGGGCTGGCGCCACCGGCGCCGATGCCGTCTTCGAGCTTCGGGACCTCGCGGTCTCGCGCGGCGGACGGCAGCTCTTCGCGGATCTGTCGCTGCGCGTGCATCCGGGCGAGATCGTCGGGCTGACCGGCCCGAGCGGCTGCGGCAAGTCGACCCTCGGCGATGCCGTGCTCGGCCTCGTGCGGCCGGATGCCGGATCGGTGCACCGCGCCGGCGGCCTGTCGCCGACCGCCTTCCAGAAGCTCTACCAGGATCCCGTCCTGGCGTTCCCGCCACGTCGACAGCTGCGCCGCACGCTGGCCGACCTCGTGGCGCGGCACCGACTGGACGACCATCGGATCGGCGAGTTGATGCAGCGTCTGCGACTGCACCCGAGCCTCCTCGATCGCATGCCGGGGCAGGTTTCGGGCGGCGAACTCCAGCGGTTCTCGCTGCTGCGCGTGCTTCTGTTGAAGCCGGCGCTGATCGTCGCGGACGAGCCGAGTTCGCGGCTCGACCTGATCACCCAGAAGGAGATGATCGACATGATCGTGGAAGCCGCCGATCGCGACGGCTGCGCGGTCATCCTCGTCACGCATGACGAGGCGTTGGCTAAAGCGGTCTGCGGCCAGCGCATCAGGCTGGGTGAAGGCGGTTCGGGCATAGCGGCCTGAACCTTGTGTGTGATGGCGAAAGTGGTCGCCTCTGCTGTTCAACCTCGCTAGGCTTCCGGTGTTCTCATTCAGCACGGAGCCGGACATAAGCATACAGCCGCCGCGAGGGGGAACTGGACCTGACGGCGACCGCTGAGCGGTCCCGTTCCACATAGGCAACTGACCGTTTCGTTGAGCCTATGTCCAGTTGCTCAGCCCAATCAGGACCAGTGGAAGCGCGACGAGCGCGATCACCGTCTGAACCGCGGTTATCCCCGCCATCAACGGTGCATTGCCCCCGAGTTGACGAGCCATAATGTAAGCTGATGATGCGGTGGGTAGAGCCTGGAAGAGAAGTGCGGTTGTCAGCGCCGGCCCGTTCAGGCCAACACCGAGCCCCACTGCCAGTGTGACCGACGGCATGGCGACGAACTTGACCAGGGACGAGTAGGTGACTGGGCCAACCCACTGACGAGCAGAGTGAAAGTTCAGAGCAGATCCAACGCACAGAAGACCCAGCGGAAGCGATGCGGCCCCTAGCGCCTTTAGCGCGGGCTCCAGCCCGGGTGGAAGGCCCAAGCCAACGAGCTGAAAGGCGATCCCCCCGAGCGACGACAGCACGAGTGGATTGGTCGCGAGCTGGCGCGCGATGCCGCGCTTGGTGAGCTGCGCCGATCCGTATCGTGCAAAAACAAGGACGCAGAGGACGTTCACTGTCGGTACGATCGCCGCGTTGCAGATGGCCGCCAGTGCGATGCCTTTCATTCCGAACAGTCCCGCTGCCAGCGTGACACCAACATAATTGTTGAAGCGCACGCTGCCTTGAAAAAGGGATGTGAAGGATGGGCCGTCGAGCCGAGAGAATGAGCGCAGACCGATCACGGTTCCGGCAACCGCCAGCGTGGACACGATAAGAGTTCCCGCAAGTTCCTTGACGGGAAGCGCTTGGAGATCAGCCGTCGCCAACCCGTGGAAGAACAGGCTCGGCAGCAGGACGAAATAGCCAAGCCGTTCAGCCTGCGGCCAGAACCCTTTGTCGAGAAAACAGCGGACTCGCAGGAAGAAACCGAAACCGATCAGGACGACGATCGGTAAGAGGGCGTAGACGATGGTCTCGGTCATGGCCGCAGTCCAAAAGCGGACACGAATTTTCGGCATGCCTTCTCGAGGCTCGCCCGATCGGTCACGCAAGAACCTCGCGGCTGTCCTCTATCGCGTAAGGCGGTGTCAGAAATGGTCGTCGCGCCTGCCTGACGCATGGACGGCCGAATGGAGAAGCGATGGATGAAGACATTGTCGTTCCCCTCAAGGTTGGTTCGTTCACGACCTAGCGGAAAAGGGCATCCCAGGATAAATGCTATCTTCTCGTCCATACGATGAGGTTTCGTCATCGGTCGAATACCTGAATGGAAATTCAACTCGCGAATGCGTTCCTTATCAGTACGGCAGGCGTAGAAAGCCTATGTCCCTTCGTGCGTTTAAAACCCTCGTTGCCATCGCTAACCATGGTTCCTTCGCGCGCGCCGGAAATGCCGTCGGCCTCACGCAATCCGCCGTCAGTCTTCAGGTAAAGTCGCTGGAAGAACAGTTCGGAATGCCACTGTTCGATCGGTCCCGACGCCGCCCCCAGCTCACCGAAGCCGGACGCATCGTGTTGCGACGAGCGCATGAGATTTTGACGCTTTACGAGGGGATCGCGGGCGAGTTGGGCGGCGAGCATGCTCTGGCAGGTCGCCTCAGACTTGGAGCGATCCAGACCGCCCTATCGGGCGTCATTCCCGATGCTTTGGTCGTGATCAGTCAGACACATCCTCGCGTCCGAGTTCACGTTTCTGCAGGAATGTCGGCTGAACTGGCGATCTTCGTGGCGACGGGCGACTTGGACGCTGCGGTGACGACCGAGCCTGTGAGGCCATACCCTGCGGGGCTTGTCTGGACGACGCTCTTCGAGGACCGATTTTGGCTCGTGGCGCCGCCGGAGTGCGCCGGGGAAATCGTCCCCGATCTGCTAACCAAACACCCGTTTATCCGCTTTGATAGTCGTGCATGGGCTGGGCGGACTATTGAGCGCGAACTCCGGCGTCAAAGGCTCGAGGTTCGTGAGGAGATGGTCCTCGACAGTCAGGAAGTCATCCTGCGGATGGTCGAGAAGGGCCTCGGTGTGGCCGTCCTTCCCTTGTCGGATATGCCACCAGGCCTCCTGTGCCTACCGTTCGGCGATCCGCAGTTGGCCCGACGTGTCGTTCTCTTGGAACGAGAGGATCGCAAGGGCGGGCGGCTTGCTACGGCATTCGGCGAAGCGATCTCTGCATCCCGGCTGCACCGGCACAATTTGTTGTGTTCGGCATAAGCCTGAGGCCTAACCTATGCGCGTTGGACTCAATCCCTTTCAGCCGAAGCGCCTTGAACGAACACTTTCTAAAATATGTAACGGACAGACCTGAACCCAAAAAGTCCGAACGCGCGCAATCACGTTATTAGACCCCAAAAATATGCTGTAGCGCCTGAAAAAGTGAGGAGCTTAAAACCGATATCCGATCCCGACACCTGCGAAAACCATGTTGGAGTCGGAAACAAAGGTTGCACTTTGGCTCTCGTACGTCTGCTCAGGAACGAAGAGATACTTTGCAACTGCGTTCCCAAACCAGTTTCCTGCAATCTGGTAGTCGGCACCGGCTTGGATCATGATGCTCGTCTGCGCCGACACACTGAAGTCTGTGATGCCTTCATCTGGCTTGATGGAGACGGGACGCGAGTAGCTGATGCCGGCTCCGAGATAGGGGTTGAAACGCGCTTCCGGCATGAAATGGTACTGGACGGACGCAGCTCCTGCCGCGCTCCAGATGCTCCCGATATCAAAATCGCCGATGAACGAGCCGACGATGCGGGGACGCGTTCGAATGATGCCCGCTTGGCCTTCGATGGAGATGTGGTCTGTGAGAAAATAGGCGATCTGCAAATCCGGAAGCAGCATATCGGGCACATTGATGTGACCGCCGATCAATCCGACGGTCGAGGTTTCGTTCACCGGCATCAGACCCGCGATCCGACCTCGGACAAGCCAATTGCCAGCTTTTAATCCCTGTGTGGCCATAGGCGGAGCGAGATCCTGGTCGAACTGATCGGCAGCCTGTGCAGATGACCATGACAGCGCGAGCCCCTGGATCAACATTGCTGCGG
Organism: Aureimonas sp. AU12; assembly: GCF_001463705.1. Lineage (GTDB taxonomy): Bacteria > Pseudomonadota > Alphaproteobacteria > Rhizobiales > Rhizobiaceae > Aureimonas. The sequence goes on along the minus strand of NZ_BBWH01000054.1, from coordinate 9,765 downwards.
CAAAACATACTGACTTTATAGCCATTTCGACACATCCTGCACAATTCATTCGTCAACTTTACAAGCTAAAAAGCTTGGTAACGCTTATAGCAATGGTCTAAATTTGTCGTATCTACATCGCATTAATACATCGTATTTATAACTTACTAATCGTAACATCAAAATGTATTTGATATAAAATTTAATCTATGGATATTTACGTGATATTGAAAATTCTGTGATGCACTCAAGGTCGTTGATGGCAAGCGCTGTTCCGGTGGAGGCTGTAAGTCCGAAACGAACGGAAGCCTGAAGCGTGCTAGGACTTCCCAGAGCGCATACTTTTCAGCATCAAACGATCAAGATGGATCGCGCGTCATGCCTTTTGATCTCGAGACGCTGCATCTGTCGAGTGCGCTCAGTCGCGGCGCCTACCTCGTCGTGTTCCTGGTCGTCGCCCTGCGGCAACCGCGCGAATTGTGTCTGTGGCACTGGATCGGCGCGATCCTGACTTCCATGATCGGATCGGCGTTAATGGCTGCCGTTCCGCCGACCCGATGGCTCACGTCCGGCGAGGCGTTGATCATCTATACGTGCTACGCTGCCAGCCTCATCTTATCATGGAGCGGGCTGCGCCTTTTCAACCAGCGCAGGATCGCTCCCGCGATCGTGATGTCCATGATCGCCCTGCCGGGTATCGCCTATGTCACAGCGCTGGTAGTCGGCGTTCCGATGCGGTCAGCGCTCGCGAGCGTCTTCGTCCTGATGGCCGTTTATGCGGGCGTGGGTGCGGTCGAAGCGGTACGCCGCAAGCCTGAACAGCGTCTCTGGTCGGCCTACATCGTGTCTGCAACGCTTTCCCTTTATGCATTGACGCTGTCGGCGACGCTCGTGATGCTGCTGGGTACCGACATTCCGATGAACTCGACCGAAAGCGCGATGATCTCCATGATCGTCGATCAGGCGTCCGGGATCCTTGTCTACTTCGGCTATATCGCCATGGCCAAGGAGCACGCGGTCCTCATGCTCGAGCAGATCGCCGCGACCGACCCGTTGACGGGTCTCGTCAATCGTCGCGGGTTTCAGGCAGCGCTCGCACGGCGCCTAGAGCGCTCTACTGGCCGGGAATTCGCCGGCATTCTGATGGCCGACATCGATCATTTCAAGTCGATCAACGACACACATGGGCACGAGGCGGGGGATGCGGTGCTCATCACCTTCGCACAGCGGCTGAGTGAGGCCCTAAGAAAGCACGATATCGTGGCACGTTGGGGTGGCGAAGAGTTCCTGGCGGTCCTGCCGGATGTCGGCACTGGCCCGATGGCAGCCATTGCCGAACAGTTGCGCCAGGTCATCGAGGCTGAACCCTTTCTCCTGCCGAATGGAAAGCCAATTCGGATCACCATCAGCATCGGGATCAGCGAGATGCCGCCCGCTTTAACCCATTTCGAGCCGGCAACGCGGCGCGCCGATGGCGCACTCTATGATGCCAAACGAAATGGGCGCAACAAGGTCTGCCGAACTCCCTACGAATCGGAGGTTATGATTTCGACGGCGATGCAAGCTTAGTCGCCTCTGGCGTGACCCCCTGAATTTCAGCACGGATGGCTAGGGTCAGGACTCGTTGATCAGAGCTAGAATAGGACGGTAGCTGCGAGCGCGATGGCGGAGAAGAAGACCATCGGACACTGACCGTAACGGGTGGCGACGCGTCGCCAGTCCTTCAGACGTCAGAACATGTTCTCCATGCGGCTATGGTGTCTGTAGCGGCGCTTGTCGTATTTAACGGGCTCAATCCGCGATTTGTGACCGGGAATGCAGGCCTGGATGCCGTTTGCCTCCAAGGCATCTTGGAACCGAGCGGCGTCGTAACCATGATCGCCGAGCAGCCATTGCGCCTTCGGCAAATCGTCCAGCAAAGCTGCCGCACCTGTATAATCGCTGACCTGCCCAGCGGTCATGTAGAAACTCAAGGCGCGACCGTTTATATCCGTGACGGCGTGGAGCTTGGTGTTCATGCCGCCCTTAGTGCGGCCGATCAGTCGTCCAAGCCCCTTTTTTTAACCCGTAGGCTCGATGCCGCGCGGTGGGCCTTCAGGCAGGTCGCGTCGATCATCACCGTCTTCTGCTCGGCCCCCGCGGCAGCCAGCCCTTCCATCATGCGCACGAAGATCCCCATCACGCCCCAGCGTTTCCAGCGATTGTACAACGTCTCGGCGGGACCATAGTCCTTTGGTGAGCACAGCCCGTTGCAATTGACAAGATGATGCCGCTCAGAACCCGCTGGTCATCGACCCTCGGCTTGCTGTGTCACGGGTTTTCGTCAGCGCTATATTGGCGGTAGGGCTTCGCGCCCTTTGCATATCGAGGGCGAAGAGAAGCTGTATCGGTATATCCTTTCACGTCAGCTGGTCGGGAGTATCGAACATTTCACATAAGATAACGGTCGCCATTCGTCAGTCGCTTGTTAGTCGAACACCAAGCGGTGTCAGGCTGACATATCCCTCCGTATCAGAGCGTTGGATAAATGTCCTGAGCAGGCAATCTGCTAAGATTTCCTCTGCTTCCTCGCCCCCAGTCTTGAGAAGGCGATCAATCGACGCCATGCCAGCCTCTGCTTCAAACTTACGGACGAGATAAAGAAAGCAAACAGGCATTGTAAAAGCGCTCAATTTTACACGTGGCGCGAATGCCATGCACTATGGTCAAATAAAAAACGACGAGATATTTCACGCCGTTTGGCTTCGTATCAGATGTCATCAACTAAAACAATTAAATGGCATTCAGTATTTTGCTTTTTTAATAGATATGACTCTATATGTTAGGCTTGCAATAATTTACGTTTCAATCAAAAGGAAGTCGTATACCGCATCCTCCCCCGCTGATTGCGCTTTTTCTGTTATGGAATGCTTGTATACTAAGATAACCGTAAGCTTTGGGGCGTGGTCATTATGAGACGATCAGAGTGAACGTTAGACGGAAAGTCGGACCGACGGCGGTTCTGGCCGGGAACGGAAGAAAGGGCGTCAGCCCCCAACCCGCACCACCGTCATGCCGAGCTTCCTGGCCTTGCAGTTGGCAGTCAATTGGGCGGCGATCAGGTCCGCACCGGTGGGGCTGCCACCGTGCATCAGAACCGTGTCGGGGTAGCGCCTGCGGACCGTGTCGAGCTTCGTCTAGATCAGGTCGTGGTCGTTGAAGTCGGCGCCGCCGGCGAAGCGGATCTTGGTGCAGGTTGGGTTAGTGCAACTCGTTCTCGGACCGGGCCTTGGCGGTAAGGAAGTCACGCGACTGGATTATGGCGCTGATGACGTTAACGTGGGAGGCTTTGGAGCCGGTGCGGGGCAGCCAGGGTGAATCGATTATCGCATCGTAGTGCTGGGCGGCGAGGTCGCGCATAGTCTCGGAGGCGTTGCGGGCTTCGGTGAAAGTGCCGCCTGGACTTGGCTTGGAAAGTGGAGTTCTTCGCAAGAAAAGAGGAGCATTTCAGGCGCAAGCCGCAGCGCCGGTTCGGCAATGAGTTCGAGGCAGAGGCCATTCGTCTGATGGAGACGAGCGGGCGCACATAGCGTGAGATCGCCGAGGACCTTGGCATCGGACGTTCGACGTTGCGCCGCCGGCTCGACAAGCGTCAGCAGTGTGATTTGGAAGCGCCGCCTCCCGAGCGCCAAGAGGACATGGCGGCCGAGCTGAAGCGGCTGCGGCTGCGGCTCGAGACGAGTTCCTTCGCCAAGAGCGCGAGATCCTGAAGAGGGCCGCGACTTTTCGCCAAGGAGGGAAGTTGATGAGGTTCCGTCTCATCTACGCGGCGAAGAAGAATTTCCTTGTCCAGCGCCTGTGCAAGGTCCTCGGCGTCAGTTCGAACGGCTACTTCGCTTAGAAGAAGCGTCCGGCTTGTCACCGTCAGCGTACCGAGTTGATGCTGCTCGCCTACGTTCGGGCAGCCTTTGCCCTGTCGAATGGGACCTATGGCAGCCCGCGCATGGTGCACGAGCTCCGCGACGCTGTCTTGCCGATCGGGCGCCGGCGCGTTGCCCGTCTGATGCGCCAGAACGGTATGAAAGCCGGGAAGAAGCGGCGCTTCCAGCGCACCACCGACAGCCTTCCCGCCTTCCCGATCGCGCCGAACCTCCTGGATCAGGACTTCGCGGCGACCGGTCCGAACCAGAAATGGGCTTTCGGCCCATGCCAGCATAAGCCTGTCGGTTGAGAGGGTGCGGACATCTCCTACGTAAAGATGGCGCCGCCAAAGCCGGGGATCAAACACCTAACATTCTGACGGACCATTCAGTGAGGGCCGATCACTCCCATCAATGGGTCCTACCTTACGCGCTCCGACGTTCGAAGCGGCCATCAAACTCCAGTTCCAAGCCTTTCTCACGCCCCGAAGCAGGCTGCCGCGTCTTGGCAACGTTATCGGCGTTGAGAGAACTCACTCGTTCCTGGAGAGCGTGTACGGTTTCTCTTCCGCCGGCCTTTTGCGACACAAAACCGGTGCCCGCTAGATTTCCAGTCTGGAAGAAGCTGGCGCGTTCGCTCAAGCGCGAGGCTTCTGTCGATAGCTGTACAGCGGTGGCGGACATTTCGTTGGCTGCACCGGCATTCGATTGAGTGACCTGATCGAGCTGAACGATCGCTTGATTGATTTGATCGGCGCCGACAGACTGCTCTCGGCATGCCGCCGAAATTTCGGAGACAAGCTCCGCCGTCCGCTCAATATCGGGTACCAGTGATTCTAGCATACGGCCCGCTTCGTCGGTTACCGACAAGGTTTCATCAGACAATCTGGCGATCTCGACAGCTGCTTCCTGCGAGCGTTCCGCAAGCTTGCGCACTTCCGATGCAACGACCGCAAAACCCTTCCCGTGCGCACCAGCACGAGCCGCCTCGATCGCGGCATTGAGCGCCAGAAGGTCGGTCTGTCTAGCAATTTCTTGAACGATCCTGATACGATCCGAGATCGTGCGAACAGCCTCAACCGAACGGGCCACCGCCTCGCCGCCGCGGCGCGCCTTCTCCGAAGCCTCCTGGGAGATGCGCTCGCCTTGCAACGCATTCTCGGACGTCTGGCGCAGGTTGGCTGTCATCTCTTCAATCGCCGCCGACGCTTCTTCAGACGCCGCCGCCTGTTCTGTTGAGCCCGACGATAGCTGCTCGGCGGTCGCCGCTGATTGGGTTGATCCGGACGCAACCTGCTGGGCCGACGATTGCACGTCGAGGACTATCTCTCGAAGCTTCTCCGTCATCGCGGCCATAGCCCGCTGCAGATCCGCGATCTCGTCAGTGCCCTTGGCGTTCAGGTTCTGAGCCAAGTCACCTGAACCAATCGCCACCGCCAAATCGGCTGAGCGGCGAAGGCGCCGTGCGATCGACAGAGACATCCATGTCGCAAGTCCCAGCCCAGCCATGATAGCCCCACTCAAGAGAAGGAGAAGGGTTCGGTTGGACGAAGCGATAGAATTACTAATGTCACCAACGAAGCCGTTAGCAACGTTCCCGGCACGTTCGTTGAGTTGGGCGACGCTATCTCGCAGTGTGTTGGCTGGCTCAACTTGTGCCTTGAAGGCAGCAACTGCTGTCTCATAGCGTCGCTCCATCGTTTTCGCGACGAGAGAGTCTAGTTCTGAATGCAGCCGTGACCACTGCGTCGCCGCTGCATTCAAACGATCCATCTCGCTAGCTGCCAGTTGCGGGCGAAGAAGATTGATTTTTTCTTCAAGTAGCATGGCTTGTCGGGCCACTTCAGCTTTTGCGGTGTTCATGGCTCCCTCGTCCAATTCCACAACTGCCGTCATCATCGCCAATGCAGCCCGCAAGGCAGGTAGTTGCAACAATTCGATGCGATCGGCGAACTGCGGCAGAGCATTGGCGCCAAGATCTGCGACAGCGCGATCGAAACGAGCAAGCCCTTCGCTTGCAGTTCGGTTCGCCTTCACTGCCTCGTCGGGATCAACTGCCTGTGCCGCGGTTATTGCGACGTCCATTACGCCGCGTAGACCATCGATCTGCGGGCGAAGGCCCGCGATAGCGGCACGACCGGAGTCGGTCACGACGGCGTTCGTGTAGCGAGTCAGTTGCTCGTCCACCAGTTTCCAAGCCTCGCGGTACTGCCGAAGATCGCCTTCTCGAGCTGCCGGATCACCGTTGATCAGAATAGCACGCCCCGAGATGCGGGCCCGTGCGATACCGGTCTGGATGCCTCCGAGACCCTGCACTTGCTGGAAGGGACGATTGGCAAAGTCCAAGATCGTCTGCTCGGCACTGGCCAGTGCCCCATAACTCAGGTAGCCGATCGCCGCAGTGGCTGCCAAAATGGCGACAAAGCTGGCACCAAGTTTCATACCAATACGAATTTTCATCGAACATCTCCCGACAAGGACTACCTCTCCTTTTATTTTTCAATGTAAAAAAAATGATTAAAGCGATGAAATTATCTGAGTAAGGTATGCTTATCAAATTATTATTGCGGACAAGCAGCATCAAGATTTGTTCTATTGTTGCATGAAGACATTTGCAAAGATGAAAGACAAGAAAAATTGGCTGAGGAAATACCTTAGCGTGTAAGCAAACATCATGAAGTTGTGCAACGTCCAAGCGTTATTCTACGGCAGCTGCGGTGTGGAATGGAGTGGTGTGAAGTGGCATTCAAATTAATTTTTGGATGAGGAATCAGTCGTGTTCTTAGTCAGCATCTGAATCGATACGTATTCATGCCTACTAGGTGTTTGATCTCAGGGTTTGATGGTGAGATCCTTTCCTCGAATTGGAAGGAGGCTCGGTCGTGTCCGTCAACGTGGTGGAAATTGGTGTGTAACTGAAGCGGCTCCGTTTCAGGCGGCTGCGGTGGAAAGTCGGACGGTTTCGGGCTTGGTGCTGGCGGCCATGAGTTCGGCCATGGGCTCGGTCTGCATGTAACGGTTCTGCGTCTGCCATTCGTCGTTGGCCTCGAGGAGGACCGCGCCGATGAGGCGGATGATGGAGCCCTCGTTCGGGAAGATGCCGACGACGTCAGCACGACGCTTCACTTCCTTGTTCAGGCGCTCCAGAGAATTGGTCGAATGGATCCGGGTGCGGTGCTGGCTGGGGAAGTCCAGATGCGCCAGCACGTCGGTCTCGCTGTCGTCGATGAAAGCCCCGAGCTTGGGGCACTTCCCACGAAGCTGATCAGCGACGTGGCGCAACGCTTGGGCCGCGCTATCTCGAGCGCCGGGCAGCGGCACGAAAAGCTCTGCCGATCGGAGAGCGCTGGAAATGGAACCTCGATTTCTAGGGTTCGGTCCGGAGCGCAAATTCAATGAAACAGAATTGATAATTCCGTTTCATCCGGCTGCGTCCTGCGAGAAGGCAACCTGACGGTTTGCCTGACGGGAACCTCAGCACGCTGCGACACCTTGTCCATCCAAGCCCGTCCTCACCGAGGCGAATTCTTGGATAGCAGTGCATGTCTGATCTCGCAAAAACCCTTGCCAACAAGGCTCTTCAGCAGCAAATCCGTCGTGTGCTGGAAAGCCAACCAGGGTTCCAGGTCGATTACGATCTGCCTGAGACCTTGCGCGACAAGCTCGAGGAGCTGGATCGGGTCGTGGCGGCCCGAGCCAAACCCTGATCTCGCATTCTGAAACACTTTTGGGTCGTGTCCGTCAACGTGGTGGAAATTGGTGTGTAACTGAAGCGGCTCCGTTTCAGGCGGCTGCGGTGGAAAGTCGGACGGTTTCGGGCTTGGTGCTGGCGGCCATGAGTTCGGCCATTGGCTCGGTCTGCATGTAACGGTTCTGCGTCTGCCATTCGTCGTTGGCCTCGAGGAGGACCGCGCCGATGAGGCGGATGATGGAGCCCTCGTTCGGGAAGATGCCGACGACGTCAGCACGACGCTTCACCTCCTTGTTCAGGCGCTCCAGGGAATTGGTCGAATGGATCCGGGTGCGGTGCTGGCTGGGGAAGTCCAGATGCGCCAGCACGTCGGTCTCGCTGTCGTCGATGAAAGCCCCGAGCTTGGGGCACTTCCCCCGGAGCTGATCAGCGACGTGGCGCAACGCTTGAGCCGCGCCAGCGCGATCGGGCTGGATGAAGGCCTGGCGTAGGGCGGCTGCCGCCATGCTCTGTTGCGCCTTCGGAACGTAGGACAGGGCGTTGCGCATCCAGTGGACTCGGCAGCGCTGCCAAGAGGCGCTGAACACCCGGCAAATAGCCGCCTTCAGCCCTTCATGGGCATCGGAGATCACGAGCTTCACGCCGGACAAGCCGCGGCGCACGAGGCTCTTGAGGAAGGTCGACCAGAAGGTCTCCGCTTCCGAAGGGCCGATGTGAAGGCCAACGATCTCGCGCTTACCGTCCGTGTTGACGGCCACGGCGATTATGTCAGCCAAATGCACAGCATTTGGCTAGGCGACCGAGACGATGCGCCCGCCCTCGCGCTGCTTCAGGTAGGTCGCGTCCAGCCAGAGATAGGGCCAATCGCCAACGAGCGGTCGATCGAGGAAGCCGCCGACGCGCTCGTCGATGTCCCCATGCCCGACAGGCAAATGCTTGCATTTGCCGATAGGGTGCAGAGCTTCGAGACCGTGCTTTTGCCGATGCCCGACAGGCCCATCGCCTGCACCAGATCGTCAACGCGCCGGGTGGACACGCCGCTGATCCAGGCCTCCTGAATGACGGCGACAAGCGCCTTCTCCGAGAGCTTCCTCGGCTCCAGGAACGGCGGAAAGTAGCTGCCTTGCCGAAGCTTTGGGATCCGAAGCTGCAAGGAGCCGAGCCGCGTGTCGAGCGAGCGGTCCCGATAGCCGTTGCGATAGGTCGCCCGGTCCAGCGTCCGCTCGTGTCGTCCGGCGCCGATCATGCCCTCCACGTCGGCCTCCATGATGAGCTGCATCACGCTCTCGGCGATCGTCCGCAGGAAATCGCCGTAACCGCCTTCGCCAGAAGCTCGGCAAGCGGTAATCTGTCCTCGGTCATCGGGTTCTCCGGTCAGGTTGAAGTCTCGCAACTCCACCTTAGCCGGCCAATCCGGTGGCCACCTCCGTCACACCGTTTGACGTCCGAATTTCCACCACCAGCGCGGACACTACCAGTGGCTCTATGGGACAGGTTCGTCACGGCAGCGCCACGACCACGCACGCCATCCGAGCAGCAATACAGCGATCGAAAGCTTCGCTCGCGACGTTGAGCTGGGAGCTGGGCATCAATCCGAAGACGGTGGCCAAGTGGCGTAAGCGTCAAACCCTGGAAGACATGAAGACAGGTCCAAACGAGCCGCGCTCAACGGTTCTGACCAAGGCCGAGGAAGCCATGGTGATTGCCTTTCGCCGGCATACGCTGCTGCCCTTCGATGACTGCCTCTACGCTTTACAGCCGACGATCCCCCACTGACGCGCTCGAGCCTGCATCGCTGCCTTCAGCGGCACGGCATATCCAGATTGCCAGATGTCGAGGGCGACAAGCCCCAGCGCCAGCGCTTCAAGCGCTATTCCATTGGTTTCTTCCACCTGGACATCGCCGAGGTGCAGACCGGCGGAGGCAAGCTATACCCTGTTCGTCGCCATTGATCGGACAAGCAAATTCGCCGTCACCCACCTGGTCGATGAAGCCGACAGGCGAACAGCCTGGGAGCTCCTCGAACACCTGCTGCAAGCCGTGCCGTATCAGATCCACACGATCCTGACCGACAAGGGCATCCAGTTCGCCGAGCAGCCGCGCAACCGTAACATCGCCTGGTCCCGGCAGATGCGCTTTGACATGATCTGCGAGGTCCACGCCATCGAGCATCGGCTGACCAAGCCGAACCACCCC
>NZ_BBWH01000053.1 GCF_001463705.1 Aureimonas sp. AU12 | reverse complement strand
CTTCTTAGCTAAATCTACCTTTCCGATTTTTGTTAGCGGTTCAGACCACCTTAACGATTGAGTCGCGATAAAGATGGACACAGGATTCGTTCTTCGATGTATTTCAAAAGGGTCGTGCCTCACTGTTGCCGGATTGGCTCGGTCTGGCGCAAGCACAACTCACCCGTACGGATCTTCCAGCCCGAATCCTTGCCGTTTTCTTCTGGTGAGTGGTCCACGACGTTGCGTATTGATCGCCATAAGAATGCCACAACCGCAACCAAGCGGCATCTGGCGCGATTTTCCAGAGACCAGCACGGTGGCGTCGCCATCATGGCCGCGCTGGCGCTTCCCACGATGATCGGCGTTGCGGCGCTCGCCGTGGAATACAGCAGCGCCCTCACGATCCAGACCGAGCATCAGCGTGTGTCGGACGCGGCGGCCTTCGCCGGCGCGCTAGCCTTTAACCAGGGGCAGTCCGAAGATACGATGCGAGCCAGCGCCTTGAACATCGGGCAGCTTCACGGCATTCCCGCATCGCAGATGACGGTAACGCTGGTGGCTTCACCGCGATCTGCGGGCTCGAAAGCGGTCAGCGTCTCGATCGCCTCGCCGCACGCCCTGTTCCTCGCCAAGGTGCTGGGCGCCAAGGATCTGACGATCGCCTCGGCCTCGATGGCAGAGGTCGGCGGTGGAACGGACGGCGCCGGCTGCATCATCGCCTTGGACCCCGCCGGGACCGGCATCACGATGTCAGGCGGCACGACCCTCAATGCCTCGAAATGCACAGTGGCCTCGAACGCCTCGATCTCCTCGCCGTGCGGGACCAAGATCGTCGCCAAGAACGCGATCTACAACTCGGCCAGTGCCCCCGTTCAGCCGGATTGGTGCAAGACCATTCAGAAGCCGGACGGAATGCCGGCGTCGTTCACCAAGCGGGCGACACCCGACCCCTTGGCCGACAATAAGGCGGTCGCGGCGGCGGTCGACCAGCTGAAGCTTGTCGCCAAGCTGAAGGCGCTCAACGCGCCAAGTGGTGGCAGCGGCAAGGACCTCGACTTCAATCCCTGGGACATAGGCAAGCGTCAGAAGCTGACGGAGGCCCTGACGGAGCAGGGATGCAGCGCGGTCTACGGCTCGATCTGGACCGTCACCTGCGACCCCACGCGCAAGGCGTTCAAGTTCGGCGACTTCCTGATCGACAGCGGTCAGATGGTCGAGTTCGATCTCGGACGCGATCAAGCGCGCTTCGACATTGCGACCTACACGTTCGCCAGCATCAAGAGCCAGGGTGGCGGCAATTATCGGTTCGCCGCCGGCAACTACGTCGTGCCCGGCGGTATCACGATGGACGGCAGCGAAGCCACGTTCGGCGCCGGCTCGTTCCAGGTCGGACAAGGACCCTGCGGGTTCTCGATCTGCGGCGGCAACAACGGCGCGATGACGTTTGCCGGTCCCTCGTTCTTCGAACTGCCCTCCGGCATCATGATGGATGGCGGCGTCAAAGGGGTGATCGGATCTGGCAGCCGCAACAGCTACAAGATCGGCCCGTCCACGACCGATCGCGCGATCCATGTGAAGAGTGGATCGCTGGTGCTGGCGGGCGCCAGCGGTTCTGCCACGACCTACGAGATCAAGGGCCGGATCGAAACCGGCGGCGGGACTTGCCTCGCGCTGCCCGCCAGTGCGCAGCATGACATCGCTGGCTCAATCGATGTCTCTGGCGCGCTGGAGCTGGGGGCCGGGATCTACACGATCGACGGATATCTCGGCCTCGGTCAGAGCTACGGCGGTGCCGCCGACTGCAACGGTCGCAACACCAGCCTGTATGCCAAGGACGTCACGATCGTGCTGTCCGGAAAGGAGACGATGACGAGCTGGGCCTGCCTGGGCACGTCGTTCTGCGCCTCCAGTGGCTACAGAAAGATGGTTCTGACTTCGCCGGCATCGGGCGACTTCGCACAGATTGCGGTGATCGGCCCGCAAGGCAACAAGGCCGGGGCGGCGCTGACCAGCGGCGCCAGCGGCGGGACGGTCTCGGGCGCCTTCTACTTCCCGAAGGGGCCGATCAGGATGGATGGCGGCTCGTCCGCCTCGGGCTCGCCGGAGAGCTGCCTAATGATGATCGGCACGACGATTACCTTGTCGGGCGGCACGGCGGCGGCGTCCGAATGCGAGAAGCTGAAGGGCGGAACCGGCGGTGCCGGCAAAATCGCGAAGCTGGTGCGCTGAGATGGCCGGGTTCGTAAAGCTCCGATCCATGGGGTCAGTGTTCCGACAGGATGTCGGCGGTGTTGCCGCGATCGAGTTCGCGATCATCGGGCCAGTTCTCGTGCTCATCCTGGCGGGCGCGAGCGACATCGGCTTGGCTGTTATGACGCGGATGCAGGTCAACGAGGGGGTCTCGGCTGCCGCCAATGCCGCACTGGTTTCTGGGGCAGGGCTGTCGAGCGCCAGCGCCGACGCCACTGCGACGGTGATGGCCAAGATCCTTCAGCGCACGCGTCGCCTCGCCAATCCGACCGCCACCTACAAGATTACCTTCAACGGTGGCCGCTCCTACGACTTTCGAGGTGGCTCGGGCGTCGCCTCCGGCGCTGCCTCGGCGGCGGACGAATGTCGCTGCCCGATGCAGGCCAACGGCGCCATCGCTTGGGGCGCCAAGGTCGACTGCAACACCCCATGCTCCAACATGAGCCTGTCTGGCCGGTACGTCTCGATCGAGGTAACGTGGCCCTACACGCCCCTGTTCGCTCAATACGGCTTCATCCGCAACGAGGGCATCCATGTGCAGACATTGGCGCTGGTCCAATAGGCGCGCCCCGCACGCGCTTCTAAGGGACGAAGGGGGCACGACCGCGGTCGAGTTCGCGTTGCTCGTCTGGCCGTTCATGCTTCTCCTGTTCGGCACGATCGAAGTCGGCCGCGTAGTATGGACCCAAACGGCGCTCGACAAGACGGCGACGACCGCAGCGCGCTGCATCGGCATCCGCAACGAGAACTGCACACAGCAGGGCACCTTCAGCCGCGATCTAGCGGTCGCCTTCATCCAGCAGGAAGCGCGCTCCTGGGGTATTGCGCTGGCAACGTCCGCGATCACCGTCGAGGACGCTGCCAGCTGCGACGGTGCGCCTGGCCAGTCGAAGGTCAGCCTCTCCACCGACATCTTCTCTCCCCTGCCCTTCATCGCGAAGCTGATGGCGGGCTCCGAGCACATGCAGGCCAGAGCCTGTTTCCCGACACAGGCTGCATCGTGATGTCCAGCGTGATGGAAGCACTCCCGAACGAGTTCGACCCGGGCTCGATCGTGCTGCGCGAGATCCACCGCCATCTCGCTAAGACCGATCCCATGTCTGCGACCTACCACTTCGTCAAGACCTTGGGTCGAAGACCAGGCCGATCGCCTTCTGAAGTCGCTGGTGACGTTCTTCAAGTTCAGGGAGAGCGGGACCGGCAAGCTAGTGGTCCATGTGTTCGGCTCGGGCGTCCTTCTGAAGCGGCGCGGCCCGATCCTTGCGCTGACGGCCCTCTTGGTCGCCGAGCAGTTCGGGCTCGGCGAGACCTACATGCAGACCCATCTTGGCGCGGTATCGTTGCGCAAGGCGATCTGTCGCCTGGATCGCGCGCAGTACGCGGCGGTCTGAGACGTCGACGCTCTCGTGCGGGTCAACGCGGTGCTGCCGAACTGGACCGTGCCGATCATTCCGCTGGGCGGGCGCGCCGGCGCGACGAACCTTCTCTACCTCGGCTTTCCCCGCACGCCGAACGCCTTCCGCAAGGCGCGTCGGCCGAGTTCGCTCGAGAGCAAGGCGGTGACGGTGCCCTATACCGGCGCAACTTCATGGGGGCATCGGTAGAGCAGCCGCTGTTTCTGGAATGGGCGCAGAAGATCGAGATGCGTGGGTTCGAGCGCTCCAGCGCCGACATCAGTCTCGATCCCAAAGGCGTGATCGGTGGGCCGGTGTTCGAGATCGTGGCTAGGGTGGAGGGCGATCTGTCGTTTTGCCTGATGGCCATCACGGTCGAGTGCCGCAGGGATGGCGGGGTGATGTTCGCGGCCCGCACGCCAACGGTCGAGCCGCTTCTGAACCGCATCATCGATCGAAGCATCTAGGCGACCTTCTGTGACAGCCAACTTCGCCATCCACCGCTATGTCGCGCTTGGCGCCCGGTCATGGGTCCGGGGCAGCTTGGCAGCCTTCGAATGCCACAGCCTTCTGGCGGCTATCGTGGCCGCTCAGATCGCCATCTATGCAGCGCTGCACGTCGTCTACCCGCAGATGCGCAACGCCAACCCCTACGATCTCGTCGCAACGGCGAGCGAGCTTGGCACCTTCATCCTGCCGATCTGCATTCTAACAATCTGTCTTTGCCGCTTGGTGCGCGCCCGGCCCAAAGGCAGTCCGACCGTCGCGCTCTTGCGCGAGGTCTGGCGCTACATCAGTGACCGCGACCGGCTCGCCAATGGTGTGCCGGTGATCGTGCTGTTCGTGCCGTTCTCCGCCCTGTTTGCGAGCCTCAAGATCGCGATCCCGCTGATCCAGCCATTCGCATGGGACGAGACCTTCAGCGCCTGGGACCGCGCGCTGTTCCTTGGAGCGCTGCCGCACGAGGTTCTGAACCCTCTGATGAGCCATCCTATCGTGCTGTTCGCTACGAACATGGCCTACAATGCCTGGTTCGTCCTGATGCTGGCGACGCTGGTCGCCTGCGCTTTCATGAAGAGCCGGACGGTGCTGCGCACGCGATATCTCGTCGCCTTCTTCCTCGTCTGGCTGGTGGAAGGCAACATCCTGGCGCTGTTGCTCTCGTCTGCCGGTCCTTGCTTCTATGGCCTGATCGGGCTGGAGCCCAACCCCTATCTCGGACTGATGGCGTCGCTTCGCGAAGCGGACGCAACAGCGCCGATCTATGCGCTTCGCGCGCAAGGTTTCCTTTGGTCCGGCCATATCGGCGAAGGCGCGTCCGTGGGCATCTCCGCAATGCCGAGCCTGCACAACGGCGTCGCCATCCTGATGGCGCTCGCGGCCAGCCAACTCGGCCCTCGGCTTGGTCTTGTGTTCGCAGCCTATGCGGTCTGGATCTTCCTCGGCTCGATCAGCCTCGCCTGGCACTACGCCGTCGATGGGCTGGTCGCCCTGCTGGCGACTATCGCCCTTTGGACGCTGGCCGGGACGCTCGCCCGGTGGTGGCATCAGGGACGCGAAGCGATCTGTCCAACCAGAATTTGAGACCTAACGCTATGCCTTCTCGGGCTCGTCAGGCAGCAGTGTGAAGGATGCAGTGATGCTAGGATCGGTCGTCATATTGGCGCGCATCTTGGTCAAAACGGCTGCCAAACGATCCATCTCATCCGCCTGGATGTCCTGCGTCATTGCACGGTAAAGATTGTCGAAACAGGGATCGAGATCCCTCATGACCTTGAAGGCTTTGGCGGTGGGGTAGAGAGGCTTCTTTCGTTTGTCGGTTGGGCTCTCTCGTCGCTCCACGAGGCCTGCTTTTGTGAGACGATCGATCTGCGCGATCAGGGACATCGGCTCTAAATCCATGCGAGCTGCAATACCGTTTAGTCCGGCACCCTGATAGCGAATAACAGCCCCGAGCGCTCGTAGGGAAGCTGGAGTTAATCCCTGCTCGTTATCGACAATCGACTCTCCGAGGGCTTGATAAAACAGACGAGCCGTATCCATGAGAAGAAAAAACGTATCACTAGCCGCGGGGACCGAACCCAGCGCCTCCGGCGAATTGCTTGCCATCATTTACCTCATTTAAAGGTTTTTTATTGGAGCCAATACTAACACTAGCCCTTACGGCGAGTGACGGCATTTGTTTTGTCGCTAATACGTGCCGACCTTGATGTTACCGCAGTCTTGCAAATCGTTCCGGCATGCCCACCCGCAGACGCAATTAATACGTAGACGACGCCAAGCTTTCTACTGTGATTTTTGACGCGAACTATTAGACGGCACCCCTATATAAAAGCGTATCGAGCCTTTGCCCTCTCGTTTACCCATATAAAGCGCTTGGTCTGCATGACGGATGAGATCGAGTGGGGCCTTACCATCTTTAGGAGCTATTGAGACGCCGATGGTAGCGCCGACTTTGACCGTTTGATTAGCGACCGACATTGGGAGGCTTATGGCGCCAATAATCTGCGCCCCAATGCTGCGAATGATAGAGACATCAAGGTCTTCAGCAATTAGAACGGCGAATTCGTCGCCACCTAGACGGTAGACCGATGCATTGTCCGGTACCGCTGCTTTGATATGGTGGGACGCCGTACGGAGAACCATGTCACCAACTTCGTGGCCGAACCGGTCGTTCACCGCTTTGAACCCATCTAGGTCGAGGTAGAGGAGTGTATGAGGCGTAACCTGCCCTTTGATGTCAGTCATCGCCTCCAACTTCCGCATCAGGACGGATCGATTGAGAAGGCCTGTCAGCGGATCATGCGATGCTCGCTCTTCAGTCTTCCTCAGGTTCCGAAGCAGTACAGTCATTTGACGAAACACAAAGAGAATCAAAATTACGAAAGCTGCTAGCAAAGCTAGTAGAAACGGCAACAGCTTCTCCAAAAGGCGCTTACCTGGGTCATCACCCGTCCAGGCCAAGCGCACAGGTACGCGGCCATCAGATGTTGTGACGACGACGGAAGCGGTTGCTGACGCCCCACCCTCCTCAATATGCAGGTCAGGCAGGCGGTAGACCTTGGAGAGTCGATCCAATTCAGCATCGTCGAGCAAATCAACGAACGCGAGAATTGTACGCCGGTCTTTGGTCTCATCCACAAGACCGTTGTATGGCCGAATGGGTGAGACCGCCACGAGCGCCGGTCGGCCGTCCGCCAAAGCGATGCCCGAAGCGGTCGCCTCTGATCCGCGACTTGCCCTTTCTGAAAGGATGCGATCAAATCCAGACGTCATGATTTGCGCTGCCGGCAGTTGCGTACGGCTCTCGTTCGACATGCCGTAAGTTGTGCGGCCATCCGGATCGAGAACGAAGACGGCGTCAACGCCGTACCGTTCTTTCATCGTCGGTCCGACGTTGGTCTCAGCCCATTCGAAGTTCGTTTCCTTCGTAAGGTTGCTTACCGCATCGTCCCAAAACGCATAGTCGTTGACAATTTTAGCTAACTCGCTCAACCGAATATCGATCATACCGCGTGCTAGATTTTGCTCGCGCTTTATTTCATCTGCGGTTTGCTGCTGAGCGAGAAACACTGCTAAGGCGATAACAAAGCAGATCATCAACCCGACTATGGCCATGATCGGGAACGCGATGTTGCGAATAATTTTTTTATGAGCTCGGCTGAGACTGTAGGGCATGTGCTATCCTTCAAACGGTATCAGCATGCCCCTGGCTGCTTGCGATAAACATAACTTCCGGTCATGGGAGAGGGAGTCTGACACGACTGGTGAGCGTCCCGGCAGCGCAGTTGAGCGAGAGTTAACTCGACAGTTCAACTTCTCCGAGAACCGAGTGCACCTGTCACCCGAACACCTAAGGCTGTTAGGCGGACTGACTGTCCTTCGTCAATAACCTCTAAAAAACAGCGGAGGATGCAGTCTGCAAGTATTTCTTGAGCATCTTCGCCTCTCTTACATAAGGCCACTTCCAAGGATGCCTTCCCACACGGCGAACTTAGCTCCGAAACGATGCTCAGAAGTTCCAGCGCCATCTGTAATTTTGATTTCAGACATTCACGCTAGCAAGCGAATGTATTGTGGTGAACGATCTGATATTCAATATTGCCTCCTGTCCAATGCGGTCAGCTTCAACACCCTCACTATTATTTCACGCGAACATTCCAATTGAAACGCATTGCCTCTACTAGAAGCCATTAAGACGGCCACTATTCCACTGGGAATCGGGGTGATCCCATTGTTAAATGAGTGGGGTAATGCATTCCGATATTAGGCCCACGAATCCATAAACTGGCCTGCAAGAAAACTAGAACAGCTGCGTAATGCTCCGCAGAGCACCTTGCATGCTCGTTGTCTGAACAATTAGGCGTAATGAATATGAGGAACATTTGGTTAAATTTCGGCGTATCATAATTGTGAAAAATTGCAGGATATTGATAGTCTCAACCCCTGGTGCTCGACGGAATGGCCGCTGCAGCCTTTCTGATCGGTTCGGCCTTTCCGACGCGGTTGCTTGCAAAATACTACGACGCAGCTACGAGGTGGTTTCCCCTTAGCACTCAACTCATCGGCCGAATGAGACGAAAAAGGTTCCTAGCAAGATATTGGCAATTTTTTTATTTTGAGACATGCGCGTAACTCTGATGAACCGAAAACAGCCTTGGCTCCTCTACGTCAACGGTCCTAGGATCTTCTACGGCCGAGACCGAAGTGTCTCGTTTGGGGAACAGCCATAACGGCGGCGATATTCGCGTCCAAACTGCCCCATGTGAATGATACCCCATTTGAACGCAATGGCTGAAACAGTTCCGGACCCGTCATTCAGCTGTAGATCTCTATGAACTTGTTCAAAACGGCGATCTATCACAAAACTCATTGGAGTTTGGCCAGTTTCTATTTTGAATGATGAATGCAGTGCACGTAAACTAACATCACAGGCATCAGCTATATCGCCAACAGTCAAACGACGATGCAAGTTTGCTTCGATAAAGGCAATCGCATTGCCGACACCTTTTGACGCAATATTTTTTTGGGTCTTTACTATATGAATTCCGCTCGCTGGCCAGCACGTCAATATTTGATATATTAATGCTTCCTTGAAAAGGGGAAGGGTCAAATCGTGGTGGGCGAGTGTAGTTGATGCGTATACTTGTATAGCACGCAACATTAATTGCAGCGCGAAAATTTTTGGTTCATTTGCATCTGCGACGGGTACAAACGTGGCTATGTCAGGGGTTGTGTTTGCTCCAAGCCTCTGCTGCGCTTCGCGAATGGCGTCGTAGGTAATGGTAGCGCCTAAGGACTCGTATGTCCCCAAACTTCCCTCTTCCCGTAAAGAGTTAAATCTGGTGAAAATTGCTTGGCTAGGATTGGAGACGAAGTCCCCTTTCTGGTGACGTCTTAGTAGCTTACCGGTTCGAGTAAAGCGCAGTGTAAACAAGTCGCCCTCATCAGTGCGACGGGTCCAAAACCCATGTTCGGATCGTGTCCACCATACACTGAGAGGATCACTTCGAAAGCCGACGAACTGGATATCGCTTCGTTGCCGCCTCTTCTGTTCAAATGCCACGGGAAGTTCACCGCAAGCGTTAAACGCCTCAAACCGTTCGTGCTGGGCCAACTCGTGTGAAAAATGGGCAACCGACAAGCTTATGTCTTTGATCATATCGGGCCTTGCGGCATCATTGGTTTGGTGTTCGCGATCCACATCGTCTTTGCCTTTATTGGAGCGCTTGGGACGCACTGCTGCCTGGGTTTGCGCTTGATATCGCCATTCCAAATTTCAATACGATTGATGTCCTTAGCGATGCAACCCTCACGTCTCGGCAACCTTTTTTGCCGTTGATCGGGGTCTCAATCCAATCATGGTTTGTGAGGTAGAGAAGGCCTATCGATACCCACCTGTCGACTCAGACGGTCATTTATTGCATGCACCAGACCTTTAGACTCGAACGATAGGCATATCTGTGATCCTTGTCGTATAGCGCGGCGATTGGTGATCCGCTGGCAGACCCCATGAGCCTTCAAACCGCTTGGTTGCAAGGACCATC
The DNA here is from genome assembly GCF_001463705.1 of Aureimonas sp. AU12. Lineage (GTDB taxonomy): Bacteria > Pseudomonadota > Alphaproteobacteria > Rhizobiales > Rhizobiaceae > Aureimonas. The sequence continues at coordinate 108,891 of NZ_BBWH01000053.1, read as the reverse complement.
GTATTCTTCCCGAAGCGGTCGTTGAAGGGGTCGAGGGCCTTCATGAGGCTGGCGCTCCGCGGTCGATCGGGCTCGAACAGAAGGCGCGGCGCGTCTTCTGCTCGAATGAGATCGTCGAGGATGATCCCGGCCTTGGTGTAGCCGTAGCCGTGACCGTTGCCGGAGGGATCGCCCTTCCAGCCGGCGCGGATACAGCGCATGGCCGCGCCCACCAGATCGAACGTATCGGCTGACATGGGTTTGAGCGAGACCGATCGCGAAGCGGAATGCTGCGGGCGATCCGACTTGTGCCGGTTGGTATGGAAGAAGGCCGTCAGCGTCCCGGCGACCAGGCCGTGAATGCGCAGCTTCTCGCACGCGCGGGTCGCATGGGCGGTGATGGCCTGGGCCAGCACGTCGAAGGAGGTCATTGGCTCGCCGACGGATCGGGTGACGGCCATGCCTTTGCGCTGCGGCGCGACCTCTTCGAGGTCCATGCAGGGAATGCCCCTCAGCTCGGCCACCAGACACTCGAGAACGACGGTGCCGATCTTGCGAGCCAAGCGGCATGGGCAGGTCGCGGAGCTGCGAGGCGAACTCGATGCCCTGGGCCACCAGCTTGGCCTCGGTTGCGGACCCTACGCCCCATACCTCGCCAACGGGCATCCGGGCCAGCACGTAGTCGGCCACCTGGGATCGGTCAGATCGCAGACGCCGGCAAACAGCGGGTTCTTTTTGGCCGCGAAGTTGGCGAGCTCGGCGAGCGTCTTGGTACGCGCGATGCCGACGCAGGTCGGGATGCCGGTGCGCTCGCGCACCTCGGCCCGCATGTCGGTGGCGTGCTTCAGCATCCGGTCGCCGAAGCCGGAGAGGTCCACGAAGGTCTCGTCGATCGAGTAGTTCTCCAGGCGCGGCGAGAAGTCGTCGAGCACGGCGAAGACACGCCGGCTCATGTCGCCATAGAGCGTGTAGTTCGAGCTCATAACCCGGATCGAGTGTGCCCGGATCTTATCGCAGATCTTAAAGGCGGGGTCGCCCATCTTGACCCCAAGGGCCTTGGCCTCCTCCTAGCGGGCCACGGCGCAGCGATCGTTGTTGCTGAGCACGATAACGGGCACGCCGCGCAGGCGAAGGTCGAACACGCGCTCGCACGAGACGTAGAAGTTGTTGCAGTCGATGAGGGCGATCGAGATGGCCATGGCCGATCAGTCGACCGGCAGCCGGCGCACGACGCCGGCGAGAATGCCCCAAATCTCGGTGTCTTCCGTCACCCGGATCGGCCGAAAGGACGAGTCCGGCGAGGCGGGATCGAGGAAGTAGAGCCCGTCGCGGCGGGCGACCTTCTTCAGGGTGACCTGGCCGTCCACGACGGCCAGCACGACCCGGCCAAGGCGCTTTTTGCCGGCGCGGTCGATAGCGATCAGGTCGCCATCCAGAATGCCCTCGTCGACCAGCGAATTACCGGAGACCTTCCACCAGAAGGTCGAGCTCTCGCGCCGGACGATCCAGGCGATGGGATCGATGCTCTCGTCGAGATCGTCGCCTGCAGCCGAGGGGAAATCGGTGGGCACGCAGAACGGCGCCAGCCAATACTCTCACGTCGGGATGTTTGCGACTTGGACAGCGGTGAGGGTCGGAAGTGCAGGAATGAGGGTACGAACCGTGAACAGTGCAGGTCCATAGGACGACGTGATTCCTAATTGTTAACCCAGGGATCAAAATATGAACGTTCCGGGCAAGCCATCCCCAGCCGTGGGTTCCCCCCTGTGGATAAGGCGTTTTTCCACCAAAATTTGGAGACCTTGCAACCACGGGCTCCTTCCAGCTAAAGGCTGCGACAAGGATAGCGTCCTAACCTGTTAGCCCCGCAGGGGGCCGCTTGGAGTTGGGACGACGATGCAGCAATCGCAGATAGCAGCGAAGAAGCATATCCGCGACCTGCAGCGAGCGACGGCACAAGTGATGCACCGGGTCGAACTTTTGCAGCCCGTTTACGATCTTCCGCATGCTCTTGCAGAGCGGCTGAATAGGCTCGACCAGACCCTGGCCGCGAGGCAGGAGTGTGATCGAACCCATCGCTGAGCTACAATCGATGATGGGACTGTGAGTTCAGGCGCTCATGCGCTCGAAGCCCTGACCGAGATCGAGATCGACGCCATCCTTACGACGCTCCTGTGGAACTGTCGTTCGGATTGCCGGTCGGACGTGCCCTACAGCCTGCAGGACGTCACGGTCCTGTGAGACTGGATCGAGTCGGCCAGACGTTGCCATCTGCGACCGGCTGGTGCCAGCTGTGACCCGAAAGAAGGCCACGCGCTCGCTGAGATGTCCCGCCTCTTCCGACAGTTGAGCAGCGGTCGCCGACATCTCATTGGCCGCACTCGCGTTGACCTGCGTCACCTGATCGAGCTGAACGATTGCCTGATTGATCTGCTCGATACCCACCGACTGCTCGCGGCAGGCGGCCGAGATCTCGGACACGAGATCAGACGTTCGTTGGATGTCAGGCACCAGCTGTCGCAGGAGCTCACCAGCCTCCTGCGCAACTCCAAGCGTCTCGCGTGATAGGGTATCGATCTCACTGGCCGCCTGCTGGCTGCGCTCGGCGAGTTTCCGCACCTCCGACGCCACTACGGCAAAGCCCTTCCCATGCTGCCCGGCCCGTGCTGCCTCGATCGCTGCATTCAATGCAAGCAAGTCAGTCTGGCGCGCGATCTCCCGCACCACGGCGATGCGTTCGGCGATCGTCTCCATCGCGTCCACCGATTTCGCCACGGCGTGACCGGAACGTTCTGCGTTAAGCGACGCGGAGACCGCAATGCGCTCGGTCTGAGTGGCGTTATCAGCGTTCTGCCGGACGTTTGCCGTCATCTCCTCGACTGCCGCAGAGGCTTGCTCGCTGGCTGCCGCTTGCTCCGTGGAACCAGATGACAGTTGATCTGCGGTCGCAGCAGACTGAGTCGATCCCGATGCCACTTGGTCCGCCGACGAACGGACGTCCGACACGATCTCACGCAGGCGGCTCGACATGGAACCCAGGGCACGTTGCAGGTCCCCGATCTCGTCACGCGAGCGAGCCTCGATCGTCTGTGTCAGATCGCCTGAGCCGATGCTCTCCACCAATTTTAGCGACCGATCGATCGGGCGCCGAACCAGGCGGTCAGCGAGAAGCCACAAGAGGATGAGCGTTCCGACCAGTATTGCCAATCCACTCAGCACGAGCGAGTTGATCTCCTCTCGGACCGGTGCGGACAGGGTCGCCATCGGAACGTCCAGAACGACGACCCAGTGACCATCGGCATAGGGAAGGTCGAGGGAGACAAATGAACGTTCAACGAGGCCAAGTTCGGGAACGTCGATATTAGCGATGCGCTGCGGCTGGGACGTGGCCAAGGCGGCAGCTAGGGCTTCCGCACCCGCTACGGAGCCGTAGGGCTTCGTCAAAAGGCTTTTGTCAGGGTGGGCAATCCAGTGGCCCTTGTCGGATAGAAGCATCACCCGGCCTGTTCCAAGCGGCTTCATTCGCGCGAGCGCGTTGCTGATCTCGCCAAGACCGATGTCGATCCCGCTGACACCGATCTGGCGGGTTCCCGACATGACCGGGAACTGCGTGCTGGCATAGAGGATGGGATCCGCAATCAGCGTATCAAGTGAGGGTTCGGTGAAGGACGCCTTCCCGTCGGTGTAAGTCTGCTCCCAGATCGGATCTTCGTAGCTGAGGGGATAAGGCGTCATGACGAGTTGCCCGCTGGCATCACGGCTCCAGGCAGGCATAAAGTCACCGTTGGCGTTCGCACCAAGAGCTGCATCGTTCTGATTGGCTTGCCCGTCGAACGCATGACCGGGCAACTCGATGAACCAGGTCCCGACCGCCATCGGGAAGGTCTCCAGTGCTATTCTCGCCTCTTCGATCACACTCCTTCGCTTGAGCTCGCCGGCAGCGTGTCTCGCACCCAAGCTCTTTGCGGTGACTCGCGCGCTTGCAGCGATTGGCGTCAGGTCTCCCAGAACCGTACGCGCAGCAAGCTGCATCTCTGCATCCACGCGCGTCTGCATCGTCGTTTTGACCTCAGAAGCGGTCCGCCAGGCCAGAACCGATGTCGTCACTCCCACCGTGAGCGCGATAGCGGCGCTAGAGGCCAGCAGCAGTTTGGCAGTGACGCTGAAGCGCATTGAGATATCCTTCTGTAATCTCCGATTGTGGTAGTCAAAAAATGTGCATGAGATCTGAATGGAACTTACGAACAGGACCTGACGCAGGTCCACGAAAAGTAGTTTGGTAAATATGATGTTAGTAAGTCTGCCAACCTTTATGATGCTATAAGCGCCGCGAGTTGAGAACACAAAAAAAGAGAGAGCCTGAGGCTCTCCCCTTTCCGTCGCCTCCTCCAGCCGATGAAGGCGCTGGGCGCGTCGTCTGGCAGTTCCTCGTATCGTGCGGGATCGACCACGAAGCCGAAGCGACCGACCTCGTATTCGCCGCGCGGGATCAGGAAGCGCCGGCGCTCTTGGTGCTGGTCGCCGACGCTGGCAACAACCTCGGTGAAGCCGGGTCGCTCATCCGAGATGATGGCGGAGCCGACGATCCAATTCGCCGCGTTGGCGGCCTGGAAGGCACGCCGATCCTTGGCATGGGACTCGCCGGGCGCCAGTGTCGTGGCGAAGATGGCCTCATAGGCGTCCGGCTGCGCGTTACGAATGGTCTTGCGGGCCGACCTGCGCTCCAGGGCCGTGAACAGTTCACCGAAGGCGAGCGCGATCGCTGCCCACGCACAATCCTCCTCGTACCAACCATCCGACGCGCGCAAGGCCGGGTGAATGCGGGCGTTGGCCTCCGGCGCAACATGGAAGCCGCCATGGCCGCAAGTGGAGTAGGCGACGATACCGGGAGCATAGGTCTCGGCGTGCTGCGCCCTGCCCCAGGGCGTCTCCCGCCGCGACGCGGTGCTCTGGCGATTAAGCGCTGCCTTCTCGCGCTTGTGGCGAAGCGCGTCTTCGACATGCGCCTTGAACCCATCCTCGCCGGCAACGTCGCCGCAATGCGAGAAGAAGCTATCACGGTTCCAGTCCGAGAAGTGACCCCGAAGGCACCAGCCCATGGCGACGAAGAACCCGCCGCCGCGCTTGGGCACCATGGCGTAGGCATCATCGCCGTAGCGAGCGGCAACGAGGTTGTCGGCCGTCAGGCCGTAGGCTGCGACGAGAGCGCTCATGCCGCGTCCTCCGCGATCTCTTCGTCCGCTTCGGTGACGACCTTGATGAGTGCGTCGCTGATGAGGTTGTCGGCGAGCCACTTCACCGCCTCGCCATAGTTGGCCGCGACATGAAGGAGTTCGCGCCGGCTAGCGCGAACAACCCGGGCCGATCCCGGTGTCGGACGACGCTGGACCTCGAAGCGCAAGGACGTGTCGAAGGAGTAGCGGGTCTGTAAGACGATCGGGGCGGTGTCTTCCATGGAGCCCTGCCGGACCACGAAGGCCGGACGCTGCCCCGGGCCGGTCTCGATGCTGACGAGCGTTCCCGTGTAGTTCTGGCAGTTCCAGTTCGAGAGCTTGCGATGGAAGCGCTCCGGGGGCCTGGGTTCGCCGTTGGAGACGAGAAGGGTGGAGCCGAGCGGCGTGGATTCGATCAGAGTGCGAAGCGACATGGTTGTCCTCGACGGGCCGGAAACGAAAAACGCCGCCGGGTTCAGCCGGCGGCGCGTGGATCGGACGGGGAGCGGATCGGGTTATTCGGCCGCGATCGCGTAGTGGGCCTGCGTCGGGTCGTAGCCGGCGCCCACGAAGTCGTGCGTCTCGGGCATCTCGTCCTCGACCTCCAGCGAGGCCGTGAGGAAGGCCGGCACCTCGTCATCGCCGCCGGTCAGGAAGGCCGGAAGGGCGCTGCCGTCCTCTTCAGCATCAGACTCGGCCGACATGCTGTCGAGATCGGTCTCGGCCGACGTCGCTTCATTGGCGATCGGGTTCTCGTGCTTGCCGCCGAAGGTCATGCCAACCGGCAGCCAGGCGGCGGTGCGCTCGGCCGCGTCCGCTGCGATGCCGACGCGCTGGCGACCATCCGGACCGAAGGCCAGTTCCAGGGTCTTGGCGAAGTCGGCCTTCTTGCCCCCGGAATGGTCGTGCGCCCACTGCGCGTCGATCGTCTTGCAAGCGGTCTCGAACAGCATGTCCTTCTTCACACGGCCGAAGTAGTTGGCCGCCGTCGGGCGCCAGTTCTCCTCCACCGCGATGCCCATGCGAGCGCCAGCCAGCTCGATCGCCGGGATCGCGTCGCTGTCGGTGGAGAGCTGCTGATGGGCGCCCTGCGCGGCGGCAAAGGCGAACAGCGCCTGCTTCTCCGCACGTGTCAGCGCGCATAGAGCGGCGAAGCTCTCGGCTTTAGGCAGCACCATCCATTCCAGCCGGAGGTTGGCTTTCAGCGCCGCAAGGATCCTCTCCGACACGGTGTCGGTGCGATGTGCCGCGGAGGGATGGGTCAGCGCCTGGGTGATGCTGAGGTCGATCGGCCTGCGCGTGTAGCCGCTGCCAAGGACCGCCTGGCACATCGAGAAGAGCGTAAGATCGAAGGCCACTTCGAAGTCGCTGGCGAGGTGCGCCTGGAAAACCTGATGGCGAATGGCACGAAGATCCGCGACCAACGCGCCGGACATGGAGGGACCGGCTTCCGCCTCGTCGTCGGTGGACGCCGGCTTGAAGTTGCGAGGGGCCTGGAAGCGCACCGCGGGCAGGGTCGCCCCGGTCTCGGTCTCGAGATCGATGTCGGCCGAGGCCGCATCGGGCTCGTCCGACCCGTCATCAGCGGCGGTAGCCGCGATAGCCGCAAGACGCTCGGCTTGGCGCGCTTCCTTCGCCGCTGCCTCTTTGGCCTGGCTGAGATCGACGAGCGCCTGCATGTCCTCGCTGCGGACCATGCCGGCCTCGACCTTCAGCTCGCCCTGGTGTCCGATCGAAAGGAACACGCCGGCAAGCGCCATGAGTTCGGGCGCGAAGACAGGCGCAGCCATCGCCTCGATCTCGTCGTAGCGGTTCTCCAACCCCTCCCATTCGGCCTGCCCGAGGTCGCTGAGCTCGTCAGCGTGTTCGAAGGCGCTAATCTGGTCAGTAATCGTGTCGAACTCCTCCTGAATTTCGTCCAGCAGGTCGGCAGCCTTCGGGTAGATCCGGCCCATGGCATTGATCGTCTCGTAAGAGACCTCGTGGGCGATCTCGACCCACTTCCAGAGGTCGCGGAAGGGCGCGGCGATCTCCTCCAGCCGCTGCGTGGCGAGGTCATGGAGGAGGCCGACGTCATCGAGGAACGTCTCGTCGCAGGACGAAAACAGGTCCTGGGTGGTCGGGCCGCCGGCCTCGGTGTAGCGCTCGATCCCGACGAAGCGGGCGAGCCTGGAGGTTGCAGACACGCGCGTCTCGGTCATGAGACGCTTCACGATGTTTGGGAAATGTGCAGCATTCCAGCCGGTCGCCTGGGGCTCGGCCTTCAGCCACACCTCCATCTGACGCTCATGGCTGTCGCTAAGCGTGAAGGCCATCAAAGCTTCCTGGGTGATGCGCCCCTCGCGATAGAGCGCCACGAGCTGCGGGGCGAGCGCTGCCAGCTTCATGCGCTTGCGCACATGCAGAACGGTGACGCCGAACCGTTCGGCCACCTCGTCCTCGGTCATGCCCTGGTCAATCAGAGCGGAGAACGCCTCGAACTCATCGGCCGGGTGCATCGCGGCGCGCATGACGTTCTCGACCAGCGAGAGCTCGGCGGCGTCCTTGGCGTCCTTCACGACGCAGCCGATCTTGGCGTCGGCCTCGATCGCGCCCTCGACGGCGAGATCCTGCAGCGCGGTCAGCCGGCGGCCGCCGGCGTAGACGTAGAAGAATCCATCCTTGCCATCGTAGGCGGACAGGTTCTGCATCACGCCATGGGCGCGGATCGACGCCTTCAGCTCATCATGCGAGGCGGTAGAGGCGGCTGTCTTGCGGGCGTTCTCCGGGGCAATGCGCAGGGTGTTGAGTGCAAGCTTGCGAACGGTTGCGGTGGTCATCGGTCGAACTCCTTAGAGTGCGACAGGCGGGGAAAGCCTCTCTCTCCCCTTCTAGCCCGTCAATCGGGCTTCCCTCCCTCTCTCTCTATCGACGCTGCCCTGAGGCTCGGCACGAGGTATTCAGCCCTGGCACAACGGTCAGAATGGGTAAAAAGGCGACTGTCTGCTACAGGATCGACCTAGCGAGAAGCAGCCAATCGCGACTGATCGGCCCCCACTGAGTGGTCCGGTTGGAAAGTTAGTTCAGGGTTGGTCTTTGCACCAGCGGTAGCTTTGGCAGCGAAGCAGGTCGGGTAAGCGCGGCCGGCCAAGCGGCAAAGGCTGGCACGAACACTTCTGGTGCTGGCGGCCTGTAGCCGATCGATCCATGCGGCCGGATCGTATTGTAGTGACGCCGCCAGCTTTCGATGACGATCTGCGCCTCGCGCAGGCTGTAGAAGATCTCGCCGTCGAGGAGTTCGTCACGAAAGCGAGCATTGAAGCTCTCAACATAGCCGTTCTCCCATGGGCTGCCGGGGGCGATATAAGCGGTCTTTGATCCAACGGCTGTGATCCAGTCCTGCACGGCCTTGGCAATGAACTCCGGCCCGTTGTCGGATCGAACGTGACCCGGCACGCCGCGCAGGACGAAGAGGTCCGACAGAACATCGATCACATCTGTCGAGTTGAGCCTGCGAGCGACCCGGATGCTGAGGCATTCGTGCGTGAACTCGTCGATCACGTTCAGCATCCGGATTTTGCGGCCATCGTGCGTGCGGTCTTCCACGAAATCGTAGGACCAAACGTGGTTGGGATGTTCGGGCCGCAGTCGAACACAGGAGCCATCGTTCAGCCAGAGCCGTCCGCGCTTGGGTTGCTTGGCCGGTACCTTTAGACCTTCGCGTCGCCAGATCCGCTCGACGCGCTTATCGTTGACCATCCAACCAGCATCTCGCAGCAGGGCTGCAATCTTCCGCCTTTCGGCGATTGCCAGCAATCGCCTGTCGGCCAAGGGGATACCCGTAGCGGCCATATTGGCGAGCGAGTTCGATGAGATCGGCTGTGAGCTGCTCTTCGTCATCTCGGCCCCGCGGCACCTGACGCTGTGTCGAACGGTGTTGCCCGAGGGCGCGGCACACACGCCGCTCGGACAGCTTCGTCACCGTCATGACGTGGTCGACACAAGCGCGCCGGCGGGCGGGGCTCAGTAGTTTCCCCGTGCGGCCTCGCTGAGGATCAGCTTGTCCAGGGTGAGATCGGCGACCGCCTTGCGAAGCCGCTGGTTCTCGGTCTCCAGATCCTTCAACCGCTTCACCTGGTCAACCTTCAGACCGCCGAACTCCTTGCGCCACCGATAGTAGGTCACCTCCGTCACGCCGATCGAGCGCACCGCATCTGCTACCGTGCGTCCCTGCGACACCAGAACATCGACTTGCCGCAGCTTCGCGACGATCTCTTCGGGCTTGGGTCGTCTTGCCATGTCCGTCCTCCTTCAGGCTCTCAAAGCCATACTTCAGGGCGGACCATTTCAATGGGGGTGGATCAACCTCCTGCGGCAGGTCGCGGGACGGCTTCGCGCCTGCCTCAGAAAAGGCGAGCTGGTGGCTCGGCTTGGCGGCGACGAATTCGTCGTGCTGCAAGCCATCGACGACCAGTCGGAGCAGGCCAGCGACCTTGCCCAACGCATCATCCAGAGCTTGACCGAGGTCTTCGATCTGGAGGGGCGTCGAGCCCATATCGGAACCAGCATCGGCATCGCGATCTGCCCAGCAAACGGCGTCACGCCCCAGCAGCTCCTGACGCGTGCCGATATCGCGCTCTACAGGGCCAAGCATAGCGGACGCGGATGTCTACGGTTCTTCGATCCGGCGATCGACCACGAGGTGGACGACCGACCGCAGCTCGAACAGGAGCTGCGCAAGGCTCTCGTCAAGGACGAGTTGACACTTCTCTACCAGCCGATCTTTGACGCGGACGGTCGGGTCGTATGCTTCGAGGCGCTGATGCGCTGGACGCATCCGATTCTGGGGGAGATACCTCCATCCCGCTTCATCCCTATAGCCGAGGTGCGCAAGTTCATCGTGCCGATGGGCGAATGGGCGATCGAGACGGCCTGCGCTACCGCTGTTTCATGGTCGTCCAGCTGCCGCATAGCGGTTAACTTGTCGCCAGTGCAGGTTCTTCAGCCCGACCTCCCAGGCACGGTCGAGGCGATCCTTCAACGGACAGGTCTGGCTGCAGACCGCCTGGAACTAGAGATCACGGAAGGCGTCCTACTTCAGGACGGCGAGAGGGCGTTGACCGTTCTCGGCAAGCTGAACGCGCTCGGCGTGCGGATTGTCCTGGACGATTTCGGCACGGGTTATTCAAGCCTTTCCTACCTCCACCGCTTTCGCTTCCAGAAGCTCAAGATCGACCGCCTGTTCGTCGGTCGGCTGACCGAGGACCAAAGCGCGCGCTCGATCGTCAAGGCGATCCTTTCGATGAGCCAGGAGCTTGGCATTGAGGTGACGGCGGAAGGCGTAGAAACGACGCAGCAGGCTTCAATGCTCCGGGCACAGGGCTGCAACGAGTTCCAGGGCTTTCTTTTGGGTCACCCAACGACAGCCGAGACTGCTAACGAGTTGGCGGCGCAATCGAGCACCCTCAATATGGTCGAACAGCTCCGCGCAGTTTCTCGGGAGTTCCATGCTGGTGATGGCTACATCAAACAAGCGTCGTAGCGCTCTCGACCCACTACGTCCGCTTTCAAGAGGTGCGAAACCCGCATCGAAAGGCGGTAGTGGGTCGAAAGCGAAGGCCTCGTTGCGGGCGTCCGATTTCTCTGCGCCGATCGGGGCGACTAGGTGGAAAGCGGACGCTGATCCAGCGAGATCAGTGGTCTTGCGTGATAGTCGGCGGCTGCATGAACTCGATCGTCGCGCCGTCAGGGCCAACTGCGTAGATCACCCGCGTTCCAGCCCGCGCGCCGCTAGTGATCGGTTGCGGCGTGCCTTGCGCCCTCCAGCCGTAGGGGCCAATCCGCGCAAGGAGCGCGTCGATGTCATCGACCACGAGGGCCAGATGCGCGAAGCCAGGGTCGAACGGCTTGGCCGTCACGCTTGGCCGATCCAGCCCTCGATATTCTAGGAGTTCGATCGTCTGATCCGCTAAAGAGACGATAGCCATGCGAACCAGTGCCCCGTGCGCGCCCGTCGCCTGACCAAGGAACTCGCCACCCATCTCGCCCGTGCGCACGAGACGTGCACCAAGCCCATCGACCCAGAACCGAAGCGCCGCATCAAGGGAGGCGACCGCGAAGCCGACATGATCGGCGCGCTGCACGTAGAAGTTTGCTTGGTCTGTCATGCGGTCCGTCCTACCAGCAAACAGACCGTTCGTCTGCAAAGGTCGAGAGCGGATGGACCGCTTCCGAGCGTCGGCTTCCGCCGCCGCCGGAGACCGGACGGGGTGGATAGCTTCCAGTCTAGCCAACCTCGTGTTGCAGACGTTGCAATACAGCCGATCCGACACCCATGATCAGAACAGGATGTCTTCCACATCTCCGAGGAATCGGCAAGCCGTCGTGTTTGCCGGAAGGTTCACCAGAAGGGTGCTAAGTTCTGGCTCGAGGACTAGATCCGCTGCATCAAGCAGGGACACCCACGTGACCGTGCGCTGATCCCGCTCCTTCCAACGCTTCTTCTCCCGCTTCACCTTGAGCGCGTAGACATCGACCCGAGTGAGCCGAAAAGCGATGCGAGTTCGACGCCAGTATCCGTAAGAACCGACGGAGACAGGGAAGACGCTTCCGACGACGCCAGCTTCCTCCTTCGCCTCAATCTTCGCAGCTTCCGCGTCGGGTAGCCCTTTCATGGGCCATCCCTTCGGAATGATCCATCGTCCCGTACTCCGCGACGTCACGAGGCAAATCTCCACCTGTTGCCGTTCGTCGACCCGTATGGGTATGGCAGCGACCTGATACGGGCGGCGGTCGGATACGACAGCGATTGGAGACATCCTTCGGCATCAACAGGGTGCGATCGGTGCCCAACAGTTCGACGGTTGAAGGCTGGGCAGGACAGCTTTCCACCAATGTCCCTGGGAAGGCTGATCGAGGCTTCTCGATATGGCATGTCCTGAAAGTGAACAGAACAGGAGGGTGCCGACGGCTCCATGGGAAACCACTGCCACGTCGCCCTCTTCATGTCGGCTCAGGATCCGAAGCAAGGCCTCCCGGACGCGCGCCTGCGCGTCGATCGCACGTTCCCAACCTCGAATGCTGGTGTTCGGCTCCGCAAAGAATGCGTCGGCAACCGCTTCGAACTCCGTTGGCGGAAGAAAGCCGGTCGCGCTCCGCTCGTTCTCGCCGAGATCCTTCGAGACCTGGAAGCCAAGACCCAGAGCCCCGGCCAGGATGCCGGCCGCTTCGATCGCCTTCGTCTCGCTGCTGGCCCAGATCGCCCGAACGTCGGCGCACACTGGCGAGCGCGAGAATGCTCGCATCCGCTCGATGCCCTTGTGGCTCAACTGCCAGCGTTCGATCGGCACGGCCGGATCGATGACGACTTCGGGATGGGTAACAAAGAGGAGTGATGCCATGGCGAAGGCTCAGCGATGCGACGGATCTAACACATTGCCGAGTATGGGTTCGATCGGGACCGGATGCGACGGCGGTTCAGGCGGCATTTGCTTCGACGATCCGCAGGAGGTCCGCCTTCGTGCCCGGCGAGCCCACGATCACGGCTCCACCCGCGCTCATGCTGCTCCATTTTGACGGATCGACGATCCAGCCGCCCGCCTCCTCGATCAGTACGTAGCCTGCGTAGCAGTCCCAGGCGTTCATGTGGGGCTCCCAGTAGGCCGCCAGACGCCCGGCCGCGACATAGGCCATCATCAGCGCCCCGGATCCATTGCGGATGAACATGCCGCCTTCATCGAGGAGTTGCCGGACGACGTCGGAGACGACCCGGCTGGGAATGCGGTGATTGGCGCCGAGGCCGAGGACGCCGGACTGCAGCGTCGCTTCGCTGGAAACTCGGATGGGCTGCCCGTTAAGCGTCGCCCCGTTCCTGCGGCGTGCGGAATAGAGTTCGTCGGTGGTCGGCGCGTAGATGACGCCGGCGACGATCGCATCCCCTTGCATGATCGCGATCGAGACGCACCAGGCGGGGATCCCGAACACGAAGGGGCTGGTTCCGTCGATTGGATCCATCACCCAGCGGAAACCGGACGCTCCCTCCTGAAGGCCATACTCCTCGCCGAGCAAGCCGTCGTCGGGGAAGCGAGCCGTGATGCGCTCGCGCAGCAGGGTCTCGACCTCCTTGTCGGCGATGGAGACGACGTCCTGCCCGCTCGTCTTCTGGTCGATCGTGAGTCGCGAGCGATCGCGGAAATAGCCGAGCGCAACGGCCCCGCCTTCACGGGCGATGGCTTCGGCCAGCATCTGCCGATCTGCGACGGCAATGTCGGAATGGTCGATCGTGTCGGACATGGGTTCTCTCAGGCTGGGATCAGGGCAACGCCGCGCTCATGCAGGCCAATGCCGATATCGCTGGCAACGGGGCGTACGTTCTCGATCGCGGTGTCGACGACGAAGAGGCGGCCGTGCGCCGTCTCGACCTCGTATTCGATGTGGTCGCCGAGATAGGCGGCGCTGGCGACGCGCCCGTCCAGGCGGTCGGGTCTTGGCTCACCGATCGTCATCGCGTTGGGCCGGATCGCGAGCCTGGCGGCGCCTTCGCGCTCGTCCGGCGCTCGGATCGGATGGCGCAGGCCACCAAGCCGGGCCTCCAGCCCGCCATCCGCGCGCCTTGCGACCTCGCAAGGGACGACGTTCGCCTCGCCGATGAAGTCGGCGATGAAGGAGGAGGCCGGTGCCTCGTAGAGCTCGCGTGGCGTACCCGCCTGCGCGATCTCGCCGCTCTGCATCACGACGATCCGGTCGGAAACGGCCAGCGCCTCCTCTTGGTCGTGCGTGACGTAGACGGCGGTGAAACCGAGCCGCTGCTGAAGCTCGCGGATTTCGGTACGGACATGGCGGCGCAGACGCGCATCGAGGTTGGACAGCGGCTCGTCGAGAAGCAGGACCTGGGGCTCCAGCACCAGCGCCCGCGCCACGGCTACACGCTGCTGCTGTCCGCCGGACAGTTCACTCGGCAGGCGGTCGGCGAAGCCAGCCAGACCCACCAGTGCAAGGCCATCCTTCCCCCGCTCCAAAGCTTCGCGCTTGGAACTGCCGCCCGAGCGCAGGCCGTAGGCGACATTCTCGCCGACCGTCATGTGCGGGAAGAGGGCGTAGGACTGGAACACCATCGAGACGTCGCGCTCGTTGGCCGGCAGGTTGGTGACGTCCCGCCCTCCGATCAGGATGCGCCCTGCCGTCGGCTGCTCGAGGCCGGCGAGCATGCGAAGCGTCGTGGTCTTGCCGCAGCCAGACGGCCCCAGCAGCGTGACCAGCGATCCCGGCTCGATGTCGAAGGACAGCGAACGAATGGCGACGACCGACCCGAAACGCTTCTCGACGGCTTCGAAGCGCACGGACCCCTTGAGTTCTGCGGGCTGGCTCATGCGGGCGTTTCCTTGGAAAGCGTGATGGTGGTCGTCGGGGCTGCGGCGGCCGGTGCGACGTTGCGGGTCTCACGCCGGAGCGTGCGCTTGCCCACCGCGAGCTGGAACAGCCCGATGACGCAGATCATCACCACGATCAACATGGTGGAATAGGCGATGGCGACGCCGTATTCGCCGTTCTCGGTCAGGCCGACGATGTAGGAAGTCGCCATGTTGTACTGGGCGCTGACCAGGAAGATCACGGCGCTGATCGAGGTGATCGAACGCACGAAGGAATAGACCAATGCCGCGACGATGGCCGGCTTCAGGAGGGGCAGCACGACGCGCCGGAGCGTCGTGAAGGAGTTGGCGCCCAAGGTCAGCGACGCCTCGTCGAGGCTGCGGTCGAGCTGGCTCATCGCCGCGATGCCGCCCCGCACGCCCACCGGCATGTTGCGAAACACGAAGCAGATCACGAGAATCAGCGCCGTGCCGGTCATCTCGATCGGCGGCAGGTTGAAGGCGAGCACATAGGACACGCCGATCACCGTGCCGGGGATGGCGAAGGACAGCATCAGCACGAACTCCAGCAACTCGCGGCCGGCAAAGCGCTGGCGGACCAGCAGGTAGGCCGAGAGAAGGCCGACCAGTGCCGTGAGGGGCGCGGCGATCAGAGCGATCTCCATCGTCGTCCAAAACGAGTTCCAGGCAACACCCGTCCAGCGCAGGCCGGCGTCCCCGGCGGAAACCGAGAAGGCCTTGGCGTAGTGTTCGAGCGTCAGCGTGTTGTCGAGACCGAGCGTGCGCACGAAGCTGCCGGCGACGATCATCGCGTAGACGGTCAGCGTGAAGAACACCCAGACCGAGACCGCGCCCACCACGGCGGCGCGCAGCTTCGGATCGAGCGGCACATGGCGGCCAGAATCGCCCTTGCCAGTGACTGTCGTGTAGCTACGGCCGCGCAGCCAGAGGCGCTGGAGAAAGAAGGCCGACAGAGTGAAACCGAGGAGGACGAGGGCGAGGACGGCGGCACGGGCCGGATCGTTCTGCGCGCCGACGACGGCAAAGAAGATTTCGGTCGACAGGACGCCATGGCTCCCGCCCAGCACCAGTGGATTGCCGAAGTCGGCCATGCTCTCGATGAAGCCGACGAGGAAGGCGTTGGCGAGGCCGGGGCGCATCAGCGGGAAGGTGACCGTCCAGAACGTGCGCCAGCGGTTGGCGCGCATCGTCTGCGCCGCCTCTTCCATCGCCGGGCTGATCCCTTCCATGACGCCGATCAGCACCATGAAGGCGATCGGCGTGAAGCTCAGCATCTGCGCGATCCAGATGCCGGGCAAGCCGTAGAGCCAGCGTCCCCCGTCGAGGCCGGTCAGGGTCAGGACCCCTTGCGTGACGACACCCGAGCGCCCGAACAGGAGGATGAGAGCGAGGCCGATGACGAAGGGCGGCGTGATGATCGGCAGGATCGTCAGGAGGCGAAGCAGCCGCTTGAAGGGAAAGGCGGTGCGCGTGGCGACAAGGGCGAAGGCGAGCCCGAGGATCGTCGTGCCGAGCCCGGTGCAGATTGCGAGCGTCACGGTGCGCCAGGCCAAGCCGCAATGGCCGGATCCCGTCAGGCACGCGAGCGACCAGATCGACGGGTCCTGAATGTTCGACAGGAAGCTCGACGCGTCGAAGGAACCGTCGAGGGCCTGGAATGCGCCTGCAAAGAGGCTGGCGAGCGGGTAGAGCACGAAGGCGGTGACAAGCGCGACCACCAGCGCGATGGCCGAGAGCACGAAGGCGTCACCACGCAGCCGCCCGCGTTCGGCTAGACCGAAGGATAGGAACAGGATGAACGCCAACGCCAGCGCGAAGGCGCCGAGGCCGAACGGCGGCTGGCCGTCGTCCAAAGGCCCGAACAGGGATTCCCAGCCGCTCCAGTTCCAGCCGCCGTAGCCGATGGCCAGACCCTCGGCGACGAGGAAGGCAAGGCCAGTGCCGCCGACGGCTGCCAGCCATCGGCCCCGCCGCTCGCCGGGCGGCGTGAAGCGCAGGGCCACGGCCGCCGCGATCGCGAGGCCGAGCGGCACAAGCCATAGGGCCGAGCGCAGGCCGATCTGAAGAAGGCCCGGCGCCACGTCCGGCGAGAGCGGCCACGCGTTCGCCCAAGACAGCGACCACAGGCCGCCTTCCAGCCCGTACCAGGGTAGGAGGGCGAAGGCGATAAGAGCGAGGGCCAGGGCGCCGTCGAGCCGGCGAACGCGCGAATCCATCGACAGATCCTCCCGAGAGCTGGGGACGGCGGGCGTCCGAGCGGCGCCCGCCGATGCCGGATCAGTTGGCGGAGGCGCCGATCTCGCGGTCCCAGCGCTCCAGCAGCGCCTTGCGGGTTTCGGCATTGCCGTACTTGGCAAAGTCGTAGTCGATCAGCTTGATGTCTTCGAGCTTGGGCGCCTCGGGCGGCACGGTCGCGCTCTTGTTGGACGGCAACTGGAAACTGTCGGCCTCGGCGGCCTTCGACTGCACCTCCGGCGACAGCGCCCAGTCGTAGAAGATCTTGGCGTTCTCGAGGTTCTTTGCGCCCTTGACGATCGACATCGACCCGACCTCGAAGCCGGTCCCCTCGCAAGGAGCGACCGTCTTCACCGGGAAGCCCTGCTTCGTCATCGCCACCGCGTCGTGCATGAACACGATGCCGATGCCGGTCTCGCCCCGCGCCGCCGCCTTTACCGGGGCAGAGCCGGACTTCGTGTACTGGGTGACGTTGGCGTTCAGCGACTTCTGGTAGGCGAAGGCCTCGTCCTCGCCCATCAGCTGCACCAGGGTGGCCAGCGCGGTGTAGGCGGTGCCCGACGAGTTGGGGTTGGCGATCTGGATCTCGCCTTTGTACTTCGCGTCGGTCAGGTCCTTCCAGCAGGCGGGCGCCGCAAGTTCCTTCTTTTCCAAAATCTGCGTGTTGTAGCCCCAGCCGAGCGCGCCGGAGTAGACGCCGACCGTCTTGTAGCCGGAGACTTCGGCCTGTTTCTGCGCCCAGGGCTGAAGCTGGTCGAGGGCGGGCGACTTGTATTCGAGGGTCAGGTTGTCGTCGGCCGCCTGAAGGTGAGGGTCGCCTGTACCAGCCCACCAGATGTCGGTCTTCGGATTGCGGGCCTCGGCGCGAAGGCGCGCGTAGGCCTCACCGGAGCTCATGCGCACCATGTTGACGTCGATTTCGTGGCTGGCCTCGAACTCCCGCTCCATCAGCTCACACCACTTCACGTCGGCGGCGCAGACGAGGTTCAGCGTTCCGGCGGCGCGGGCAGGCAGAGCGGCTGTCATTGCACTGAACAGGATTGTCGTGACGAGAAGTTTGGTGCGCATGCTTCGAGCCTCCCAGCATCATCATCGTTTGCACTCGTGTGCAAGCTCAACCGTAGATCGATGATTGTCAACTCCAGTCCGCGCTGTCATTGCTATTCCAGGGACCGGCGCACGGCGATGCAAGGGAGATCGGCGCTCTGAGCAAGACGACGCGCAGCCCGTCGGCGGGCCCTACCTTTGCGAGCGCTCAAGAGGTGGCGCGGCTGGCCGGCGTCTCGCGCTCCGCGGTGTCGCGGGCGTTCACGCCGGGCGCGAGCATCTCGCCCGACACGCGCGCCAAGGTCGAGGCGGCCGCGGCCGAGCTCGGCTATCACGTGAATCACCTGGCGCGAGGCCTGATGCGCCAGCAGACCGGAATCGTCTGTCTGATCGTCGCAGACATCCACACGCCCTACCTGTCACGGCTTCTGGAAAGTCTGTCGCGGTCGCTGCAGGAGGCGGGCAAGGTCGTCATGGTGCTGAACGCGGGGCGGGCATCGGGGAACGTGGAAGGGGCGCTGCGTCAAACCCTCAACTACCGTGCCGATGCGACCGTGGTGCTGTCCGGCACGCCCTATCGCTCGATCGCGCAGAGCTGCCTCGACAGTGGCCAGCGTCTCGTGCTCCTCAATCGGGACGACCACCTGCCGGGCACGGTCAACCTGTCGGTCGACAACGCCCGCGCTGCCCGGACAGCCGCGACGCTCTTCCTGCGCGCAGGCTATCGGCGTCTCGCCCTCGTTACCTCGGGGATCGGCACCCCTAGTCTGACGGCCCGCCGGGACTGCTTTCTGGCGACCGCCAAAGAAGCGGGAGCCGAGGTCGCCGTGTGGGAAGGCGGCGCGACCGCCTACGAGAGCGGGCTTCAAGGCGGGACGTCGCTGTTCTCGTCCGACGAGCCGCCCGACGCCATCTTTGCCGTGACCGACCTCCTGGCCTGCGGGGTCATGGACGCGGTGCGTCATCGTTTTCGGCGCCGCGTGCCGGACGACGTCGGCGTGATCGGGTTCGACGACATAGAGCAGGCCGGCTGGGCGTCCTACGATCTGACGACCTTCGCACAGCCCGTGGCCGACATCACCGAATGGACGGTACGGCTCGTCGCGGACGGGATCGTCGAGGAGCCTCAGGATCGCGTGTTCGAAGCATCACTCGTCTGGCGGGCGTCGGTGGCACGGTCTCTGTAGACAACTCGCGCGGTGCCAACGGCAGCGTCCGGTTTCGGGATCGCCCGATCGACCTGTTAGCGGCGAACTTGGGTCGAAATTCGCCTCGCCCATCCATTCTGACCGTCTCAAGGATGTGATCTCAAAACAGATCTCATGCAGACCAGTGTCCACTGCGCACTAGTTTCGGATGCAGAATATCCTTATATTGTGCTCAGTGGCGAGACAGCATGGCGGCGTTCGATGATCCTAAAGAGTCAGGTCGAGTGGGCCCTGCACTGCTGCGCCATCCTCGCTGCCGTTCCGGAGGGGCGGTACCTGTCGACTAAGGCACTGGCGGAGCTGCACGGCCTACCAAAGGAGTACCTGTCCAAGGCTCTCCAAAGCCTGTCGCAAGCGGGTCTGGTGCTGACGACGCTTGGGCCGACGGGCGGCTATCGCCTAGCGAGGCCACCTTCAGAACTGAACTTTCTCGAAATCGTCGAGGCCGTCGAGGGCAAGTCGCGGACCTTCGTCTGCAACAACATCCGGGCCGCCAATCCTTGCCGTCCGGACCGACACTGCGACGACAAGCCATGCTCGATCGCCAAGGTGATGTGGGAGGCGGACGAAGCGTGGCGGGCGAAGCTGCGCAGCGTACGCCTGTCCGACATGGTGGAGACGCTGGCTTTGGACGTGCCGCCGGCGATCTGGCAAGGTACCTACGAGTGGGTGGTCAAGCGGGCGGGCTGACCCGGGCCGCGTCCTTTCGCACGAGTGCCTTGATCGTCCTTATCAGAGTCGGGATCTTCCGACGTCGATCCTCTGATGGTCCTTCGAAAGCATGCGAAGGCAGGCGGTCTGCCAATTCCCGTGCGAGATCCTCCGCCAGGCCCGGACGTTCGGCCAAGAGTTCGGCAATGATCCTTTCCGGAATGACGTAGACGGTGACAGGGGAGAGTGCCTCCATCCGGCAAAGCATCACGGAGCCGGCGAGGAGACCCAGTTCGCCGAAGGCGTCGCCGGCTGAGAGGAACCTGACCGTCTTGCCGCCCTGCAATATCTGAATCGTTCCCGCCCGGACGATCATCAGGCAGTCGAGGATCGCACCTTCCTCGGCCACGACATCGCCTGCCGCGTAGGTGCGGGTCGAGGCAGCATCGGCGAGGCGTCGCTTCTCTTCCGGTTCGAGACGCGAGAAGATCGGGACGGCGTCGATGAGCCCAAGCGCCGTGACGGGCGGCGTGGCAGCGGTTTCCTCCGTTGGAAGATCGGCGGTGAGAATCCCTGCCGTCGGCGGAAGGGCAAGGAGAAGACCCGCAGACTTGCAGTGCCGATAGACGCGGTCGACGACCTCGTTGCGGGCGGGCGTCCGGTGCGAGGGGCTGTGCACGGTGAACTGAAGCTCGACCTCCAGGGCAGTCGCATCGAGCTTGCGCACGGCCACCGCCGGCGGTGGATCACGCAGGATCGTGTTGCAGCTCACGAGTGCGGATCGAAGAACCTCGACGATTACGGATGGCATCCTGGTCGGTGCGATACGCAGCGTCATCACGAGGACATGCGCTTCTGCCGGTCGGCTGATATTCGTCAGCGCGAGCTTGGCCAGTATGCTGTTCGGCAGGACCACGATGTTGCAGGTAGAGGTCAGGAGATGCGTCGAGCGCCAGTTGCTCTCGACCACGCGTCCTTCCGTGCCGTCGCCGAGAAGGATCCAGTCGCCGATGGCATAGGGTCGACCGATCGACAAGGCGATGCCGGAGAAGACGTCACCGAGCGTATTCTGGAGCGCAAGGCCGAGGATGATGGCGACGACGCCGGATGTGGCAACGAGCGTGCCGATCGGAACGGCAAAGACGAAGGCCAGCATGGCGGCCGCGGTGCCGAGATAGACGCCACCGACGACGAGATCCTGCAACAGCCGGGCTTGGCGCGGATGTCCTTCGACAACGAGGTAGATCCGCACGAAGCCGATGAGTGCCCAGGCGAGATGCAGCCACCACAGGAGCTTGGCAGCGACGAGCGCTACGCTCTGCCAGCCGATCTCACCGTCGACGGTCCCGCGAGGCAGAATGTCGTGTCGCAGAAGGAGCCCGCTCATCGTGACGAAGAAGGCGATCTGGACCACAAGCCGTATGATGGCGCGCTCGGCAGAGATGAGATGCCAGACGAGGATGCCGATGAGGCCGACGGCGTTGAGCGCAACGATGCCGGATAGGAGGGTAGTGCTGAAGACCATCGGAACCATTCACGCCTGAAGAGGAACGGCGACCGCGGCTTGCGGCGTCCACCAGTGGGACGGAGCGGCGGCGCTGGCCCGGCGCCAGCATGGCCGCTCCGTCGGCATCAGGGCTTCATGGGACGGACGAGGGTCGTTTCGCTGGTATCGACCACGAAGACCGCGAGCAGGCGGGCCGGCTCGGTCTGGCTGTCGTTCTCGCTCACCGCATGACGGTCGCCGGGATATTCCGAGAAGCTCTCTCCGGCCCGGTAGACCGTGACGGGCCCGTCATTGACCTGGCTGCGCACCGCGCCCTCAAGGACGGTGGTGTAGATGAAGGCGGAATCCGGATGGGTGTGCGCCGCCGAGTTGCCACCGGGGCCGTACTCGACGAGCACACCCTTGAGGCTCTTGCCCGGAACGTTCGGAAGCTCGTGCTCGTAGACGACGGTAACTTTGGACGCCTTGCCTGTGTCGTGCGCTTCCGCCTCGATCGGAGTGGCAAGGAGCGCCGACAAGGCGGCGAGACCCGACAGGGCGGCGAGAGATGATCTGATCATAGAAACCTCACGGGTGATGAAGGATTTGACGGTCGTGATGGAGGGTGCCGCCCTCAGCGGCGGACGGCGATCTTGAACCAGTCCTCGAAGGTGATCCGACCGAGCCGGGGATCGTCGTTCGAGACGAGCGAGAGATCGTCGAGGCGGGCGCCGAAGTACTTGGCTTCGGGATCGGCCGTGACGGTACGCTCGTCGCTGATGGCCGTGAGGTATCGTGCGACCAGATCGCTGAGGCGCGAGCGCTCCGGGCCGGCGATCTCAATTGTTCCGTTCGCCGGAGGAGCAAGAGCGACCTCCGCCATGACGTCGGCGACGTCATCGGATGCGATCGGCTGCACGAAGGCGGGCGACAAATGGACGGTCGTGCCGACCGTGCCGGACTGCACGATCCCGCCGAGGAACTCCATGAACTGCGTGGAGTGGACGATGGTGTAGGGAATGCCGCTTTCCTTGATCAGCCGTTCCTGGAGCAGCTTGCCGCGGAAGTAGCCGCTCTCCTGGAGCCGCTCCGTGCCGACGACGGACAGCGCGACGTGATGCTTCACGCCGGCCACGGCCTCGGCGGCCAGGAGGTTGCGGCCGGACGTTCCGAAGAAGTCGAGGACGTCCCGGTCCGCGAAGGAGGGCGAGTTGGCGAGGTCGATCACGACCTCCGCGCCTTCCAGAGCATCCGCCAGGCCCTTTCCGGTGATGGTGTCGACGCCCGTGTTCGGCGAGGCCGCGACGACCTCGTGCCCCTGGGCGCTGAGGCGTATCACGGTCTTCGAGCCGATGAGGCCGGTGCCGCCGATGATGACGATCTTCATATGTCTTCTCCGTTCGCGGCCGCCAGCGCGACCACGTTCCAGTTGTCGGGTTGATTGAGGAAGGGGCTTAGTTCAGGCCAGCCTTGTCGAGGCCGTAGGCTTTATCGGCGGAGCCGGGCATGCTCTTGAAAGCAATGCCAACGCGGTTCCAGCCGTTGATCGCCATGATCGAGAAGGTGAGGTCCGAGAGTTCCTTCTCGGAGAACTGACCGCGAACCCGCTCGTAAAGCTCGTCGGGAACGCCACCTTCGGGCAGCTCCGTCAAAACCTCCGTCCAGGCAAGGGCGGCACGCTCGCGGGGCGCGAAGAGCGTCGACTCTCGCCAGATGGCGACATGGTGGAGACGCAAGGGACGCTCGCCGTGGATCGTCGCTTCCTTCACATGCATGTCGACGCAGAAGGCGCATCCGTTGAGCTGCGAAGCGCGGATCTGCACGAGATCGTGGATCGGCGGCTCGATGACGCTGCTCTTCAGCGCGAGGCTGAACTCCATGAAGGCCTTGAAGAGGTCGGGGGATTGCTGGGCGTAGTCGATGCGAGGGCTCATCACGCTTCTCCAATCAAGGATATTAGACATCCTTATGGATATTCATGATCCTTAATAATTCCTTTGTAAAGCGCTCTCGTTCCAGCGGTTTGGAGAAGACGCCGTAGAAGCAGGGAATCCGGCACTTAAGCGGTTGCCGAGCAATGGCTTTCCGCTCGTCCGTGCGCCGCAACGCTTCGGATGAGGACGGCGCTGGAGTTCCTGATCGACTTCGTGCGGGCAGATCCGGAAATGCGAATGTCGGCAGGCGAAACGTCGCAACCTGTTCCGAGGTGCTTACGCGAACGTCGGCTTTTAGAAGGCTGCGATACTTCTGCGTATGTCAATGTCGGGTCGATTGCGGATGGACCGCTTCCAAGCGTGCGCTTCCTTCGCCGCCTGAGACCGGACTGGGTGGATTGCGGACTGTCGGCTATTGGTGTGAGCCTTCGAAAATGCGGCCGTTCACAGGATCGGCTTCATAGCCCGCACTAAAGGGAGGAGATGGTCGCGGGTTAGAGGAGCCAGCGGCAAACCTTCGGCGGCCTCCGGCGTAACCCATATCACCTCTTCGATCTCGGATACGGGCAGGCAAGCGGTAGTGAGGCGCAGGTGGAACAGCTCGGCCTGCACCATCTGCCCGGTCTCGTTGGCGGCTGGTGCCTCGAAGCGACCGAGAGGATGGGCATCGCTTGCGTCGAACGTCACGTTGATCTCTTCGTACAACTCGCGTTGCAGAGCCGATAGCGCATCCTCGCCTGGCTCGATCTTACCACCTGCCTGCATGAACCAGCGGGTTCCCACCTTGCGCACGAGGAGGAGGCACCCCTTTCGATCGGTGATGAGCGCTGCTGCAATACGGATGGGAGGGGGGCCAGAGTTCATTACAGTTCTACCCTCAAAGACCGATGAGAATGGCGCCGAGCGCGACGACGAGGCAGGAGGTCAGCCGAAGCATCGTCAGGGTCTCACCAAGGAAGACGGTGCCGATTAGGGTCAAGAACCGTCCGACCGCTTCGGGGCGTCCGCTTACCCTTTGGCCTGAGACCGGACGGGGTGGTTTCCTGACAGTCCGCAGTGACTTCTCCCGGCCCTAAAAGACCGGGCTTCTAAGCTTGACCGGAACGCGGTCTCAGCCGCTCGGTCGGGAGTAAAAGGCTGGAGTCGCAACGAGCGCCAATCTCAGACGCAATTCCGTTCGCTTTTCGATCGGCATACTTCCGATTTCGCCCTCGATGAAGGTGGTGATTGCCCTCGGATTGTCGCCAAAGCGGCGCACACCTTCTGCGGCGAGAACGGCGATTGTCTCCAGCGGATCGTGACAGTCGGTCAAATTTGACAGCCCCCCTGCATTTTCAGTCATTCCCGAACGCGAGGCCTTCGAGCTTCATGGCGCCGAAGACGATCTGACGGAGCCAGCATGAACGCCAAGAGCAACAGCATCCGCTGCCAGATCGCGACAATGCCGGAGCACATCCGTGACTCCATGATTATGCGTAGCATCTGCTTCGTCCAGGAACATGGCATAGCACCTAATTTCATTTTCGACGGTAACGATCATCAGGCGACCCACGTCGTCTTCTACGACGGCGACGAGCCTATCGGCTCCCTGCGCATCCGCTGGTTCGCCGAGTTCGCCAAGTACGAACGCACCTGCTTCCGCGAAGCCTACCGGCATCCGTCCGTGCTCAAGCGTTGCATCCGGATGACCTTCGAGCATGTCGCCAGGAAGGGCTACGCCAAGGTCATGACGCAGGCCGAGCCGCGACTGGCAAGGCTTTGGACGATCCTGTTCAAGGGCGAGTTCATCGACACGCAGCCGGTGCAGATTCCTGGCCATGGCGAACCCTACCTCTCGGTGATCGGGGCGATCGACCGGCACCCTTGCGCCATTACGCCGGAAAGCGACAGCGCATTACTGCTGCGGATCGAGGGCGAGTGGGATCGGCCGACAGCCTTCGAAGCCCATTCTTGATGGCCATGACGGACGACATCCCCGATCCCGATCCGACGTCACCGGATCAGGATCTCGGGACGAGAATCCTTGATCGCGCGCGACTGCATACGGAGCTTGTATGTCGCCTGATCAGCGCGCCGAACGGACCGCCGTTCGACATGGCGCGGTTCCTGACCGAAGTCGCTGACGGGTATCTCGTCCTTCGCGACGAACTTAACGGGACCGATCCGGCTCCGTGATCGAGCCGACATCGAACAGGCGCCGCATGTCAGTCTCCGCCGGCGACTGGCCGTTGTAGAACCGAAGCTCCGACGCAAAGAACGGGTTGGCAGCGAACAGCGCGACCAGCCAGTCGCGGACGGCCGCGGCAGCGCGCTGCTTCAGCCGCTCCGCGAACCCCACCAGATAAATCGGAAGAGCGACATGGACGCCGAGATCCAGCGGCACGACGAACGGATCGGCCTGCACGTAGTTGCCGAGCAGGCCGATGCCGGCGCCGCCTTTCACGAGCGCGTAGTAGGCGAGCGAGTTCTCACTGCGGTGCGTAAGTTGGCCCTCGGCAATCAGGCCGTTCCAGTCTTGCCAAATTGCGGCCTCGGACTGGTAGTACCCGCATTGCAGGAAGGAATGCCCCCAAAGGGCGCCCTTCTTCGGCAGCGACCCTACCCTGTCGAGGTAAGCGGTTCCGCAGACCGGGATCAGGTGCAGCGTGCCGATCGCCAGGCATTCGATGTCGGCGCGCTCGATCGGTGTCAGCGCGACCATCAGGTCGCATTGGTTTTTCTCGAAGTTCAGGAACGAGAGCTGCTCGCGCAGGTCGAGCTCGATCTTGGGATGGCGGCTAGCGAGTTGGGGAACGGCGGGCGCCACGATGGCGGCGGCGAGCCCCGACGAAACGCTGACGCTGACGAGCCCGGCTGTCGCGGCGCCCTCGTCCCGCAAGTCGTTCGCGAGGGCGAAGAGGTGGAAGTCGAGCGCGGCCAGAGCGTTTGCGAGCTTGGCTCCGGCATTCGTCAGCCTGATGCCGGCGAAACCGCTCATGACGAGATGCGATCCGAGCTGGTCCTGGAGACGCTTTACGTCGCGGCTGACCGTGTTGGGGCTGGTGCCGAGAAGTTCGGCCGCGCGCGCGAAGGACGGGCTTTTGGCGACCGCGAGGAAGGTTCGCAACTCACCCCAGATCGGCTGCGACAGGAGCCCTTGAATTTCGAGCGGCGAACGATCCTGGTTGGGGCGATCGAAGACTTTCGGGGCCGAAGGAAACACGTCCGTCATATCCTGCGGCTTTCCACTTCGCTGACCGGGGCCCGCACCCATTTCCCTACACGCCGAAGAAGCCAGTCTTGCTTGATGTCCGCAAGTTCGGATCGGGGAAGCCATTCTCCCAGCTTCCGCAACCGTTCCACGGCTGCCCATTGTCGTCCCAGTTACAGCACACTTCCAGGCGGCTCCGACCCTTCGGGAGCCGTCTTGTGAACGACTTTCGAAACGTAACGGACGAGATCGGACGACAGATCGCAAAGGCGGCTTCAACAGACGCCTTGCAGGCGTACCTGCCGACGATCCGCAACACATTCGAGGTGAAGCATATCATTTACCAAGGATGGTTCGGCGCTGCTGCTGCAACCCCGAGCTTGATCCTATCGACCGCTTCTCCGCGGTGGGCGGCCGAGTACGAAGGCCGTCATGTGGGCGAATGGGACCCGATCGCGAAGGCAGCGCGTCGGTCTGTTCTGCCGATCGATTGGGAGGCGCTCGATTGGGGCAGCCCCGACGCACAGCGCTACCGCATGATGCTTCGGCGGTACGATGTCGGGACAATCGGCTTGACCGTTCCGCTGCACGGCCCGAACGAAAACTCCGCGGTGTTTTCGATCACCAAATCGACCGTGAACGAGCCGGATTGGCCGGACTTTCGCCGTCAGCAGCAGGCCGAAATTGCGATGCTCGCGCTACAGCTTCATGATCGCGTGCTCAGCGTGGCCGAAGCACGCCGGGAGACGTCGCCGGTCCGTTTGACCGCCAAGGTTACGGCCTGTCTGGAGCTGCTGGCGCAAGGCCGCAAACCGGCGGAAATCGGTGTCGATCTCGGGTTGTCCGTTCATACGGTTCGCAAACATCTCGATCGTGCGGTCAACGATCTTTCCTGCCAGACGAAGGAACAGGCGATCACCCGCGCGTTGACGCTCGGCCTGATCAAACTCCGGTCGACGACCGCTTCCCTTCTGTATCTGCTTTGCATCACGCCAGTCCAGATCGGCGAATATCTGCCATTCGACAGATTTTCACCATAACGGATTAGGATGCCATATCAACTGCTTAGCAGATTATTTAACCAATTTTAACCAATTGCTGCACTCCCATAGACTGAAGCACAACGCCCTGGTCGTTAACTGAGCCGGGCGCTTGCAGATGGCGGACAGGAAACAGAACAGCCTCCCAACCCTGTCGAAACCGGCACTCGTCGGCGCGATCGGGCTTTCCGGCTGCATCAACATCCTCGGCTTCGCCGGGCCGCTGTTCATGCTCGAGGTTTACGACCGGGCGATCCCGAGTCGGAGCCTGCCGACGCTCTCCGCACTCGTGGTACTGGTGGTCGGGCTTTACGCCTTCTCCGGTCTTCTCGATGGGCTACGCGCCCGGATCATGACGCAGGTCGCGACGCTCTTCGACACCGCGCTTTCGCCACGTATCTTCGGCGCCGTTGCACTGATCTCGCTCCGTACCCGCCATTCCGGCGATGCGCTACGAGCTGCGCAGGACGCCGAACAGATCCGCCAGTTCCTCGCCGGTCCCGGTCCGCTGGCGCTGTTCGACCTGCCATGGATGCCAGTCTTCCTCGCGGCCTGCTTTCTGCTGAACCCGCTGATCGGCTGGCTCGCGACCGCTGCCATGGCCGTACCGGTCACGCTGACCATCCTGACCGACTGGCGTACCCGCGCACTAACGAAGGAGGCCGCGGCCGCGCTCTCCCGGCGCAACCGCTACGGCGAAGCCGCTTTTGCCAACGCAGAGTCCCTCGCCGCCATGGGCATGGCGGGCCGAGCGGCCGAGCGCTGGAGCGAGGGCCATGATGCCTATGCGCTCGCGCAGCGGCGGAGCACCGATGTCGCGTCGACCTTCGGCGCCATGTCCAAGGCGGTCCGCTACGCCGTCCAGTCGGGCTCGCTCGGCCTCGGCGCGTACCTCGTCATCCACGGCGACATGTCCGGCGGCTCCATCATCGCGGCATCGCTGATCGTGGCACGGGCGCTCGCCCCCGTCGAACAGCTTATCGGCAACTGGCGCGGGCTTACTGGCGCGCGACAGTCCTGGCAGCGTCTGAAGGAGGGTATAGCACTTTCCGGTCGCGATGCCGATCGGACCGCTCTGCCCGCGCCCAGCAAATCTCTAACCGTTGCCGGCGTCTTTCTCGCGCCACCTGGTGGCAACCGGATGACGGTGCAGAACGTCGGCTTCGCCGCCGAGGCCGGTACAGTGATCGGCATCGTCGGCTCGAGCGCCTCGGGCAAGTCGTCACTGGTGCGCGGGCTCACCGGCGTCTGGACGCTCGCTCGCGGCAGCGTGCGCCTCGACGGTGCCGCTCTCGATCAATGGTCCGCCGAGGCGCGGGGTCGCCATGTCGGCTACATGCCGCAGAACTCCGACCTGTTTCCCGGCACGGTCGCCGAGAACATCGCCCGCCTCGATCTGGATGCGGATGCAAACGCGATCATCGCGGCCGCCCGTGCCGCCAGCGTTCACGACATGATCGTCGCGCTGCCGGACGGCTACGATACCTTGGTCGGTCCCGGCGGCATCGATCTCTCCGCCGGTCAGCGCCAGCGGATCGCGCTGGCCCGCGCGCTGTTCGGCGAGCCGTTCCTCGTCGTTCTCGACGAGCCGAACTCCAATCTCGACGCCGACGGCGACAAAGCGCTCGCCGAAGCCATTGCAGACGTGAAGGCGCGGGGCGGCATCGTGATCATCGTCGCTCACCGCAACAGCGTTCTGTCGCTCATCGACAACCTCCTCGTGATGGAAGCCGGGGTAATGAAGTCGTTCGGCCCGCGCGATGCGGTACTGGCCGGACTGCAACAGCAGCGGCCGAAGATGCCACGCGCCGCTGGAGCGGCCCCCGCGCTGGCGGTGATCGACGGGGAGGCCGTGGCGCAATGACCGGATCGCAGACAGAGAAAGCCCTGTCCCGATCGCTGCGCCGGACCCTGCTGGTCAGCGCTGCGAGCGTCGCCGTCATGTTCGGCGGCGTCGGTACATGGGCCGCGACGACGGAACTGGCGGGCGCCGTGATCGCATCCGGCCGATTGGCCGTCGACGGCAACGTTAAGAAGGTCCAGCATCCGACGGGCGGGATCGCGGCCGAACTTCTCGTAGAAGAAGGGCGTCAGGTCGAGACCGGCGACGTACTCGCCCGGCTGGATGCGACGGTGACGCGTGCCAATCTCGTCGCAGCCTCGAGCAAGCTGGACCAGCTCTTCGCCCGCCGAGCACGGCTCGAAGCGGAGCGCGACAGCCGTTCCGCAGTGTCCGTTCCGGACGCCCTCCTGGCGCGCGTCCATCCGGCGGCAGCCGAGACGGCGATGACCGAGGAGCGGCGGCTGTTCGACGATCGGGGCGTGGCGCGAGAAGGGCAGAAGGCCCGGCTGCGCGAGCAGATTGGGCAGTTGCGCGAGCAGATCGGTGGCCTCGACCTCCAGCAGCAGGCGAAAGCCGAGGAGATGGCGCTCATCTTCAAGGAACTAGAAGGCCAGCGCGCGCTGTTCGACAAGGGGCTGACCTCGATGGGGCAGGTCAACGCGCTCGATCGCAACGCGACCCGTTTGAAGGGCGAGCGCGGGCAACTGATCGCCTCCATGGCCTCCGCGCGCGGCCGCGTCGCGGAAACCGAACTCCAACTTCAGCAGGTCGACCAGACGATGCGAGAGGAGGTGGCGCGCGAATTGCGCGACGTCGCCAACGAACAGTCAGCGGTCACCGAGGACGAGGTGAAGGCGCTCGACCAGCTTCGGCATATCGAGATCCGCGCGCCGATCGCCGGCACGATCCACAAGCTCGCCATCCATACGGTCGGCGGCGTGATCCGCCCGGCGGAGACGCTGATGGAAATCGTGCCGCGCGGTGCGGCACTGACGATCGAGGCGCGGATCGCGCCGCAGGACATCGATCAGGTCGAGCCGGGTCAGACGGCGACGCTGCGCCTGTCCGCCTTCAACCGCTCGACCACGCCTGAACTGTTCGGCACCGTGCTGCGCATGTCGGCCGACCTCGAAACGGACGAGAAGACCGGCCTGCCCTTCTACGAGGCGACGATCGCGCTGCCGGCATCGGAGCGGGCTCGCATTCCGGGTCTGACACTTGTGCCCGGAATGCCGGTCGAGGCCTTCATAGCGACGGCGGATCGCACCGTCGCGTCCTTCTTTCTGAAACCCATTCAAGATCACGCAAGCCGGGTCTTCCGCGAAGACTGACGCTAAGCGGATGGGGTGTTGGCGGTCATCGGCAGCGACAACAGCCCTCATTTCCTGCCGAGTGCGAACATCTCAACCACCTGCATACGAGGGGCAAAACAATGGCAACGATCGGCGGTAGTGCTGGAAACGACAATCTCGTCGGAACGGCCTCAGCGGACACGATGAACGGCTACGGCGGCAACGACACGATCGATGGCGGTGCCGAGAATGACGAGATTACTGGCGGCAACGGCAACGACATTCTTTATGGAGGACTCGGCAACGACACGCTGATCGGCGATGTCATTGCTCGTGATCCCGCCTTTACCGGCTACAACGTCATGTACGGCGGAGAAGGAAACGACAGCTTCTACGGCGGGCTACTGGGCGATTCGATGTATGGTGAGGGCGGCAACGATACCTTCTATGTCCGCGGCACCGCCGGCGCCGGCGACTATCACGGTGGCACCAACACGAATGGCGCCCCGGAAAGCGATACGATCAACATCACCAACTTTTTGAATGGCTACAATCCTGCGGGAGTAAGCTACGTCTCGTTGCAGATTTCAACGATGAGCGGCATCGAAAACATCTTCAACACCAGCGGCAGAGATGCGCACATCATCTCGATCGGGGGCAACCTCGATCTGTCCAATACCAATTTGGCGAATATTACACTGGTAAGGGGAACGGATGGAGCCGACACGATCATCGGACACAATGTCGTCAACACTGCGAACTCGACGGTTCGTGGAATCACGATCGACGGCAAGGGCGGCGACGATAAGATTACCGGCAGCGAGCAAGCCGATAACCTCACTGGTGGCGATGGAGCCGACACCCTTCAGGGCCGGGACGGAAACGACTATCTGACAGGCGGCAACGGCAACGATGTCGTCATCGGCGGCAACGGGGTCGATCAGCTTCTTGGCGGTGCTGGACAGGATATCCTCGCGGGCCAAGCGGGCAACGACCAGTTGACCGGCGGCACAGAAGCCGATCAGTTCTATTTCAATCTGAACGGCGGCCAGGACATCATCGTTGATTTCCAGGACGGCATCGACAAGATCGTTCTAGGCGCCGACGTGAAGAACATCAGCCTGTTCTCGTCGAATGGTTCGGCCGCATTGGACCTGTTCGACGCCACCTCCAGCACGCCCCATACGTACGTGCTGTTGCAAGGCGTCTCCGCCTCGCAGATCGACGGCAGCGACTTCGTCTTCCCTTGAAAAGAAACAATAAATTGGAGGCCCGGTTGCCGGGCCTCCAATTAAAAAACTGCGGATGTCAGCGCTTCGATCGTTCAGTCGATTACGGCAACAGGCCGCGCAGATGCGCGGCGAAGCGCTCGGGGTAGCCGCTGTATTGATGTGTTTGCTCGGTCGCCGTCGAGGTATATGTTTCGCGAGTCGTGGTGCTGACCGTCATCACCGTGATTTGCTGATGTTCGCGCTCTTTCATGGTTCCGGTCACGGATAGACTGGTACCGTCGGTAAAGCTCAGATTGGCTTGAACACCGGACGCCACATCGATTTTAAGTTGATCCGAACTCCCTGCAAACGAGACAATCACGTTCCCGTCCTCGTGGGTGACGGTTACGTCCTTGGCTGAGTAGCCCGCGCCGACGGCAATGCCGAAGTCGAAGTCTGCCTGGATCCAGTCCTGCCCATCGCCCTTATTGAACGCATAGGTCGTATTCTGACCGGTCAAAACGATCCGGTCGTTGCCTGTACCGCCTGCGATCTTGGAGTAGGAGCCAGCCTGAATGAGATCGTCGCCCTCCCCACCATCGATCGTCGCATAGCCGAAGACTTCACCGTCGTTGTTGGAGCGGTCTATCGACACGATGACGTCGTCGCCGCGGCCGCCGGATACGGTAGAATAACCGCTCACCATAACCTGATCGTCACCGTCGCCGGCATCGACTGTTGCGTATGTTCCAACTTTCACGTCGTCGTCGCCTGTACCGGCTGTGATTTTCGAATATCCGCCAGCACGAATGATGTCACTACCGCTCCCTGCATCGATCGTGCTGTAACCGTAGGTGAAGATGTCGTCGTTGCCTTCGCCCGATGTGACAGTTGCATAAGCATAGGTTTCGATCTTGTCGTCGCCGCCGCCACTGTTGATCGTCGCATAGGAGTAGGTGCTGATTGCGTCGTCGCCCTCATCGCCCGAAATAGTAGCGTAGCTCTGAGCGCTGATCTGATCGTTTCCGCGACCGCCTACAATCGTTGCGTACTCCAGCGCCGAGACCAGATCGTCGCCATCGCCAGCATCGATATCGGCGTAGTTCCCGGCAGAGATGACGTCGTTGCCGCGTCCGGCGCGAACCGACGCATGGTCGCCCGCCAGCACCACATCGTCGCCGTCGCCGGAGTCGATCTTGGCATGGTTGCCGGTCATGATGAGGTCGTTGCTCGAGCCGCTTTTGATCGTCGCACCGTTCAGGATTGCAAGGATCATCGCCGAACCGGCCTGCTTCATCGAGTTGCTGAGCGGCGCCAGAAGCTGCCCGGCAAGCTTGCTCGCGGTCTCGGGCTTCGACCAGCCATCGGAAGCGTTCGCGGTACGGAGGATGGAAAGGGCCGTGGTGTTGACGGACGATATTGAGGTCATGGCTTTGATCCGAGTAGTATGAGGTGTTGTGTCAGCGCGAAGAGTTGGCGACTTGTTTTGAGGATTGTCTGCACCTCTTCCCAAGCGACGCCGTTCATCTATTTTCCACTCGCCAACCACTCGTCATGAGAATGGGCGATCACGTTGGCAGGACCTCATGTCCATCCGCTATCAAAAGACGCTATAATTCGCTCTTGTAACGCAACATATATTAATTTGCACTAAACGGCAGTCATACCGACCTAATAACCTACCCATCGCTCTTTGAAACATCGGAAACCGGAGAGAAGAAAGCTCCGATCGACGGCATATGGTCAATTCTGACCAGTTTTAAATCTTTCGTCCATCAACGTCTAGATTTGCTCATCTGTTCGTTATCATCTTCGAGTGTCCGATCGACGAAGTCTTTGAAGTCTACCTTCATAGAAATCGCACGGTAGACGCTGGTCCGCCCAATCCCCAGCGCTCTCGCGATCTGGGTCGGCCCCTCCCCCGCAGCATGCCGACGCCGGATCTCGTCTTCCGGCACGGACTTCAAGCGCCCCACTCCCGCATAGATGCCCCTCGCCTTCGCCGCCTCGATCCCAGCGCGCTGACGCTCCAGGATGAACTTGCGCTCCATCTCGGCGACCATGCCGAGCACCGTGACGACGATGCGTCCGACATCGCCTCCTGTTGTGAGCTCGGGATCGAGAATGCGCAGGGAAGCGCCCTTCTGGTCTAGCTCGTGCACGAGGTTGAGGACGTCGCGTGTCGAGCGGCCGAGACGATCGAGGCGAACCACGACAAGCTCGTCCCCTTCCCGCAGAAACTGCATGACGGTGGCAAGCTCGGGACGATCCTCGGCGGACTTGCCAGACATCTTTTCGGATCGGACGACCTGACAGCCAGCAGCTTTCAGCTTCTTAAGCTGAATGGTGAGGTCCTGATCGGTCGAGGAGACACGGGCGTAGCCGAAACGGGACATGAGAGGCGTACTTTCGTACCAAAACGGTGGCTGAGACGCACCATGTGTACCAAAGCTCGAATTGGACCGCTATGGCACATTGCTCGACGTACCGATCGACTGTTCCGTAGCGGTATACCGTTTTAGCGCTTTGGGTACTTCACCCATGAATTGTTTTGTACCTTTGGCGGCGTCTGGTATGATCATCGCAATGGTGCAGAACAATCGAGATGGGTCATGACGTCAAAGGCGGTGAAGATTGTCGATGGTGGAAAGCTGGTTATCCCGGCGCAGTTCCGCCGCGAACTCGGTATCAATGTCGGCGATACGGTTGTGCTGGAGGTGACCGACGGTGAGCTACGGGTACGTTCGCGCTCCTTCGCCCTCGCCAATGCCCGCCGATTGATGCGGCAGCTCGTCCCGGAAGGTGTGAATTTGTCAGATGAGCTGATTGCGGACCGGCGGGACGAAGCGGGTAACGAATAGAAGAATGGCACAGCGTTACGTTTTAGACGCTTCGGCGCTTCTCTGCCTCCTGAACGAGGAAGATGGCGCGGAACACGTCGAAGCCTCTCTCGACGGATCGGTCATCTCCGCGGTGAATTTCTCCGAGGTCGTGGCCAAGATCGTAGAGCGTGGCGGGACAAGGGACCTGGCGGCGGCCATGCTCGATCCCCTTCACATGCAGATCGTCAATTTCGATCAATCACAGGCCTTGTGTGCAGGTGAACTGCGTCAGGTCACGCGAACCGCGGGTCTGTCGTTCGGAGACCGCGCCTGTCTTGCGCTCGCAGTCGCTCGCGATATGCCGGCGTTGACGACCGATCGGGCCTGGGCCGCATTGGAACTCGACCTACAGATCGAGTTGCTGCGATAATCGAAGTTGCCAATCAGGGCCCTATCGCGACGAGGAGCGGTTCGGCTTGAAACCCATCTGCTGTGGACGGCTGCTGACGGCGATCTTGGGTGGAAAGGAGACGTTGTCGTGGAATATCTACTCAGACCTGCCCGGCCTGAAGATGCCGAAGGAATCAGCAGGGTCGTCATGAAGACCCTGCGTGAAACCAACGCGAAGGATTACTCCCCGGAGGTGATCGCACGCGTGGAGCAAAGCTTCTCGCCCTCCGCCGTATCCGACCTTCTGGTGCAGCGGCTCGTATTCGTAGCTGTCAACGACGATGCTGTCATCGGTACAGCAAGCCTCGACGGCAGAGTGGTCCGGACGGTTTTCATCGAACCAGGCTGGCAGGGGCGCGGCGTCGGCCGAGCGTTGATGATCGAAGTCGAACGCGCAGCACTCGATCGCGGCGTCGCAACCCTAGCCGTACCCTCATCCGTCACGGCGGAGCCGTTCTACGCAAAGCTGGGGTTCATCTCGGTTCGAGATAGCTACCACGGAGAGGAGCGCACAATCATTATGGAACGTCCGCTCCTAGATGAAACGAAGGTCCGCTAAGGGTCGAAACCAGTCTGACCGCTTTCGAGCGTCTGCAATTAATGACCAGCAGGACTGGACGGGGTGAAAACCAATCAGTCGCCACTAGGGCCTGTTAGCGCTCAATCCAATCGAGAGCGGCGGCGTAGCAGAGAACGCAGAGGAATCTGACAGCGGTTTTTCCCGCAGCGGGTGGCCACAGCGCGCCACTCTTTCAGCCGAACCCATACGCGTTCGACCCGGTTGCGGTTGTTGTAGATCCAGCGCGGACAGGCGACCGGCGCCTCGTGTCGCTGAGGTTAGATGACTGGTCGGGCTCCCATGTCCCAGATGTGCGGACGGAAGGCATGGCTGGTGTAGCCGCGGTCTACCACGACCCAGTTGGGCACGCCGGGCATGCGGTCGAGGAGCGCAACGGTCTGAGGTAGTTCGTGAGCCTGTCCGGGCGAAAGGCGGAAGGCGATGGCACCCCCGGCGCCGTCGGCCATTACGAAAGGCCTTGGTGCCGTAGCCGCCACGAGAGCGGCCAAGTGCTTCACGGCCGTCTCGCTCTTTTACAGATTCCCCTTTCGACTGGCGCCTGCGGCCTTCTGGTGAGCCCGGATGTTGGTCTCGTCCAGGAACACCATGCCGAGCCTGACGCCACGTTCCCGAACCAGGGCCCAAAGCCCCCCCCCGGACGCCAAGCCGCGCCCAGCGGATGAAGGTCTGCGCCGCCATCCACCAAGGACCGAACTCGGGTGGTAGCGACCGCCACTTCGCCCCGTTCTGGTGACGCCAGAGGATCGCCTCCACCGTCCGTCGAAAAAGTGGGCTCGGCACCTTCGCATGCGGACGGCATGCCTCGATCAGCGGCTCCAGTTCAGCCCATTGTTCGTCGCTCAGCACCCAGCCTCCCTCGTCGGAAAAGCCAGCGACATAGAGGCGGCCTCGGGCGCTAACAGGCTGCAGCCCTTGCGGAAGTGAGAGATCGTGTCCAGGTCATTCGGGGACTATTTCATTATGTAACTCAGTGTTTGCACCTGAGCTTTGCAACAATTCAGACCGAAAACGCTCAATCGCATCTTCGGCGAAGCTCGATAAGACACGTCCGCGCTTCGTGAGGGCATAGGGAATGATTACGCTGGGCTCGACCAGCGGACGTTGAACGAGCCCAGGCATGTAAACTTCTGCCACCGAGAATTCGTCGATCAACGCGACGCCGAGCCCGTGTCGCACAAGCGACACCACGGTCTGCGCGAAGCGACCGCGCATCGAGTACCGCGGTGTCAACCCAGCATCGACGAAGGGCCGCGCCAGGATCGCACCGTACGGGTCTTCGGGATCGACGCCGATAACTGCCTCGCGCGCCAGCTCGTGGATGGAGATGACATCCCGGTTCGCCAGTTCGTGTCCCTCCGGCACGATGACCACAAGGCGCCCCTGCGCAAGCGGGCGAGAGACGAGCGCCGGGTTAGCACTGGGCGAACTCATGATGACGAATTCGCCTCGCTCGAGGAGAAGGTAGTCTGCGGTTTCTTCGATCTTCAGAACGTTGAGGTCGATGCTCAGATTGGGGAAGGTCTGTCGAAGCGACCGGATCACGCGTGCCGCGATGAACTGGGCGATTGAGGGCGCCGAGGCGAAGCTGAGAATGGAGTTGTCGCCGCTGCGAAGGAGGGCGACGGCCTCGTTTAGATTGCCGATCTCCCGATGCACTCTCTCGACGACGCCGAAGATCATGCTTGCTTCAGCGGCTGGTAGGAACACCCCGCCCTTCCGTTCGAAAAGCCGGATGCCGACGGTGTCCTCTGTGTACTTCAACAGGCGGCTGACGCCCGGGGCGGAGACGTTCATGAGCTTGGCCGCGCCTTGGATCGTTCCGGCAATCATCACGGCACGGATCACTTCGATCTGGCGCAGGGTCAGGGGTCTAGCCACTCGTGCCTCCCATCCGTGGTGCGGATCAAATTAACATTATGTTCCGTAGATCGAGAATTGGGTATTTGACCTCCGTTGTGCCCCTTGCGATGTCTATCGGCATAGCCTCTCGGGATAGAAAAAGGGGACGGCTTGAAGGGAGGACTGCCTTGACGGTCGAACTTGACTTCGGCGCCGTCTTGGAGCGCTGGCCGGAGCTCGCCTGGGGCACGCTCGGCACGCTCTGGCTCGCGCTATGCGGCATGTTTCTGGCGATGGTCATTGGCATCGCCGGTGTTGCCGTTCGCCGGTCCGAGTCACGGTTCGGGTCTGCGGTGGTGATCGCCTTCGTGGAACTGGTGCGGAACACGCCGTTCCTCGTCCAAATTTTCTTTATCTTCTTCGCCCTGCCTCTGGCGGGTGTGCGTCTCAACCCCACAACGACGGCGATTCTCGCACTCGGCATCAACGGCGGGGCCTATGCGATCGAGATCATCCGCGGCGGCGTCGAGAGCATTCCTAAGGGGCAAAGCGAAGCGGGCTTCGCACTCGGACTGTCGCGCGCCGACATCTTCCGCCTCATCATCCTGAAGCCCGCGCTGCGGGCGATCTTCCCCTCTCTCGCCAGCCAGTTCGTGCTGCTGACGCTGATGACATCCATCGCCACATCGATCTCGGCCTTCGAGCTGACCAGCGTGGCCCAGCGCATCGACGGTGACACCTTCCGGTCGTTCGAGGTCTATCTCACGATCACTGGCATCTACCTCGTGCTGTCCTGGCTGCTGATGGCAGGCCTTGCCGCCGTCGCACGCCTCTCGTTCAACTATCCGACGAAGTGAGGCCTGGGCGATGGGAACGAGCGCTGTCGGCCTTCCTGAATTCCTTTTTCTCCTGCGAGGCCTCGGCTGGACGCTGGTCCTGACGGCCTTCGGCTTCGTCGGCGGCATCCTGTTCGGCCTCGCGGTGGCGCTGGCGCGCGTCTCGAAGCGCCGCGTCCTGCGCTGGCCGGCCAAGGCCTGGATCGTGGTGTTCCAAGGCACCCCGCTCCTGATGCAGCTCTTCGTGGTGTTCTTCGGCTTACCGCTATTCGGCCTCGACGTCGATCCGTGGCTCGCGGTCGCGGTTGCTCTGACCGCCCATGCCTCGGCCTTCCTGGGCGAGATCTGGCGCGGCGCCATCCAGGCCGTGCCGCTGGGCCAGAGCGAGGCAGCACATGCGCTGGGACTGAAGTACCGAAGCCTGATGCGCGATGTCATCCTGCCGCAGGCCTTCCGCCTGTCCCTGCCCGCCACGATCGGCTTCATGGTACAACTGCTGAAGGGCACATCGCTCGCCGCCATCGTCGGCTTCATCGAGCTGTCCCGCGCCGGGCAGATCGTCTCCAACCAGACCTTCCGGCCGCTTCTCGTCTTCGGGATCGTCGGCTTCCTGTATTTCCTGATGTGCTGGCCACTCTCGCTTTGGGGCAGCCGGATGGAACGCCGGCTAGCGCAGGCCGCTCGCTGAGGGGCCTTGCCCCGTCCAACACAAGAATGCGCAAGAGGAGGACCTTCATGACCACCAAGACCGCACGAACGCTCGGCCTGGCCGTGGCCGCCATCGCCATTATCCAAGCTTCAGCGTCTGCCGGCGCAATGACGCTGGAAGAGGCCAAGGCCGCTGGTAAGGTGCGCATCGGCATCCAGGCCGACAACTGCCCCTGGGGCTGCCTCAGCACGACGGGCGAAGCACGGGGTTTCGACGCAACTGTCGGGCGTGCCTTCGCCAAGAGCCTCGGCCTCGAAGCCGAGTTCGTGCCCCTAGCCGTCGCCAACCGCATCCCGGCCCTTACCTCCAATCGTGTCGACATGCTGATCGCCTCGGTCGGCATTACGGCCGAGCGCGCAAAGGCGGTGCAGTTCAGCCCCCCATACGCGGCCAACACGCTCTACCTCACAGCGGCCAAGACCACTAAACTGCCCGAT
Source organism: Aureimonas sp. AU12 (assembly GCF_001463705.1). Lineage (GTDB taxonomy): Bacteria > Pseudomonadota > Alphaproteobacteria > Rhizobiales > Rhizobiaceae > Aureimonas. The sequence goes on along the minus strand of NZ_BBWH01000053.1, from coordinate 69,521 downwards.
CTCGCGTCGCTCTCGGGCATCACCGTCGGCGTGCCGCGTTCCGCCCCGATGGACACGATCCTCACCAGGGATGCCCCCTCGGCCGACATCCGCCGCTTCGATGACGACTCGGCCAATATCCAGGCGCTTCTATCGGGCCAGGTCCAGGCCGTCGGTTCGAACCAGTTCTACATCCAGCGGCTCGATAGCGCCTCATCCGGCACCTACGAAAACAAGTTTCCGATCGGCCAACTCTATCAGGGAGTGGCGACGCGTCTGGGCGAAAGCGATTGGAACTCGGCGATGACAGAGTTCCTGAAGAGCTACGTCGGTAGCGAAGGTTACAAGGCTTCATACGCCGAGTGGCTCAAGGTGCCGACCGCCGACCTGCCGGCAACGATCGACGGTGTCAGCTTCATCGTCAGCCAGTGAGCCAATCTTTCGTGCGGGGCGCCCTGGGAGGGGCCTCGCCGGACACGGGAGGAACTGATGACCGCCGCCAGCGAAGACATCTTGATCCGCATGGAAGGCGTGGAGAAGTGGTACGGCTCCTTCCATGCCCTGAAGAACGTGAATCTAAAGGTCCGGCGCGGCGAGAAGATCGTCTTGTGCGGACCCTCGGGGTCCGGCAAGTCGACCCTGATCCGTTGCATCAACCATCTTGAACCAATCCGCTCGGGCCGGATCGTAGTGGACGGCACGGAGCTGAGCGATGGGCAGAAGTCGATCGACACCGTGCGCCGGGAGGTCGGCATGGTCTTCCAGCAGTTCAACCTGTTCCCGCACATGACGGTCCTCGAGAACTGCATGTTGGCCCCCATACGCGTCCGCGGCACCAAGCGTGCGGAGGCGGAGGCGACGGCCCGTCGCTTTCTCGATCGCGTTCGGATCGGGAACCAAGCGGACAAGTATCCCGCACAGCTTTCCGGCGGCCAGCAGCAGCGCGTGGCCATCGCGCGGGCGCTCTGCATGGAGCCGATCGCCATGCTCTTCGACGAGCCGACGTCCGCGCTCGACCCGGAGATGGTGAAGGAGGTCCTCGACACGATGGTGGGCTTAGCCCGGGACGGGATGACGATGATCTGCGTCACGCACGAGATGGGTTTCGCCCGGCAGGTCGCCGACCGCGTTATCTTTATGGCCGACGGCGAGATCATCGAGGAAAACGCTCCGGAGGAGTTTTTCCGGGCACCTCGCCACGAACGGGCGCGCGCCTTCCTCGGCGAAATCCTCCACCACTAGGAGCTGGCATGATCCGCGGCACCACACGGCTTATCCCGGTCTTCGGCCAGCCGACGGCGACCGTGAAAGCCCCGATGATATACAACCCTTGGTTTGAGGCGCATGGCATCGACGCCGTGGTCATTCCGATGGAATGCGGGTCGGGGGACTTTCCCAACCTCCTCCGGCTCGTTTTCCGCCTAGGCAACGCTGGTGGGGCGATCGCGACGATGCCGCACAAGGTCTCGGCCGCAGGCCTGGTGGACAGGTTATCGAAGCGCGCCAGGATCGCGGGCTCGGTCAATGCAGTTCGGCTGGCAGCCGACGGCGCGCTGGAGGGCGACCTGTTCGACGGCGAGGGTTTCGTCGCCGGCATGGTGGCCAAGGGCGTGTCGCCCCTCGGCCGGTCGGCGCTGGTGGTCGGCGCTGGTGGCGTCGGCTCGGCGATATCCGCCTCGCTAGCCGAGGCAGGCGTCGCTCGGCTGGCCCTCTACGATCCCGACGAGGCGACACGCGACGCATTGGCCGAGCGGCTCGTGGCGGCGTTGCCCGGCCTTGTCGTCCACGCTGGATCACGCGATCCGTCCGGCTTCGACATCGTTGTCAACGCGTCTCCGCTGGGAATGCGTCCGAGTGATCCGCTGCCGGTGGACGCGGATGCGCTTTCGCCCTCCACGTTCATCGGGGAGGTCGTGATGAGCCGGGAGATTACGCCGTTCTTGGAGGAGGCTCGGGCGCGTGGCTGCGTCTTCCAAGTGGGCACCGACATGCTGTTCGAGCAGATACCCGCCTATCTCGAGTTTTTTGGCTTCGGCCGTCCGAGTGTGGCGGAACTGCGCCGCGCCGCGACGATCCGCTACTAACGGGTCCGGCCGTCCCCAAAGGAGTACCTTCCGATGAAGACGTCGATCGCAACCGTCTCGCTGTCCGGCGACCTTTCGGAAAAGCTCGGCGCCATCGCCCAGGCCGGTTTCGGCGCCGTGGAAATCTTCGAGAACGACTTTCTAGCCTTCGATCACGGCCCGCGCGAAGTCGGGCAGATGGTGCGCGATGCCGGCCTCGAAATCTCGCTCTTCCAGCCCTTCCGCGATTTCGAGGGCCTGCCGGAGCCGCAGCGCTCGCGCGCCTTCGAGCGGGCCAAGCGCAAGTTCGAAACGATGAACGAGCTCGGCACCGACCTCATTCTCATCTGCTCGGCCGTCTCGCCGCTGGCGCAGGGCGGCATCGACCGCGCCGCCGAGGACCTCGCCGCGCTCGGCGACATCGCGCGCGGCCACGGCGTGCGGATCGGCTACGAGGCGCTGGCCTGGGGCCGCTATGTCAACGACCATCGCGACGCCTGGGAGATCGTGCGCCGCGCCGGCCATGCCGAGGTCGGCCTGATCCTCGACAGCTTCCACACGCTGTCGCGCGGCATTGATCCCGGCTCGATCCGCTCCATTCCCAAGGACAAGATCTTCATCGTCCAGATGGCGGACGCGCCCAGGCTCGATCTCGATCTCCTGTCCTGGAGCCGCCACTATCGCAACATGCCGGGCCAGGGCGACCTGCCGGTGGCCGACTTCATGGCCGCCGTCGAGGCGACGGGCTATGACGGCTACTACTCGCTCGAAATCTTCAACGACCAGTTCCGCGCCGGCTCGGCCCGCCAGACCGCCGTCGACGGTCGCCGCTCGCTGATCTACATGATGGACCGGCTGAAGGCGGAGGGGTGCGCCGTCAAGGGCCCGTCCGAGCGCGACCCGCTGCCCGCCCCGGCCGCGACTTCCGGCGTCTCCTTCGTCGAGTTCGCGACCGACCTCACCTTGGCCGAGCCCCTGTCTCGGCTTCTGCTCGCCATCGGCTTCCGCCATGCCGGGCGGCACCGCTCCAAGGATGTCAAGCTTTATGCGCAAGGCGATCTGCGCGTTGTCATCAACACCGAGCCGGAGGGTCTCGCCCATTCCGCCTATGTCGTGCACGGCACGAACGTCGCGGCGCTCGGCCTGCGAATGCGCAACGCCGAGGCGGCGCTCAAGCGCGCCGAGGGGCTGATCGCGACGCCCTTCCGCCAGCCGGTCGGCCAGGGCGAGCTGGAACTGCCGGCGCTCCGCGCCGTCGGCGGCAGCCTCCTCTATCTCGTGCCGGACGATCAGGCGATCGACCGGCAGTGGGAGACCGATTTCGATCTCGAGCCCGGCTGGAACCGCCATGCGAGCGCCGGCCTCACGGCGATCGACCACATCGCCCAGACCGTTCGCTTCGAGGACATCCTGTCCTGGACGCTGTTCTACCGCTCGATCTTCGACCTTCAGCCGCTGCCGGCGGTCGAGGTGCCCGACCCGGGCGGGCTGGTGCTCAGCCAGGTCCTGGAGAATCCCGATGCCAGTCTGCGCGTCGTGCTCAACGGCTCGCAATCGGCCCGCACCCTGTCCTCGCGCTTCATCTCGCAATTCGTCGGGCCTGGCGTGCAGCATGTGGCCTTCCGCACCGGGGACATCTTCGCCACCGCCGAGGCGCTGCGGGGGAGCGGCGTCGCCTTCCTGCCCATTCCGCAGAATTATTACGACGATCTCGACGCCAAGTTCGACCTGGCGCCCGAAACCCTGGACGCCATGCGACGGACCGGCATCCTCTACGACCGGGACGAGGCGGGCGAGTATTTCCAGATCTATCTCGGCGCGCTGGACGGCGGTTTCTTCATCGAGATCGTCGAGCGGCGCGGCTACAAGGGCCTGGGCGCGGCGAACGCCCCGATCCGCCTCGCCACACAGGCGCGGCAGAAGCCCGCCGATATGCCTTGGTTTGGGACCAGCTGAGGTGCGACATGCTAAGGCCAAGAGAGTGTTTACACAACCACAAAACCAGTCCGGCATTAGAGACGCCAATGATGTTCGAAGGGTGAAGCTAATGCCGCAGGTCAGCTCAAAATCAACTCTGCTCTAGGAGCTGTAAACAAAGCCGTCTAATCTGCCGCAGACAAATGATGGCATTGGCGCGTTTGGTGAAAGCGATGTGAATATCGGCGCGGCGTTCGTAGCGCACATCGAGACGGCGAACCGGAAGAGCCAAGCAAAGGTGCGCTTGACCACCCAGCGATGGCGACCCAGCGTTTGGCTCGTCTTAATTCCGCGCTGTGCGATGCGGGGCGCGATCGAGCGTTTTCGGCATTCCCGGCGGCAGCGCTTGTGATCGTAGCCTTTGTCGGCATGTAGTCTGACGGGCGACGCCGAGGCCGGCCACGACCGTTGCGAACGTCAAGTCGGCTGCGTGACGAGAAGTAAACGACCTGAGGCTACCAAACGATGGTCGCTCCTTCGTAATCCAGGAACCGGTGGGCCGGATCGTCAAGGGATGCGAGCAGAACGCAACGAAGCCCCTCGACACTCTCAGCAATGGTGACCGGGGCCTTGTCGCCACCCATGTCCGTCTGTACCCAGCCTGGGTGCAGCAATAGAACGCCAACACCCAACGGCAGCGCATCCTTCACTGCAAAGGATCGGCTAAGGGAGTTGAGAGCCGCTTTGCTGGCCCGGTAGAGTTCCATGTCCCCTGTATCGTTCAAGGCAATGCTGCCGGTTCTCGACGATAGGAATGCAACGACGCCCCCCGGACGCACGAGCGGCAGAAGCCTGCGGGCGAGGCCAATCGGAGCGACTGCGTTGACGAAGATCAACGAGCCAACCTCATCTACAGTGGCTTCCCGCGCGTCCTGGTGATCCGGTCCCATGACCCCAGCCACCAAGACTATGGCGTCGAAACGACAGGATGCCAGTTCGGTGGCAAGCCGGTCGCCAGCAGCAGCGTCCGATAGGTCGAGAAAGTGCTGATCAGCGACATTTGGGGGATCCGACTCGTCCAAAGACCTTCTGCGCACGGTCGTTGTCGTGAGGATGCCTTGGCGAGACAAATCGTCTGAGAGAGCTTTGCCCACCCCGCGCGAGGCACCAATGACGAGAAAGCGCTGCGGATTGGACATGTTGGTTGGCTACCAAGCGTGAGGAACGGTCTCGCTCTAGATAGATCGGCGCCTGGAAATGTGCGCTTTCGGAACACCCGAAATCGAACGTTCGATGTGCGAGATGGGTAAAAGAGGGTAGGAAACCGCCTCTCGTTTTGAGGATGCCATAAGGCTGCCAACAACGGTGTCGACTAGCCCGCTGTCCGTTCGGTGTTCGAACGGCTGAGTTGGAGCTACGAATGAACAACCTTCGCACTGCCGGTCTGGTTCTAGCCGCAACGCTGGCCAGCCCGTCTTTGGTCTCCGCCACAACCTATGCGGCTCCCCCGCCTGCGCAGGAGGAAGGGTATCCAAATTCACGTGGTGAATATGAACAGTCATATGTAACAGCCAACGTCAACGTTCGTCGTGATCCATCCGCTCAAGCTCCTGTCGTTAACCGTTTGCGTCGAGGCGACTTTGTGAATGTCGGATAGTGTCGGCGTGGCTGGTGCTACGTCGATGCGTTTGGAGGCAACGGCTGGGTGTCTGGTCGCTTCATCGGCCGCGGTGAAAACCCATATCACGATCTCGGTCCCGCCTGACTTGGCATCCCGCTCCAGGTTCCGAGTACTAGAGATCGTTCGCCAGCGTGTCGATTCCGATAAGGCGCCGGACAAAGTTCGGTTGGACCAGCTTCCGAAAGAGCAAGGGGACGGCGGGTTTTGCGATCATCACCTCTTGCCTGGAAAAGTAATGATAGGTCGGATGAGGTCCTAGAACGGAGACCGAGACAGCACAAAAAGGCGCCTTCCGGTCAGGGAAGACGCCAAGATGTCGATCGAATGGGTGCTCGGTTAGGGACGCGGAAAGCGCCCGATCCGTCGCTCGAGGAACCTGAACAGTTCGGCCGAATAGAGCGTCGCCATCGCGATGATCGCCATGCCGGCGCCCTGCGAGAAGTGAAGGCCCAAGCTGGTCAGCCACAGGAGGCTGAGCGTAGCGACCACGCCGCCAAGGAGGAGGGTTGCAACGTATGTGCCCATGCGGATCTCTTTGGTGCGCGCAGTGGAGGGATTTGCTCCACGATCGATCGTAGCGCCGATGGGTTGCCGCTTGCTCAACGAGATACGGTTCGGGCCGATCCGTAAAATTCGAGGGATCGGCATCGCGTCACCGCCGCCGCTCGGGCTTTGCGCCCGGCGGCGGTCGCTGGGGCAAACCGATGCGACGCCGGCATTCGTTCATCGCCAGGCGGATGCTCTCGCGCCCGTCCTAGTGCTTGAACTGAAGCCAGAAGGCGAGGCGCTCCTCATGGCTTTGACCGATGCCGGCGAGGCGCCCGTACTGGCCGACGGTCGTGTTCTCGCGCTCGATGCGCGCGACGGTCTCGGGATCAAGAAGCGGTGCGTTCGGAATGTCGCTCATGCCGCGATCGCTTCCGGCTGGCCGGCGGGTGCCGGCATGTTATAAACGAACGCGCCAATCGCGACATAGAGCGGCGCGTAGTCGGCGATTTCGAGGGACAAGAAAGCGTGGCGAGCGCCGTCGATGCACCGAGGTCATCAGCGCATGGGCGAGCTGGAAGACGAAGCTCGTACACTGCGAATGAAGGGCGGCGCTTTCGCACGAGAAGGTCTCAGCGTAGCGCTCGGCAAATCCAACCATCGGTTCGCTCCCGACGAGCCGGGAAAGTCTCGCTCTCCTCTCTTCAGCCCGTCGAACTGGCTCCCTTCCTCTCACTCGGGTTCGAGATCGTCGTTTCTGAACTCGGCGTGGCCATGGGCCAGCAGGCAGGAGTTCAGCCGCAGCTCCATCAGCTCCCGCAGCAACTCGGCGTCCTTCAGCGCGTCCACCGGATCGCGCCGAACGGCGTCCTGTAGAGCCTGGCGGAGCCAGTCGCTTGTGCCAGGATGCGTGACCATACTGGCGATGCCGGCGTCGATCGCCGGCAGGTTCTCCGCACCGAACAGGGCGTGAATGTCAGGCTTGCGTCGCTCACTCATTGCGTCCTCCAGATCCAGCGCCAATCGGCGCTGGATCGTCTCGTCCAACTGACTGCCTCACGCTGCCAGCGCCTCGGGTTTTGCAGCCCGGTCGAGTATCCAATCGGACGCTTTCGTTGCCAATGAAGCGGCCTGGAAAATCGCCTTGCTGTCGTTGCGCAGCACCTCCAGCCAGTTGCCGATATAGTCGGCATGGCGCACGGTGGGCACGATGTTGTGGGCAGCGCAAAGGTAAGCCGCCGCGATCTCGGCCACGAGCTCCTCGCGCGCGTATTTCTCAGTGCCGAACCGGTCGAACTCGCGGTTCAAACGGTGCTTAGCGCCACTCGCGTGCGACAGTTCGTGAAAAGCCGTCCTGTACCAGTTGATGGGGTCGGTATAGGCCGCCATCAGCGGGATCGCGATCACGTCGTCGGCGGGACGATAGAACGCCTTGTCGGGGTGATTGATGAAGCGAACGCCGGTGGCGGCGATGGTGCGATCGGCGGCCTCGACGCGCGGCAGGTCGCGATCGGGGTCGATGTCGGGCGCCTCGATGCCGGTGATAGCCTCGTCCAGCCCATCGCACTGCGCGACGTTGAAGACCGTGTATGCCTTCAGGAATGGCACAACGGACGCATCGCGGCCTTCCTCCGCGGCACGCACCTTCTCACCCTTAGGCGTGTAGGTGCCTGCCCGCACGATCTGCGTGCCCTTTTCACCCTTGCGCACATGGCCGCCGGCCTCAATTGCTTGCGGGAAGGTGAGCCAGCGCTGCGTGGGGAAGCCCTGTTCCGAGCCGTGCAGCCACAGAAGCAGGACGTTGATGCCGGAATAGGTGTTGCCGGTGGTGGCGTTGGCCGGGAAGGAGAACCCTGCCTTACCAACGCCCGACTTCCAGGGCTTGGTCCAAGGCAGAATGCCGCCTTCGAGGTCGCGAATGATTTTGGCGGTCACGGTGTCGTAGATCGAGGTGCGGTCCATGTCGAAGATCTTTCGGCGGGCCGGGAGGCGCTATACCTCTCTCTCGCTTAAAGCCCGTCGCCGGGCTTTCCCTGACTTTCCCTCTGTCGCGCAGACAAGCAGGCAGGATTACAACCGTCGCAATTCTCAGGCCATCACGGTCAATTCGATGTACAACCCAAGCCAACATCGAGCACTAAAATCTCAGGGGCAAAACCCGCGCGCCCATTGGTTTTGTGTGTGGCTTGATGTAACAAGCCTCAACCGTGGTGTGTGCTAAGGCAACATAATCGTGTGCTCTGGGTCGGGCACCATACTTGATCATGACAGCGTTCCGAGCGATTGCGTTTTACGTTCATTTGTCTTTAGATTGAGCGAGGACCATTCCAGCGAGACGTGCTAAGACCGCGACCAATTGGGATGTTGCCAACTCACGGATACGATAAGATTGTCGTCGGGGGACTTCGGGATTGTGCTGGAATCGTCGGTGAACAAGCCGAAACAAGGTGGTTATGATCCACTGGACATCCACATCGGGCAGCGCATTCGCGACACCCGATTGGCTCGCAATATGAAGCTCGAGACGTTGAGCGAGCGGCTCGGGATCATCAGTCAGCAGCAGCTTCAAAAATATGAGTCTGGAGCGAACCGTGTTTCGGGATCGATGATGTTCCGGATCGCCTCCATCCTGGAGGTCCATCCCGGCCACTTCTTCTCAGGACTGGTGGATCCCAGAACGAAGCAGAAGCTGCCTGAAGTCGGCCTTCAGGGCCATAAAATTCTCAGGCAGCTTGATGGCCTGGACCCGGATTTGGCAGAGATCCTCGAAAAGTTGGTTTCGAAGGTCAAACGCATTGGCACTATTTCCTAGGCAGGGGACCCAACCAAGATATTGCCAAGATTGATTGATTTTGTTCGGGAATGGGTTCGTTGGATGGAAGGCGATCATGCGCGATCTGTTCTGGTTATCGGACGAGGCATGGTCGGTGTTGGAGCCGCACCTGCCGAAGAACCAACCCGGCAAGCCGCGGGTCGATGACCGGCGGGTGATCTCGGGCATCCTCCACATCCTGAAGACCGGCGGTCGCTGGCGGGATGTGCCGGCAGAGTATGGACCGGCCAAGACGATCTACAACCGCTTTGCCCGCTGGGCGCGGCGCGGGATCTGGCAGCGCATCTTCGCCAAGGTCGCAGCGGCAGGCGCCGTGCCGGACGAGCTTTGCCTCGACAGCACCCATGTCAAAGCACATCGCTCCGCTTCGGGCGGAAAAGGGGGGAGTTCAGCCAAGCGGTCGGCGTCTCGCGCGGCGGGCGAACGACAAAAATCCATTGTCTGGCCGATGCTTGTGGCCGGATCGTCGCCCTTGCCCTGACGCCTGGCAACATCGCCGATATCACCATGGCGCTTCCGCTTCTGGAAGCCCTAAAGCCGACCAAGCGCCTAATCGCCGATAAGGCCTACGATGCCGACAAGCTGAGAAACTGGCTCGTCGATCGGCAGATCGAACCGGTCATTCCAGGCCGGGCCGCACGAAGCGTGGTCTACCCGCTGAACCGGAAGGCCTATCGCCGCCGCAACGTCATCGAGCGCATGTTCGGCAGACTCAAGAATTGGAAGCGCATCGCGACCCGATACGATCGCCTCGCCATCCACTATCTCGCCGCCATCGCCCTGATCTCAACGGTCACTCAATGGCTTGGGTGAGTCCCCTACCTAAGGTTTTTCTCTCAATCGCTTTGGGTTGGGCTTTGTTCGGATCGGTTGGTGCTCAGGCCCAGGAGAGCAGGATCGAAGGGCGGGCAACAGTGGTCGATGGCGACACACTCGCCATCGAGGGCTCGGAGGTTCGCATTCGCCTCTATGGCGTCGATGCACCGGAGATCAGCCAGACCTGCGACGATGCCGGCGGCAAGCGCTATCTCTGCGATGGCCAGGCCGCGCAATATCTGGTCGACCTCATCGGCCGCTCGGGCCATGTGATGTGCTTTGATGAAGACCGCGACCGCTATGGTCGGATCGTGGCAGAGTGCTCGACGCTGCAGAACGTCGTCTTGAACGCCGCGATGGTGAAGGCGGGCTGGGCGATCGAGTACCGCCAGTACAGTGACGGCCGCTACGATCGGGATGAAGCCGAAGCGAAAGCGGCCAAGCGCGGCCTGTGGGCCGGCCAGTTCACCGAGCCGTCGAAGTGGCGCAACAGCGGCGATCGGTTTCAGAGCAAGCGCGTGGCCGCCGGGCAGCCGGAGGGATGCGCTATCAAGGGCAACATCTCAGGATCGAACGGGATCTATCACTCGCTGGGTCAGCAGGACTGCGCCAAGACGCAGATCAACGAGGCTTCCGACGAGCGTTGGTTCTGCTCAGCCGCGGAAGCAGAGGCGGCCGAATGGCGCCCGGCCAAGCGGTGAGCCCAGATGCAGCGCGCTCTGGAGATTGACGCTGGGAACGGCGAGACATTCACAATCGAGAGCAGCTTAGATGGCGTGCGGTCGCTCTTTCCAGCGGCGCTCGCACATCACTCTCACCTTCACGAGAGCGAGGGGGACGCCTGGTTGTGGATCCATGGGGTTCGGGCTCGCCAGGTTGCCGAAGAGTATCGAAGCGAGCGAGAATTCGAGCTTCGCATTGATACGATGATGAGGCGCACCTTCCGGGTACGAGCCAAGAGCTTCGTTGATGCCAGCGCCAAATGGGCGACAGGCGAGGCTGAGCTCGTCTCGCAGACGCACACCGATCCCGGCGATCCTCAAGTGATCGATCCTAAGTCCGGCCAATGGGCCTTCTTCCGCGTGGACGAAGACGCAGCACAAGACAGCGACGGCGCAGTCGAGGACGGACGAGCCGACATGACGAAAGGGGTGATCAAGGCGCCCGAATGTCGCCGATAACGCTGGCGGCGTTCTTCGCAGGAATATGCCACGCCTTCGCGCCGGTGCTCCATTTCGACCGGCCTTCGATGATCGGCATCATGCGATCATGCAGACGGCCGTGGAAACGCGACCATAAGCCGATGTTGCCACGGGCGAAACGGTAAACCCTGTCGGGTCCAACGGATGTTTCGACCAGCTCGCTGGCGTTCGAAACATGCGCTGGGATGACGAGGTTCGGAAAATTTTCGTAATCGGCTTGCAACATGTAAATCCCCGGTGGGATCGTCAACGATAGCGACCGGTGAAGAGGTCGCCGATGGCTTTCGACGCTCGCCAGGTGAGCCATCGCTGTGTACGATGACGAGGACGGTCGTGTGCGAGATGGCAGCGCTGGCAAAGCGCGCGCAGGTTGGCGGCATCGTTGTTGGCCACGTCATGATCGAGATGAGCGCAGGCGATCACGACGTAGACGTAGCGGGCTGGGATCTCGGATGGGAGACGCTCGGGAGATGGAAGGTTGGCGCGGGTCCCCCTCCCCTTCTCGTCACGCCAGCGCTGAGCCTCGTCATCGTACCAACGGCCATCGGTCAATTGGCAAACGAGCCGCTTGTGAGGACGCTTGCATTGTTCACAGCGGCCATTGGCGCGGCGGAAGCGGATCGAGGCCGAAAGCTGTTCCCAGTCGATGGGATAGAAGCCTCGCATCTCAGGTTTAATCGGCACGAGGCTATCCGGAGCTGGAACCGAACGGTCGTTCGCTGGGGGTTCGAACGAGAATCTAACGGATGGTGGACTCCTCGACCAAGCAAGAAATTGGGTTTCGTAGAAAACCCGCGCCAGCGATCGTCATCCGAATGGGCCTGGACCGCTCAGGGCCTGGGGAGCGATGCTCCTAGAGCGCGCCCGAAGGGGGCGTCCCTTCCCTTTTTTGCCTTCTGCGGACCTTTGAAGTCTTGATGGAGATCGTCCAAGGCTTCAACCAAGTAAGCGAGCTGCTGAGCAGTCTGCGGAACTTGCGCCTGAAGGCGCTTTATTTTGTGTTCCATGTCCGTTATGTTGGCCCTCTCTGTCCCATTTATGCCGTCAATTCCAGCCAAAAGACTATATACGTCGATTTCCAAAAACAGTGTGATCCGAACGAGCGTCGAAACGGAAGCTCTGTTTCGCCCAGTCTCATATTTTTGAACTTGCTGATAGCTGACTCCAAGCATTTCACCAAGGGATGTCAAGCTTATCCCGCGATGAACCCTCAGCTTACGAAGATTTGCACCGAACATGACATCGTAAGGGTCCAGGTCTGGCCTTTTGTTTTTCAAACTACTCTCCATCACATTTTCGCCCGCGCACGTTTCATCTTCTATCTTTTTTTCGAGACTAAAGTGACCTGGAATGCTGTATACCTATTCCAGCTCTTCATTTGGGCTCGGCTTTTTTCCTGTACCTCATATGCACGGGCGCTGGAAGTTCCAAAACGAACCATCAATGCGTGAGGACTCGAGGAGTTCGAGCGCGACTCATCAATTTAGCGTTCTCAATTTGATACTTTAACCTTACAACTTTCCATCTGCACATTTGCTGAACAGCGCCCAGACGAAATTAGAAGCGGTCCATCGCAGAGCACGTCTCTGAAACGACCTCAGCGCGACAAATTCTGAGTGTCGGTGCTCGATAGATTTTGAGGCCGCATCCGTCGCGTCAGCACCTGGACCGCTTCCGAGTGTCGGATTACTTCGCTTCATGAGACTGAAGGGGGTGGAGGCTGTGTTAAAGCGGATTGAGGAGGAAGCGGCGGGCGGGCAGAGCAAACCGTTCCCGTCTCATCCCCGCATCACGGCGATGAGCCCTGGTGCTCCAAGCAGGGCGATGGCCCGTTTCAGGTTGTAGGCGAGGACGTGGAGGCTCATTTCCGTTCCGCCGTTCGCCAACCTTCGCGTTTTGAAGTGGCTGCGCCCCATCCAATCCTTAATCGTGCCGAACACATGCTCGACGGTGCGCCGTCGGATCCGCATGGCATCAGGCATGCGGTCGAGGCGATCCTGCATGGCTTCCACTACATGCTCGTGCTCCCACCGCGTCACGCGCCGTTCGCTGCCGATGGTGCAACCCGGCTTCAGCGCGCATGATCGAAAGTTGTGCGACCAGTAGCGGTTCAGGAGAAGGCCGTTCTCGATGATCGTCGTGCGCTTGGGCAAGGTTTCGCCGGCGGGGCACCGATAGGTGTCGCTGGCCGCATCGTAGAGGAAGTCCGGCTTGCCGAACCGCCCCTTGGCCCTGGCGCCCAAGGTCAGGGGCCTCGGGCAAATGGGCGTGATGCCTGCCTCTTGGCAGGCCAGGATCTTGGCCCCGGAGAAGTAGCCCCGATCTGCCAAAACCGTCGGATGTTTGGCGCTGGTCGCGTCTTTCGCCTGCTAGCCCATGTTGGCGAACTGGGTCCGGTCATGGCCGAGATTGGTGACCTCGTGCGCCACAATGATGTGGCTCTCGGCATCGGCGGCGGCTTGGACGTCGTAGCCGACAAGGCCCGTGCCCTTGCCGTGCGTGGCCATCGCCCGCGCATCCGGATCGGTCAGCGAGATCTGACGGTCGGGCGCAGTCTCTACGGCTGTTGCCATTGCCTGGAGTTCGCGCATCTGCCGACGGAGCGCCTCGATCCGCTCGTTCAGGCGCGTCGTGCGCATCTCGGCGACGTCCGCCTCCTGCCGGTCGGCGGTGTCGAGCTTGTCGAGATAGCGCTCGATGCTCGCCTCGACCTGCGCCAGTCGGAGGCGGATCGCACCCGGAGCATAGTTTTTGTCGCGTGTGTTCACGGCCATGAACCGGCTGCCGTCCACCGCCACCGTGCCGCAAGCGATCAGCCCGACCTGACGGCACAGGACGACGAACTGCTTGCACGTGGCGCGGACCGCTTCGCCGTTGTCGCGGCGAAAGTCCGCGATCGTCTTGAAGTCGGGGGCAAGCTTGCCCGTCAGCCACATGACCTCGACGCTGCGGCCCGCCTCGCGCTCTAGGCGCCGGCTCGACTGCACCTGGTTCATGTAGCCGCAGAGGTAGAGCTTCAGAAGCGTCGCCGGATGGTAGCCGGGCCGACCCGTCGCGGCCGCGCCTTCGAAGCCGAGCGCTCCAAGATCCAGTTCGTCGACAAAGACGTCGATCACCCGGACCGGGTTCTCCGCGCCGACATAGTCGTCGACGCAATCGGCCAGAAGAAGCGTCTGGCGCCGATCGCAGCCCTTGATGAAACGAACTATCCCACACCTCAAGCACTACCGAAAAGGTAACACGAAACGGCGTTTCCCCACAGCCTCAATGGTTTCCTGACGGTCTGCAGTGACTTCTCCCGGCTCTGGGGCCTGCTCGATGGCTGCGCCGAGGCTGAGGACGCCGAGGAAACTGGTTGCGGTCTTCTCGTAGCGGGTGGCGACGGCCCGCCATTCCTTCAGCCGAGCCCATAGGCGCACGAGCCAATTGCGGTTGTTGTAGATCCAGTCCGGACAGGCGAAGGGGGCCTCGCGGCGAAGCCAGGCCGGGCACCCCCTGTCTCTGATATGTCGGCGGAACGCCGAGCTGGTATAGCCGCGGTCGGCCACCGCCCACTTCGGCACGTCCGGTAGGCGATCGAGGAAGGGGACGGCGTGCGGCAGATCGTGGGCCTTGCCCAGGTGCGAGGCGGGAGGCGATGACGCGCCCCGCGCCGTCAGCCATCACGCAGGCCTTGGTGCCATAGCCGCCACGAGATCGGCCAAGCGTTTCACGGCCGTCCCTCTTTTGCAGATCCCCTTTCGGCTGGCGCCTGCCGCCTTCTGATGGGCACGAATGTTGGCCCCGTCCATGAACACAATGCCAAGCCGGATGGCTCGCTCCTGAACCAACGCCAGCAGCTTCTCCCAGACGCCAAGCCGCGCCCAGTGGATGAGGGTTTGCGCTGCCATCCACCATGGGCCGAACTCGCCCGGCACGGACCTCCGCTTGGGCCCGTTCCGATGACGCCAGAGGATTGCCTCAATTATCCGCCGCAGATGGGGGCTCGGCACCTTGGTATGCGGGCGGAACGCCTCAATCAGAGGTTCCAGATCAGACCATTGCCGGTCGCTCAGCATCCCCGCTCCTCCAGCTTGGAAAAGCCATCGACTTAAAGCCGGCTTCAAGCGCGGATAGCCACTAATCGGCCTTCTTCCTATATCAAGGGCAAAATCCGTAATCGACCAAGCCAACTGGACCAAAAAGGAAGCGTCGCTCATACGAGCGTTCCCATCATGTTGGCGTTCGGTTCGATGCCCACCATATTGATGCGCAAGGTCGGAGTATGGAGTGGGGCAATCGTGAATGAAGTCGCCGGGCGACCGAAGTTCGATGGAAGAATGGTCTTTCTGCCTCGCGTGGACGCGTTGCATCCCGGCGACATACTCCTGACGTCCAACGTCGAGAGCGACGACCGCAAGGGATTGATCAGTTCGAGCATGATCAGGGCAGCTACCAAGGGCAACTTCAGCCATGCCCTGATATGCTCGCATCCACCGACGTTCGTGGAAGCCATAGGCTCTGGAGTGAGCACGTTGTCGCTGGCGCGCTGCTTTGCCTACGACATAGGGAACATTCGTCTTCTTCGCTATCCCGATGCCCTGATCGCCGAGACAGCGGCGCGCATCGCGATGGACGAGGTAGGACGTGACTACTCCGTCGCGCGAGCCGTGCGCTCGGTCTTCCCGACGCAGATGCTCGATCGCATCGACGACCATGGGATATTCTGTTCCGCGTTGGTCGCCCAGGCTTTCACGGTCGCTGGTGGCGATCTGTTCCGTCCTGTCTCGCCCGACCAGACGACACCTGCAACGATCGAACGTATGGCAGGTCTGACGGACATCACTGCGAGCGCCTTCCACAGAGCTTTGGCGCCGCGCAACATCGAACAGATGTCTTCGCTCGATGGGGATCGGGTCCCGACACCCTCCTCTCGGCAGACGAGTCTTTCGGCGGAGTATGCTCGCTCGATTTGGCCGAAAGCCGAAGCATTGGTAAAGGATTATCCCGAACTGGGTCTAGAACCCGGAGCGACGCTATATGGTATGCTGCGTTTTATCACCGACTCGATCGATCACGTCCGCCGAGTGCGTCCGGGCGGTCGTGATGCGTTCCTGCAAAGGCTGATGACAATCGATCAGGAACTCGCTGCGTTGATCGGCAAAGGTGAGCTGGAAACAGTGCTCGCCGACATCGAAGCGATCGATGATCCCTCTCTGATGAAGAACATGCAAGAATCGTTCAGCTCCAAACCTGACATCGATCTCGATGCGCTCCAGGCTTATCTTACAACGGCTCGAAGAGGTCTGGAGGTTCGACAAGACGCCATCTCGAATTGGGAGGGCTGGGGCCTTGAACGTTCGAAGTCTATGACGACCTACATTGAGATAGATCGCAAGGTCGCGGCTTCCATGACGTTGCGCAACACGGCCATCGAGGAGATCCTCGCACGTTGCCGCCCACTTACCCGGTATGGCAGTGCCGGGGAATGACTGGTCCCATAACCTGACCCTGAAGACTTGTGGCATGATCGTCCTAGGATCGCTTGCTGGTGATACGGAATGCATCGCGCACATGGGCATCGACTACGGCTGGAGGTGGCGGAGCCGCTTATGGCGATGGAAACAACGGGATCCCGCGACGCCGGAGGTAGTTTGGTAACACAGCACTTTTCGGCTTTGGTACGGCTATGCGACCATCTCAAGAATTGCTCCGCAAGCCCGGTCAGATCTCTCTTATCGAAATCGAGTCGCCTGCCGACCTAATTGAGGTCGTTTTCCGCAGCGACCTACGAGACCATATGTTCGGCTCATTGACGCGTCTTCTTTCCGAGCGACATGGGCTGACTGGTCTAGACGCAGGTGAGCTTCGGGCGGCCGTCGACGGCATCGCCTATGGAGAATTATTCGCGCTGGACGGATTCCATTCGCAATAGATCGGATCGCTTTGTATGCAAAGCCAAACAGCTGCAGCGTTTCGATTTTACCCCCTAAAAACTCTCGCCACATATACACGGAAAAACGATGAAATATTTTGTTGCCGGCCTTATTGGAGCCTGCCTTGCATCATCCTCCGTTTCAGCACAAGCCCAGTTCGAAGACTTTTTGAAACTTAAGCAGTCTGCCGAACAGACTGCGAAGGTTGCAAATGTCGCGGGATCCATTGCTAGGCAACTCAACGACTTGGTAGAATACAACGAAATGTGCAATAGGTCGGATCATTTTAAGAATTTTATAGATGGTCCGTTGGTTTCAGGCAACGCTAACCGAGCTACTTGCTGCCAGCCTGAGCTTCGCATAAAACAGGTAGCGTCATGTATTGGCACTTTCATAAGCCCTCTACCTTCGCTTCGGGGGGTAAAGATCTCACGCCGCACCGAAATTCTATACGATGAGGCAAAAGGCATTATTGAGGGTGACCTGCAGGATCAATTTTTTGCCGAGTGTACATCAAACAATGATCATATTCAATCATGTCTTTTGATGGACAAGCGTAGTCAGTGAATGTGTGAATGCATTAAGATAGCTTTCCAAGAGGTATCATCATACCGTTGAGGACAATAATGCAGCGGGCGTCGTCCGCCTAGTAAGACATAGTTCGTCATCAGTCTATCAACGGTAATATGGTCAATGTCCTTCTGGTTCAGCATGAACGAGCGATTGCTGCGTGAATGCAGCCGAAGCCAGATGCGAACAATAGGCGGCATAGGGTCGGTCCGCTTCCGTTTCACGGTGATTTGATTGTCTGTCAAACGGCATTTAAAACTGGGTCTGACTCATCTTCGGTGCAATTTTGCTGTGGGATTGGCGATTTCCGATGAAGATCGTCGAGATGCCATGCCGCCTTCCGCTCTCAGCCGTCGCTCCCGCGGGGCTCGCTATCGATCATCAGGAGTTCGTGGACGGCGTCCTGATCATCAACGCATCGCTGCGAGGAACATCGGCGGCGTGCCCATCCTGCAATCGTCTTTCGCAACGCGTGCACAGCCGGTACCATCGGCGCGTGGCAGACCTGCCCTAGGCGGTGGAGCCGTCCAGCTTCATCTTATGGCGCGTCGCTTCCGCTGTGACGGGCTGGACTGCCGCCAGAGGATCTTTGCCGAGCGCTTCGGTTCGACCGTGCCGGAGCGAGCCCGTCGCACCGGGCGGATGGAGGGGATCGTCCACCATCTTGGCCTTGCTCTCGGCGGAAGACCCGGTGCCATCTTCGCTGCCCGGCTCATGCTGCCGGTGAGAAACGACACCCTGCTGCGCGTCGTGCGGCGCCGCGCTCGTTCCCGTACTGAGCCCCTGACAGTGGTCGACGTCGATGATTGGGCGTTCCGCCGCAACCACCGCTACGGCACGATCGTCTGCGACCTGGAGCGGCGTCGGATCGTCAAGTTGCTGCCTGACCGCGAGATTACGACCGTCGCCGCGTGGCTCGCCGCCCATTCCGGCATTCGTGTTGTCTCCCGGGACCGAGGTGGCGGCTACAAGGAAGCGGCTGCACGGACTTGCCCGCTGCGGTCCAGATCGCCGACCGCTGGCATCTCATGGAGAACGCCAGCAGCAGCTTCCTCGAAGCTGTGTCGAAGGCGATGAAGCCGATACGAGCCGCCCTCGGCGCAACGATTGTGGACTCCATGCTCCTGACATCGGCAGAGCGGCTGCAATACGAAGGCTACCTCCGCCGCGAAGAGACGAATGCCATCGTCGTCGAAGTGGCGGCCAGTGGCACCTCGATCAAGGAGATCGTCCGCCGAACGGGTCGCAGCCGCAAGCTGGTACGCTTGATTGTGCGTGGCGAGCGCACAGACGTCTTCCGGGTCCGGCAAGGCTCGCTCGATCGGCATCTGCCGTTCCTCGACGCGCAGTGGGAGGCGGGGTGCCGCAACAAGCCCGAACTCTGGCGCCGCCTGCGGGCGCTTGGCTTTGGCGGATCGACTCGTGTCGTCTCGGAGTGGGCGACGCGCCGACGCCGCTCCGAACGCATGACGACCGCCCAGCTTCGCAGACCGCCATCAGCTCTCACCATCGCCCGCTTGATGACGTTGAAGCGTGACCTCCTGGCAAAGACCGAGACTCTTACCGTCGCCGCGATCGAGGCAGGCGCGCCAGCCCTTGCCGAAGCGAGGACCCTGATCGACCGTTTCCAGTCGATCATCCGGCGCATGGCCGAAGCCGATCTCGACCCCTGGCTCCAGGACGCTGGCTCCAGCCTGATCGCCTCGTTCGCCCGCAGTATCGGCAAGGATCTCGCGGCTGTTCGTGCCGCCGTCACTGAGCCCTGGTCGAATGGCCAGACCGAAGGCCACGTCAACCGCCTGAAGCTCGTCAAACGTTAGATGTACGGGCGCGCCAAGCTCGATTTGCTCGAAGCGCGACTCATCGGAGCGCCTTGATGGGCATCGAAAGTGCGTCAGACCCAATTTTGCCCGCCGAATGACAGCGTCGAGGCCAGAAACCGTAGCCGTCCGCCCGTCGGCAACTCCACCACGATCGCCGTATCGTCAATGACGGCGACCGGTTCGGACATAGGCTCAGGGTCGATCAGGGCCAGCACGAAGGCTGGCTCCGGATGAAATGACGGATGCTCGGCGCGAAAGCTGGGAAGCCGTGTCCCCAACTGCGAGCGCGAGATCCCATGACGGCGCGACGTCATTGAGACCATGCGCGAGGCCGCCTGGCTTTCCATCACGATCTAAAGCTTCTCGTCATCGCTCTACCACGGTGGAAGGGGATGACGCTCAGCTGCAACTGGACGCACGCCTGCGAGGCTCGCACGCGGAAGGCAGACTGCACGACAGGCAAAGAGTTGCGGGTCGCGCGCTGCGAGCAAAAAGATGTCCTGGAGATGGTTCAGCGCCGGCTCGGTGCCGATCCTCAAACCATGCGGATCCGGCAGAAGACGGTCAGGGTGGTGCGCATGACTGGCCTACCACTAGCTTCGGCATGAGCAGCCGTTCGCGCGGGGGTGGGGCAGTGGCGACTGACTGGTCGATGCGATCGAACAACCAACTGCTTGCGATATCAGCGATATCGCTTGTTGATTGGACGGCCATAGTCAAGCGAGGCTTAATAATCTTCGACCAAGGCACATCGTCAATGCAGGTCAGTGAGATGTGTTGCGGACATCTCAAGCCTAAATCGTCGATGGCCTGAAGAACGCCGAGCGCCGTTGTATTGTTGGCCGCTAGGATGGCAGTGGGACGGCTGGCGCTCGTCAAAAGGCGCATCGCCAGACCATACCCCATCTCGGCCTCGTAATCTCCGTGAACGACCATTGCGTCGTCGACGCCAAGCCCGGCCGTTGCCATGGTGTCGAGAAAACCTCTCTTGCGCTCGTCGGCGGTCCATAGACCAGAGGGTCCGGCGATATGGGCAATGCGCCGATGGCCGTATCGTATCATGTGCTCTGTCAACATGGCGCTGGCGAGATGGTTGTCGGAACCGACGAAGTCGGCGGGCAGTCCCTCCACCCGGTGGTCGAGGGTGACGAGCGGCCGGTCGAGACGGCGCAGATAGTTAAGATACCGCTCCCCCCGTCCATGGGGCACGAGGATCAACCCGGAAACCCTTTGACCAACAAGATGGGACAGGATGGCGAGTTCGCGTTCGGGATCGAACCGCGACTCCGAGACAATAACCAGATGGTCCCGCTCCAAAGCTGCACGCTCCACCTTCTGCAGGATCTCACCGAAGAACGGATTCGTCACGTTGCCGAATATGATGCCGATAAGGCGACTGCGCCCGCTCTTCAGCGTTTGAGCGATCGGGTTGGCAACATAGCCGATGTCTCGGATCGCCTCGGCAATCCGCTCTTGGGTCTGCAGACTGACGCGAGAGGCGTCGCGCAAAGCAAGCGAAACGGTGGAGATGGACACTCCAGCTAGTCGCGCGACGTCTCGGATGGTTGCCATGCTCAAATTGCTTCTCGTGCCTGCAGCTTCAAGGCTTGCCGCTTTTCCAGGCGGGACGCAAATCCTAGTCGCTTCCAAGCGGGCCTCCCCTCCAGCAGCGTCTACCGGGCATCAAGGCTCTTGACGACAGCCACGTCCATGGTCTCAATGCCATCGAACCGTTGCGATTGATGTGCGTATTTTACGCATACAGATTCTTATTAGTATGGATCGAAACGGTTCGATAAAAAGTTTGGCTTCTGGTTGGAGCCGGTGAGTTTGGATTAACCTGATCGCTGTCTCTGGGAGGAGATTTTGATGGCTCGGTTTCGTGCAGCCCTGGCGGTGAGCATTGCAACATTAGTCGGGACGACGGCGCTTTTGACAACGGCTTCCATGGCGGACTCGCAAGAAGCTGTGACGCTCCGGATGTGGAGCCTGTCCGAAGAAGGCGCTCCGGAATTCTTCGAATATGCCAAGGGCGAATTCGCCAAGACGCACCCGCACGTCACCATCGTCAACGAATTTTATCCGAACGAAGCCTATAAGACCAATCTCCAGATTGCCTTGGTTGGCTCCGAGCCGCCGGACATCTTCTTCAATTGGGCTGGCGAGGCCTCCAGTCGCCTGATCGCTGACAAGCTCGTCCTCGACATCACCGATCTTGGCGCGCGGCCGAACGGCTTCATGTCGGAAATCTCTGATGCTTGGCGAAGCTCTTTCGAGAAGAACGGGCGTAGCTATGGGGTTCCGATCGAAGCCGTTTCGAAATACTTTTTTTACAACATAAATTATTTCGAAAAGCACCAGCTGAAGGTTCCGGCGACCTTCGACGAGTTGGCGGGAGTGTGCCGGGCCGTGCGCGCGGCCGATCCCGAGGTAGTGCCCCTGCCGCTCGGCAATTCGGAGCGCTGGAAGGTGATCCACTACATCTCCATGCTGAACGACCGGGTCGTCGGCTCGCAAACGACGGCGGGCGACTATGCCCTCACCCATGCCGACGACGCCCTGTTCACCGATCCCGGCTATGTCGAGGCATGGCAGAAGCTTCTGGACCTCAAGAGCGCCGGTTGTTTTCAGGACGCGCCGAACGCCACGTCCCCCGAGGTCACGCGCACGATGTTCTCATCCGAAATCTCGCCGATGATCTACTGCGGAACATGGTGCATGCCGATCATCGATGCCGAAGGCTATAACGGCTATGGACTTTTCCGCATGCCTCCCGTGGCCGGCGGCCGAGGCGATCCGAACACCAACTTCCTCGTGCCGCAAGGCTACCAAGTGTCTGTGAAGACCCCGCATGCCGACGCGGCCGTGGAATGGCTGAGCTTTCTCGTTTCCGGGCCGGTCGCCGCCAAGTTCGCCGAGTTCCGCAAGGCGATCCCCTCGAACCCGGACAATATCGGCACCGTGCCTGGCGCCACCGAGCAGTTCAACTGGATGATCGGCGACGTTTCCAAGGTTTCCAAAGGGGTGAATTCGCTCGACGTCATCCTAGAACAGCCGGTTGCCGAAGCCTATCTCAACGCGGGCGTTGAGATACTCACCGGCTCGATCACGCCGAGTCAGGCGATGGACAAGATCCGTGCCGCGGCCATTCAGACCAAAGCCGAGGCGGCGAGGTAGCTCCTCCCCATCCTCGCCGTGTCCGGCAGGGACCTTGGGGCGCTTACAAAGATCGCGCCCCAAAGACTGTCGACGCTGATCGGTGAAAACCCATGTCCAAGAAAATCACGATGGCGAAGCGGCCGGCTATGTCTTCCGCGGCGGGTACGGCGTTCCTTTTGGGGCCGGCATTCGTCCTATGCTCGATCTTCATATTCATTCCAGCCGTTCTGGCCATAGTCGGCTCGTTCTACGAGTTCTCGCTCACCTCGCCCGAACGGCGGTTCGTCGCCTTTGCCAACTATACCCGAGCGGCCGCCGACCCGATCTTCTGGCTGGCATTGCGCAACAACCTGATCATCGTCGTCGGCTCGATCGTCCTGCAGGTCGGCTTCGGCACAGTTCTGGCCGCGATCCTCGACCGCGGCCTTCCTAAAGGCTCGACGTTCTTCCGAACAGTCATCTTCGCGCCGATGGTCGTGTCCTCGGTGGCCGTCGCAGTGATCTGGCTCATCATCCTCGACCCCAATATTGGTGCTTTGAACGCTTTGGTGAAGGCGACGGGGCTGTCGCCGCCCACGCTCGGCTGGCTCGGCGATCCCGATCTTGCGATCTGGATGCTCCTGATCGTCGCAGCGTGGCAGTATACCGGCTTCATGATGGTGCTGATCCTAGCTGGGCTCCAGGCGGTTCCCAAGGACCTTTACGAGGCGGCCGCGCTCGACGGCGCGCGCGGGGTCAGGGCCTTCCGCCACATCACCCTCCCGGCGATCCGCAACGTCCTTCTGGTGTCTGTTCTCATCACCACCATCGGCGGCATCAAGGTGTTCGACCTGATCTACGCGACAACGCAGGGCGGGCCTGCCGACGCAACGCAGGTCATGGGCACCTACATTTACCGACAGGCCTTCACGCTCAACAATATGGGGTACGCCAACGCCCTCTCTGTCGTGCTTCTCGTCCTGGCTGTACTTCTTGGCGTTCTTCAACTCAAGGCGTCGAGGAGAACCTGATGATGTCTCGTCTTCCCCGTTTGACCGCATATGGCTTCGTCGTCTTCTGGTCGCTCTTCGTGACCATGCCGCTGGCTTGGATGGTCTTTGCGGCGCTCAAGACGCGGCGCGAGATCTTCGCGAGCCCGCTCGGCTTACCGGGCCAGTTCGATCTGTCGGCTTTCCGCCGTGCCTGGCGGGTGGGCGTCGGCGACTTCCTCTTGAACTCGCTCCTCATCACCTCCGTCACTGTCGCGTTGATCGTGGTCGCTTCCGCTGCCGCCGCCTATGTCCTGGCACGTTCCGACAGCCGTTGGACGCGCCTTGTCTATCTCCTCATCGTGGCGGCCTTCGCAGTCCCGGTTCAAGCTGTGCTCGTGCCCCTTTTTCAGATGATCTCGGCTGCCGGCCTCCTGAATCAACGCCTCGCGATCGTTCTGCCATACGCAGCCTATGGCATCCCGTTCACAACGATCCTCTTCTACGCTTTTTTCCTCGATTTCCCCCGCGAACTGGAAGAGGCGGCCCGGCTCGACGGTTGCAGTCGGCTGCAGATCTTCGTGCGCATCATCCTGCCCTTGTCGGGACCCAGCGTGGCCAGTGCGTGCATCTTCCAGGCGGTGTTCATCTGGAACGAGTTCCTCTTGGCGCTGCTCATGCTGACCAGCCCCGGCGTGAAGACGCTGCCCGTCGGCATCCTGCAACTGCAGGGCTCGTTCACGGCCGACTGGCCGGCGATCATGGCCGGCCTTTCCATCGCCGTCGCGCCGATCCTCCTGATCTTCATTCTGGCGCAGCGCTATTTCGTTCGCTCGCTCGCCGGCCTCGGCAAATAGGAAGTCCCGGATGCGCAGCCTCGAAATCGTGGACGTCACGAAGAACTACGGCGAGTTCCGTGCCATCAAGGGCGTAAGCTTCGAGGTGGATCCGGGTGAGTTCATCGTCATGGTCGGCCCCTCGGGCTGCGGCAAGTCTACCTTGCTGCGCTCGATCGCCGGATTGGAGGAGATTTCCGGCGGCCGCATCCTTATCAACGGCCGCGACGTGACGCGCGAGCAGCCTTCCGAGCGCGGCGTGGCGATGGTCTTCCAGAACTACGCGCTCTACCCGCATATGAGCGTACGCGAGAACATGGGCTTCGCACTGAAGATCGCCGGCGCCACGCGCGCTGAGGTCAAGGCTGCGGTGGAACGGGCTGCCCGCATCCTGCGCATCGAAGACCATCTCGACAAGAAACCCAAGCAGCTGTCCGGCGGCCAAAAGCAACGCGTGGCGATCGGGCGGGCGATCACCCGCTCGCCGGAGGTGTTTCTCTTCGACGAGCCCCTGTCGAACCTGGACGCGGCTCTGCGCTCGCAGATGCGGGTAGAACTCGGCCGTCTCCACGCGGAACTCTCCGCCACGATGGTCTACGTGACTCACGACCAGACCGAGGCGATGACCATGGCCAGTCGGATTGTTGTCTTCAACGCCGGGAGGATTGAGCAGGTCGGCGCACCGCTGGAACTCTACAACCGCCCAGCGAACCGTTTCGTCGCTGGCTTCATCGGCTCGCCGCGCATGAACTTCATCCGCGCACGCGTCCTCGCACTGGACGGCGAATATGCGACGCTGACGATCGCCGGAATGGAGGAGTCGCTCCGCCTGACCGCGCCCGGTGTATCGGTCGGCGACGAGGTGACGCTGGGTATAAGACCCGAGGGTCTGGGCGAGGCGGCCGCGACGGGATCTCGGATCCGGGGAACGGTGGCTGTGATCGAGAGCCTGGGCCGCGAGACGCTGGTCTACGTGGATGCTGGGGTTCTGCGCTCATTCGATTCCGAGTCGCAAGACGGGTATCTGGCGGTCCATCGGTCCCGACAGATCGACGTGAAGCAGGGAGACCCCGTCACGCTGACCCTCGATCCGGAGACGCTTTTCGTCTTCGCGCCGGATGGCACCACCGTCCGTTTCCCCGAACGCTGACGCCCGTCACCATCTCATTTCTTCGAGAAGGAGCTGCCATGCGCTTCCGACAAGTTCATCTCGACTTCCACACGTCGGGCCTCATTCCGGGTATCGGCTCGCGGTTCGACGCCCTCCGCTTTGCGAGCGCCTTCAAGGACGCCTTCGTCGATTCCGTTACCGTCTTCTCGAAATGTCACCATGGCTATTCCTATCACCCGACGAAGGTCGGGGAGATGCATCCCGGCCTAGAATTCGACCTTCTGCGCAGCCAGATCGACGCCCTGCATGGCGTCGGGATCAAGGCGCCGATCTATCTGACCGCCACCTGGGACGAGCTTGCAGCGCACCGGCATCCCGAATGGCGCACCGTGACGCCGGAGGGCGAGCAGCCGCGCCAACACAGCTCGCCCAACGGTGCGGGCTGGGCCTTTCTGGACTTCTCGACACCCTATCTCGACTACCTTTGCGACCAGACCGAGGAGGTGATGGTCAACTATCCCGACGGCGACGGCATCTTCATGGATATCGCGTTCCAGTTGCCGACCGTGTCGGTGTCGGCCCGCGACGCGATGGACGAGATGGGCCTCGACTGGACCGATTCCGGTGATGTCCGCCGTTTCACGCAACTCTCCGCCGAGCGCTTCTACGAGCGCGTCCGCGATGCGGTGTACCGGCACAACCCGTCCATGCCCGTGTTCTTCAACTCTGGCCACATGCGCAAGGGCATGCGCAGGCATTACCAGGTCTACAGTCACATGGAGTTGGAGTCCCTGCCGACGGCCGGCTGGGGCTACGAGCATTTTCCCTTGAGCGCCCGCTACTTCGATGCGCTGGGGATTCCGTTTCTAGGAATGACCGGCAAGTTCCACTACCATTGGGGGGAGGTAGGGGGCTACAAGAAGCCCGAAGCGCTAGTGTACGAATGCGCCGCGATGCTGGCGCAGGGCGCCCGCTGTTCGGTCGGCGACCATCTGCACCCGACCGCCGCGATCGATACCTCCACCATGGCGATCATCGGCGCTGCCTATCGCTGGGTGGCCGGGCGCGAAGCCTGGGCGATCGACACGACCAACCGGGCCGACATCGCGTTCCTGTCGGTGGAAGCCTGTTCGACCCCCGATCTCGTCGGGCTTCCCGGGCAATTCGACCGCCGCTTCGATTCCCCCGAGCAAGGCGGCGTGCGCGTTCTTCTCGAAGGCCAGTTCGCCTTTGATGTCGTCGACGGCGAGAGCGATCTGTTCGGTTACCGCCTCCTTATCCTTCCCGATGTCATCGTCGTCGACGAAAATCTTCGGGCGAAAATAGAGGCCTTTGCGGCGGCAGGCGGCAAGGTGCTGTCTACCGGCAACAGCGGCATCGATCCCGCGCGCGGCTTTCTGTTCGACGTCGGCGCCGAGTGGCAGGGAACGTCCGGCATGGCGGGAGGGGACTATCTCCTGCCAGTGGCGCCCCTGCGCGCCGGGTTCGTCCACGACCCCCTCTTCATGTACAAGCCGTCCGAGCGAATGCGCATACGCGACGGGGAAAGCCTCGGCGAGGTCTTCGACCCATATTTCGATCGCACCGCGCGTCATTTCAGCGGCCATGTCAACGCGCCGAGTAAGCCGGAGCCCAACGGCTACGCCGCGGGAGCGCGAAAGGGCAACTTCATCCATCTCGCCCACCCTGTCTTCAGCGCCTACCACGAGACCGGGGCGGTCGCGATGCTGGAGATCGCGGAGAATGCGATAGACTTCGCCTTGGGGGGCGAGCGCCTCGTACGCACCACTCTTCCGCGGGCAGGCCGCGTCACGATCCGCCGGCAACCGGCGCAGAACCGCGACATCGTCCATCTCCTCCACGCAGCACCGGCTCTCCGCGGCAACATTGGAGGTGCCAACATACAACCAATCCAAGATATCGTGACGCTCCAGAATATCGAGGTGGAGGTCCGTATGGATTACCCAGTTGTGTCGGTGCGGTCCGTTCCCGAGATGTCGGTGCTCGAATTTTCCGTCGAGGGCGACAAGGTGCGCTTTACCGTGCCTGAACTCTGCGGGCAGACGATGGTCGAGATTGGCTACAGACCCGACAAGCACCCTTGACTATCGATGGCTTCGTTGCGTACGTGAAATGGGCTGGTTTGCAAGGGAATTGCCGCGTCAATCGCCGTCGGACGGTGCAGTCATATGTCCGGCCTGTGAGCGCGGTCCTGCACCGCTGGTCACGATGAGATCCGCAATGTCGATCGCGTGAATCAAACTGTCGCGCTCGAAGGCGCATTGCAACGGACGGTCTGATCGACATCGAGTTGTCGTCCCTCGGGGTCATCACGCTTGGGCACCTTGCCTGGCTCCTCCCGGCGCCGATGTGCCGAGAAGCTCTTTGTTCCTACGCAGCGGCCGTCACCATCGGTACCCGGCAGCTTCCGCCCTTAACCAGAAGAGCCCAGATCGTGCGAGCCATCTTATTGGCCAAGGCCACGGCTGCGACCTTGTAGGGCTTGCGGGCCATCAGGGAGACAACCCAGGCCGGCAGCCTCACGCCGCGTTTGGCCTGTTTCAGGATCGAGGTCGCACCGACCACCAGAAGCGAGCGCAGCTGGGTCTTGCCTCCCTTCGTGATGCCACCGAGGCGCTCCTTGCCGCCGCTCAAGTGGGCGCTCGCGTGATTCCGATCCAAGCCGCCAGATCACGCTCGGTTCGGAAGGCCGCCGGATCCTGGATCGCGGCTCGGACGGTCGCCGCGATGATCGGGCCTACGCCGGGAATGCTCGTCAGGCGTCGAGCCGTCTCGTCTTCCTTCACGGCCTTGACGATCTTCGTGTCCAACGCCTCGATGCGGGCCAACTGTCCTTCGATCTCCGGCCATTTCCAGAAGCGCTGCTCTCGCAGCGACTGGAAGACGGGTGTCCGCCTCGTCGCGCAGGATGGCGGTCAGCTTATCGATGCTGGCCATGCCCGTTGCGGTGATGATCCCGAGCTCGGCCATGTGGGCCCGAATCGCGTTCGATGCCTGGGTTCGCTGATGCACGAACAGCTCTCGGGTCTTCAGGACCATGCAGGCGGCTTGCTCGTCTGGCGTCTTGATCGGGACGAAGCGCATCGTGGGTCGCGTCGCCGCCTCGCAGATCGCCTCTGCATCCGCCGCATCGGTCTTGTTGCGCTTCACATAGGCTTTGACGTAGGCCGCCGGCATCATCCGCACCGTATGGCCGAACTGGCCGATCGCGTTGGCCCAATGATGTGCGCTGGCAGGCTCCGTTGCAAATGGCCGATCAGGCCACAATGATCCCGATCAGTTCCATTTTCAGACGACGAACACCTGAAACAGCCGCCGGATGAAGCGAGCTTCCGATTCACCGGCCAGGCTGTCGACCATCGAGCGGAACTGGCCCTTCCAGAACAACCGCATCGTCTCAAAGCCGCGAATGGCGTTGTGCGCTGTCTTTTGCGACTGGAAGCCACGCACGGGGCGGATCCGCTGCTTGAGCCTGCCGTGGTCATATTCGAGGCGGTTGTTATCGGGCATGCTGGCGGCGGCATCACCGACATCGCTTGCGCAGCGTCGCCTCCGGCGTAAGCTGATCGCAACCGGGAAAGGGGAGGCCGGGAGCATGAAGGTGGGCAGGCCGAAAGTACCTCTGAGCTGCGAGCTCGTGTTGTTATCTGGCTGCTCCTTCGACTGGCCTAGGTGCGCCGTGAGCGCGGATCCGTAAGTGTCGTGTGGCCCGCCAGCTCTCATGCATGTTCAACGTGGATGAGGAGCTGGAGATGAGGATCATCGCTCTCGACGTTCATCGGTCCTTCGCGCAAATGGCCATTCTGGAAGCCGACGTCCTAGAGGACGGCGGACGGGTGGATCTGGAACGAAGTCGCTTCCTTGAGTTCGCACAGACGCTTCGAGCCGATGACGAAGTGGTGCTGGAGGCGACCGGCAACACCAGTGCCATCGTGCGTCTTGTCAGGCCGTATGTCGCGCGCGTCGTCATCGCCAACCCTCGCCAGGTCCGGGCCATCGCCTACGCCAAGGTGAAGACCGACAAGATCGACGCCCGGGTCCTGGCCAGGCTTCACGCCAGTGGTTTCCTTCCGGAGGTCTGGATGCCGGACGATGCGACGGAGCGGCGCCGGCGAGAGACCGCGGAGCGCGGTCAGATCGTGGCGCAGATGACGCGCGCGAAGAACCGCATCCAGTCGATCCTCCACGCCCAGCTGATCGCCCCCTACAAGGGCGAACTGTTCTCCCGGCGTGGCCGCGCCTGGCTGGAAGCCTTGCCGCTCGAAGAGGATCAGCGTCGGAGCGTGACGCGCCACGCTGCAGAACTCGACCGCCTCGGCGTCGAGCTTGCGGACATGGACAAGGTTCTTGCTCAGCAGGCCTTGATGGAGCCTCAGGCGCGACGGCTGATGACGATCACCGGTATCGATGTTATGGTCGCTATGAGCGTGATGGCGGCGATCGGCGACATCACGCGCTTCTCCTCGCCCCAGAAGCTTGTGAGCACCTTTGGGTTGAACCCCAAGGTTCGCCAGTCAGGCGACCATTCCGCCTATCATGGGCGGATCAGCAAGCAGGCCGGGGCCATGCCCGATCGATGCTGGTCGAGGCTGCATGGTGCCTGATGCGCATTCCAGGCCCGCTGCGTGCGTTCTTCCACCGGATCGCTGCCAAGAAGAGCAAGCCCGTCGCAGCGGTTGCGACAGCACGCAAGCTGGCAGTCGTAATCTGGCACATGCTGACAAAAGGACAGGACTACACCTGGGTCCGTCCCGCGCTTCTGGCGTGGAAGATGCGATCTCTTGAGCTCGCGGCGGGACAGGCGTCACGCCGAGGCCAACCCAAGGGATCGGCTGCCGTCTACAGCCTCAAGGCTGTGAGAGAGGCTGAACGACAGATGATGGGGCAGGTCGAGGAGGCGTACCGCCGCTTTGTCGCCAACTGGCGTGCGCGACCCAAACCGAAACCATCCTAAGAGTCGAGAAGGAGGCCAGCCTGAAGAAAGGGACTGTTCAAACACATCCGTCAGGTATTTGACCTGCCGGTGCTGGCAGGTCGCCGCGAGCCACCCCTCTCGCCGCAACGAGGCGATCGCCTCGTCGTATGGCGGGTTCTTGTCCGTCGGGATCACCAAGGGCCGGTTGGGAGGCGACCGGCTCAAAGGCCTGACGAGGAAGCGTTTGGCCGCATTTGTCGTCCGTTTCTGCGATAGCTGGAAGTCGAGCGTCTCACCGCGGTCACCGATCGCGCGATAGAGATACATCCATTCGCCACGCACCTTCACGTAGGTTTCGTCGACGTACCAGCTGCCGCTGTTGCGATCTCGGCACCACTGGACGCGTCGGTCGAGCTCGGGGGATAGTGCTGGACTCAGCGGTAGATCGTGGTGTGATCGACCGAGAGGCCGAGCTCGGCCATCATCTCCTCGAGGTCGCGATAACTCAGCGCATAGCGGCAGTACCAGCGCATGCAAAGCAGGATGATGTCGGAGGCGAAGTGTCGGCTCTTGAACGCCAAACTCATGCTCAAGCCCTCGCTGTCCGCCGTCTTCAGAGCCACTGGCTCTCACTGCCTTCGCATCTTTGATGGTGTGGAACGGCCCTTCGAGGCGGCATCGAAGGTGCCTATCGTGGTGATCCCTCGCCACGAGACAGAAGGACCTGCTCCATGGAAACGATCACCACCATCGGTCTGGACTTGGCCAAGTCGGTCCTCCAGGTTCATGCCATCACGCAGGATGGCCGCGTCATCATCCGCAGGGCGCTGCGGCGGTCTCAGGTGCTGGACTTCTTTCGCGGTCTCGCGCCCTGTCTCGTCGGACTCGAGGCCTGTGCCAGCGCACATCACTGGGCCAACGCGATCGGCCAGTTCGGCCATACGGTGCGGATGATGCCGGCGGCCTACGTCAAAGCCTATGTGAAGCGCAACAAGACCGATGCAGCGGATGCAGAGGCGATCTGCGAGGCGGTGACGCGACCCACGATGCGCTTCGTACCGATCAAGACGCCGGACGAGCAGGCCGCCTGCATGGTCCTGAAGACCCGAGAGCTGTTCGTGCGTCAGCGAACCCAGACATCGAACGCGATGCGGGCCCACATGGCTGAGCTTGGCATCATCGCCGCGACGGGCATGGCCAGCATCGATAAGCTGATCGCCATCCTGCGCGACGAGGCGGACACCCGTCTTCCAGTCGCGGCGAGAGCGGCGCTTCTGGAAATGGCCGAGCAGATCGAACGACTGTCGTCCCGCATCGCGGCGTTGGACACGAAGATCGTCAAGGCCGTGAAGGAGGACGAAACGGCTCGTCGCCTGACGAGCATTCCCGGTGTCGGCCCGATCATCGCGGCGACCGTCCGAGCCGCGATCCAGGATCCGGCGGCTTTCCGAACCGGGCGTGACTTGGCAGCTTGGATCGGGATCACGCCGAGCGCTCACTCGAGCGGCGGCAAGGAGCGCCTCGGTGGCATCACGAAGCGCGGTAACGCGCAGCTGCGCTCGCTTCTGGTGGTCGGCGCGACATCGATCCTGAAACAAGCCAAACGCGGCGTGAAGCTGCCGGCCTGGGTCGTCTCCCTGATGGCCCGCAAGCCTTACAAGGTCGCAGCTGTGGCCCTGGCCAACAAGATGGCTCGCACGATCTGGGCCCTTCTGGTCAAGGGCGGGACCTACCGGGCACCGATGGTGATGGCCGCTGCGTAGGAACAAAGAGCTTCTCGGCACTTCGGCGCCGAGAGGAGCCAGGCAAGGTGCCCAAGCGTGATGACCCCGAGGGGCGACACCTCGATGTCGATCAGACCGTCTGTTGCAATGCGCCTTCGAGCGCGACAGTTTGATTCAGGCGATCGACGTTGCGGATCTCATCGTGGCCAGCGGTCCAGGACCGCGCTCACAGGCCGGACATATGACTGCACCGTCCGACGGCGATTGACGCGACGCGTACCTTGCAAACCGGGCCGTTCCACATATGCAACAGAGCCATTTCGACGCCTCAAGCTTTCGCGGCGATCTTGGATTTCGCCAGTTTGCCCCGGTGAAGTCCGACAGACGCGCTCATACCATCTGGGAAATCCAGAACGACCCGCGCGCTGCCTCCTAAGATGCTCGCGTAATGCCAGAGTGTTCGAAGCTGTACGGTCTCTGACGACCGCTCGATCCTGGAAATCTCGCTCTGTTTCAGCCGCTGCGTTCGGCTGCCTGCGCCTGTGTCAGATGCGAAGCCTTGCGAATATCGGCTAGGTGCATGTCTTCCAGCACCTTCGCCGCGCCGGCTTCGATCTTTTCGCGGCGCTCCACAGGCAGAGCTTTAATCCGCGAAAATTCATCGGCTCCAGGCTTGAACTATAGCACTAAGTACCATATTTTGAGTTTGGGATCAGCGTGGTGCTGATCTAGCCAGTGCAATGCATCAGCCGACCATAGGAGACCAACGATGGCAGCCGCACTCCGAATTCGCCCAGGAAACCAGGATGGAAGTGTACAAGACCAAGGCATTTGACCGGCTCGCCCGCAAGGCGAAGGTCACAGATTTAGAATTGCGGGAAGCTGCTAGGGAGATCAGAGAGGGACGGATCGACGCCGATCTTGGCGCCTTTTTGATCAAACAGCGTGTTTCTCAAGGGCAAGGCGGTCGTGCAAACGCCCATCGAGCCATCATCGCGACGAAGGACGGAGACCGAATTGTCTTCCTTCATCTCTTCGCTAAACGAGACCAAGAGAACCTGACAAAGACCGAGCTCGATGGGTATCGCGAGGCCGCAAAAATCCTTGCTGTTGTCCCTCAATCAATGGTCAAAGCCCTCTTAAAAACGAAGGAATGGATACAGATTGAAGAACCGCACGAGCCGGAGGGAGTATCAGAGTGATGCCCTACGCTCTCTGCACTCCGCGATGGAGGGTCTGCACAAGGTAGGCGCCATCGATAAGGCAACTATGCGAGGGTTCGATGTGAGCTGCCTCACATCGGTGGACGCACTCGATGCCGACAGCATTCGGGAAATTCGTGAACGCGCGGCGATGAGCCAAGCGCTGTTCGCGAAGGTCCTCAATGTCACGGCGTCGGTCGTCAGCAAATGGGAGCGAGGCGAGAAGAAGCCTAGCGGCCCCTCTTTGAAGCTCCTGACCTTGGCAAACAAGAGAGGGGTCGAGGCTATCCTCTGACCCCTCTCTAACGTATGTCGGCCTTATGAGTTATGAGCTAATTCAAGGACATACCAAAACTGATCACCGTCACGTCCCTTCGCTGCGAGCTGATGCCCATCGCTCGCTGCGAGATGAGGAATATCGATCTCCGCAAGCGGATCGGTGCAGATGATTTTCAGCCGGGTTCCTGACGGCATTGTTCGAATGAGTTTACGAGCCCGGATGACCGGCAAAGGACATTTCAGGCCGGAGGTGTCGAGCAGATGGTCGAACGCTTTACCGGTCATCGAGCGACGATGTTCTCGACGTCGGTCGACGTCAGGTAATATCCATGCGCCCTGACCAGCGGTGAGCCCGCCAGCTTGACGATCATGTCTCCTCGCCCCAGCAGGTCCTCTGCGCCGCTTTCGTCCAGGATGATCTGCGACTCCGACGCCTTCTGAACCGTCAGAGCAATTCGAGCCGGGATATTGCTGCGGATCAAACCACTGAACGTCTTAGCGTCGGGGCGTTGTGTCGCCAAAATGAGGTGAATGCCAGCCGCACGGGCCATCTGTGCCAGCCGGATAATTTCAGCTTCGACGCCGCGATCCTGCATAATGAGGTCGGCTAACTCGTCCACGCAGGCGACGATATAGGGAAGCTTCACGCCCTTCAGCGCGAGATCCGCGATGCTGTTGACCCCCAACTCGCTCATCCGCTCGTATCGTTCATCCATCTCCGCGACGAGCGCTCGCAGGGTTTCGCGTGCCGCATCAGCGCCCACGGCAATCTCATTGCGCCAGAGAAAGCGGCTCTTCGCGTAGATGGAGAACTCGACCCGTTTAGGATCCATCAGTGCGAGCTGAAGGGTCGTCGGGGTGTGCTTCACAATGAGTGAGCTAAGGATCGCGTGGACACACACGCTCTTGCCTTGTCCGGTAGCCCCGCCAACCAGAAGGTGAGGCGCCGAGCGCAGATCGAACAGAACGGGCTCACCAACGACCGTCATACCAGGGCAGACGATAAGTTCCGTCCCTGAACCGCCAACCGCATTCAGGGCTTCCAGGAACTCGATTTTCGAAGCCGTGGTCCAGGATTTGCTGAGCCGGGGAATATCGATCGTGACAGTCTTCGGCTCGTCGCTGTGACCAAGCGCTGGCATCATGTCCTGAAGGCTCATGGCCAACGCCAAACGCTCTAGTCCCTTGCGGAGCTTATCGAGCTGATTCACGTCGCGAAGCGCGACCTTGTACCGGGATAGGCGAGGACCGTGGACCACGCCTTTGACCTCGGCACCCACGCCGATCTCGCCGAGCGCCTTACCAAGTTGCGTAGATTGATCCTCGGCCGAGACAGCTTTGCCGACTGTCGCCTTCTGCGCTTGTGCCAGCGTACCGATGTCCGGCAAGTCCGCACGACGCTTCACAAGGGTGCTGACGAAGTTATCGAAATTCTCGCCGCTGCTTCGCCAATCCTCCATGAGGAGGCCAGCGCCCCGGTGCCAGTGCTGGCGAAGTGCCGAACGGAATGCATCCATTCCATCCATGGTGATGCCGTTCGCCCTGGCATGGGTCAGGATCAGTCCGACCCAGATTGTTACGTCCTCCTGCGTGAACAGGGACGCAGCTGGGATCTCCAAACCTTTTGCATCGACGCTGTCGTTATCGAAGGCTCCAAGCGACAAGGAGCGGCCGATCGACAAGCGTGCGACGTTGGCCTTCGTGGAAAGGCCTAGGAGATCCATCAGCTCTCGGGTGTGCCCATCCGCTACGGCCGACGTGCGAAACCGCGACGACATGATCTGCTGGAGGCTGAGGGCGCTCATTCGCCGCGCTCCGCGAAGTAGGCATCCGGGATGGCGGTCGTACGTCCAACTCCATCGCCGACATCGATGTGGTTCAGCAGGTACGTCTTGGAGACGGACTTGCGCAGCCGCTTCTCAAAATCCGCATCGATCTCCTCGTCCTGACTGAGGAGGATGACCTGACGGTTCTTATCGCTCGTCCAGTAGCCAAGAATGTTCTGACGATGCCGGCTGTCCAACCGGCCAAGCGGCGTATCGACCACCAATGGCGCGCGAACGCCTGAGACCTTCGCCAACCCTGCGATAAGGGCTGTGGCAAAGATCTGATTTTCGCCAGCGGACCGATCGAACGTCAGAGCCTTGCCGGATTTGCTGAGGATCGTCGTCGATCCATCATCACCAATCTCGATCTTGGCGACCTGACCTTTGTGCGCGAGCTGTTTGTAGACCTGCGTCATGCTGCTCGCCAGTTCCTTCACCTTCAGCGGGAAAAGGGCGGGGATCACGGCATCAATGACGCGGCGCACGCGCTCGGAACGATCGATGATCTCGCGCGACGGCGAGGAGTCGTCGAGCTTCTTCCTCTCGCGCTCATACTCGGCGCGCTGCGAACTGATTTGGGCCTCTAAGGCGACGGTTCGCCGCTCATCGGTTCGCCAGGTTTCGTCGAGTTCGGTTCGCCGGTCCTGAACCGTCTTAAGCTCTGCCCGTAGAGCGGTGAGAGTGCCGTCGCGATCGATGCCTTCAAGGCGGGAGATTTTGCGTCCGAGATCGTTGATGCGCTCGTCCGCCTCGCTTTGCTGCCGTAGAACTTCCTGGATTTCCTGCATTCCAAGCGAGGAGCCGGCGAGAGCTGCCAGCGTTTGCGTGCGCTGCTCGATCGAGAGGAAGTCGTAGATGATCTCATCCGCGCAGTCGTCCGGTATCGGCGAAAATAGGCTTTCCCACGCGGCCTGGATTCGCGACTTTACGACCCCCTCCTGCTCCGCTGTCAGCGGTGGGTTGATGGGGCGCTCGGTCTGTTTGTCGTAGGCGCTTTCAAACTCGCGCTGACGCGGTTCCAAGGCACGCTTCTCCCCTTCCCACTGGAAGTAGCGAACCTCTTCCTCGAGCTGGGTTTTGAAGGTCGTGAACACGTCCTTGGACACGAGATGAAGCGGTAGCCGTCCAGCCAGAACCTCTTCCATCCGGCGGTGAGTTTCCCGAAGGCGGTTACGCACCTGCTCTCGCTCTTCGATCAGGTCCTTGTAGGTCGCGGTATCGCCACCTCCACCACCAAGCGATGTGACACGCTCCAAGAGCGATTGGAATTCGCCCTCTAGAGCCTCACGGTCCGCTTTCGTCTCGACGCCCTTACGCGCCAGTTCTGAAGCCTGACGCTCATTCTCGGTCAGCTGCGTATAGAGGCTCTGAAGGCGGTCCTCGTCGACGTTGGCAACGCCATCACGCTTGGAGCGCTCAAAACTGCGGAGGCGCTCTGTGAGCGAGCGCAGGAGCACAACACCGAGAAGGCCTTCCAAACCCTGCTTAACCTGTTCGATCCGGTTCTGATCGGCGAGTTTTTTGACCTCTTCACCATCGAAGAAGAAGAAAGGAGCGATGTGAGCCGGTACGAAAAATTCGTCGAGCACCTCGGAAAGGTGGAAGCCATTTCGCCCGTCCGATCGCGGCATTTCCGGTACGCCGCGAACGATCTCCCGATACGTGGTTTCCTCGTCGGTCCACGTGCCGTTCGACCGAAAGTACCATTTGCGCGTGATTTCGGCGCCTTTGGTTTTGGTGCGCTGGACAACGACGCGCACCGTCATGGTGTCCTGCCCCGCCCTTAGCGCCTCTCCGTTGAAAGCCTTTTCGAGGAAGGTCGGATAGCCCTTCTTCTCGTCCGTCTTTAAACCGGCGCGCGCTAGGTGGGCCATCGCATCCTTGCCATACAGGCACAGGTAGATGGCCTCCAGAATGGAGGTCTTTCCGTAACCGTTCAGACCCCCCACAAGAACGATGTTCCGACCACCCTCGGGTTGTGGGAACTCGAACTCCTGGCGCTGATATGATTTGAAGCAGACCAACTCGATTTTAGAGATCCACATCGACGCCTCCCGTTTGATGCGATCTCATCAGTCCATTCGCCCCAGGATCTCCTCGATCCGTTGATTGATGCCGGCAGCACGCTCTTGGTGCTGTCTTGCGCGCTGCAATCCAACCAGCTCAGTCAGAACGTCCACGGGCACCCCGTGCTCGGCTGCAATCCCTTCCAGGATCGCGGTGGCCTCTTTATCCGCCCATAGCGGCAGGTCACTGAGATTGATCTCTTCGAGCGTGGCGTCAGACATTCGCTAGCGCACCTTGGGTTTGAAGTTCTTCCGACCAATGCTGATGGATGCGATGAACCTCATCGTCGGTGATGAGGGGAGCGCCAAATTGGCTTTGCACGTCGAGAAGGCGTGCCAGGATTTCGCGCCGGGCCTGGACTGTGAACGGGCCTGGAATGTGTTTTCCGTCCGGACTGAACGACACCTTGCCGTTCCGGCGAACGATCTGACGCATCTCCGGCTTGTTTCGGATCGAACGCAGCCAGTCACGGAAGCCAAGGAGAGGCACGTAATGGTGTTGGCCCGCATCCACGAACCCTTGCAGACTCTTGTCCTTTTCGACCACCGTGCAGGTCCAACAGCCAAAACGGCTGTTCGCGGTCCCACAGCCAGGCGCCTCGTCAACGCTTAACACGACAGGGCATTCGCCGCCTTCGGCGTCGCGATACAGCTTGATGAGGGCCGTGTGATCACCGCCCCAAGGAGCGTGGCAGGTCCCAAGGATCTCCCAAACGTCCTCGACCGCGAGATCGACGATCGGCCGGTAGATGAGAGCGCCCGGCAGGCGCTCATGCGGAGACAGATTGCTACCGCGAGCATTCCGCCAGCGATCGATTGATTTCTGACGCGACTGGCTTTCGTCGCGACGCACGCCGAGGAGAACGATCGCCGCGCCGGACTCTGAGACTTGGCCTTTGATGTAGCCGCTGGTCGGCTGAATCTTCAGCCGATCCGTGCACCAGCGCATGGTCATGTTGGGGCTTGGGTAGCCTTTGCCGATGAGCAGCACCCAGAACGTCTTATCGGGATCTGGCTTCGTCCGCGCGACAGTGATGGGAAGTCCCAGCCCATCAGCCGCTTCTGCGATCCGTTGGGTGACGACATCCAGATGCGCGATGACGAGAGGAGACTCGACCATCGTATCATTCGAGACGAGATGAACCGGACGCGTCCGCCGGGATGGCGAGATCTGGAGAAGAGCCTCGAACACCGCGTGCGTGACGACGGTGCTGTCTTTGCCCCCGGAGAAACCGATGATCCACGGGTATGCCTGCGTCTCTGATAGATACTCGGCGCGGATCGAGGAAACGATGGATGCCCACGTTTCCTCGATAGATGGAACCTCATCGAAAATGGCTAGCGAGTGGGGCATTCAATGCGGGCTTTTTTCAGAGTGAAATCCGAGTGGAAGCTCAGCTTGTTCCAGCTTCTCCTGACGACTTACGAATTCAGAAACCGCACGACGGACAAGCCAAGCCGCCGATAAATTTAAATCGGACGCCATGCGACAAAGTTCGGAGTGGGCCTGCACGTCCAAACTGACGGACATCCGCACTAACCCCTTCTTTCCCTTGGGCCGCGCCATGACAGCCTCCAATCGTTGATCCGCAGCACCAAAATGCACCACAAAACACCTTTGTGCTATGTCGCACGCCGTGACCCTTGACGAATAGGGTCGTTTGCTAGCGACTGTGCACAACTTATACGGTGGGATCCATACAGGCGAGGTGGGGCTTGAGCGTGGTCGGAGGGGGCGCTGGCCCTGTGAATGGGTTCAAACTGGTATGGGGCGAGATCAAACGTAGGACAAAAAAACCCAGGCTAGAGGTTGTTTATTGGTGCTATTTCGCCGGCGCGGTTTGTATTCTCGGTGGAATTGGTATTATTAGTGAGCTTCTAAAGTACTATTATACTGGGTCTTCATCAAACGCTTCAGGGATTTATGCTTCATTGGCAACATTTTTTCCTGCGCTAATCGGTGCGTCTGTCATGCAGATGATGTTCGAGCAAACAGTGAATCGCAGACTTCAAGCAATATCGTTCATATTTCTCATGGTAACTTTTGGATTTGCAGTTTATCTGAATGGATTTGCAGCGCATTCGTCAAAATTGTCGTGGTTTTCTGTTGTTGTATTCTGCATTTTTTCTCTTTGGGTGTGGTGGATATCGAACGCCGATAACGCAGGCCTCTATGACGAGCCATCTATAGATGCACCAACTGGAGGCGTTGACCCCGGCGCTGATTTACAAGGCGATACGAGCGGGTTCCAACTATGACCACTGTGTATCCTTTTAAAACAAAAGCTTTGCAGGTCGTTCAGCCGCTAGGCACATATTATGTCGCTATCATCCCTGCGAACGTTTTGTTGGACGTGGCGTTCAGCGACCGACTCCGAGCAAGAGAAGATGAGAAAGCGGGCTACAGGGTTGAAGGTACCCAGAGGGCACGTTCTAGTTCTCGGCAGCCACAAATTGAGGATTATATTGGCCGAACCGACTCGGCCTTCCCCAACTCTATCATCCTGGCTGCAAATTACGACGCTGAAACCGGACATATTCGGACTGAAGAGTTGCCTGAGGAAGATGAAGGAGAGCAAAATTCCTTATGGATAGTTGAACACTTGGAAGACGGATGCTTTGAGCTTACCATCCCTACGGCCGAGAAGCTTGCTGGTATAATTGATGGTCAGCATCGTCTTGATGGTTTTCGAAATATCCAAAATCCAAGCCGCAAGAAAATGCAACTCATATGCTCAATATTTATGGAACTTAGTAAGCCGTATCAAGCTCAGCTTTTTGCTACAATCAATTCAACACAAAAACAGGTTGATAAGAGTCTTACATACGAACTGTTTGGATACAATATTGATGAGGAGCCTGAAGAGAAATGGTCGCCAGATAAGCTAGCTGTTTTTCTTACTCGACGTCTTAACACTCAGGAGGAATCGCCGCTTAAAGGACGCATATCAATTTCACCTCGCCGAGATCAGGCTCTTACCGAATTGAACGCAAGCCGAGACTGGCATATTTCAACCGCAACGATAGTTGAGGGAATACTCAGGTTAATTTCTGCTAATCCCAAGCGGGATACTAATTCGATGCTTACAACAGAGCCTGGCACGCGTTCAGTTTTACGCCAGGGTCCCAAAGACCGCACGCCAATGCGTGGTACGTATCTAGCCGGCAATGATGCACTGCTCTATGCGGTAGTTCTAAACTTTACAAAAGCTTGCGATAGCGTATTTTGGGAAAGAGCGGGCGGCTCGTCATTCATTACAAAAACTGTTGGTGTTCAAGCACTTTTTGATATTTTACGCAAAATCATACCGGAGGCTCTCGTAGCAAAAAATGTAAGTGTCGAATATTTTTCCGACAGGCTAGCTCCTGCCTCCACCATAAACTTCTCCAGTGTTGAGTTTAAGAATGCATCTGGATCAGGTAGGTCTTTGATTCGGCGCTCGATAGAAGAGTCTATATTTTAAAGGTGGATGATCGCATTGAATAGCGACAAGTTTCCTGCAAATTCACTGCAGAACCGCTAGCTTACGATCGCTACGCCTTTTCGCTACGACTAGGTTCAAATTGAGTATGCCGTGCGAAACTACCCTCCCAACGGTGCAATAACGGGTTTCGTACGAACCAAACCAGACCGAACCGTTGCGCACCATCCGAACGGAACCGGATGGTGCTGGCCAACTTGGAACTGCGTAACGTCTGCCTAGCCTTCGTCCATCGCGTCGGTCTCGACGGGCGACCTCGTGCGTCCGAGGCCGAAGGATCGCGCGAGTTCCGAGCGCTGGGCGGCATAGTTGGCGGCCACCATCGGATAGTCGGCCGGAAGACCCCATTTCCGGCGATAGGCGTCCGGCGTCAGCTCGTAATGCGTCATCAGATGGCGCTTCAGCGACTTGAACGGCTTTCCGTCCTCCAGGCAGATCAGGTAGTCCGGGGTCACCGACTTGCGGATCGGCACGGCCGGGACGAGCGGCTCGTCGGGTGCGGGTGCTGCCTCGGGCTGCGTTCCGAGCGTGGCAAGCGTTGCATGGATGCCGGCTATGAAACCGGCGATCTCCTCGCGCGGCAGGTGATTGTTGCTGACATAGGCAGCCGTGATCTCGGCCGTCTGCTCCAGGATCTCTGCCGCTCCGGCTGTCTGCGATGTCATTCAAAGGCTCTCCATTCCAAACCGGACCAGGGGTTCGCATAGGAATGCGGGGAAACCAACCGGCAATTGCGTCAGGCACTGCAACCGCGGTTGCGAGGGCAAGGGCGCGGTGGCACAGTGACGGCAGCGTTGGCCCGAGATTGCTCCGGTGCCGCAGCCTGCGATGCCATTCCCTTCCTGACGGACCTCCATGAAACGCCCTCCGAAAGCCTTTGTCGTCGAGCACAAGCGCCGCTCGCGGCCATCCACCGCGACCCCGCCCTCGATCTGGACGGGCACCGCAGGCCGACAGATGCGCGAGCTCGCCCTGGCCGGTGAACGGGCGGAGGCGTCGGCGAACCCCACCGCCGAGCCGTCCCATGCCAGCGAGATCGAGACCGTTTCCCAGAGCGGCTTACGGGGACGGATCCTCGAGGCACGCGTCGAGCCGAGAGCGCCCTCCCTGGATGTCGAACCTGGCGAGGCGATCGATCGCTCCGTCGTGTCGGCCGCATCGGAATTGGACACAGCGTCGGATGTCGACGCACCCGGCTCGCCGAAGGTCTCAAAGGCTGCGACGGTCGCTCCTCGCGATCGTCGGGATGAGATGGTAATGCCTTTGTCTTCGCCCGTCACCGCCATCGCGAAGGCGCCGACGACGCGTTCGACCCCGACGGCTCCGGGTTGGCGGGAACGTCGGCTCGCGCTTCGCCGAAAGCTTCCCCTCCAGGACCGCTGGAAGTGGGACTTGCCGTTCTGAACCGCCGTCGCGTGGGGAACGTGCCTCGCCGAGCGGTTGCCGCCTTCGGCGACCGTCCCCTGCAGATCATGACGCCGTCACGAAGGCGACGAGACCGGAGCGAGCTTCCTGCCTCGCGGGTCGGCCCGGCGCTATCGTCAGACCGTTTGCGGACCGATCAGTGCAAGGAATGCGCGACATCGCCGGCCAGCAGCAGTTCGATCCCCTCCTCGTCGAGGCAGCGCTGGAACTCGGCATAGGCCTCGTCGTCCGTCTCGAAGCGGTCGTCCCAGACAGTGGATGTGTTCGCGGCGTCGACGACCTCGAGCGTCCAGCCCTCGCTCGAACCCGCCATCCGGTAAATGGCGAGCTCCACCGTCACCCCATCCCGTGTCACGTTGCCCGACAGCGGGGACACCTCGATCTCGGGATCGCGTTGCTCCATGGCCAAGCCCTCCGGTTCGCACGCCTGCAGCACGCTGGCGTCGTGAGGTACCACGTCGCCGTCCCATGCCGAAGATCTACCCCTCGCGGAACGCCCGTTCGAACTGATCGCAAAGCGGTTTGATGACGTAGGACAGGGCCGTGCGATCGCCGGTCTTGACGAAGGCCCCGACCGGCATGCCAGGAACGAGCTTCACGGCGCCGAGCCTCGCCGCCTCGTCGGCGCCGATCGCGGCCCGCACCGTGTAGTAGGACAGGCCGGTCTGCGGCTCGTGGGTGAGATCGGCGCCGATGCGCTCGATGGTGCCCGTCACCTCCGGCGTCGTTCCTTGGTCGAACGCCGAGAAGCGCATGCGCTGCCAGGCTGGATCGGCTTCGGCTTTCCTTGCCATGCTCTATCGCCTCGCCGGCCTCGTCGGAACACAGACACGCCGTTCCGAGGACGGGCAAGCCCTTTAGCAGTTCTCGACGCCCCTGCCGCTTACCTTTGTGGCGGCTGAGGCCGCCGGCATTCACGACGGCGATCTGTCTCTCGAGCCCTCTGCCGGCACCGGGATGCTCGCGGTCTTCGCCGGCCTTGCCGGCGCCTCGCTGGCGCTCAACGAGTATGCCGAGCTGCGTGTGCAGATCCTGCGCCAAGTGTTCGAGACCCGCGCCGTGACGCAATTCAACGCCGCGACGATCCACGACCGGCTCCCCGCTTCGATCGTGCCCTCGGTCGCGGTGATGAACCCGCCCTTCTCGGCCTCGCCCAAGGTTGAGGGCCGCTACAAGGCCGCGACCATCAATCACATCCGCAGCGCCCTGCAGCGCCTCGCGCCCGGAGGTCGCTTCGTCACTATCACCGGCGAGAGCTTCTCGTCGACGAGCGATTGGCGGGAGGCGTTCGAAGACATGCAGCGCATCTGCCGCGTATGTTCTCGTCAGTAAGTCTTACTATCAGTATCATGCGAACAGCTCGTTCCACGAATTTTTGCGTGTAAAATTTTGACAAAATTCAACGTAGCAGCGCGCCCCGCTCAAAATTTTAATACTGTCCTTAGAAATTTCAAACAGATTTACCAGAGGAAACGTGATCCCTTCTTCCGCCCAGAAGCACGGTCGCCTTGAAGGTGATAAGTGAACGATTAGGGAGAGTGGCATTGATACGTAATGATGAAAACATTTTGCCAATGGCATTCACCG
Source organism: Aureimonas sp. AU12 (assembly GCF_001463705.1). Classification (GTDB taxonomy): domain Bacteria; phylum Pseudomonadota; class Alphaproteobacteria; order Rhizobiales; family Rhizobiaceae; genus Aureimonas. The sequence goes on along the minus strand of NZ_BBWH01000053.1, from coordinate 25,635 downwards.
GCGGCTCCTCTCTGCAATCCTTGAATTCGGGAAGTCTCCGTTGAACTTGAAATAGCCCCCGAATGACGCGGACACGATCTCCCACTCCCGCAAGGGTTAGGAGTAGTGTTGTGTCTATGACTGGTTCCTATTCGAAGGCAGAGGTTCTGCCGGGTCCCGAGCGTCGTCGATCGTGGTCGACGGCCGAGAAGCTGTCGATCGTCCAAGAGACCTATGAGGCCGACGTGACGGTGAGCCTGGTGGCGCGTCGTCATGGCGTTGCGCCGAACCAGCTTTTTCGCTGGCGCAAGCTGGCTTCGCAAGGCGCGCTGGTCGCCACGCGGGCGCAGGAGGAGGTCGTTGCGGCCTCGGAGTATCGTGCTCTCCAGGCGCAGATCCGCGAGCTGCATCGCCTTCTCGGCAAGAAGACGCTGGAGACCGAGATCCTGAAAGAGGCCCTCGAGGTCGCGGCGGGCCCAAAAAAAGCGCTGTTGCGCTCGCTGTCGTGGCCGAAGGACGGTTCGCGGTGAGCGCCATATGCACGGCGCTCGGCGTCGCCCGATCCAACATCGCCGAGCGTATGGCGGGACGTTCGCATCGGCGGCTCGGCCGACCGCCGCAGCCCGACGCTGAGCTTGTCGCCGCGATCAAGGCGGTAATCGCCGACATGCCGACTTATGGCTACAGGCGCATACACGCCATCCTCTGCCGCAAGGCACGGACAACGGGAGAGCCGGCGCCCAATCATAAGCGCGTCTACCGCGTGATGAAGGCGAACGGTCTTCTTCTTCAGCGTCATGCCGGCAATCCCGATGGGCGACGTCACGATGGGCGCGTGGCCGTCGAGCGCTCGAACCTGCGCTGGTGCTCGGACGGCTTCGAGATCGGTTGCGACAACGGTGAGAAGGTTCGCGTGGCCTTCGCGCTGGACTGCTGCGACCGCGAGAGCATCGGCTTCGTCGCCACCACCGAAGGCATCAAGGGCGATGATGTCCAGGATCTCATGCTCCTCGCCGTCGAGGCCCGCTTCGGTCGTGTGAACCGCTTGCCGCAGACGATCGAATGGCTCAGCGACAACGGCTCGGGCTATATCGCCGGCAAAACCAAGCGCTTGGCACGGGAGATCGGGCTGGAGCCCAGAACGACGGCTGTCCGGAGCCCGCAATCCAACGGCATGGCCGAGGCCTTCGTCCGCACGATGAAGCGCGACTACGTCCGCGTCTCATCCCTTCCGGACGCTCGAACCGTCATCGATACGCTGCCGATCTGGTTCGAGCACTACAATACGGTTCACCCGCACAAGGCGCTCGGCTATCTCTCACCGCGTGAGTTCATCACGTCCCGACAATCCCTCTGATCTGTCCGATCATTCGGGGGCAACAACAGAACTTGATCTCATCCGCCAACAACTTAGCGCTTACGCTTCTGCAGGCCATGTCGCTGTCGCCCGCAAGCCGTGCGCCCACGCCCTTGTCCCCATCTTCGCCTACAGGTGTATTGGAAGTCCTTGGTGCTGCTCATAAGAACTTGGCATCCAACATTATCGTTGGGCTTCTGAACAGGGCCGCGATCAACGGTAGCTCAGGCCGGGACCTTGTGTTCGCCGCGGACCACGCAACGATCGATGTCGGTGATGGTGATGATGTGGTTGTGGCTGGCGATTATACGAACGTTAGCGGTGGTCGAGGTCGGGATGTGATCGTCGCCGGTCATTACGCCAACATCGATGGCGGGGACGGCGATGACGTCGTGTTCGCGCTGAACTATGCCAACGTGCATGCGGGGCGCGGCAATGATCATGTCTCTGTCCACTACTACGGCACCGTCACCGGTGACGAAGGCGACGACACGATCGAGACTTACGACTACGCCAAGGTGAAGGGGGGAACGGGCGACGATCAAATCCGAACCTACGCCTATGCCGAGGTTGAGGGCGGCGACGGTGATGAGGCGATCTCTACATACAGCAATTCCACCGCTAGCGGAGGCGCCGGCAACGATCGCATCCGCGGCAACGCCTACATGAACGTGGATGGCGGCACCGGCAACGACGACATCCGGGTCGACGACTATGCCACGGTCATGGCCGGCGACGGCGACGATCTCGTGGTGACGATGGGAAATTCGACGATCGATGGCGGACGGGGTAACGACACGATCCTGGTCGGCGATCGTTCCAGCAACGGTGGCACGACCGGGTACAGTGTCGTCGTCACCGGCGAGGGCGACGACGTGGTCCAGACCGGATCCTACTCGACCGTGACCGGTGGAATGGGCGACGATCGCATCGTTCTAACGGGAACCGACTCGACGGTGATCTTCGCCAAGGACGACGGCCACGATCGGATCCAGGCCGACTTTAAGTTCGAGGTGAAGGTCGCAGGCTACAGCGCCACGGACGCTACGGTCATCTACGAGCAGGGCAACGCCGTGGTCGCGTTCAAGGGATCGGGGGACAAACTGACGCTCGATATTGCGAAGGGCGTTGAAGGTCGCTTAATGTTCGCGGATGGAACGTCGCTCAGTGTGACCGGCAACCAGTCCGCCAAGCTGCATCAGCACTATCGCAGCGCAGGTGAAGTGCTGCAAGTCGAGGACTACATCTCCACCGCGACCTATCAGACGCATCAGTGGAGCGGCTACACCGAGCGCCAGGTGGCCGACATGAAGCGCATGTCCATCGCCTGATGTCGTTATGCAAATGGGAGAGGTGGGCCGCCCCCTCTCCCGATACCGTCAGATCGAGCAATGGGTTCAGGCGAACACGAAGTCGCTTCCGTCGATCTGCGATACCGACACACCCAAGAGGGCTCCGTTGCAAAATCCAGATCGCAGTGAGAGCTCGTCGCTCTCAAAGCGGCGGACAGCGTGGGCTTGAGCGTGAGTTTGGCGTTCAAGGGCCGGCACTTCGCTCCCGACATCATCCTCCTGTGCATGCGCTGGTACTGCCGCTACGCCCTGAGCTACCGTGACCTTGAGGAGATGATGGCCGAGCGCGGCCTATCGGTGGATCACACCACGATCTACCGCTGGGTTCAGCACTACGCCCCCGAGCTCGACCGACGCGTCCAGTGGTGCAGGGATCGCAACAGCGGCAGCTGGTACGTCGACGAGACCTATGTGAAGGTCCGGGGTGAGTGGATGTACCTCTACCGCGCGATCGGTGACCGAGGCGAAACGCTCGACTTCCAGCTGTCGCCGAAGAGAACGACGAAGGCTGCCAAACGCTTCCTCATCAAGGCTTTGAACCGGTCGCCGCACAACCGGCCATCGGTGATTTCGACGGACAAGAACCCGGCCTACAACGAGGCGATCGCCTCGCTGCGGCGAGAAGGGCGGCTCGTCGCGACCTGCCAGCACCGGCAGGTGAAACACCTGAACAACCGCCTCGAATCCGACCACGGCAAGCTGAGGCAGCGGGTCCGCCCGGTACGGGGCTTTCACTCCCAGAAGACGGCTCACAACGCTATTCCAAAGTTCGAGACGATGCGGATGTTCCGGAAGGGGCAATTCCGCTCAATGGTCGACAGCCTCGCCGGCGGATCTGAGGCCCGCTTCATCGGACGGCTGTTTCAGGTGTTCGTCGCGTGAAATTGGAACAGAACGGGATCATTGCGGCCCGATGGGCTATTCGCAACAGAGCCGCTCCGGCCCCAGCCAGCGGCGCCAGTGCGGCGACTTCACGTCGCGGATGTTCGTCACGCCAGGATCGGTCTTGCGGTCCTTCAACGCGAACTGAGGCGACGGCATGCCCCAGCACGCCATCGTTAGCGTGCGTTCGCTCTCGACCATGCGGACGATCGCCGCCGTCGTGTCGGGAAAGACGCCGGGCATCGACGGCAGATTGTCGGTCGTGTCGCGCATCGACCGCGTGAACTTGCGGATCGCCGTCTGGCCTTTGGTAATCGAGTAGAGGTTGCATATTGGGAAGCAGGAGCACGACGTCGCTGTGAATGGAAGGCCTGCGTGATCGCGCAGGCCCTCGCGAAGTCAGGCCTTTGCGCCTGGCTTTGCCGGTGCGGGTTTCGGAGCGAACTGGATCTTGCACCCCTTGCGGCGTGACGCGTCCTCGATCGCCTGCATCTCTCCCTTGAGACGCGAGACCTCGGCCGCGGTCGCGCTGTCGCCGCCCACGAAGAACAGCGCCGGCCAGAACACGACGAGGCCGACCGCCGTCACGGCTGCATCCTTTCCGGCCTTGCTGTCTTGTGCTCCAGACGCAGCTTGGGCTCGAGACGAGATGACCTTAGCCTCCTCGCTGAGTTGCGCGCACGACAGGCCCATGTATGGCGTCGGCGAAACGTAGGCAGCCGCAATGCTATCGGCGCGCTTGGCGCAGCCTGAAAGGGCGAGTACAGCCGCGAGGCCGATCGCGATTTTGCGCATGATAGATCCCGATGTGAAATGAGGCAAGACTGTGGCAGCAGGCCACACGCTCGGGTCGAGTGTCAAGGTGCGTAGGTTGAGGGACACAGGTTGAAGTTTGTATCAGCCAACCGTCGCTTCAATTTCATAACGGCCCATCGGCTGACCGCAATCTGTGAAACGTCTTTGAGTCCTATGGACACGCCTCGCGCCTGTGATCATTCTGCGAATTCAACCTGGGGAGGTGGGGTCGATGAAGTCAGTTCGCTGGTGCGGTGTTGTCGCCTTGGTTGTTCTAGCTACCCATGCGGGTGCGGCCGAGTTCACGTTGCTGAAGGCTGCGCCTCAGTCTGTGACGGAGCGGCTCGAGAGCTTCCGCGTCGCGCAGGCCCGCACGTGCAAGGCGGTGTCGAGCTGTGAGGAGGCTGTGAAGCTCTGGTGCGGCGGCTACCGCCGGGCTGATGGCGACAATGACGGGATCCCCTGCGAGAACGTCTGCTCATCGGTGTCGCAGGTCGAGGCGATCAAGGCCAAGATCGGATGCTGATCACGCTTCGCATTCCGGTACTGCCGCGGGCGGCCGTGACCGCTTTGATCCTGGACACTTCGAAGTTTGAGCCATGATGCAACGTTCTGCGCCCGCGCCCGAGCAAAGTGCGTCCATAAAACAGGATCGCTTCCTCGCCGAGCTTGCCGACATCGTGGAGAGCCGCCCCGTAGATCTCTCGCACCCTCGAATTCAAAGCGACCGAGAGGCGATGGAGCATGCAGTGCTCGAGATCCTGAACCGACCGGGGCGCAAGGAGCGCCGTAAAGGCCGCCTCGGCCTCATCATTACCCTTTCGCTGGTCGGGCTAGTGATCGTCTCTGTGGGGTCGGCCATGCCGGCACCGGCGGCCGAGCGCATCGAAGGCCGTACCACGGTAACGGACGGCGACACCATCGCTGTCGAGGGAACGAAGGCGCGCATCAGGCTGTACGGCATCGACGCGCCCGAGAGCGGGCAGACTTGCGATGACGCCGCGGGCAAGCGCTACCTATGCGGGACGCAAGCAGCCGACCACCTGGCCGAGCTCATTGGCAGATCCGGGCGTGTCACGTGCTTCGAAGAGGATCGCGACCGTTACGGTCGGATCGTCGCCGAATGCTCGACACCCGGTAACGTCGTGATCAACGCGGAGATGGTCCGCGCCGGTTGGGCGGTCGAGTACGACCAATATTCCGATGGCCGCTACGACCAGGAAGAGGCCGCCGCGCGGTCAGCCAAGCGCGGCATGTGGCAAGGCACGTTCGTCGAGCCGTCGAAGTGGCGCCGCGGGGATCGGCTCCAGACCGAGCGCGTCGCCGACGGCCAGCCAGCTGGGTGCGCGATCAAAGGCAACATTTCGGGCTCAGGCCGGATCTACCATGTGCCAGGTCAGCAGGCCTATTCGAAGACGAAGATCGACAAGAAGGCCGGCGAGCGCTGGTTCTGCTCGCCGAAAGAGGCCGAAGCCGCAGGCTGGCGGGCGGCGAAGAGGTAATCTCCCGCTGCCCGCTCAACCCATCATCGCAAAATCAGCAGATGCCGCCACGTCCGCCAGGACGACAGCCCGATGCGCGGTCTCCGCAGCGCGAACCATCGGAAGCGCGATCAGAAGAGTTCGTGCAGGCCTTCGCCGACGTCACGACAGCGAACGGAGACAAGGCGATAGCGGATACGAAGAGGGCGGTGGTCAGGAACTTCATGGCCGATCCTTTAGAGTGGTTGCGGCAGCGACACGCGGCCGATGCCATAGGCATCACAAACGTCAGTTGTGCGTAGTGCGAATGGGCCACACTCGTAGAACGTAACCCGCAGTAGATCGCAAATGGCGGCCTCCGCTCAGCGCCCCATCACCGCCAGTACCGTCGGATCCTCATCGGCATGATCGTCCTTGAGCTCGTCGAGCACGTTGAAGACCCGGTGCGCACGGGCGCCCCACTTCTGCACTGGCTTCCTGCCGTTCAACGATTGCCCGTCATCGATAAACCGCCCGCCATGCCGGCGCGGGAAGCGCTATCGGAAGGGACTAATCGTCCTCAACGATTAGCTCATCGTGCTCGTTCTGGGGCGGATGTTCATCGGCGCCCTCCCCATCCCCCTCAGGCACGACCTGATCGGGATGCAGGGTTCCCTGCTGGCATCTTGTCATCCGGATTGTCACCGACATTCGTCGGGTTCGACATCACGTTCGCCCCTAAACGACGCCGGGAATGGTGGGCATGGGTGTCGTCGGGTCGGGCTCGTTGGCGGCATTAGTGCCGGCGGGCTTGGTCGGCAGATCGTTGCCGATCCCTGGGCCGCCATCCGGGCGCCCGATCGCGTCGTTGTCGCCGCTTCCCGGCAGAATGGGGTCCGGCAGATCCTGCCCCGGGTCCTGTCCCGTGATGTTCGACAGGGTCATCTCCCTTCGTTCGATGAGGGACGAAGCGGTAAAACGTGCTCCGGTTCCAGGGCCGAACACCCTCCATTTCGGCCAACCAAAAAGCGCTGGACATATGCACCGTCTAGGGCTTCAAAATCGTTTAGCTCGAACGGCGGCTCGTATTTTCCAACTTATGCTCAATAAGTGCTCTATCCGTCGGGTTCTATCGCGGTTGGGGCTCCATCGCGTGCCCGCTGGATCGTCAATCGACTGACTGCGAACTCGCGAGCCAGCGCCGAGATCGAGACCCCCTCCCAAGCCTCTCGCGAACGATGCGCTTCTGCTCTGCCGACAGCTTAGCTGGGCGGCCCAGCACCTTGCCTTGCTCATTAGCCCGCAAGAGTCCGGCATGGGTGCGCTTGATTAGGAGATCGCGCTCGAACTCGGCCACGGCGTTGATGACGCTCATCGTCATTCGACCCGTCGAGCTTGTAAGAACAACACCGCCCAGCGCTAGGCAATGAACCTGGCTCTGTTGCAAAGTTTTGACGTGTAGAAATTTGTCCTACTGCCTCCCATTATCGACAGCCAATCGCGACCGAAACTTGGCTTCGTGGACCGTTTGAAGTTACGACAACTAACCATATCGGATGCGGACAGGTCTCAGCGTGGACGGATTTTCTAACTTTCCGGCAGCCGGAAAATCTTCGCAACAGAGCCCTTCATCGGGCGGCTGTTTCAGGTGTTCGTCGCCTGAAATTGGAACAGAACGGGATCATTGTGGCCTGTTCGGCAATTTGATGGTGTGGAACGGCCCTTCGAAGCGGCATCGAAGGTGCCTATCGTGGCGATCCCTCGCCACGAGACAGAAGGACCCGCTCCATGGAGACGATCACCACCATCGGTCTGGACTTGGCCAAGTCGGTCTTCCAGGTCCACGCCATCACGCAGGATGGCCGCGTCATCGTTCGGAAGACGCTGCGGCGGTCTCAAGTGCTGGACTTCTTTCGCGGTCTCCAGCCCTGTCTCGTCGGGCTCGAGGCCTGTGCCAGCGCACATCATTGGGCCAACGCGATCGGCGAGTTCGGCCATACGGTGCGGATGATGCCAGCGGTCTACGTCAAAGCCCATGTGAAGCGCAACAAGACCGATGCGGCCGATGCAGAGGCGATTTGCGAGGCGGTGACGCGACCCACCATGCGCTTCGTGCCAATCAAGACGCAGGACGAGCAGGCCGCCTGCATGGTCCTGAAGACCCGAGAGCTGTTCGTGCGTCAGCGAACCCAGACGTCGAACGCGATGCGGGCCCACATGGCCGAGCTCGGCATCATTTCCGCAACGGGCATGGCCAGCATCGACAAGCTGATCGCCATCCTGCGCGACGAGACGGACGCCCGCCTTCCATCCGCAGCGCGTGCGTCCCTTCTGGAGATGGCCGAGCAGATCGAACGATTGTCGTCCCACATCGCGGCGTTGGATACGAAGATCGTCAAGGCCATGAAGGAGGACGAGACGGCTCGACGCTTGACGAGCATTCCCGGAGTCGGCCCGATCATCGCGGCGAGCGTCCGGGCCGCGATCCAGGATCCCGGGGCGTTCCGAACCGGGCGTGACCTGGCGGCCTGGATCGGGATCACGCCGAGCGCCCACTCGAGCGGCGGCAAGGAGCGCCTCGGCGGCATCACGAAACGCGGCAACGCGCAGCTGCGTTCGCTTCTGGTGGTCGGCGCGACATCGATCCTGAAACAAGCCAAACGCGGCGTGAAGCTGCCGGTCTGGGTCGTCTCCCTGATCGCCCGCAAGCCCTACAAGGTCGCAGCTGTGGCCCTGGCCAACAAGATGGTCCGTACGATCTGGACCCTTCTGGTCAAGGGTGGGACCTACCGGGCACCGATGGTGATGGCCGCTGCGTAGGAACAACGAGCTTCCCGGCACTTCGGCGCCGGGAGGAGCCAGGCAAGGTGCCAAAGCGTGATGAGCCCGAGGGGCGACACCTCGATGTTGATCAGACCGTCCGTTGCAATGCGCCTACGAGCGCGACAGTTTGATTCAGGCGATCAACATTGCGGATCTCATCGTGGCCAGCGGTCCAGGACCGCGCTCACAGGCCGGACATATGACTGCACCGTCCGACGGCGATTGACGCGGCGATCACCTTGCAAACCGGGCCGTTCCACATATGCAACGGAGCCGTTCCAGCTTGGTCGGCATCAAACAGTCCGTCCCTTATTTCGTGGACGAAGTGGACCCAAGGAGTGGTCGCCAACTGTTTTCGAGTTTGCCAAAGGCTCTCTCGGCATGGCATCCGACATCCACACGCGGTCGACCGCGACCATGGAGTTGCGGATGAAGCGCGTGGATGTCAGCGGCCAGCAGATGGCCGCCCTCGTTCGTGGACATGACTGGTCCTCGACCTCTCTCGGGCCGACGGAGACATGGCCCGAGGCGCTGAAGCTGCTGCTCAGCATCATGATGGGCTCGCACCAGCCCATGTTTGTCGTCTGGGGCGTCGATCACCGCATCATTTACAACGATAGCTATGCCGAAATCCTTGCCTCGAAACACCCCGAAGCGCTCGGCATGCCCTTCTTTGACGTCTGGCACGAGATCCGCGCGGATTTGGAGCCGATCGTCGCCCAGGCCATGTCGGGCGAGTCCATTTTCATGGACGACATCGCACTCCTGCTGGACCGCAAAGGTTTTCTGGAGGAGACGCACTTCTCGTTCTCCTACACACCCGTGCGTGATTCCGACGGACGCATCATCGGCATCTTCTGCCCTTGCGTCGAGACAACCGGATTCGTGATGTCGCAAAGGCGGTTGGTGGAGCGCGAACGGGAGCTTTCAGTGGCCCTCTCCATTCAGGAGTCTTTGCTGGACGAAAAGGACGTGCTGCTCGCAGAGGTCAACCACCGCGTCAAGAACAGCCTCCAGCTCGTCGTCAGTGCCTTGAGCCTCCAAAGTCGACGGATCAAGGACCCCGTGACGAAGGCTGCCTTCGAGCAGGCGATCAGCCGTGTCCGCGCGATCACCTCGGTGCACGAGCGGCTGTATAAGTCGGACAACCCCCTTGTGGTCGAGATGAAGACTTATCTTGAAGGGCTCGCGGAGGACCTCGCGGTGACGCCGGAGACGCGTCATCGGATGCGGGTCGAGGTCGACGACCTAACAATGAGGACGGAGCGAGCGATCCCGTTGGCGATCATCGTCAACGAACTCGTAACCAACTGTCTAAAATACGCGTATCCAATGGATCGTCCCGGCCCGATTGTGCTTTCTCTCTTGAAGAGGACCGACGGCATGCTCGAACTGATGGTCGCCGACGAAGGAGTCGGCATGCTGAACAAGGAGGAGTCCGGCGGAGGCCTGGGGACGAGGCTTGTCGCCACCATGGCGAGCCAGCTCGGAGCCGCCGTCGATAGGTCTGCGACAGAGGAGGGCTTCAAGGTCTCGCTCGTGTTCTCCTGCGAGGAGCCCGCATGACCTTATCCGTCCTCATCGTTGAAGACGAGATGCTGCTGGCTATGGATCTCGAGGACATTCTGGTCGAAGCCGGCTACGGTGTCGTTGGGAACGCCGTCGACATGCATCAGGCGATCGCGATGTGCGAGAGGCAGGCCGACCAGATCGACATCGCCATTATGGACGTCCATCTCGCCCGCGGCACGAGCGGCGTCGAGACGGCGAAGGTTTTGCGTCAGCGGTGGGACATCCCATCGCTCTTCGTCAGCGGTAACATCGACGAGAAGATGCAAGCACTCGCACTGAAATGGCAGCCTGCCGGGTTTGTCGGGAAGCCGTTCTCGCAGCGCGAGGTCCTTAAGGCGCTGGCCGCCGTGTCGACTTCGGCCGCCTGACGTCAACGGGGGCTCTTAAAGCTCCGGGCGTCTTAACGGGGTCGATGCCTACCTAAAATTGCTCATTCTAGCTGCGAGCGAAGCGATCCCCAGGCGGCGCCGCGGCTTCTGCTCCGTCGCGTGCTCGTTGGATCGTCAGACGGCTGACCACGAACTCTCGCGCCAGCGCCGAGATCGAAGCCCCCTCCCCCAGGCGCTCGCGAACGACGCGCTTCTGCTCCGCGGACAGCTTCGCTGGACGACCCAGCACCTTGCCCTGTTCTCTGGCCCGCACGAGCCCGGCATGGGTGCGCTCGATTAGGAGATCACGTTCGAACTCGGCGACCGCGTTGATGACGCTCATTGTCATGCGTCCCGTCGAGCTCGTCAGGTCGACGCCGCCCAGCGCCAGACAGTGAACCTTGACGCCCATCTCGGCGAGCAGCTCGACGGTGGCTCGAACGTCCATGGCGTTGCGCCCGAGACGGTCCATCTTGGTGACCACGAGGATGTCCTCCTCTTCCATTCGATCGAGGAGTTTGCGGAAGCCTTCGCGCTCTTTGGCTGCGAGCGAACCCGAGACGGTTTCGGAAACGACGCGACGGACCTGGACCTCGAAACCGGCGGCCCGGATCTCGCCGATCTGGTTGTCGGTGGTTTGGCCGTTCGTGGAGACGCGTACGTAAGCAAAAAGTCGGGACATTCTGGCTCAAACCTGCTCGGAAACGTCTCGAATTTATAGCGCATGCGCGAAAGCAGCGGTAGCTAGTTTACGGGCAAGCTTAGCCGACCCTGCGCGAAACCGATCGTTTGAGCGCAGGACATCCGGCTACAGAATGCCATGGCCACCATCGTTACTGAACTTGGTGGCAGATTGCTTTACTGGTTCTCTATGTACCATCGCGGGTTTTTGGCATAGGTATCTCATTCCGCTTTGCAGGCGCAGGGCGTATTGGAGAATTTGAACCATGGCGGCAGCCAAGGGCAAGATCGTCGAAGGCGGGCGGGTCATTCTGCCGGCAGCGTTTCGCAAATTGATGGGGTTGCAGAAGGGCGATACCGTTCTGATCGAACTGCATGGCGAAGAGGTTCGCATCCGCCCCGCCCGCTCTGCGTTGCGGCGTCTACAGGAGAAGCTGCGTGACTATGCACCTGAATCGGGATCGGTGGCTGACGAGCTGATCGCCGAGCGGCGTCAGGAAGCGACGAAGGAGTAGTAGATGGCCTGTGTCCTCGATGCGTCCGCCGTTCTCTGTCTGCTCTTTTCCGAGAAAGGATCCGACAAGGTCGAAGCCCGGCTCGGCGATGCCAGCATGTCCGTCGTCAACTACACCGAGGTTCTATCCAAGCTGATCGATCGGGGCCTAGGTGCAGACGAGGCGGTTCAGGATCTGTCCGATCTCGACATCGCGATCGTTCCGGTCGGTCAGGACGTCGCCGAGGAGGCGGCCCGTCTGCGCTCCCTGTCGAAGGACCTCGGTCTTTCGCTGGGTGATCGGTTCTGCCTCGCACTCGCCAAGAACTTGGGGGCGCCTGCCCTTACAAGCGATCGCGCCTGGAAGGATATTGCAAAGGCTGCGGGCGTGAAGGTCGAGGTCATTCGCTGAGGCGGGTTATGAGGATAGAGGAAGACAAGCCTATGGCCGGTGATCAGCCTTTTCTGGCGGATCTCTTCGGCATGCTCCCGCCCACCCCAAGCGTGCTTGCCGAGACCCGACGACCCAGGCCTTCGCGAGGGATCGTAGGGAGTGCTCTGGCTCAAAGGAAAGCCTTGGAGCTGGACGCCGCTCTGGTTGAACGCCTGGAGGCGACCGGACGGTATCGTGTCCTACGCAAGCTCGAGCCTCGCCCCGTCATGCCGGAGCTTTGGCCGCAGGCGAACCGCCAGCCGGGATCCTGGCCGCAGCTCGGCATCATCCTCGACACCGAGACGACAGGTCTCGACCACGCCACGCACGACGTCATCGAGCTTGGCATGGTCGCTTTCACCTACGACCAGACCGGCGTGCGCGATATCGTCGGTGTCTTCTCAGCCCTGCAGGAGCCCTCACACGCGATCAGTGCCGAGATCACTCGTATCACCGGCATCACCGACGAGATGGTCGCCGGACAGCGGTTCGACCTCGATGCCGTCCAGCGTTTCATCGAGGACGCGGATCTCCTAATCGCGCACAACGCTCGGTTCGACCGGCCCTTCTGCGAAAAGCTCACACCGGGCTTCGATGTGAAGCCGTGGGCCTGCTCCGTTTCGGAGGTGGACTGGGTTGGCCTTGGCTTCGAAGGCACGAAGCTGGGGTATCTCGTGGGTCAGTGCGGCGCCTTTCACAACGGCCACCGCGCCGTCGATGATTGCCATGCCCTCCTCGAGGTTCTTGCGCACCCGGCACGGACGCAGGCGCCGCCGGCCTTTCAGCAGTTGCTGGCGTCCTCGCAGCAAACGCGTTTGCGCATCCATGCCATCGGCTCGCCCTTCCACACCAAGGATGCCCTGAAGGAGCGTGGGTACCGATGGAGTGACGGCACTGGCGGCAAGCCAAAATGCTGGTGGCGTGAGGTCACGGAGGATGCCTACGACGACGAGGTCTGCTTCTTGGAAGACGAGATCTATGCTGGCGGTATGCATGCTCATGTCGAGCGCCTGACAGCTTGCGAGCGATTCAAGGCGTAGCCGAAGCTCGTCCTAGCGTAGATTGGGGCCACTCTTGAGCCCGCTCGACGTGGATCGGCGGGAAGTCAGCTATGCGCCCATTTACGCCGTCCAAATTGACCCCGCGCGATCCTGAAACCTGCCGTTCGTGAACGAAGCTCCGAACTGCGGTCGGACCGACTGGCATTGGTCGATAGCGGACTGATAGCTGTCAGACTCGCGCATAGCCAAACCGGGCTTACAATGACTTTCCGAGACTCATCAGAATCTTGCGACCTCCTGGGTTCCGCCCCATAAGCAAGTGCGCCGGCTGTCGCAGCGACGTGGCCGGATGGGGGGAGCGGATTGTCGACCATGTGTGTGGGAACTCACGCTACTGTCTTGGTGCCGGTACGGCAGGCGCGCATGTCTGCGGGAGCGCGCTGCGTTGGCTGACGCTCTGCTTGCTCAAGACATTGTAGACGGCGCGAGGGTGCGCGACCGGCCGAACCTTTTCGTGATCGGCAGTTTCGACCGGCGCATCACCTTCTACTCCCAGCAGGTGCGGGCGCTGTCGCTGGTCCACGCGCTCAAGGAACTCGGCTATCTCCACGCCAATCCGCGGATCGCGGTCATTGGCGGCGGTGCGGCCGGTGTAACCGCTGCAGCTGCCGCCGCGCTAGTCACCGGGTCGCAGGTCGTCCTGTTCGAGTCCGCTGATGCGCTACTGCCCCTGCAGTCGACGACCAATCGCCGGCGGCTCGATCCGCATATCTATGATTGGCCGGCGCACTACACGACCGATCCCATCGCTGACTTGCCGATCTTGGACTGGGAGTCCGGTACCTGCCGCGCCGTGCGCGACGATGTCCTGCTCGGGTTTGAAGACATTGTCGTCAGGCTGGCGCCGCGCCTTGAGCGACGGCTGCGCCATCGGGTCACCGGGCTGGCGCGGACGGCGGACGGCTATCGGCTCGACATCACCGATCTCAATGCCCCGGCGCCAGGCGCGGAGCTGAACGAACAATTTCACATGGTGTTTCTTGCTGTGGGGTTCGGTCTTGAGCCCGGCGAGCCGCTACCGGCGATACAAAGCGCCAGCTATTGGACCGATGCTGGCGTTCCGGTTGCGGAGTTCGCAGGCCGGCCGACGCCGCGGTTTTTCGTCAGCGGCGCGGGCGATGGCGGACTCATTGATTTCGTGGCCGCCGGAGCCCGCGATTTCGATCACGCCGGGATGATCCGGCTTATCTCCGAACATCCCGGCATCGCGGCGCTGAAGCCGGCCCTTGCCGCAATCGATGTGCGCGCCCGTGCCGAGGATGCCAACGGTGCCCGCTTCGACTTCATGACAGCCTATGATGCTGAGCTGCTGCAGCCCCTCACCGATATCGGTCTCATCGCCGCGGTCGCCCAGCAACTGCGTCCCGGCGTGCAGCTGACATTCCAGACCCAGCATGCCGAGCTGTTCGACGTCTCTACAGCAACGCTCAATCGGCTCGCCGCCTATCTCACCATCAAGGCGTGCGCCGGTGACGCCCAGCGGTCGTTTCGGCATCTGCATTGCGGTGTCGTTGCGCGGATCGACGCCCCCAATCCAGCTCCGGTCGATGCCCCGTTCTGGCTTGATTGCGCCGGGGAGACGGTCGCGGCGGATGCGGTGATCGTTCGGCGCGGCCCCCAGCGCGATGTAGTGCGAGCGCCATTTGCCGCGCACCTGACGAGTTTCGACGTGACCCATAAGGAATGGCTTGCCCGCCACGGCGAGGCGACGCTCGTCCCGAAATTGTCGGCACCAGCACGGTCCTTGTTCAGGGAAGCGGCACGCAGTGCGGATATCCTCGCGCCGCGGCTGCAACGGCTGGCAGCCAATCAGCTTCCCATATCGGTGCAATTGCTGCGCGAAGGCACGAACATTCGCTGGTCCGGCGCGGTTCCGGTCGACCAGCTCATTCGATCGTGGAGCGAGCAAAAGCCCTTCGAGATCATTTTGCCTGATGGTCCCGGCCAAATGGGCGCCGTCGCGGGCGCGGTGCTGCGGGTCGCCTGCCATAGTGGCAATTGCCGGCTCCATGCCGCGCCCGGACTGTGGAGCCAGCTCGTCCGCGAGCTCAGCCTGGAATCTCAGCACGCCGAAGGGATGGCGATGCCAGCGATCGTCGCCGGCAATCCCGGTGGTGCTGCCCAGGATCCGGTCCCGCTGCCGCCCGACATTCTTGCGCGCCGGATCCACCGCTCGCTCGATGCTTGGCTGCTCGAGCGCCTGGACACGCACCTCCAACCGTTCTTCGCGAGCAACGCCGATCCCGGCCGCCCGATCAACGTGAAGATCGCGCAGGATCTTCGCGACGCAATGGCCGCGACATGGGCGGTCTGGCACGCGTCCTTTACCGATGACCCGGCACTGCTCAATCACTTCCTGCGCCTGATGATTTGCGCGGTCGATGAGGATGACCATCGCGACGCGGCACAGATCCTAGTCGGTCCCAGCAAATGGCCGGTGATCCTGCGCGGTACCGCGGTCGCGCTCGCCATTGCCGCAGCCTGGGATGCGACGTCGCCGAAGGTCGCCAAGCCGGGTAACCTGGTGCGCCTGCGTGACGGAGACAGCGAATGGGCCGGTCATGGCTGCGCCGCCGATATGATTAATGGTGACGAGATGTCATTGTGCGCGGCCTCGTTTATGTGGCGCACCCAATTCGTCATCCTCGTCGTCAAAACTGCTATTGAGGTCAGTCGAATCGCCGAGCGGCCTTTCGCGCAGATCGACACCGATCAGCCGGGGCTTAGCGATATTGACGGTTCTGGTCCGGTGATCATGTCAATCAGTCGCGATTTCATAGACGCGGCGGCGGCCGGCCTGGCCGAGCTGCGCTCTTTGCTGTCAGCAGTCGAGGCGCGGCATTTCGAAGCGCTCGAGAAGACGATCATGAAAGGCGCGGCATGATGGATCGTGCGACGCTATCACCTGGATTGGCGGACTTCGCCGAACGGCTGCGCAGAGCGGCGCTGGCGCTCGACCTCAAGGTCGATGGTCGCCTCGAGCTGGCGAGCGCGACGTTCAATGGCGGATCGAGCAAGTCGACGACGCTCAGTCCGACCGATCTACCGGCAGAGAGTCATGCGATCCGGATCGACCGCTTCAACATAGTGCTGGGCATCCTCCCCGAGGTCGCTACGATGGAAGCGGTTCTTGAGACGCTGCGGCGCTGCCGCAATCAGTGCGTCGTCGCACGCTCGTTCCTTGGGACCAACGAGACGCTGGATCTTCAGCTCATGCTGCTTGGTCCCCGCGCGAGCGAGCGGCAAGAAGCCTGGCGCGCAATGGCGTTGATGGTCGAGCGCGACGACCGGGTCGCGCGCAAGCTGGCATGGCTGCGACCCGAAGATCCGCTGAATGACGACGAGAGCTTCGCTGAATTCCTTAAGCGCACTTTCCTGGCCCGGCCGTGGGTCCATGCCGAAGGTCAGTTCGAGGACGTGGCGCTCGACGCGCTGAGCGGGACCAGTGCGACCGCACCGGGGCTGCCGCGGACGACGGCGGACGAATGGGAACGGATCGCGCTCGACGAGAAGAAGACGCCGGATGATATTGTGGCGGCGTTGGTTAAATCCTGGGAGCGGAGGGGACAGGCATGAGCGAGGTGTTCCTCTCCCGCATTGCAATTAAAGACTTCCGGACCTTCGGCGACTTCGCGATCGATATTCCGGCAGCACCCGGCGTTGTTCTACTCACCGGGACCAACGGCCTCGGCAAAAGCAGTTTCTTCGATGCAATCGAATGGGGACTGACTAACAAGATCCGGCGGTTCGAACCCTATATTAACAAGGGCCGCAAGAAGCTTGTCGAGAAGGACTATCTCACGCGCCGGGGCGCCGAGCCCGGGTCGCATAGCGTCGCTTTGACCTTCTCGGACGGCGACGCCATCGAACGCAGCACCGCCGGCGCGACTTCCATGGCGGACATTGTCGCGCAGCTTGCGCGGCCCGATCGCCGCACGATCAACGATCTTGGGACCTATCTCGCCCTTACCCATTTCCTTGGCCAGGCGGCACAGCAGCGGTTCACCAGTCGCGACCCGCAGGACCAATGGCAGGCGCTCAAGGGACCAAGCGGCATCGACCGGCTCGAACGGATCCGCGCAGGGTTGCGCGGGCGACCGACCATCGCAGCCTTCACGCGAAAACTCGACGCCGAACAGGCCGTCGTTGCTACGGTCGATCGGGAGATCGCCGATTGGCAGGGATGGATGACACGGCTCGAGCGCCTCCGCGCCACCGCGCGCGCCACGGGCGTGTTGACGGCCGATGAAGTCGCTGCGCGGATCGGCCAACTCGAGCGCGACCTCCAACGGCTTGCGGCAGGTCAGCCAATTGCCGTCACTGGCGACGGTGTCGCGGCACGCCTCGCAGCGTTCAGGGACTGGATCGATGAGGCATTGCGGACCGCCGGTGAGCGCAGGACGGCTATGGAGGCGTTTTCCGACATGCCCGCGCAGTTCGCGGTCAGCCAGGCGGAGGGACGGCTTGACCATCCAACGCTCGTCCGCCTGCGCGGCGTTGTCAGCGATGCGCAGGCGCGGCTCGATCGGGCATCGCCGCTCGTGGGTTCCGCCAATGACGCAGTGACCGCGCAGAATGCCGCGATCGCCACGATCGACCGGAATATTGCAGTGCTCGATGCGGCACGAATCGATCTCGCCCGCCGTGGCCAATTGGCCGCGCTGGTGTTGAACGAGCAACAGGATCGAACGGCGCTTGCCAACGCGATCGCGGCGCATCGCACGACGATGGCGGAAGCCGACGCGGCGATCAGTCAGCATGGTGAAGCCAGTGCCTATGTTGCGCGGCTGCGGAGCCTTGCTGCATCGGCCCGAGCGCTTAAAGAGGCAATGGCGGATTGTCTCCACCTGGAAGCTCAGTCCGGCGCCGCCGAGGCCGCGTTGGCGCAGGGACACGAGTCCGCTGCGCGTGCTTCGGTGGAACTGACGCCACTTGAAATGCAGTTGGCCGATCTCGACGGCAAAATTGCCGACGCGCAACGCGAACGCGCCGAGGCAGACCGTCACGCGTCGGCGATTAGCGCAGCCTTGTCACAGCTTGCCACCCACATCCATGAGGACGACACCGACTGTCCGGTGTGCCGCACGCAATTCAAACCTGGCGCCCTGAAGGTGCTCGCCGATGCCGCGGCGTCGGGGAGCGACCATCGCCTCGCGCAAGCCGATGACGCGGTGGAATCCTTGCGCGCCACCCGCCCCGCGCTGAGCGATGAGATCCGTCGCCTTCGTGGGATCGTCGCGGCGGTTGAAGGACTCGATCGGACCGCGAGAGCAGCGGCTGATGCCGTGACGAATGCGCGCGCCAGCATCGCCCAGACGCTCGCAGCGACGCCCGAAAGCAACCTCACCGCGCTGGCCGCGGCCCGATCGCGCGATGCAGATACAGCGCTTGCAGCCGCAGAGGTTGCGCTTGAGCCTTTGTCGGCGAACGCGGCTGCAGCGACCGAACAGCGGTCGAGCGCTGCAGCCGATCTCGACGATCTCATCGCGCGCGACAGTCAGTCCGGAACACGATTGGCGCAGTATCAGGCGGAGGACAAGGCCTGCGCCGATCGTATCGCCGCGCGAAATCTATCGAACGCTACGATCGGTGAGATCGAAGCCAGATTGACAGCGGAGCGCGAGCGCGGCGAAGACGCGCGGGATCGTCTGGGACGACTGACTGAGGCTGCGAGCAGCGCCACAGCAGATGTGCAGCGCGAACAGGCGGCATTCGACTATGCGCAGCGCGAGCTTGCTGCGGCCGAGGTGACGCGCGGGACCTCTGAACAGACGGCGCGGCAGATGCAGCAGCGCTGGACTCGCGCCGGCTTCAACGACACTCCTAGCCAAGTGGACTATGATCGCGGCTTGTCCGCCATCGACGCGCTGCTGACGGGGTTACGGTCCCTCGCGGAACGCCAGCTCGTGCTTGCCCGTGACAATGAGGATGCGCTGCTGCAGGGCGAAATTGACGAAATCCTCGCGTCAATGCGGGCGACCGGAGGCGACGATGGCGTCAAGGATCCGGTGGCGTATCTGGCAGCGCTGAAAACGAAAGTCGAGGCAGCGCGGGCGGCGGTCAAACTCACGACTGCGGCGCGCAATGCAGTGAAGCGCTATTCAGAAGATCTTCAGAAGCAGGCCGACGATTTTTCGGCGCGAGTGCTCGATCCGCTCAATACGGTAATCGACGACTTCAACGAGGCGATGCTTAGCACGCCGGGTGAGAGCATTCAGTTCAAGGCCGATACGAGGGTCGATGCGACCAGCTTCGGGATGGCGCTGCGCTACCGCGAGAAGGTCGACAATGCTATCGAGACGAAGAAGGATCTGCCTCCGCAGGTCGTCCTGAGCGAGGGCCAGTTAGCCGCAAACGGTTTCAGCATTCTGTGCGCGGCGAGCACGGCCTATCAATGGTCACGCTGGCGTGCGCTGCTGCTCGACGATCCGCTACAGCATAACGACATCATCCACACCGCCGCTTTTGTCGACGTGATGCGCAATATGGTCGAGCTAAACGGCTATCAGCTGATTATGTCGAGCCATGACCGCGGCGAAAGCGAGTTCATCGCGCGCAAATTCGATGCCGCCGGCCTTCCCTGCACCACAGTCTTGTTGACGGCACCGTCTGATAAGGGCGTGGTTTGGAACGCTCCAGAGCATAACCAAGCCGCGGCACGGATTTTGAGGCAGGACGCACAGCGGCCTATCGTAAGCAGCGGCTGAGATGGCTGGAGCGACGCGGCGGAACGGTCGATGATTACGCCTTCCCGAGTCGCATCGATCAGGCCACCCACCTCAGCACCCGATAGTATGCTCACCTCGTCGATGAGTTGGTGACGGCGATCGGTCTGCGGAAGGAGGACTACGGCACGCATTCGCTGCGGCGGACGAAGGCATCGATCATCTACCGTGCGACCGGCAATCTGCGTGCTGTCCAGATCCTGCTTGGCCATATCAAGATCGAAAGCACGGTGCGTTACCTCAGTGTCGATGTCGAGGATGCACTAACCCTTGCCGAGGGAACCGAGGTTTAAGATCCCCTCGGATCGCATCAGTTAACGCGGGACGGCCGCTTACGAGCCTCGTTTGCGACCGTTCCGATAGCGATGTGGGTGGAAAGCTGCCTGTCCGCTTCGGAGAGTGTAGGGACTGAAGCGGCCCCTATTTTGAATGAGACGGTTCGGGGAAGCACGAAACGATCCAGTCGCGAAAGCGGCGGATCTTCGGCACGGTGTGACGCGCCTCGGGGTAGACGAGATAGTAGGCGCGATTGATCGGATAGAGATGCGCGAAAGGCTAGATTAGTGCGCCGCTCGCGACCTGGTCCTGATAGAAGAAGGGCGTCAGCATTGCGACGCCATGGCCGGCGGCCGCAGCGATCGCCTCAAGGTCTTGGCTGCGCAACTTGGAACGGTTCGTGACCCCCGCCTTATCCCGGCGCACGCCGACGCTCTCGAACCACAAATCCCACCATGGATAGCCTGGGTCGACAAGCGGGTAGTGTAGGAGATCCGCCGGCTCCCGAAGGGGATGTCCGATGCGTTCTATGAGTGCAGGACTCAGCATCGGCGAGAAGTCGCCGCGAACCAGCATATGGGTGCGCAGACCGGGCCAATCGCCATCGCCTGCACGCAACGCAGCGTCCACAGGCTCGCGGGCGAAGTCCACGAGGTCGCGCGAGCAGGCGAGCTGGACGGCTATGGATGGGTGCGCAACCTGAAACTCGCCAAGATGGCGCGCTAGCCAGAGGCTCGCGAAGGTCGGGATCGAGCTGATGGATAAAACGCTTGCTGTTGTACCCCGCGCCTCTCCGTAGGCCGCCGCGATCCGATCAAAGGCGAGCGATGTCTCGCCCGCCAACATGTGCGCCGCCGGCGTGAGTTCGACCTGTCGGCCCGTGCGCGTGAACAAGGAGGCTCCAATCCGCTCTTCCAGAACTTTGATCTGGTAGCTGACAGCCGCCTGGGTCATGCCGAGTTCGTCGGCTGCGCGGGTGAAGCTCGGATGGCGGGCAGCCGCCTCGAAGGCGCGCAACGCAGTTAGCGGCGGAAGCGAACGGACCATGATGCATTAAATCTCCTTATGCACCATGCGGCACGTTCGATTGGATCGGCAAGGGCTGTGGCGGGAGAACGGGTGGACTTTCCCGCACGCGAGATGCTCGATGCCGATCTCACCCTCCGACGCTTTGGTATCTGACAATGAAACGACCGCTGCCTCACCTGGTCCGACGCGCATAGGGTGGTTGATGCGTCTCCAGCTTTGGTGGAGCCAACTGGGATGGGATGCGAACACCATCCCGGACACACTGAGGGCGGATGTCGAGTCAGGCTACCATCCATCCCGACACGCAAGGGGACGAGCTGAGTGGGAGCGTCGGCTGTGAGACCCCCTTACTACTTTATCTGAAGCCACACGATCGGCTCGGATCGAACCAAGCTCACGTCTGCTTCCGGGGTGATGAAGGACCGGTTGGCGACGACGTGGAAGGGTCGAGAGCGGAATGGCAGCTTTTCGCTTGATTACCCCGAGAGCTGACAGGCCGTTTTCGGCCCGAAGTCGCCGGTCTCGAAACGAGTAGGACGGGGTGGGAAGGCGACAGTCCGTTTCGGAGCCATCATCGCAGAAAGCGGACTGTCGACGGAGATCGGCATGGCTTCTCCTATTAGGTCCGCTACGGTGTCTATCGAGGCATTCGGTCTGGACGTTCCGTGCAGCATCGGCGTCGGTTTCTGCAGATGATCGCTGTTTCGGCTGCTGGGCTGACGCTGACCGGCTGCCGGGAGGAGAACGCGATGACGGACGAAGCGTGGACCGGGTGGCTGGCCGATTGGCGGTGGATGCAGGCGGTCGCCGAGCGGCGCGGCTGGCACGTAGCCCCACTCGCCGCGTCCGCCCTGGCCGGCGAGGCCGCGATGCGCCGCCTAGAGGCCGCCGCCGGACTTCCGGTTCTTGACCAGCTTCGCGAGGTGTTGACGCGTCACTCGGCAAGCGTCCGGTTCGTCGCGGTGTTCCTGGTCGTCCAGGCCGCGGAGGATGACCAGCGATCGGGCGCCGGGCGCATCCGAAATCCAGGCGGCTACCTGCGGGCCTACATCCGCATGATCGCGGAAGGTCGCATCAAGCTCCCGCTCGAGGTCGAACGGCTCCGAAAACGCCGATGAGGGTCAAGATCCGCCGAGGTCTAAATAGACCATCCCACCCAATTTCGGGCGGGCCAAACCAAGGAGACCACGATGGAACAACTCTTCCTCTTCGCGCACAAACGCGCGGCCAAAACCGCTCGGACGCTCGACCCAACTGGCTCGAACCTCTTCGATCCTGCGAGTTGGGATCGGGTCGGAAGCCGAGCGATCGCACCTGACGAGCCGCAGCTCGAGGAACTCCGTGCCGGTCAGGCTGTCATTCAGTTGGGTCGCTTGGAAGTTGCCGAGATCGAGAACACGGACCCGGCCGAGCTTCGACGCCTCGGCCTTTCGTAACCGCAAAGGGGCGGGCTTCAGCCCGCCTCTGCCACACGATGCGAAATCGACGAGGTCGTTAAATGCGATCCGCACCGGAGATCCGACTTTCCAGCCTCGGTGGTAGGCCATGGGCTGAAAGATGGAGATCGCCCGATGAACCTAGCTAAACTGAAGCGACCGGTCAGCCTTTTGCAGATCAAGAAGGTCGAAAAGCGAGCCAGGCGCTACTGGATTCCGATCTCGGCTGCGCTTGCCCTCTTCGGCCTTTATGGAGCCTGGCCGGGAGAGATCACCAGCGCCTACTTGAAGCAAGTGGGCTCCTTCGCCCTGGCAGGGGGCTTTGCCGCGATCCTGGCTTTCAAGTGGATCGAGGAGCGCGTCGAGGAGAACAAGGGCTTCTATGCGGAGACCTGGATCTACTACGTTGTGCTCTTGTTCTATTTCATGGCAGTCGTTTGGGGCGCAAAACGCACCTACGAGATCGTGATCCTTGGAACCGGATGACAAACGGGCAAGCCCTTAAGAGCCCGCCCGTCTGGATTTCTGAATTTCCGGAAAGCTATGCGGCCAGCGGCACGCTCTGCTCGTCCGCCTTGTCGTCGCGGAACGTCTTGTGGCCTATCAGAGGTCGTGAAGAGCTTATATCCGGGCGACCCCGAGCCTATGTTTACCCTGTCGGCATTTTCCGATCGGGGCGCACGCAGTGAGTATCAGTAACGAGGCATTGCAGGCTTTTTACAAATCCCAGAAGTGGTCGTTCAACAAATGCCTCGAGCCGACGATGCGCTGCGATAAGCCGGCAATCCGTGCGCATTCAGTTCAAAACGCGCGCGCTATGGACCTTATATCGGAAGCGGATCATGTTTATGGCTTGAGTGGAAAGCTCGTTGATAGAGAGCCTAACGCGCAGTTCACTCGACTAAGCCGAAATAAGGCGTCTACCTTCTGCGGATTATGCAACTCGCATGATACGGAAATATTTAAGCAAATCGACACTCGTCCAATCGACTTGAAGGATAGTGAGCAGCTATTTCTTATTTCATATCGTTCCATCATCAAGGAATTACACGCTTTAATGGAAGGCGGGATTAGGACACAGAAGGCATACAACGACGGCGTAAAGCAAGGCCGTGTGCCAGCGAATCAAATGAACGAAGCCATGATGGTGGCTACGAGCGCCCTAGTCCGAGGCTATGAGGCGTATCAGTTTCGAGTGAAGTTTTACGATCTTAGCTACCTACGGCAAAAATTTAGAACCATTCAGCATTCGGTGTTTGTAATTGAAAATCGTGCACCGATGATCGCAGCATCCTCGACGTTTTCGGTCAAGGATAGGGTTCTTAAGAAAGATCCGCTCTACCTCATGACGCTTAACCTAATACCGTTGTCTGAAACTCAAACCGCTGTCATAGCGAGTTATCCTGATCAATATCGAACTATTGCGAGAAAATACCTTGCTCCAGTTTTCGCTAATGCGGGAAGAGATCAATTATACGAACTATCATATTTGATTATAAATCGCGCAGAAAACTTTTTCATGAAGCCAAGCGTTGTTGAGAGCTGGACGCCAGAACGTCGGGGCATCATTGAACGTGAGTTTTTCGCGACCGCCGGCTTGCCGATTGATGCACCTCGATTGCCGGAACTGATGCTGTTCGACTAAAAGCCTACCATTTCACAGCAGGCTTGCGACGGGCAACGACGACTAGGAGGCGGATCGATTGTCGTCGAGCAGCTTGTTCCCCTTCGACGCGTTCGCCGACTTCGTCGTGACGACAAGATTCCAGGGGACGTGCAGCCCGCATAGTAGCGAATGCGAGAGCGGGTGGAAGTGGTCGACCTCGCGAGCAACGCCGGTCGCGCGCGTGAGGCGTCGATCTTCCTCGTAGAACGCTACGATCTCCTCGAGGTCGACCCAAGGTGGCGTGGCGCGTTTGACGAGTTCACGATGAGCCGCGGCCTTGGCGCGGAAGAGCGCCGGGTCTGCCCGGCGTAGCGGCGCTGGCGCTCGAGAATCTGGGGCCGGTGCCGTTCGTAGTGCCGACGGCTCGCTGCGGACCTCTTCTCCGGGTCCATCTGCTGCTTCACTCGCACCGCTTCGGCGATCCGGGTCGTGCGGTTGCGCTGATACTGGCGCCGCATGTTCGCCCTGGCCTTCTCGGGGTTCGCGTGGTGCCAGGCGCGCTGCTTCTCGCACCGCTCCTCACGCTTGGCCTCGTAGAAGGCCTTGTTCTTTGCCTTGGTGCATTCCCGACACCAGCAGGCCAAGCCGCTCGGAAGCGACTTGTCCTTATTGAAGGCGTAGAGCGCAAGGCTCCGCTCGCATTTCGGACAGCGCTTCATGCTGCCTTCGTAACCTCCCCTGTCTCGTCGTCAAGCGGCGCCTCGCGGCGCTGATGAGCCGGACCTACGCCGAGATGATGTCGGTCGACATCCGGCGGATCAGCGTCGCGATCCGCGACCTCGGCGAGGGCGGCCTCTGGCGGATCGCGGAGGTCGGCGACGACCCGGTGCCGGTGTCCATGATGATGCTGGACATCCGCAGTGGCCGCTCGGCCGAGTTGCGGATGCAGGTCGCCGGGGCGCTCTGCGCGCACTGCGTCGAAGTGCTGGGCCTGCACGAGGATCGCCTCAACGTCGAGTTCACCCAGCATTCCGGCGACGAGATGTATCACCCAGCGCTCGGTGGCTACAGTCCGGACTGGACGCCGAAGGAAGGCTGACGGCAGGGCCGATCTCCGGTCGAAACGGCAGCTTTCGGGTTCGCCCAAAACGGGATGCAGTGTCCGTTTGGGATCGTTTTCGGAAGGGCAGCTTTCCGATCGTTGTGTCCAGCAGCGGTCCGTCTGCTTCCGGCCCGAACCGGACCGTTGTGGACCATACGAACAAAGCATAGCGGCACTCGCTATCCCGGGGGGTGGGTGTCCGCCC
>NZ_BBWH01000052.1 GCF_001463705.1 Aureimonas sp. AU12 | reverse complement strand
TTGACCAAGGCCGGCGTCCAGGCGACGGTCGCCCTGAGCGGCAGCAATCTTGCCTTCAGCTCCACGGCGACCGGCGGCAGCGCGACGCTGAAGATCAGCGAAGTGTCGGCGGTGGCCGGCGCGGCGACGATCTCGATCGCCGACATGGACATCTCGGCCAACGGCCTGACGTCGAAGGGCGCCATCAGCAAGACGCAGATCTCGGCGGTGCTGTCGTCCTACATCTCGAACGTCAACTCGGCCATCACCAAGGTGACGGAAGCGGCTGCGAACCTCGGTTCGGTCGCCTCGCGCATCGACATGCAGAAGTCGTTCGTCAACACGCTGATGGACACGATCGACAAGGGCGTCGGCAACCTCATCGACGCCGACATGTCGGAAGAGTCCACCAAGCTCCAGGCACTGCAGGTCAAGCAGTCGCTCGGCGTGCAGGCGCTCTCGATCGCCAACCAGTCCTCGCAGAACATCCTGCGTCTGTTCCAGTAATCGAACGGAACGGGCCAGGAGGTTCCCACAGGTGTCGCCGGCCGGCTTTCGGTCGGCGGAACCCGGGGCCGGCTCCCGTCGCACCCTTCGGACCGCAAGGTCCGGAGGGTGTTTTCGTTCGGGGGCCGTGCGATGAGGGGAGGGGACCTCCCGCCCGCCTTTCTCGGCCCGCCCCGGCCGCTGCGATCGCCGGCGGCACGGTGCGCTGCACTCCTCCATCCTTCATCATTCGGTAAGGTCATCACGTCCGCACAAGCTCCAAGCCCCAAGGTGCCGCTATCCCGCTTCACGAAGGCAGATTGCGCGCATGGCGATGGTCGCTCGGGCCGAGGCCCAAAAACTCTTCTCGAACCTCCAGGCGCTCGGCGGTCGCAAGCTCGGCGCGCTCGCGCTGGTGGGTGTCGTGGTCGTCGCCCTCATCGGTCTGGCAGCCTACACGCTGTCCAAGCCGACGATGGAGGTGCTCTATTCCGGCCTCGACCGGACCGACGTGACGCGCATCGGCTCGGCGCTGACGGAGGCGGGCATCGTCTTCGACGTGAACGCGGCGGGAGACACCGTCTCCACCAACTTCTCGCAGACCGCGCCGGCCCGCATGCTGCTCGCCGAAAAGGGCCTGCCGCGCTCCGACAATGCCGGCTACGAGCTCTTCGACACGATGGGCTCGATGGGCCTCACCACCTTCATGCAGGAGGTGACGCGGGTCCGGGCGCTCGAGGGCGAGCTCGCTCGCACCATCCAGACGCTGAAGGACGTGCGCGCCGCCCGCGTCCACATCGTCCTGCCCGAGCAGGGCTCCTTCCGCCGCGAGCAGCAGCCGCCCTCGGCCAGCGTCGTGATCCGCACCGAAAAGGTCGAGGACTTCGCCAACGCGCAGGCCATCCGCCATCTCGTCGCCGCCGCCATTCCCGGCATGAAGGTCGATCAGGTGACGGTGCTCAACACCGACGGCACGCTGCTCGCTTCGGGCGACGACGCGGCATCGGGCGCCACCACCAAGCAGCTCGGCATGGAAGGCATCGTCTCCAACTCGATCGAGGATTCGATCCGCCGCACCCTCTCGCCGTACCTGGGCGTCGGCAACTTCCAGTCGAGCGTCACCGCCCGGCTCGACACCGACCGCCGGCAGACGAACGCGCGCATCTTCGACCCCGAGGGCCGCGTCGAGCGCTCGACCCGCACGGTGCGCGAGACCGGTCAGTCCAACGACACCGCCAACAATGCCGACGCGGCCACCGCCGCGCAGAACGTGCCGCAGGCCCAGCCCCAGACGGCGACGCCCGGCAACTCCTCCACGGAGGCGAAGGACCGACGCGAGGAGCTGACGAACTACGAGATCAACGAAACCACGACGCAGACGATCTCCGATGGCTACGACGTGAAGAAGCTGTCGGTCGCCGTGGTCGTCAACCGCGCCCGGCTCACCGCCACGCTCGGCGAGAACCCGACGCCCGAGCAGCTCGCCACCGCGCTCGCCGAAGTGAAGTCGCTCGTCGCCTCGGCGGCCGGCATTACCGAGGCCCGCGGCGACCAGCTCGAGGTCACCGCCGTGGACTTCGTCTCGAACGGCCAGGATCTAGAGCCGGTGCCCGCGCCGAGCTACGTCGAGATGGTGCTGAAGCAGTCCGGCACGATGGTGAACGCGCTGACGATCCTCGTCGTCGCCGTGCTCGTCATCTGGTTCGGCCTGAAGCCCGCCATCCGCGCCATCGCCGGTCCCTCGGCCTCGCAGAACGGCATGGCCTCGCTCGGCGACGAGTCGATCGAGCTGCGCAACCCGATGCTCGATACGCCCGAGTTCACCGGCATCCCCGGCGCCATGAACTTCTCGGAGGATCTGGCGGCCTCGCTCGGATACGGCGACGCGGCGAATTCCGACGACCTCCTCGACGAACTCACCCGCAACCGTGCCAACTCGCCGAAGGTCCGCCTCGAGAAGCTCGTCGACTTCGACGAGAACCAAGCGGCGGCCATCCTCAAGCAGTGGATCCACCAGAAAGAGGCGGCCTAAGCCATGACCCCCCTGTCGCAGTTTCTGTCCGACCAGTCCGACGACGAGTTCGTGCCGCTGCGCCCGCAGGCCCAGCGCCGGCCGGCTCCCGCCCCGATCCGCGCCTTCGAGGCCGGCCTGCCGCGCGTCGCGGCGCCGAGCCTCGCCCCGAAGCCGGCCGCCGCCTACAAGACGGCCCCGGCCCCGGCCGCGCCGCGGGCGAGCGCCCCGCTCACCGTTCCCTCGCGCCCCGTGGCGGCGGCCATGCCGCTGCGCGCCGCCCCGGCGCCGCTGCGCCCGGTCACCGAGCCCCGCGTGCCGCTGCGCGAACTGGAGGCCGAGCGCCAGGCGCGCGCCGCCGACCGGGTCGCCTTCCAGGAGCAGCTCGACGTCGCGGTGGACGAGGCCCGCCGCGAGGGCGAGGTGCAGGCCGACACGATCCGCCAGGATCTGGAGCGCGTCACCGAGGCGCGGCTCGAGGAGATGCGCGCGCAGCTGCTGGGCGAGCATGCCGCGGCCATCGCCGAGACGCGCCGCGTCTGGGTGGAGGCCGAGGGCGACCGTCTCGCCGACCTCGTGATCCTGCAGATGGCGGTGTTCGAGGACGCGCTGAAGACGACGCTGAACGCGCTGCTGCGCCCGCTCGTGCTCGACGCCCGCAAGCGCCAGACCGTGGACGAACTTGCCGGCGCGGTGAAGACCATCGCCTTCGACGGCAGCGCGGTGAAGATCGCCGCATCCGGCCCGAGCGATCTCCTCAACGCCCTCGAGACCAAGCTCGGCGACCACGCGCGCCACGTCTCCTTCGACGCCGACGAGACGCACACCGACGTGCGCATCGACGCCAACCAGACCGTCATCGAGACGCGGCTCGCAGCCTGGCTGAAGGCCGTGGAGGAGGCTCTTTCGTGAGCGGCACGGGCACACTCCACGAACAGCCGATCATCATCGTCCGGCGCTCGGGCGAGATCGAGGACGGCCATCACGGCGGCGCCTGGAAGATCGCGTTTGCCGACTTCATGACGGCGATGATGGCGTTCTTCCTCGTGATGTGGCTGACCTCGGTGTCGGACGACGCCACGAAGAAGCAGATCGCGCAGTATTTCAACCCGATCGAGCTGAACAGCGACGTGCCGCCGACCGACGGGCTCGTGAAAAGCGACGTCGCGCCGACACAGCCACCCGCGCCCGCCGAGCCCGCCACCGGCCCCAACGCCCAGCCCGGCCAGCCGGGCGGCAAGCCCGTCGGCGGTTCGGCCGAGGGCGGCGAGGATCAGGCGCTGTTCCGCGACCCCTATGCCGTGCTCGCCGAGATCGTCGCCGAAGGCGGACCCGCCGTGAAGGAGGGCACCGCGCAGGGCAAGCCGAACGGCTCTGGACTTCCCGGGCTCAACGGCGGCGACGCCTATCGCGATCCGTTCGACCCGACCTCCTGGCAGCTCCAGCCCAACGTCATGGCCAACGGTGCCGCGCCGACGCAGCCGGCCGTGGCCGACGATTTCGCCACGATCGCCAGCGTTCCGGCAGCCCCGCCCGCACCCGTTGCCCCCGTGACCGCCGCCAGCGCCGCGACCGAAGATGCCGCCAAGCTCGAACGCCAGATCCAGGCGGGCGATCCCGCCGGCGACGTCGCCGACGTTGCGGTGAAGGCCGGCGATCCCGGCACCGGCACCGTGACCATCTCGCTCGCCGACACGCTGGACACCGGCATGTTCCAGATCGGCTCGGCCAAGCCGACCGCCGACGCGATCCGCCTGATGGAGAAGATCGCGGCGATCCTGAAGGACCGTCCCGGCACGATCGTCATCCGAGGCCACACCGACGCGCGTCCCTATGGCAGCGCCGGGGGCGAGACCGACAACTGGCGCCTGTCCACCTCGCGTGCCCACATGGCCTATTACATGCTCATGCGCGGAGGGCTCGACGACAATCGCGTCGAGGCGATCGAAGGCGTCGCCGACCGCCAGCCGAGCGATCCCGCCGATCCGGAAGCCTCGAGCAACCGGCGCATCGAGATCCTTCTGAAAGAACCCAAGGCGTGAAGCGGATCGCGGGACTGGCGGCCCTTGCCCTGATCCTCGCTGCGGGCGTCGCCCATGCGGAAGAGGCCGCATCCGCCGGCGGCCACGGCGCCCCGGCGGCCGAAGCACCGGCCGAAGCCGGGGCGGCGGCGCTCCCGGCCGCGCCGCTCGACCCCAAATGGACGCGCACCCGCACGCCCATGCCCTTCGACGTCATGCGCTCGGTGCAGTTCCTGCAGGACCAGGTGGCGCGCGGCAACGACCGGGCGATCCGCGTGCAGGCGCTGCTCCTGCGCCGTTTCGGGCGCACCTTCATCGAGGCCGATCCGGCGGTGTGGCAGGATCCGCGCAACTTCCGCGCCGCAATTCTCTTCACGCTCAGCGGCGGCTCGCCCGAGGTGCTCGACCGCCTGTCGCGCGAAAAGCTCTTCGACGAGGCGCAGACGCCGCTCGTCGATGCGGCCCGCGCCTATGCGCGAAACGATCTCGCCGTCGCCTCGAAAGGGCTGAACGCCCTGGATCTGGACGGGCTGGAGCCGGTGCTCGCAGCGCAGATCAGCCTCGTGATGGGCCAGATCGCGCAGGTCGATCACCCCGCCGACGCGGTGCCCCATCTCGATCGCGCGCGGCTGCTGGCGCCCGGCACGCTCATCGAGGAGGCCGCGCTGCGGCTGGAGGCGATGCTCGTCGACGGGCTGGGCCAGCACGAGATCGCCGACCGGCTGGCGCGCCAGTATTTCGACCGCTACGCCGCATCCTCCTATGCCGCCAATTTCGAGGCCCGCTTCGGCGCGATCTTCGCCGCGCGCGCCGATGCCGACCCCGCCAAGGCGCTGGCCTCGATGGCCGACGTCATCGCCGGGCTTCCCGATCCCCGGCAGGCCCGGCTGTTCCTGGCGGTGGGCCGCCGCTCCCTCGTGCAGGGCAATCTCGTCTTCGCCAACCAGGCCTCGGCCCGCGCTCTCGCGCTGTCCGGGCTGCCCGACGCCGACCGGGCGCGCGGCGGGCTCTACGAGATCGCCTCGCGCCTCGGCACCTCCGATCCGCAGGCCGCACGCGCCGGTCTCGACGGGCTCGACCGCAGCCTCCTTCATCCCGAAGACGCCAAGCTGCTCGACGCCGCCTATTCGGTGCTCGGCTCGATCGATGCACCGGTCGAGACCGCGTCGGTCGAAGTCGCGCCGACGGCCGTGCCCTCCGCCCCATCCGTGCTCGCGCGCGCCGAGCAGGCGATCGCCGGCGCCTCTCAGGATCTCAAGCAGTCCCAACCATGAAGATCGATCTCGTGTCCGTGACCATCGACAAGGATGCCGGCGGCGCCAAATCGCCGCTGCGCGACGACAGCGCACGCAGCGAGCAGGGTCGGGCGTTCGACCAGGCCGTGCAGGGCGCCGCTCCCGGCCGCCAGAAGGGCGATCCGGCCAAGGCCAGGGCCGACGCCTCCAGCCCCGACGAGACCGCGAGCGAACCCGCGGCCGAGGACGAGATCGCGGCGAAGGGCACCGAGGGCGCGGGTGCGACGACCCCCGCCGCCGATGCCCGCACGCTTCAGGCGCTTCTCGGCCTTCTGGGGACGCAGGCACAGGCCGCGGCCCGGCTCGCCGCAGAAACCAAGGCGGGCGACGGCGAGGCGGCGGCGGATGGCGATGCCGATCTCGCGGCCTCCCTGCGTGCGGCAGCCGTCCTGACCGGCGGCACCGGCGAGGCTGGTGAAGGGACGGCGAAGCCGACGAAGGCACTGCGCCTCGATGTCCTCCACATGGAAACCCATTTCGAGCCGCATCAGGATGGCATGGTGCTCGTCTCGGGCGAGGCGTCGAAGGCCTCGGCCTCCGACGCGCTGGTCGCCGGAAAGCTGGCGAGCGAGGGCGCCGACCGTCTCGTCGCCCTGCTCGGCGAGGGCACCAGGAAGAGCGCGGCGACGACGGACGCGGCCAAGGCCGATCCGCTGACTGGCGGCACCACGGACGAGGGCGATGCGGCCGGGGCGCCGGCGGTCCGCCTTCGCTTCGACGAGGCGCTGGCGCAGCTTGGCCGCGGCGATCGCGACGGCGCGGGCGCGGGACGTGGCGGATCCGCGGCGGCCGACATTGCCGCCGCCAAGGCCGAGGCGCGCAGCACCGAGAAGACGGCAGCGTCCTCGACGCCCGCGCTGCCCGGCGCCGGCGGCTTGGCGACGCAGGTCGCCGGCCCGATCCTCGATGCCCTCGGCCCGGCCCCGGCCGCCCCCGGCACGCCCTCCAGCGCACCGGGCGAGGCGCATCTGCGCATGCGCGCCGGCGGTGCGGCGATGAAGACGCTGACGATCCAGCTCCAGCCCGAGCATCTGGGAACGCTGGAGGTCTCTATGCGCCTCACCGACGGCAAGCTGACGCTGGAACTGGCCGCGAGCCAAGCCGACACGGCGGTTCTTCTCGCCGACGATCGCGGCACGCTCCGCAAGGTGCTCGAACATGCCGGCTTCTCGCTCGACGATGCCGCGATCACCGTGGTGACGCGCGACGCCGCGCCCGCAGCCTCGCGCTCGGCCGACAGCGGCAGCGCCGGCAGCGGCAAGCAGGGTTCGGACGCCCGCTCCTCCGATCCGCAGTCGCAGCGCGGCGCGAATGGCGAGGGCGCTCCGGGGCGGGGATCGCGCGGCGAGACCGGGCGTCAGCCCGGCGAAGGGCCGGCGCGGGATATCCCGTCGCTCGAACGCCGCTCGGGCGCCCACTACCTCTAGGCGCCCACTACCTCTAGGCGCCCACCCCTCTCTAGGCGCTCTGCGAACCCATTCCGGCGGCGTCCTCGCATGCCCCGGGATGGCGCTCGTCGCGGTCCCGGTGCAGGCATGGCCGCCCGATCCCGCCGTTTCTCCATCGTCTTTCCGACTTCGATCATCGAGCGGCTCCGCATCGACCCTGCGGCGGCTCCCGTTAGACTTCATCCCGCCGAGACCGATCCAGTGCCCGGGCCTTGCCCGCTCGCCGCGATCCATCCGAAATGCGCCGTGCGCCTTCGTCTTCGGCAGCTTGCGGGCCTTTCGAAACCCTTCGCTCTTCCTCATCGACGATCGGCCCGTCAGCCCTTGCGTGGCCGCGCCGCCACAGCCGGACTTTGTCGGAGGCTTGCGCGATAAACGTTCAGGTTGCATCGCTGCAAGCTTGACGACAGGCGCGTGCGCTAGAGGTTTTTTCGAAGGCCAATGGAACTTTAATCGGCCTTAACAGATTGGCGCAAGCTCCTGACATTGCATCAGGTTTGAGGCAAGGTCGTAACGTCCCGTTAACCCTATAGTGATTTTTGGGGATGGCTCGATTCGGCTCCGAGCGGTTATCTTTTCCCTAACGAAACGCAAGACATGCGGCGGGGCCAAGATGATCGTAGTTGTGGACAATCGTGAGCTGGTCACGAACGGTTACAAGTCTCTCTTCGGTACGGAAGGCGTTTCCTCGGCCGGGTTCGGCGTCGAAGAGTTCCGCGACTGGGTCGAGACCGCGTCCGACACCGACATCTCCGCCGTCGAGGCTTTCCTGCTCGGCGACTTCCCCGAGCGCTCCACCTTCACCCGCCTCGTGCGGTCTCGCTCCGCGGCGCCGATGATCGCGCTGGCCGAGGCGAAGGCCCTCAATTCCACCCTCGATCTCTTTGCCGCCGGCATCGACGACGTCGTCGCCAAGCCGGTCCACGTCAAGGAGATCCTGGCCCGGGTCGGCGCCATCCGCCGCCGCGAGGTCGCCATCGACCGCAACCGCACCTCGGCCGACGAGATCTGCGTCTTCTCCGACGGCCGCGACGCCGAAGTCGCCGGCCAGCCGATGGTCCTGCCGCGCCGCGAGCGCCGCATCCTGGAATATCTGGTCGCCAATAAGGGCCGCCGCGTCTCCAAGCAGCAGCTGTTCAGCGCCATCTACGGCATCTTCGACGAGAACGTCGAAGAGAACGTCATCGAAAGCCACATCTCGAAGCTGCGCAAGAAGCTCAAGATGCGCCTCGGCTACGATCCGGTCTCGTCGAAGCGCTACCTCGGCTACGGCATCGGCGTCTGACACGCGAGCCTGGTCCGAACCTTCCTGCCCCATCGATCCCAACTCAAGTAACCCGGCGCCTAGCGTCGGGTTTTTCTTTGAGTTGTTAATAAATACTTAATAAACTAAATAACTTAATCTGGATGATGGCAGCTTCGGGCAAGGCTGCGGACCTATCCTTTAGTGCAATCTGAGAAGCGGACAAGGAGCAGGCATGAGCATCGGCGGCCTAATGCGCACGAGTGTTTCCGGTATGAACGCCCAGGCGACCCGCCTCAGCGCCGTATCCGAGAACATCGCGAATTCCAACACCAACGGCTACAAGCAGACGACGACCGAGTTCTCGTCGCAAGTGCTTGCCCATAGCGGCGGCCAGTACAATTCGGGCGCCGTGGATGCCAACGTGCGCACCCTCGTCTCCGAGCAGGGCGGCCTGACCTACACCGCCAACGCGTCGAGCTCGAAGAAGATCGACCTCGCGATCCAGGGCAACGGCTTCCTCGTGGTCGGCGACGGCCGCGGCGGCAACTTCCTCACCCGCGCCGGCTCCTTCACGCAGCAGGCCGACGGCACGCTGGTCAACGCGGCCGGTTTCACGCTTCAGGGCTACCCGGTCACGGCTGGCGGCACCGACGCCGTGCTGAACGGATATGCCGGCCTGAAGGACGTCAACATGAGCGCGGCGCTTCTCAGCGCCAACCCGACGACCTCGGGCACGCTGAGTGCCAACCTCGACAAGAGCAGCACGATCGTTGCCGCTGCCGAGCTTCCCTCTGCCAGCACCGTGGCCGGCGCGAAGGTCAGCCCGACGTCGTCGAGCTCGATCGCCACCTACGACAACTCGGGCAAACCGGTTAAGCTCGACGTCTATTACACGAAGATCGCGGACGCGACGGCTACGGAAGGCGACAAGTGGGAAGTCGCCATCTTCAACGCGGCTGACGCTTCGCCGGCCACGGGCACCGGCGCTTCGACGACGGCTCCGTTTCCCTACACGGGAGGCGCCCTCAGCGTCACGACGATGACGTTCGATCAGTCGACCTCCAAGCTCGCGAGCCTTCAATCGACGAAGCCCGCAGGTGCCGTCGCTGCCGTCAATACGACAGCGCGGGACGGGTTCATCAATGTCGATCTGTCCGGCGCCAACGGCCAGAACATCAAGCTGAACGTCAGCGACTTCACATCCTTCACGAAGGCCTACCTGCCGCTCGCGGCCAAGGTGGACGGCAACCCCGCCGAGGTCATCGACAAGGTCTCGATCGGCACCAACGGGACGATCACGGCGACCTTCACTTCGGGCACGACGCGCGATCTCTTCAAGATCCCGTTGGCCATGGTCGCGGCACCCGACAACATGGAAGCGCTGGCAGGCAACGTCTACAATGCCGGCGTCGAGTCCGGCACGGTGCTCATGGGCTTCGGCGGCTCGGGTGGTCTCGGCGACCTGATCTCGGGCGCGCTGGAGAATTCCACCGTCGATCTCGCCTCCGAGCTGACGACGATGATCGAGTCGCAGCGCTCCTATACGGCCAATTCGAAGGTCTTCCAGACCGGCTCGGAAATCATGGACGTTCTCGTCAACCTCAAGCGTTGACGCGCCCGGCAGCCCGTTCGCGGGCGGCCGCTTCTTCTTCGTAGCCGCTTTCGCCGCGCCGCACGCCCCAGCGACGGCCGGCCGTCACGACCCCTCCTTGCCCGCGGACGCCCCCCATGACGCTTTCGTCTGCCCTCAACACCGCGACCTCCTCGCTCGCCGCCACGCAGACGCAGACCGCGATCGTCTCGCGCAACGTCGCCAACGTGAACGCGGCCGGCGCGACGCGCAAATACGCCAACGTCGTCACCGGGATGGACGGCCGCGTCGAGGTGCGCTCCGTCTCGCAGTCGCAGAACAGCGCCCTGTTCCGCAACATGCTGGACACCACCTCCGCGGTGCAGGCCTCGTCCGTGGTGGCCGGAGGGCTCGACCGGATCAGCGAAGTGATCGGCGACACCGACGCCGCCGGCTCGCCGGCCGCGCTCGTCGCCAAGCTCTCCGACGCGCTCCAGACCTACGCCACGACGCCGGGCAACCAGGGCTTCGCCAGCGCCGCCGTCTCGGCCGCACAGAATCTCGCCACCGGCCTCAACCAGGCCAGCACCACGGTCGACCAGATCCGCCGCGACGCCGACGACGAGTTGAGCCTCGCCGCCGACGACATGAACAAGATCCTCGGCAACATCGAGACGCTGAACCGCCGGATCGTGTCCGGCACGATCGGCGGCACCGACGTCACCGACGAGGTCGACAAGCGCGACATCGAGATCGCCAAGCTCGCCACCTATGTCGGCGTCAACGTCCAGTCGCGCGGCGACAACGACGTGGTGATCTACACCGACTCCGGCGTCACCATGTTCGACCGCACGGCGCGTCCGGTCGAGTTCGCCAAGACCTATCCGCTGGCACCCGGCCAGACCGGTAACGTCCTGCGCATCGACGGCACGGTGGTGACCGGCGACAACGCCTATATGGGCATCTCCACCGGCAAGGTCGCCGGCCTCGTGGAACTGCGCGACAAGGCGACGGTCACCTTCCAGGCCCAGCTCGACGCGGTGGCGGGCGGGCTGATTGCGGCCTTCGCCGAGACGCACACGGTGGCGGGAACGCAGACCGCCGGCGTCTTTACCGACGCAAGCTTCACCGGCAACCTCGTCACCGCCGCGGATCTCGCCAAGCCCGGTCTTGCCGGTCGTATCAGCGTCGCGGCCGCGGTCATCGCCGATCCCTCAAAGATCCGCGACGGCGTCGATCCGACGGCCGACGCGATGGCGGGCTCGGGCGCCGCCGGCTTCTCGGGCCGTATCCTGAAGCTTCAGACGGCGCTCAACGCCGAGCGCACCTTCACCGCCGCCGGCGCCGACCCGAAGGGCTCGATCGCCGTCTTCGCGGCCTCCTCGATGGGCTGGCTGCAGGCGCAACGCGCCGAGAAGACCGCCGACACCGACTACCAGCGGACCCTTCTCGAGAAGACGCAGACGACCCTCTCGAACGAGACCGGCATCGATCTCAACACCGAGCTGACGCATCTCCTCGACCTGCAGCGGTCCTTTCAGGCCTCGTCCAAGATCATTTCCACCGTCGACCAGATGATGGCGGCCCTACTCCAGTCCATCTGACCGAGGATCGATCCGACATGAGCATCTCCAGCCTCACCCTCAGCAATTTCTCGCGCGCCTCGATCCAGAAGATCCAGTCGCAGATCCTCGACGCCAACAAGGAGTTCACGAGCGGTCGGCACGCCGATGTCGGCCTGACCCTCGGGCGCCTGACGAGCAACACGATCACCTACCGGGCGCAGGACTCGAGCATCGAGCGCACGCTGGAATCCAACAAGCTCGTGAGCTTCCGACTGGAGTCGACGCAGGACACGCTCGATGCCGTGCGCGCCACGGGCGAAAAGCTCCAGTCGACCTTCATCACCGGTGTCGCCACCCCGGCGGGCACCGCCGCGCTGGTGACCGAGGCGACGAACGCCATGCAGCAGTTCGTCGGCCTCCTCAACACCTCGGACTCCGGCCAGTATCTGTTCTCGGGCACGCAGAGCGACGTTCAGCCGATGACCGACGGGTCTGCGGCGGTCAGCACCGCCTTCGACGCGTTCCTCGCGGTCGCCGGCACGGGCGGCACGCCGGTGACGCGGGCGACGGTCTCGAAGGACGCGCTCAGCCAGTACTTCTCGTCCACCGGCTACACCGCCGGCGGCAACACCTATCGCTACGACGATCTCTTCAACGACGCGGTGGGGACGACGCCCGGCGACACCAGCTGGAACCCGGCCTTCTCCAAGGTCGACGGCGACATCGCGCAGGTCCGCATCTCGAAGACCGAGACGATCGGCACCTCCGTCAGCGTCAACGATCCGGCGATCCGCAAGACGGCTGCGGCCTATGCGATGATCACCGCGCTCGGGATCTCGGATATGGGCACCGAGGCCCGCGCCGTGGTGGCCAAGGCCGCCGCCGAGAAGCTGGCAAGCGGCATGACCGGCATCGTCAACCTGTCGGCCGAGGTCGGCGCGCGCGAGACGCGGGTCGAGGCCGCCAACACGGCGCTGACCAAGCAGCAGGACATCGTCAAGGCGTCCTACGAGAACCTCGAAGGCGTCGACCAGACCGAGGCGTCGCTGCGCATCACCACGCTCAAGACCCAGCTCGAGGCCTCCTTCGCGGTCACCGGCAAGCTCCAGGGCCTTTCCATCCTCGACTACATCTGACCCCGGCGGCGGGCGCTGGCCCGCGGCGATCACCTTCAACCCTGAACAAGGGGGCATGATTGCCCCGCCGCTTTGAGGAATGGGAATGTATCAGTTCTCCTACGCCGAGGTTGCCCAGGAAAGCTCGGCGACCGCGCGCGATCGCGAACACGAGGCCTTCGGCCACATGATCGAGTCGCTGAAGCGCGCCGAGGCCGCCGGTCCCCGCTCGCGCGAGGCGATCGACGCGATCCACGTGACGCGCAACCTCTGGTCGGTTCTGGTGGAAGACCTCGCCAGCCCCGAGAACGTGCTTCCCGAAGAGCTGCGCGCCGGCCTCATCTCGATCGGCCTCTGGGTCATGCGCGAGGCCGAGGCCATCCGGCTCGGCCGCGTCCAGAGCTTTGCGGCGATGATCGAGGTCACGACGATGATCCGCGACGGTCTGGAGGCCTGATCCCATGTCCACCCTTCGCATCACGCTGCGCGCGGGAGAACGCATCTTCGTCAACGGCGCCGTCATGCGCGTCGACCGCAAGACGCATCTGGAATTCATGAACGACGTGACGTTCCTTCTGGAAAGCCACGTGATGCAGGCCGCCGACGCCAACACGCCGCTGCGCCAGCTCTACTTCGTCGTCCAGCTGATGCTGATCGACCCGGCGGGCGCCGCCGAGGCGCGCGCCGTGTTCGAGCGCACCTACCCCGCGCTGCTCGCCGCCTTCGCCGGCGTCGAGATCCGCTCCGGGCTGCAGGACGTCGCCGACCTCGTGGGCCGCGAGCGCAATTTCGAGGCGCTGAAGCGCCTGCGGACGATCATTCCCCTCGAAGACGACATCCTGGCCGGCGAGAGCGCCGGTCTTCCCCCGGTCGAAGCGCCCGCACGCGTGCCGATCGCCGTTGGAGCCCGCTGAGCCCATGTCCAACATTTCCGCCGTCTCGGGCGCCAGCGCCGCGAGCGCCGCCACCGCCACGTCGAGCGAGATCAAGACCGGTCTCGACTACAACGCCTTCCTGCAGCTCCTCGTCGCGCAGATGAAGAACCAGGATCCGCTGAACCCCACCGATCCCACCCAGCAGATGAGCCAGCTCGCCTCGTTCTCGAACGTCGAGCAGTCGATCAAGCTGAACCAGAAGCTCGAGGCGATGACTACGCTGACGGCGCTGACGCAGGCCAACTCCCTGATCGGGCGCACCGTCACCTCCGGCGACAAGTCGGTCACCGGCGTCGTCAAGTCGATCCAGGTCACCTCCGACGGCACCATCGCCACGCTCGCCACCGGCAAGACCGTGACACTCGATACCGGCGTGAAGGTCGAATAGCCATGAACGAGGCTGACGCCATCGACATCGTCCAGTCCGCGATCTGGACCGTGGTCATCGCCTGCGGCCCCGCGGTCGGCGGCGCCATGCTGGTGGGTATCGTCATTGCGCTGTTCCAGGCGCTGACGCAGATCCAGGAGGTGACGCTCACCTTCGTGCCGAAGATCCTGGCGATCTTCGTCATCATCGCCTTCACGGCGTCCTTCACCGGGGCGCAGGTCTACGCTTTCACGCAGGAAAGCTTCTCGCGCATCGAACACGGCTACTGATCGTATTCGAAGGCATCGAGCCGTCGTCAGGCGCCCCCCGGTCCGACCGGTGGGGCGCCTTTTTCGTTTTGCGGCGCAAGGGGGCGGCGAGGGGGGCAACGCCCGCCAGCCCGGCACCAGTCCGATGGAGAATAAAGCATTAACGATCGGGTGAGGTTTGCCCGCCCGGTCCTCTTGTTCCCAGGAGCTTGCCGCATGTCGGTCGACACGCTGAAACTCGCGCCCCCGCTGCCGAAATCCTCGATGCGCGACATCGGCTTCGCCGTCGGCATCGTGGCGATGCTCGCGGTGCTGTTCGTGCCGATCCCGGCCTTCCTCATCGATGCCGGGCTGGTGATCTCGATCGCGCTGTCGATCCTCATCCTGATGGTGGCGCTGTGGATCGAGCGCCCGCTCGACTTCTCGGCCTTTCCGACCGTGCTGCTGCTCGCCACGATGCTGCGCCTGTCGCTGAACATCGCGACGACCCGCGTCATCCTCTCCAACGGCGACCAGGGCCACAACGCCGCCGGCTACGTCATCGGCGGCTTCTCGCAGTTCGTGATGGGCGGCGACTTC
This sequence comes from Aureimonas sp. AU12, assembly GCF_001463705.1. Lineage (GTDB taxonomy): Bacteria > Pseudomonadota > Alphaproteobacteria > Rhizobiales > Rhizobiaceae > Aureimonas. The sequence continues at coordinate 49,248 of NZ_BBWH01000052.1, read as the reverse complement.
GTCATCGGCATCGTCGTCTTCATCATCCTGATCACCGTCAACTTCCTCGTCATCACCAAGGGCGCCACGCGTATCGCCGAAGTCGGCGCACGCTTCACCCTCGACGCCATCCCCGGCAAGCAGATGGCGATCGACGCCGATCTCTCGGCCGGCCTCATCGACGAGAAGCAGGCGCAGTCGCGCCGCCGCGAACTGGAAGAGGAATCCTCCTTCTTCGGATCGATGGACGGTGCCTCGAAGTTCGTGCGCGGCGACGCCATCGCCGGCCTCATCATCACCGCCGTCAACATCTTCGGCGGCATCATCATCGGCGTCACCCGCCACGAGATGGACGCGGCCCACGCCGCCGACGTCTTCGTCAAGCTCTCGGTCGGCGACGGTCTCGTCACGCAGATCCCCGCGCTCGTGGTGTCGCTCGCTGCCGGCCTTCTCGTCTCGAAGGGCGGCACGCGCGGCGCCGCCGAGCAGGCGATCATGACGCAGCTCGGGCACTATCCCCGCGCGCTGATGGTCGCCGCCGCGCTTCTCGGTATCCTGGCGCTGCTGCCGGGCCTGCCCTTCATGCCCTTCGCGATCGTCGCCGCTGGTCTGGCCGCGCTCGGCACGATCATCCCGCGCCGGCGCGCCGACGAGCGCCAGCGCGAACACACCGCCAAGCGCGAGCAGGACGAGCGGACCGTCGAGGCCGAGCGCCAGTCGGTGAAGGAGTCGCTTCGCATCATCGAGGTCGAGCTGGTGCTCGGCAAGCAGGTCGCGGCGCACCTGTCCTTCTCGCGCGACGAGCTGGCCAGCCGCGTCCAGAAGATGCGCCGCCGCTTCGCCTCGCGCTACGGCTTCGTCATCCCCGAGATCAAGCTGTCGGACGATCTCTCCATCGATTCCAAGTCCTATGCGATCAAGGTCCACGGCACGACGGTGGCGAGCCAGCCGCTGCGGCTCGGCGACCTCCTCATCGTGCTCGGCGAGGCGCCGACGCCCGACATTCCGCACGACCTGACGAAGGAGCCCGCCTTCGGCCTTCGCGCCGCCTGGATCTCCGACACCTTCGCCGCCGCCGCCCGCCGGGCCGGGTTCGAGCCGGTGGACACGCTGTCGATCGTCCTGACGCATCTTTCGGAAGTCCTGCGCAACAATCTGGCCCATCTCCTCTCCTACAAGGACATGCGCGCGCTGCTCGACCGGCTCGAGCCCGAGTACAAGCGCCTCATCGACGAGATCGTGCCGGCCCACATGTCGCATTCGGGGCTGCAGGCGGTGCTGAAGCTGCTGCTGGCCGAGCGCGTCTCGATCCGCAACCTGACGCTCATCCTCGAGGCCATCGCCGAGATCGCACCGCACGTGCGCCGCTCCGAGCGCATCGTCGAGCACGTGCGCACCCGCATGGCGCAGCAGATCTGCGGCGATCTCCTGCATAACGGCCAGCTCGGCGTGCTGCGCCTGGGCAACCGCTGGGACCTCGCCTTCCACCAGGCGCTCAAGCGCGATCCGAAGGGCGACGTGGTGGAGTTCGACATCGACCCGCGCCTCGTCGAGCAGTTCGCGACGGAAGCCTCGAAGGTCATCCGCGAGAAGACCGACCAGGGCGAGAACTTCGTGCTCGTCGCCTCGCCGGATGCGCGCCCCTACGTGCGGATGATGATCGAGCGCATCTTCGTCAACCTGCCGGTGCTCTCGCATCTGGAAATTGCGCGCGGCGTCGACATCAAGGCGCTGGGTTCGATCTCGTGACGCCGGAGACCGAGGCCACGATCCTGGCGGTCTTCCTCGTCTTCTGCCGGATCGGCTCCTGCCTGATGCTGCTGCCCGGCTATTCGAGCGTGCGCATTCCCTCGCAGGTCCGCCTCTTCATCGCCTTCGCCGTGGCGCTCGCCGTCTCGCCCCGGCTGATGCCGCAGATCGTGCCGCTGGTGCGCGACGCCGCAGACGACGTGCGCATCGCCATGATGGTGGGCGAGCTCTTCAACGGCCTCCTCATCGGGCTGCTGGGCCGCGTCTTCATGATCGCGCTGCAGTTTTCGGGCTCGATCGTCGCCAACTCGATCGGCATGGGCCAGACCCTCGGCGTGCCGATGGAGGACCAGGAGGCGGTGCCGGCCCTCGTCTCGCTGATCACGCTGACGGCGACGGTGATGATCTTCTCGCTCAACCTCCATGCCGAGATCGTCAACGCGCTCATCGCCTCCTACAAGGCGATGCCCGTCGAGATGGGCTTCTCGATCCGCTCCGGGCTGAACTCGCTCGTCGACAATCTCGACGAGACCTTCAAGCTGTGCCTGCGCATCGCCAGCCCGTTCGTCGTCTATGCCGTGGTGGTCAACTTCGCCATCGGCCTCGCCAACAAGATGACGCCGCAGATCCCGGTCTACTTCATCTCGCTGCCCTTCGTGCTGGCGGGCGGGCTGGTCCTCCTCGGCATCTCGGTCGGCGACTTCCTCACCCTCTTCATCGACGGCTTTCGCGCCTGGGTCCTGTTCGGATGAGCGGGGGCAGCCGTGCCGACCGGCTCGCCCGCGTCCTCGCGGTGCAGGAGCAGAAGCGCAAGCTGGAGGAATGGCGCCTCGCCGAGGCGGTCCGAGAGGAACAGCGCCTGCAGGAGAACGAGCGCGAACTGCTGGAAACGCTCGGCAACCAGTCGCTGATGCACGGGCTCTTCCTCGACGCCAAGGTCTCGGCGCTGCGGCGCAACGACGAGGCGCTCGGCAAGACGCGCGAGCATCAGGGTGTCGTGCGCGAGGCGCTGAAGCTCGCCGCCACCGCCGAGAAGCGGCTGGAGCGCGCCAGCGCCAAGGCGCGGGCCGCGGAGCGCAACGCGCGCGAGCGCAGCGACCTGCTTCTCGCCCTCGACGACCATCTCGCCGCCAGAGCATCGGACGATCGATAGGTCCTATCGGTCATCCGATGCTCAAGGGCCGCAAGTTTCGAATAAGTAGCGGCGGTTAGAAGGGAAGGCAGAGCGAAGTCGCCGCCGGTCCCGAACGATCCGCCGGTGCTTCCACCCCCATTTCCGCATCCCGACGGGACACGTCCGATGACCGTTGCCGCCGTTACCAACCTCCAGCCGGGCGAGCGCGCCGAGCAGACCCGCGCCGCGAAGGGCCCGTCGTCCGCGCCGGCATCCGACACGGCGGGCGTGAAGGCATCGGTGAGCCCGAGCTTCGCCGCCACCGTCGATGCGGCCGCGCGCACCGGCGCCGTGGCGCCGACCACCGCGCAGGCGAGCGATCCCCGCTTCTTCCACCAGACCTCGCGCTCCGGCGAACTCGAGCCGCTGCAGAAGTTCGAGAGCTTCGTGCTGCGCTCCTTCATCGAGAACATGATGCCGAGCGAGGACACCGCCTTCTTCGGCACCGGCACCGCCGGCAAGATCTGGAAATCCATGCTGGCCGAGCGCATCGGCGACGAGATGGCGGCCTCGGGCGGCATCGGCATCGCCGACATGCTGGCCAAGCACGGGCGCACGGCCGCGCCCGAGATCCCGGCAGCCGAGGGACCGGTGGTTCAGCTGGACAAACCGGGCGCCTGATCGGCGAACCGGGCAGGGCGGCGGCAGGCCGCCCGCAAGACGACTTGACGACACGGCTGCGGCCGGACGACCAAAGGGCAGGCACTTGGAAGCGGTACTCACTCAGGCCATCAACCGTCTCGAAGCCGTTCTGGCGGGGGAGACGATGGCTCTCCGCTCGGGCGACAACACCGGGCTCGGCGACATCAGCAACCGCAAGAACCAGAGCCTCATGGAGCTGTCGCGCATCGCGCGCGGCTTCGAGCCGCAGGGTGCGAGCGAGGCGATGCGCGAGCGGCTCGGCACGCTGCGCGAGCGTCTCGCCGACAACAGCCGGCTGCTGGAACTGCACATGGAAGCAACGGCCGAGGTCGCCGGCCTCATCACGCAGGCGATGACCGATGCCGAGTCGGACGGCACCTACGCCGCCACGATCGGGGGGGCGCGGCTGGTTCGATGATCAAGATCCTGGGCATCGGCATCTGGGTCTGCCTCGTGACGCTCGGCTCCGGCTATGCGGTCGCGACCCTGCGCTCCGGCGAGACCGTCGAGGCTCAGAAGGAACCCGACTATTTCGAGGGACTCGACTACAAGAAGACGGACACGATCGCCGTTCCCCTGATCTCGGAAAACGCGATCCAGGGCTACGTGCTCGCCCGCTTCGTCTACACGATCGACGGCGAGACGGCGGCCAAGCTCGCCGTGCCGCCCGATCCGATCATCCTCGACGAGGCGTTCCGCGCGGTCTACTCGGTCTCGGGCTTCGACTTCCGCAATCCCGAGCGCTACGATCTGCCGGCGCTGCTCGCCTCGATCAAGGAGGCGGTGAACACGCGCTATGGCCAGAAGGTGGTCGAGGACGTGATGATCGACAAGTTCGATTTCATGCCGAAGAACCAGATCGGCGGCGAGGCCTACAAGACCGCGGCGACGCAGTAGGGAGCGGCGCTCCTGCACCCTCTTCACGTCCCGGAAACGATGTTCGCTTAAACTCGCCTCTCGGTCGGCGCCCATGCAAAGGGGCGTCGGCCTCGATCGTCCGGAGACGCGCCGTGATATCCACCCTCCTGAACTACCGCCTCTACACGAACAACATGGCGCAGACGCTCGAGCGCCTGTCCGACCAGGCGACGGTGGCCAAGAGCGCGCAATACTACGACGACAAGATCGGCGGCGTCTCCAGCGTCGACGAGTTCCTCGGCGATTTCCGGCTCTATTCCTACGCGATGAAGGCCTACGGACTGGAGGACCAGATCGGCTCCAAGGGCCTGATGCGCAAGGTGCTGGAGAGCGATCTCTCCGACACCGCGAGCTTTGCCAACAAGCTCGTCGACAAGCGCTACGCGCAGTTCGCCTCGGCCTTCAACTTCTCGGCCTCCGCCGCCAAGCCGACGGCCCAGAGCACCGCGCAGACCGACCGCATCGTGGAAGCCTATGGCGAGCGCGTCGATCGCTCCGCACCGATCGCGGCCGCGGCGACCAGCCATTTCGAAGACGCGATGCCGACCGTCACCACGGTCGCGGCTTTCGTCGGCGATCGCCGGCTCGTCGACGTGGCCCTGCGCGCCGCGGGGGTCGCGGACCCCTCGCGTGTCACCTCGAGCTATGTCTCGGGCCTCCTCGACGGAACGATCGCGCCGACGCCCGGCACTGCCTTCGTGACCCTCAAGGGGTTCTTCACGACGGGCGCGAACGCAAGCCTCAGCCAGAACGCCGCACAGATCTCCAATCTCGTCTACCAGTACAACGAGAAGACCGGCAACGCGACGAGCCCGCAGGCGGCGCAGGCCAATATCGACTATCTCAAGGCGGTCCTCGCCAAGTCGCCGCCGGTCGCCAACGTTACCGAACTGACCGGCGACGACCGCATCCTCAAGATGATGCATGCGTCGGTCGGCCTGTCCGAGACCTACACGGCCACGTTCATCGCCGACATCCTGAAGAGCCAGGCGAATGTCGACGCCATGCCCACGGTGTCCGCCAGCGGCGAGGTGCTGCCGGCGCGCGTCGCGGCGAAAGCCAAGATGCAGGCCCTGCGCGACATGTTCCGGTTCGACGCGAACGGTGCGGTCCGCCCGTCGACGGAGACCGACGCCAACGGCGTCAGCCAGCCCTACAATGTGCCGCTGCCGCCCAAGGCCACGGAGACCTTCTTCAACGGCTACCTCGCCAACTACAAGGCGGCCGCGACGAAGGCCGACGGCAATGCCAGCGCCGTCTTCGTCGCCGGTATCGCCAAGGTGACGTCGGTCACCGACCTGATCCGCGCCGATGCAAGCGTGGTCGGCAGCACCCGGCGCACCAACCTCGAATATGTCCTCAAGGCCTTCGACATCGATCCCGCGACCGCCAGCCTGTCGACGATCCGCGCCGTCCTGACGAGCGATCCGTCCGATCCCGACAGCTACGTCTCGAAGCTAAAGGACGAGCGCTATTCGAAGCTCGCCGCCGCCTTCAACTTCGGCGAGGACGGCAAGCTGCGGGCGGAGCGCTCGGTCCAGTCCGTAACCGACCGCACCAAGACCGCGACGCTCTACAGCGCGACCTTCGGCACCGACCAGTCCGATGCGAAGAAGGCGGTCGTGAAGGCGGACACCCAGCGCTATCTCGAGGCGACCGGCGCGATCTACTCGATCGACGGGCTTCTCGCCGACGAGAAGACGGTTCGCTACGCCCTGACCGCTTATGGCGTGAAGGATACCGACATCTCCAAGGCGGATCTGCGCAAGATCCTGACGAGCGATCTCTCCGATCCCAAGAGCTTCGCCAACGCGCAGACCGACAAGGCCGTCGCGAAGTTCGCCGCCGCCTTCAACTTCGAGACGGACGGCAGCCTCGAGAACACCGGATCGGGCGCGCAAAGCGGCGCAGCCCGGCGCACGACCGACAATCTCTACCTCCTGCAGACGCTCGAGGAGCAGTCCGGCGAGACGAGCGAGGGCACGCGCCTTGCGCTCTACTTCCTGCGCAACGCGCCGAACGTCACCACCGCCTACGGCCTTCTCGCCGACAAGGCTCTCTTCCAGGTCGCCCGAACCGCGCTCGGGCTGCCCGACGGGATGAGCAGCATGGATGTCGCCAAGCAGGCCAAGCTGCTGGAAAGCCGCATCGACTTCACAGACTTCGCCGATCCCGCCAAGCTCGACAAGTTCATCGCCCGCTTCGCCGGCATGTACGATGTCGCCTCCACCGACGCGTCCTCCTCGCCGATCCTGGCCCTCTTCAACGGCGGCAGCGGCTCCGGCAGCGGGCTCCTCTCGCTCTTCTGAGCGAAAGTGTCGCTTGGAGTGCGCGCGCCGCCGGCGCGGAACCCCATCGCGCGCAAATCTCTTTCTCCTCATCAGACCGAGGAGAAAGAATCCATGTCATCCGACAAGCCAAACCGTCTCGACGATGCCCGTCTCGATGCCTCCCTCTCCGTGCTCGGAGACGACGAGGGCGGCGATCCCAAGGTCGGCCGCATCGGCTCGGCGCCCCGACCGCAGAGCCGCGACGGGTTGCAGCCCGGCGAGACCGGGGTCGCGGCCCCCGGCACGATCGAGGAAATCGATGCGCAGGATGCGCTGGACAGCCAGCGCGCGGCACGCGACTCGATCAACGACGTCGCGGGCCGTACCGGCAAGGCCTGAGCTGGCCCGTCGGAGAACCGCCGGTCTGAACAGGCCGGCGGTTCCCCTTCCTGTCGATCAGCGAAGGCTCTATGACGGGGGGCCGCGCGTGCTGTCGCCGCCGGCGGATCGACGGGACGGGCAAGGGCCATGGTTCACGACAGTTTCTTCATCCGCAAGCTCGAGCATTTCGTCACCTTCTCCCCCGAAGAGCGACAACTCTTTGCCCGCCACACACGCCGCACCGTCCAGCTTCCGCCCAAACACGAGATCTCGTCGGAAGGCGACAACCCGCAGGACGTCCATCTGATCCTTTCGGGCTTCGCCTGCCGCTACAAGATCCTCGAGGACGGCAGCCGCCAGATCGTCGCCTATCTCGTGCCCGGCGACTTCTGCGACCTGCATGTGTTCATCCTGAAGGAGATGGATCATGCGATCGCGACCCTGACCGACTGTCACGTCGCCAAGCTGTCGAGCAGCGATATCGCGGAACTCTGCGAAAAGCCCGCGATCGCCAAGGCGCTCTGGTGGTCGACGCTGGTGGACCAGTCGGTGCTGCGGGAATGGCTGGTCAATGTCGGGCGCCGCTCGGCCGAGGAGCGCATCGCCCATCTCCTGTGCGAACTCCTCGTGCGCCTGCAGAGCGTCGGTCTCGTCGATCACGACAACCGCTTCCTCTTGCCGGTGACGCAGACGGAACTCGCGGACACGATGGGTCTGACGGTGGTCAGCGTCAACAAGATGATCCGCAACCTTCGCAGCGAGGGCATGATCTCCGCCGAGGGCAAGAACCTCGTGGTGCGCGACGTCGGGCGCCTGAAGGAATTCTGCGGCTTCAACGAGACCTACCTGCACCTTCGCGAAAAGGCGCCGGCGAGCCAAGGCAACCGGGTCGCTCGTGACGAGGCGCGCGACCTCTCGTCGGCCTGACCGACCTCGCCTCCTGAGGTCTAGAAAAAAGGAGCGATCCCCGCGGATCGCCCCTTCTCCCGTCCTATCCTATCGCAAAGAGCTTTCGCTCAGTTCGCCGGCTTGGCCGCGCCGGTCGAACTGGTGCTTTCGCTGGATGGTGCGGCGGCAAAGGCGGCGGCAAGCCGCTCGTTCGCCAACGTCATCGCCTGCTTGGCCTCCGGCACCACCGTGCCCATGCCGAAGAACTCGTGCGTCACGCCGGCATAGGTCTTCTGCTCCACGGGAACGCCGGCGGCGCGAAGGTGCTCGGCATAGGTCTCGCCTTCCGAGCGCAGCGGATCGATCTGCGCATTGATCACCGTCGCGGCAGGCAGGCCCTGCAGCTCGGTGCGTCCCACGAGGTTGAGGCGTGGATCGGCCGATTGCGACTGCTCTGCCAACACGTTGGTGAAGAACCACTCCATCGCCGGCTTCGACAAGGGCTTGGCCTCGGCGTTCTCGACATAGGACGGGGTCTTCAGGTCGTTGCCCGCGACGGGATAGACGAGAAGCTGGTGGATCGGCTGGATGATCCTGGCGTCGCGCGCCATGATCGCGACGTTCGCCGCCATGTTGCCGCCCGCGCTCTCGCCGGCGACGGCCAGACGCGTCGTGTCGGCGTTGAGCGAGCCGGAGTTCTCGACGATCCACTGATAGGCCGCGAAACCGTCCTCATGTGCCGCCGGGAACTTGTGCTCGGGCGCATGGCGATAATCGACCGAGACCACGACGGCTTTCGCACCAGCCGCGATCGCGCGGGGCGAGGCGTCGTAGGTGTCGAGATCGGCGATCACCCAGCCGCCGCCATGGTAGTAGACGACGAGCGGGAAGGGCCCTTGGCCTTCCGGGGTGTAGACACGGGCATCGACCTCGCCGGCGGCGCCGGGGATCTTGATGTCGCGCGTTTTCACCGCCTGAACGGCGGCGCCCGGCTGGATGTTCTTCTCCTTCATGATCGCCATGACGGCGTCGGCAGGCGTCGGCTGGGCGCGGGTCTCGGCCACCGGAAGCGTGCCGAGCGGCTTGGCGCCGAGCGCGGCGAGCTTGTCGAGAACCGACTTCATCTCGGCTGTCGGCTGCGCCATCGTGCGGGCGGCGGCGGCGGTGGAGGTCGAGGCTGGCGGCGTCGCGGTCTGGGCGGAGGCGGCGGACAGGCCGAGGGCGAACGTGCCGGCGATCGCGGCCAGCATCGTGGCGCTGCGAAGGGTCGTGCGGACCATGGGGGTCTCCTGAGTTGATGTCATGGGAAGGGAAGGCCACGACGCAGACGCCTGTTCCGAAACAAGGCTTGCCCAGCCTGCCTAACTGTCTGTGCGGCTAAATATATTGGCTGCGATCATCTGGTGCGATCGGCTTCGGTCGCGGCAAGGCCGCGCACTTGTGCCCGCGCTGCGCGAGCCGCTAAGACGGCGACCATGGTTCCGCCCATTCGCCCGCTCCGATGATCGATCCCACCGACGCCGCGCCGCTCAATGCCGAGCTCGATCGCTGGGAGGAGGGGGGCCTGACCCTGCCGCTCTGGTGGCGCGACGACGACGCGGCCGACGACACGCCGGCCCTTCGCCGCCTCATGGCGCTGGCCGATCGCCACCGCGCGGTGCCGGCCCTCGCCGTGATCCCCGAGCCGGCGACGCCGGCGCTGGCCGCGGTTCTTTCGGGTGGGGACGCCCATGTCCTCCAGCACGGCTGGCGCCATCGCAACCACGCCGCGCCCGGCGGGCGAGCGGTGGAGTGCGGCGGGGATCGCGACCTCCAGCCCATCCTCGACGAGTTCGCAGGTGGGCGCGAGCGCCTCGCCGCGCTCTTCGGCGACCGCTTCCTGCCGGTGATGGTGCCGCCTTGGAACCGGATCGAGCCGCGCGTGAGCCAAGCGTTGCCCGCCGCCGGCTATATCGGCCTCAGCACCTTCGGCCCGCCCGAGGCCGCCCCGCCCGGCCTTCGCGCCATCAACGGCGATCTCGATGTGGTCAGGTGGAAAGGCGGCGCGCGCTTTGCCGGGGCGACCAAGCTCTGCCGCTCGATGGTGGAGGATCTGGCGCTCCGCCGCGCCGCCGGGGATGGTCGACCCTTCGCTCTCCTCACCCACCATCTCGCCCATGATGAGGCGACGTGGGACTTCCTCGCCGCCCTCCTGCCGATGCTCTCGCGCCATCCCGCCGTGCGCTGGCGCGACGCCGCCACGCTGTTCGCGCCGCTCGCATGAGCGCCCTCGTACGCCCGGCGGGCGAGGCCGATATCGAGCCGGTGGCCGATCTCCTCCATCGGCTGATGAACCCGAAGATCCCGCCCGAGCGCTGGCGGCGGATCCTCGCCTATCCCTGGCGCCCGGTCGATGCCGAGCGCGGCTGGCTGGTGGAGGAGGCCGGCACCGTGGTCGGCTTCATGGCGACGATCTATTCCGATCGCGAGACCTCGGTCGGGCGCCGGCGCTTCTGCGATCTCGGCGCCTGGTATCTCCAGCGCGACCACCGCGGCACCGGCATCGGAGAGGCGCTGCTGCGCGCCGGCATGGCGCAGCCCGGCACGACCTACGCCACGATGACCGCCCGCCGCGCCACCGGTCGGCGCATCCGCGGGCTGGGCTTCACCATTCTCGACGACACCCGCCGCCTGTTTCGCCCGCAGGCCGGCGGCGCGCGCCTCTCGCTCCAGAGGCCCGAGCCCGAACGGCTGGACCCCCGCTCGCGCCGCATCCTTGGCGATCACCGGGGCCTTGGCTTGGATATGCTGAGCTTCGAGGCGGGCGGCGCGCCCGTGCTCCTCGTCCTCCAGAACAAGCGCAAGGGCGAGAACATCCTCTATCGCGAGCTTCTCCACTGCTCCGACCTCGGCGTCCTCGCGGCCTCCGCACAGGCGCTCGCCGATACGCTCTGCGGGCCCGCGTCGGAGGTGCTGGCCATCGATTCGCGCTTCCTCCCTGTGCATGTGTCGCCGGGCGAAATCGAGGTGATCCCGCTGGCCCGGTGGGTCCGCACGCCCGACGTACCCCCCGCGGATGTGGATCATCTCTATGCCGAGACGCTGCTTCTCGACTTGAAGCTTCCCTGACCGCCCCGCTCTCTGCCATGATCGCGGCGCGATCGCCGTCTCGGCCTGCGCGACACGCCTGACCGGAACCTTCATGCCGCCTCTTCTCAGCGTCGAAGACCTCTCCATCGAGTTTCGAACGCTCGAGGGGCGGTTTCGCGCCGTGAACGAACTCTCCTTCGCCGTCGAGGAGGGTCGCACTCTTGCGGTGATCGGCGAGTCCGGTTCGGGCAAGTCGGTGACGGCGCAGGCGATCCTGGGCCTCCTGCCGCCCGCCGCCTTCCAGCTCGGCGGCCGCATCCTCTTCCATGACAAAGGCGCCGCGCCCGTCGACCTCGCCACGCTGCCGCGCAACGGTCCCGCCTTCGGGGCGATCCGGGGCGACCGCATCGCCATGATCTTCCAAGAGCCCACCGCCGCGCTCTCGCCGCTCCACACGGTGGGCGACCAGATCGGCGAGGTGCTGCGGCGTCATCGCGGCATCGGCGCGAGCCAAGCCCGTTCGGCGGCGATCGAGATGCTCGGCCGCGTCGGCTTCGCCAAGCCGGAGAAGGCGGTGGACTCCTACGCGTTCGAACTGTCGGGCGGGCTCTGTCAGCGCGCCATGATCGCCATCGCGATGATCTGCCGCCCGGCGCTGATCATCGCGGACGAACCCACCACCGCGCTCGACGTCACCGTGCAAGCCGAAATCCTCAAGTTGCTGCGCGATCTCCAGCAGGCCGAGGGCACCGCGATCCTCCTCATCGCCCACGATCTCGGCGTCGTCGCCAACATGGCCGACGACATGATCGTGGTGCATCACGGCGAGACGATGGAGCGCGGGTCGGCGCGCGAGCTCTTCGCCCGCCCGCGCCACGCCTATCTGAAGGCGCTGATGGCCTCGGTGCCGCGCCTCGACATGGGGCCGGACGAGCGGCTGAAGCCGCTGCGCGAGATCGCCGTCGGGGGCACCGTGACCCGCTGGGCCGAGGCGCGCGCCGCCGCGCGGCAGGCCGGCGCCGGGGAGGCCGCGATGGGAACGCCGCTCGTGCGGCTTCGCACGGTGCGCAAGACCTTCGGCGAGCGCCGCGGCTTCGCCGTCAAGGGTGCGGCGGCGGCCCCGGCCGTCGCCGACGTCGATCTCGACATCTTCCGCGGCGAGTGTCTCGGCCTCGTCGGCGAGAGCGGCTGCGGCAAGACCACGCTGTCGCGCATCTTGGCGCGCTCCGAGACGCCGGACAGCGGCACCGTCGAGATGATGGGCGAGGACGGCTGGGAGGATCTTCTGGCGCTGCGCGGCGACGATCTGCGCCGCTGGCGCCGCCGGGTGCAATACGTCTTCCAGAACCCCTATCTGGCGCTCAATCCGCGCATGACCGTGGAGCAGATCCTCTCCGAGCCGCTCGTCATCCACGGGATCGGCACGCCGCAGAGCCGGCGCGCGCGGGTGCGCGATCTCCTGGCGCTCGTCGGATTGCAGGATGCCCATCTCGGGCGCTTCCCCCACAGCTTCTCGGGCGGCCAGCGCCAGCGCATCGGCATCGCGCGGGCGCTGGCGCTGGAGCCCGACCTCATCCTCTTCGACGAGCCCGTCTCGGCGCTCGACGTCTCGGTGCAGGCGCAGATCCTCAACCTCCTGAAGGATCTGCGGCGCGAACTCGGTCTGACCTATCTCTTCGTTTCCCACAATCTGGCGGTGGTCGACTATCTCGCCGACCGCATCGCCGTGATGGCGGCGGGGCGTCTGGTGGAGGTGGCGCCGCGCGAGACGCTGTTCCGCGCGCCCCTCCATCCCTACACGAAGAAGCTCATCGCCTCGGTGCCCGAGCCCGACCCGGACCGGCCCATCGACTTTTCCGCCTTCGGGCCGGGGCGCTCGCGCGATCCCGCCAGTTGGGGCTGGCCCTTCTCGATGGCCGGTGCGCCCGCCCCGAGCCAGCCGGAAGGGCCGGAGCCGCATCTCCTCGATCTCGGCGGCGGCCATGCGGTGCGCGCCTTTGCCGCCGGCCGCGAGGGCCTGCGGCCGTGAGCCGCCCGTTCGCTCCGCCGTTGCATGGCGCTGCGCCGCGTGCGAGCGTCGAAACGCAAGCGAAGCGCCAGCGCGAACAGGCGCTTGGGGCCGCGCTTCGCCCACCACTGACCGCTCCGGAGTCTTCGATGGCGACGCCCCGCCGCCTCATCGCCCGCTTCGCCCGCACGGCCCCGCCGCTGGCGGCGCTGACGCTCGTCGCATGCCTTGGCCTCGCGCAAAGCCCGGCACGCGCGGCCGTGGCCGAGCCGCCGGCCCTGGCCGACACGGTCGCGGCCGGAACGCTGGCGCCGATGGCCGAGCGCCTGCCGGCCGAGCCGCTGGTGGTCGACATGCCCGCCACCGGCCGCGAGATCGGCCGCTACGGCGGTTCGCTGCGCATCATCGAGGCGCAGGCCCGCGACACCCGCCGCATGGTGGTGTTCGGTTATGCGCGCCTCGTCGGCTACACGCCGGATGGACGCATCGAGCCCGATCTCGCCCGCGCGGTGGATGTCGAGGCGGGCCGGATCTTCACGATCCACCTGCGCCGGGGCCACAAATGGTCGGACGGCGCGCCCTTCACCGCCGAGGACTTCCGCTACTACTGGGAGGACGTCGTCAACGATCCCAAGCTCGGCAAGAACGGCCTGCCGCGCGAGCTTCTGGTCGACGGCGAGGGGCCGCGCGTCAGCTTCCCCGACGACGTGACGATCCGCTACGAGTGGACGAAGCCGAACCCGTTCTTCCTGCCGGCCATGGCGCGCTCTCTGGCGCTCGAGATCTTCCGGCCCGCCCATTATCTCAAGCAGTTTCACCAGAAATACGCCGATCCCGCTTCGCTCGAGGCGCGCGTAGCGGCGGAAGGCCAGCGCAACTGGGTAGCGCTGCACTTCAAGTTCGATCAGCCCTACAAGAACGCCAATGTCGAACTGCCGTCGCTGCAGCCCTGGGTGCTCGCGACCACGCCGCCTGCCGACCGCTATCTCTTCCGCCGCAATCCCTACTTCCACCGGGTCGACGAGACGGGGCAGCAGCTCCCCTATATCGACGAGGTGGCAATGACCATCGCCAGTCCCGGTCTCATCCCGGCGATGGTCGGGGCGGGCGCCGCCGACCTGCAGGCGAACTACATGACCTTCGGCAATTACGCCTTCGTCAAGCACGCGAGCGAGCGCTGGGACTACGACGTCCTGCGCTGGCACAGCGGCCGGGGGGCGCGCGTCGCGCTGTTTCCCGATCTCAACGTCGTCGACGAGACCTGGCGCACCCTGTTCCAGTCCGCCGACTTCCGCCGCGCCCTGTCGCTGGCGATCAACCGCGAGGACATCAACCAGGCCATCTACTACGGCCTCGCGCGGCCGACGAACGACACGGTCCTGCCGGCCTCGCCGCTCTGGACGCCCGACCTGTCGCAGCGCTTCGCGACCTACGATCCCGCCGCCGCCATCGCGCTTCTCGACGCGATGGGCCTGCGCAAGCGCGACACCGGCGGCATCCGCATCCTGCCCGACGGCCGCTCGGCCAACATCGTCGTCGAGGTCGGCGGCGAGGAGGGCGAGCAGGTCGACGTTCTCCAGCTCGTCGCCGAGGACTGGCGCAAGATCGGCATCGGCCTCGTCCTGAAAACGGTGGAGAAGGACACGCTGAGCTCGCGCCTCGCTGCCGGATCGACGCTCATGTCGGTGGGCCCGGGCCTCGAGAACGGTCTGGCCAAGCCGGTGGACAGCCCGGCGGAACTCGCCCCGACCGATTCCTCGCAGGCCTCCTGGCCGGCCTGGGGGCTCCATTTCGAAAGCGGCGGCAAGCTCGGCGCCGAGCCCTCGCTGCCTTTCGCCCGCGAGCTGCTGGCCTTGAACATGCGCTGGCGCGAGACGCTGATCGAGGGCGAGAAGCGCGAGATCTGGCGCCGCATGCTGGAGATCAACGCCGCCGAGATGCCGCGCATCGGCATCGTCGCGGGCGTCGACCAGATCGTCGTGGCGTCCCGGCGCCTGCGCAACCTGCCGCGCGAGGCGACCTACAACTGGGAGCCCGGCGCCCTCTTCGGCACCTACCGGCCCGACACGTTCTTCTTCGCCGACGACCGGCAGGCCGCCGGGGCGCTGCCGACGCCCCAAGCGGACGCGCCCTGACCCCATGCTGCGCTATCTCGCCGTCCGCTTCCTCACCATGCTGTCGACGCTCGCCGTCATCAGCGTCCTCGTCTTCACCATCATCCAGCTGCCGCCCGGCGACTACCTGACGAGCTACATCGCGGAACTGCGCGCCGAAGGCGAGACGAACACCGACGAGAAGGTGGCGTTCTTGCGCGAGATGTACGGGCTCGATCGCTCGCTGCCCGAGCAGTATCTCACCTGGGTCTCCGATTTCGCGCGCGGCGATTTCGGCTATTCCTTCGAGTACCAGCGCCCGGTTTCCGAGGTCGTCGGCGACCGGCTGTTCCTGACGATGGTGCTGAACTTCGCCACAGTCTTCTTCATCTACCTCGTGGCCTTTCCGGTTGGGCTCTATGTCGCCGCGCGCCAGCACAGCGCCGCCGACCACGGGCTGACGCTGCTCGGCTATCTCGGATTGGCGACGCCCAACTTCCTCCTCGCGCTCATCCTCCTCTACGTCTCGAACGCCGTGTTCGGCGTCTCGATCGGCGGGCTGATGGATCCCGCTTACATGGACGAAGGCTGGTCGGCGGCAAAGATCGTCTCGCTGATGACGCATCTCATCGTGCCCGTCGTGGTCATCGGCATGTCCGGCACGGCGGCGATGATCCAGCGCCTGCGCGCCAATCTCCTCGACGAGCTGCGCAAGCCCTACGTCGTGGCGGCGCGCGCACGCGGCCTGCCGGAGGGCCGGGTGATGCGCAAGTATGCGCTGCGCTCGGCCCTCAATCCGTTCGTCTCCGACATTGGCGACCTGCTGCCGCAGGTCGTCTCCGGCTCGGTCATCATCTCCGTCATCATGTCGCTGCCCACCACCGGGCCGATGCTGCTCTCCTCGCTGCGCAGCCAGGACATGTATCTGGCCGGATCCTTCCTCATGTTCCTCGCGATCCTCACCGTGGCCGGCATGCTCGTCTCCGACATCGTCCTGGCCTTCGTCGATCCGCGCGTGCGCCTTGCGGGGGCGAGACGCCGATGAGCGATCTCACCGGCCACTGGGTCTCGCCCAAGCCCTTCGACCCCGGTCGCACCACGGCCGAGCTGTCGTCGGTCTCGACGGCGTATCTCGACGCCTCGCAGCGCCGGCTCTTCTGGTGGCGCTTCCGGCGGCACCGGCTGGCCATCGTGTCGCTGGCCTTCCTGGCGCTCGCCTATCTCTGCGTCGTCTTCGCCGAGTTCGTCGCGCCCGCCGGCGTCGCGACGCGCGACACGCAGCACATCTTCATGCCGCCGCAGCGCGTCCATCTCTTCCACGAGGGCAGCCTCGTCGGGCCCTTCGTCTACCCGATGGTCGGGCGGCTCGACATGGACACGCTGGAGCGCCTCTACGAGGTCGATCGCACGACGCCGATGCCGCTGCGCTTCCTCTGCCACCACGAGCCCTACCGGTTCTGGGGCCTGTGGGAGAGCGATCGCCACCTCGTCTGTCCGCCGCAGGGCGGCACGGCCTTCCTCCTCGGCACTGATCGGCTGGGGCGCGACATCTTCTCGCGCCTCGTCCACGGCGCGCGGATCTCGCTCACCGTCGGCCTCGTTGGCGTCACCCTGTCGCTGATCCTTGGCCTCGCGCTCGGCGGGCTCGCGGGCTATCGTGGCGGCTGGGCCGACTGGATCCTGCAGCGCGTCACGGAAGTGCTGCGCTCGCTGCCGCAACTGCCGCTCTGGCTGGCGCTCTCCGCCGCGCTGCCGGTGACGATGAGCCCGATTCTTGTCTATTTCTGCATCACCGCCATCCTAGCCTTCCTCGAATGGCCGGGGCTGGCGCGCGCGGTGCGCTCGAAGCTGCTCAGCCTTCGCGAGGAGGATTTCTGCCGCGCCGCCGAGATGATGGGGGCGAGCGACGCGCGCATCATCTCGCGCCACCTCCTGCCGAACTTCATGAGCCACATCATCGTCTCGGCCTCGCTCGCCATCCCGACGATGATCCTCGCCGAAACGGCGCTTTCGTTCCTCGGCCTGGGCTTGCGCGCGCCGATCACCAGCTGGGGCGTCATGCTGTCGGAGGCGCAGAACATCGAGGCCGTGGCGCTCTACCCCTGGCTCCTGATGCCGATGCTGCCGGTCATGCTGACGGTGCTCGCCTTCTCCTTCCTCGGAGACGGCCTGCGCGACGCGCTCGACCCGCTCGCCGCCAGCTGACGGCTTTTCAGGCCGCCGAGGCGATGGCCGCGGGAACGGCGAGGCCGTAGAGCGCCACCGGCTCGCGCATGCCGCGTAGCGGATAGGAACCGAGGCACCGCCAGTCGGCCGCCGCGTGCGCGATCACCTCTTGCGTCGCCAGCACGGGAACGCCGAGTTCCTTCGTCATGCGCTCGATGCGCTCGACCTCGTTGGCGCTGGGGCCGACCACCGAGAAGGACAGGCGCTGGGGAATGCCGATATTGCCGAGGCGCACGTCGCCGACGCACATGGCGATGCCGAAGTCGATGGGCACCGCGCCCTCGCCGGCGCGCCGAAGATTGACCGCGTGACCGGCCGCGACCGCCGCCGCCGCCGCCGAGACCGCCCGCCGCGCGACCTCGCCCGTCGCGCCCGCCGCCTCGTCCATCGGGAAGATCGCCATCACGGCGTCGCCGATGAAGGCGAGGATCTCGCCGCCGGCCTCCACCACCGAGCGCCCGGTGCAGGCGAAATAGTCGTTGAGGAGGGCGAGATAGCTTTCCTCGCCGAGCTCCTCCGCCAGCCCCGTCGAGTTGCGCAGGTCCGAGTACCAGACGAGCGCGCGCACGTGGCTGCCGCTGCCGAGCCGGATGCGCCCGCCCAGCACCTCGCGAGCAATCGTCGGCCCCAGATAAGTGTCGGCGACGTTCGAGATGAGGCGCGGATAGATCATCAGCTTGCAGAGCAGCGCCATGTAGCGCTGCAGGCTGCGCAGCGTGTCCACCACCGTGTCGTGGAAACCGCCCGGCGCCTTCGTCGCCCAGGTGACGTAGAGGCCGAAATCCTGATCGTCGCGGCGCAGCAGCGAGGCGTCCGTGAACATCGGCGTGCGCAGCGCGATGAGGTCGCGGTAGCCCTGAAGCCGCAGTTCCTCGAAGAGCGGAAACTGCAGGTCGCCGGCGTCGCGCTCGAGGCGCGAGCGCAGGAAGCGCTCGTCATGGTCGAGCATCCACTTGACCGGGCTGCGCCGCCATTCGTCGCTGTCGCGGTCCTGATGGTCGAAGCGCTGCGAGGACAGGCCCTCGTCCTCCTTCCAGACCACGGTCTCCGCCTCGAACAGGGGATGCAGCGTCGGCCAGGAAAGGCGGCAGCGGTCGATGGGAATGCCGACCTTGCGCAGGCGATGCACGAGCGCCTCGAGCGTCGCCTCGATGCTCCGCTCCGCCAGCGCCTCTTCGAGGAGCCAGTCGCCGATCTCGAGAATCTTCGCGGTCGATATGCTCAAGCCGTCTCACTCCCTGCATCGCGTCGGGGCGCGCGTTCCTGCAGCGTCCCGACATTGAGGACGCTGTCCCTGCGACAGGAATTCGTCATCAAAGCGGCCCGAGCGCGATCTCCAGCCCGACGCGCGCCGCGATCGTGCCCGGCCGCTGGCCTTGCGCCTTTGCTTCGATCACCCGCAGTTCGGCATCGCTGCGCTTATGGGAATGATGGAACAGCACGAGTTGCCCGACCCCGGCGCGCTCGGCGATGCGCAGACCCTCCTCGACGGAGGAATGGCCGTAGCCCTTGTAGGTCTCCATCTCGGCGTCGACGAAGGTCGTGTCGTAGACGAGGATGTCGGCCCCCGCGACGAAGGCGTCGAGCGCGGGATTGGCGACCCCCGGTACGTGCTCGTGGTCGGTGGCGTAGACGATCGAGCGGCCGCGCCAGCGCACCCGGTAGGCCACGGCCCCGTCGGGATGGTCGAGCCGATGCGTGTCGATGACGAGGCCGGGCTCGGGCTCGAACCGGTCGCCCGGCCGGAAGGAGCGGTAGTCGATGGCGGCGCGGAAGACCTTCGGCGTCACGGGATGGAAGGGCGCGCGCATGTAGTCGGCGACGAGCCCGGCGCAGTCGTGGTCGTCCAGCATGTGGCCGGCATGGATCCGGGCGCTGACGCCCTCGAAGTAGAGCGGCGCAAAATAGGGCAGGCCGAGAATGTGGTCGTAGTGGGTGTGGGTGAAGTAGAGGTCGATGTCGGTGGCGCCCTCGGCGACCAGCGACTGCCCGAGCGCCAGAATGCCGGACCCCGCGTCGAAGGCGAGGCGCCGTGCACCGGCGCGGATCTCGACGCAGGAGGTGCGCGCCCCGTATTCCGAGGGATCGTCCGGCGCCCACGGGATGCTGCCCCGCGCGCCCCAGATCACGAGCCGCAGTTCATCGAGAACAGGCGTCGGCGGACCGTCAGACGGCAGGGCCGCCTCCCGATCGCGACAGGACGAGTTCTGCGGTGGTGCGGCTCAGCCGCAGCGCCAGTTCGCGCAGCATGGTGCGCGCCATGCCGGGGAAGGCGTCGAGGAGGTCCGACAGGCAGTCCTTCGAGATGCGCAGCGTCTTCAGCGCCGTGAGCGAGCGCACGGTGGCGGTGCGGGGCATGTCGCAGAGGATGCCGATCTCGCCGACGATGTCGTTGGGGCCGAGCCGCGCCAGCTCGATTTCGCCGACCGGCGTTTCCGCCACGATCGCGACCTCGCCGGACAGGATGAGATAGGCGCTGTCGCCGGGGTCGCCCTGGCGGAAGATCGTCTCGCCGGGGCCGAAGAGGGCGATGTCGGAGGTGAAGGCGATGAGCTTCAGCTTCTGCGGCTCGATCCCCTGGAACAGCGGGATGCGTCGCAGGATCTCGACTTCATGGCTCAGCTGACTCATCGAAGGCACCGTCTTCCCGAGAGACCGGGACTGGTCTCGTTGTCCATCACGCTCTCGCCACCTGCGACGATAGGACGGCGGGTTCCTCCCGCGCAAGCCGCACGTCCGCTGCGATCTCGCCCCGTTCGAAACGCACGAGGCGGTCGAAGAGTTCGGCATGCCCGTCGTAGCTCACCACCCAGAACGTGCCGAAGGGTCGGGCGGGGTCGCGGGCCCGCGCCAGCATCGCCTTGATGATGGCGCGCTGCGTGTCGAGATCGAGCGCCGAGAGGCAGCGATTGGCCACGAGATAGTCGGGCGCCTTCAGGATGGCGCGGGCGAGCCCGAGCTTCTGCTGCTGGCCGAGCGTCAGCCGCTTGGCCCCGGCGCCGATGTCGAAGTCGAGCGCCACCTCCTGCACGACGTCGGCAAGGCCCGCCTCGGCGATCGCCGCGAGGAGGTGTTCCTCCACCGCGTCCGCCGCGCTGGCGGTGGTCTGCGAGACGCGGCCGAAGATGACGTTGTCCTGGATGTTGGCGGCCGGGTTGAAGCGGTCGATGTCGTAGAAGACGATCGTCTGCGCCACGTCCCGCGAGGCCTGATCGTGGAAGAGCCGGCGGGCCTCGACGATGCGCGCGCGCAGCGTGTCGTCGATGAGGCCGAGGCGATAGCGCGGCTCGACGTAGTTCAGCGCCAGTCGGATCAGCTTGGTGCGGTCGGCCGCCACCTGATCGGCGTCCCGCGCGCCGGTGCGCGTCAGGATCTGGCGATAGTCGTCGATCTCCTCGGGGCGGATGATGTCCATGCGGCGCAGGAGCGGGCTGGATTCGCCCATGTCGCCGAAGAGTTCGACGAGCGTCTCGGCGATCGAGCGCCCGATCGTGGCGAGATCGTTGCCGAGCCCGGTCTGCTGCAGCACGCGGCGCGCGTCTCCGCTGACGAGAAGCCGCGTCGCCGCGATCTCGTCCTGGAAGGAGGCACCGAAGACGACGTTCTCGATGATCGAGGCGTTGGCGAGGTAGCGGTCGGGATCGAAGGCCTCGACCTCTCGTGCGATGCCCGCCTTTTCCAGCCGCTCGCGGAAGATGCGGCGCGCCCGCAGCACGGCGCCGGCCGCCCCGTCGCGCTCGGCCTCCGGGATGCGCCGCCGCAGCCCGAATCGCGCGACGTCGCGGTCGAGCCGCACGATGCGCAGCACCTCGGCGATGGCATGGGCGCGGTCGGCCGCCGAACTGCCGCCGACGGCCTCGGTGTCGATCCAGTCGTCGCGCGGGTCGAGCGGCGTGTTGCCGGCCGCCAGCGTCTCCATACGCAGCAGCTGCTCGGACTTGCCCTCGCGGATCGCCGGCTGCCCGCGCGGATGGTGCTTGAGCGAATAGAGCAGCGCGTCGCGCAGGCTCGACTGCGGATAGAAGGTCGCCGCGTCGGCATAGGCGAGGCGCCGCCCCGTCACCGCCTCGGGATAGGAGGTGAGCGCGCGCCCGGCGAGCCAGATCTCGCCCGACGTCGCCAACTGTAGCGAGACGAGCGCCTCGGCCACCTTCTCGCCGCCGTCGCCGACCGGGCCGGTGGCCGCCACGGTTTCACGAAGGGGTAGTTCGAGGCTGATGTCGTTGACGAGCTGGAGCCCCGAATCGTCGCGGATCGTCAGGTTGCGCAGCGCGAAGGCACCGACCAGCGGCGCCACGCTCTCGGCCACCGGCGCCTGCCGGCTTTCGTCGGCGAGGTCGTCCACCTCGAACTGCTCGGCCACCTGCTCGTATTTGACGTTCACATCGAGGCGCATCAGGTCCCAGTCGATGAGATCCTTCAGCGGCGCCGGCAGTTCGCGATAGGCGGCGATGACGGCGACGAGCTCGCCGATGTCGAGCCGGCCCGTGACCGCGAAATAGCCGCCGAACATATAGAAGATGAAGGGTGTCGCCTGGCTCAGGAAGTTGTTCAGGAACTTGACGAAGAATTTCCACTGGTAGATGTCGAAGCGGATGAGGAAGATGCCGCCGAGATCGTTGGCGATCTTCGCCCGCACAAAGTTCGAGGCGTCGTTGGTGCGGATCGAGGGCATGCTCTCGATGATCTCGCCGACGCTGCCCGCAAGCCGCCGTGCCGCGAGCTGGCGCTGACGGCCGAGCACGAGAAGCCGGCGCCGCATGCGCGGGATCAGCGCCACCTGCACGATCGTCGCGGCAAAGGCGATCAGCCCGAGCGTGACGCTCTGCACGAAGATGAATACCATCGCCGTCAGGATCTGGCTCATCAGGTAGATCGGCTGCACGAAGGCATCGCCGATGAAGCCGCCGATCGGCTCCAGCTCGTCCTTCACCATCGAGGCGACCTCGGAGGAGCGCAGCCGCCGGAACTGGCGCATGGGAAAGCGCAGCAGCCGGTCGACCAGTTCGTAGCGCATGCGCCGCAGCATCCGCTCGCCGAGCCGGCCCTTGTAGATGTTCAGGTAGAATTTGAACGCGCCGTTGATGACGACGAAGACGAGGAACAGCGTCGAGAGAACGAACAGAGCCTCCAGCCGCTCGAACTCAATGCCGTGGAACACCTCCCATTCCGGCGTACCGAACCAGCGCTCCGACAGGGGAACGGCGAAGCGTAGATAGGTCTGCGTCGCGCCGTCCGCCTCGAAGCCGCTGCCCTGGATCGGGCCGTTGATGATGAGCTTGGGGATGTTCAGCGAATAGAACAGCGGCGGGATCGACAGGAGCACGACCACGAGCATCCAGATCTGCTGGCGGCGGGTGTGTTTCCAGACGTAGCGGTAGAGGGATGAGGCCATGATGCCGGCTGGGTACTCCTCGCCGCGTCAGGTTACCAGCGCCCTGTCGCGCTGCACAGATGCCCCCGTTCGAGCGCGGGCTCGTGTCGGTTGCCAGCGGGCGGGGGAGGGGCTAGGCCGCAAGGGGCGAGGGCGACGACGCACGCGCTCGGCTCGATGAGACGGACGCGTCGGTTGCCGGCGGAAGGTGACGAACACGGGAGCGGGCGGTGGACGAGCGGGAAGACGGGGCACCGGCGATCGCCTTCCATGCGCCGCTGAAGGCGCCGGGCCACGGCGTGCCGTCGGGCGACCGCGAGATGGCGCGGCTGATGCTGCGCGCCCTCGATCGCGCCGGCTTCGCCCCGAGCCTCGCCAGCCCGTTCCGCTCTTTCGACGCCGCCGGTGATCCCGCCTTCCAGGCCGCATGCCAAAGCGCGGCGCAGCGCGAAATCGAGCGGCTCGTCGCGGCGTTCCGCGTCCTGCCGTCCGCGGCCCGCCCCCGCCTCTGGTTCACCTATCACGGGTACTATAAGGCGCCCGACCTCATCGGGCCCGCCGTCGCCGACGCGCTTGGCATCCCCTATGTCGTGGCCGAGGGCTCGCACGCCGCCAAGCGCGCGAACGGTCCGTGGGCGGCGTGGCACGCCGCCTGCGAGCGCGCGCTGCGTCGCGCCGACCTCCATCTTCTCCTCAACCCAGCCGATCGCGCCGGGCTCGAAACGCTGGCCCCGCGCGGCATCGCCGAGTTGCCGCCGTTTCTCGATCCCGCCGACTGGCCGGTGCCGGAGACCGCGCGCGAGCATAGGGAACCGGTGCGGCTGCTGGCCGTCGCGATGATGCGCGAGGGCGACAAGCTCGCCTCCTACCGTCTGCTGGCCGGGGCCCTCGGGTCGCTCGGTGGCGACTGGCGGCTCGCCATCGTCGGCGACGGCGCAGCGCGCGCCGAGGTCGAGCGCCTCTTCGCGCCCTTCGGTACGCGCGTGCGCTTCCACAGCCTCGTCACTGAGCGCACTGTCCTCGCCGCGCTTTATGCCGGGGCCGATCTCCTCGTCTGGCCGGCGATCAACGAGGCCTTCGGCATGGTCTTCCTCGAAGCGGCGTTGCAGGGCTGTCCGGCCCTGGCGGGCGCGGCCGGCGGCGTTTCGGGCGTCGTCGAGGCGGGGCGGGGCGGGCTTCTCGTGCCGCCGGGCGACGCGCCGGCCTTCGCCGCCGCGCTCGAACGCCTCGTCGGGGATCCCGCCCTTCGCCGGCGTCTCGGCACCGGCGCGCGCGCCGCTGTCGGCGAGCGCCACACGATCGCCGCGGCAGCCACGCGCCTGCGGGCCGCGCTCCTCCCGCTGCTCCAGACCGGCGAGGGGCCTCGATGAGCCTGCGTGTCCTCATCGCCGTCACCCATCTCCTCGGCGTCGGCCATCTCACGCGCTCGGTGGCGCTCGGCCGCGCTCTCGGCCGGGCGGGTCACCGCGTCACCATCGTCAGCGGCGGCCGCCCGGCGCCGCTCATTGAGTCCGGCGAGCTCGATCTGGTGCAACTGCCACCGGTTCACTGCGTCGATGCCGATTTCACCCGCCTGCTTCGGCCGGACGGCACCGAGATCGACGCCGCCTATCGCGAGGCGCGCATCGCCGCGCTGCTGGCCGCCTTCGAGCGGGCACGGCCCGACGTCGTGGTCACCGAGACCTTCCCCTTCGGCCGGCGCCAGCTTCGCGCCGAATTTGGCGCGATGCTGGATGCCGCCTGGGGCCGGGACGAACGCCCCGCTGTTCTAGCCTCGATCCGCGACATTCTCAACCCGCCCTCGCGTCCCGAGAAGGCAGTCGAGGCCGAGATCATGGTGCGCGAGTTCTATGACGGTGTCCTCGTCCACGGCGACGAGGCGGCCGCGCCGCTGGCGCTGTCCTGGCCGGTCGGCGAGGCGCTGCGCCATCGTCTGTCCTATACCGGCTATCTCTCCACCGAGACCGCCAGCCTGAGCGAACCGCTGCCACCGAGCGGCGAGATCGTCGTGTCCGGGGGCGGCAGCGCTGCCAGCCTGCCGCTCTTCGAGGCCGCGGTCAGTGCCGCCGGGCTCGATCGCTCCGGCCGGCGCTGGCGCCTTCTCGTCGGCCACGGCGTGTCCGAGCCTGCCTTCGCCGCGCTCGCTGCCAAGGCTGCGGCGAACCTGACGATCGAGCGCGCCCGCCCGGACTTTCGCGCGCTGCTCGCCGCCGCCGACCTCTCCGTCAGCCAGGCCGGCTACAACACGGCGCTGGATCTCGCCGCCATCGGCGTTCCCGCCGTTCTCGTGCCCTTCGAGGCCGGCTCCGAACGGGAACAGCGCCTGCGCGCCGAAGGTCTCGCCACTGCGGGGCGTGCCGTGCTCCTGCCCGAGCGCGACCTGACATCCGATACGCTCCTTCAAGCCGTGAGGCAGGCCTTGGCTCGCCCGCGCCTTGCCCCGGCGCCCATCCTCGACGGCGCGGCTGTGAGCGTCGCGGCCGTCAAGAATGCCGCGCACGAGCGGCGACGCACTGAAGCCGCGTGGGACGCGTTGACCGCACGCCTCGACGCGCTCCACGCCGCCGGGCGCCGCGTCGCGTTCTGGTGGCGCGACGACGACGCCGCCGAGCCGACGCCGGCCCTCGACCGCCTCCTCGCCATCGCCGCCAAGGCTCGGGCGCCGCTGGCACTCGCCGTCAGCCCGATGCTGGCCACCGACGCGCTGGCGGCGCGCCTCGAGGACGAGGCCGACGTCACTGTCCTCGTCCATGGCATCCGCCATCGCAACGAGGCGCCCCCCGGCGCCAAGTCGCAGGAGCTCGGCCACCGCCCGCCCGAGGCGGTTCTTGCCGACCTCGCCAAGGCGCTGGCGGTCCAGACGGCGCGCTTCGGCGCCAAGGCGCTGCCCGTTCTCGTGCCGCCATGGAACCGCATCGATCCCGCGCTCGAACCCCGGCTCTCCGCCCTTGGGCTTAGCGGTCTTTCGACCTTCAAGCCGCGAGACACCGCGCAGCGCGATGGCCTTGCGATCGTCAACACCCATTGCGACCCCGTCTGGTGGCGCGGCGGCGGTGGGCTGGCGGGCGAGGCCGCGCTCATCGAACAGCTGACGAAGGATCTCGACCGCGACGAGCCGATCGGTCTTCTCACCCACCATCTCGTCCACGACGAGCGACTCTGGGGCTTCACCGAGCGGCTGGTGATGGTGCTGGCGAACCATCCGGCCGTCGACATGCCCGCCATCGCGGCGCTCTTCGAAGACGCGCCGTAACCCGCCGCTGTGTGGCGCGGGGTTTCGCCGCCGGCCAAAGCCTTCTAGATCAGACCCCAGACGAAGCGCATGCGCGTCGTCGTCGGACCAGACGGGCTCGATGTCCTTCTGGTCTGCCCAACCGCTCGGGGACTGTCTCGATGACGCCGCCAACGATCGACACGCTTCTCAGCGCCATCGCCGGGCGCCGCGCCCGCATCGGAATCATCGGTCTCGGCTATGTCGGCCTGCCGCTGGCGCTGGCGCTGGTGCGCGCCGGCTTTCCGGTGCTCGGCTTCGACATCGATGCGCGGCGCGTGGCGCTGCTCAATCGGGGCGAAAGCGGCATCGAGCATATTCCGTCGAAGCCCATCGCCGACGCCATCGCAGCCGGGCGCTTCGAGGCGAGCGCCGACTTCGCGCGATTGGGCGAGGCCGACGCCGTCCTCATCTGCGTGCCGACGCCGCTGACCCGCCAGCGCGAGCCCGACCTGTCCTACGTCGTCGCCTCCACCCGCTCGATCGCCGCCCACCTTCGGCCCGGCCAACTCGTGGTGCTGGAATCGACGACCTGGCCGGGCACAACGCTGGAGGTGGTGAAGCCGATCCTCGAAGCCACCGGGCTCCGCTCCGGCCACGAGTTCTTCCTGGCCTTCTCGCCCGAGCGCGAGGATCCCGGCAATGCCGAGTTCGGGACCACCGACATTCCGAAGATCGTCGGCGGCGACGGCACTGACGCATTGGCGCTCGCCGATGCGCTCTACGGCGCGGCGGTGGCCCGCACCGTGCCGGTCGCCAGTCCCTCGGTCGCCGAGGCCGTGAAGCTCACCGAGAACATCTTCCGCTCCGTCAACATCGCGCTCGTCAACGAGTTGAAGGTGATCTACGAAGCGATGGGCATCGACGTCTGGGATGTCATCGAGGCCGCCAAGTCCAAGCCCTTCGGCTTCATGCCCTTCTATCCCGGCCCCGGCCTCGGCGGGCACTGCATCCCCATCGACCCGTTCTACCTCACATGGAAGGCGCGCGAGTTCGACATCGCCACGCGTTTCATCGAGCTGGCCGGCGAGATCAACACGGCCATGCCCCGCCATGTCGTCGACCGCCTCGCCGAGGCGCTGGACATGCGCTTCCAGCGCGGGCTCAACGGCGCGCGCATCCTCGTCCTCGGCGTCGCCTACAAGAAGAACGTCGAGGATACCCGCGAGAGCGCCTCCTTCCGGCTGATCGAGCTTCTGGAGGCGCGCGGCGCTGCGACGGATTTCCACGATCCGCATGTCACGGTCATCCCGCCGACCCGCGAGCACCCCGCGCTCGCCGGGCGCCGCTCGGTGCCGCTCGATCCTGGGAAGGTCGAGGCCTACGACGCCGTCCTCGTCTCGACCGACCACGACGCGGTGGACTACCGCGCGATCGCCGCCAACGCGCGCCTCGCGATCGACACGCGCAACGTCTTCGCCAAGGCCGGCGCCGACATGACGCGGGTGGTCAAGGCCTGACGGGGTCAAACCTGACGAGCTCCGGTCCTGCCGGCTCGCCCGTCCGCGTGCCCTCGAAGCGCGCGGCGAGATGGCGAAGGCCGGCCTCGAAGGAGAAGTCTTCGCGCACCCGCCGCTCGGCGGCCCGGCCGAGCGTCTGGCGCAGGTCGGGATCGCGGGCGAGGCGTTCGAGCGCCGCGCTGAGAGCCGGTGCGTCGCCCGGTGGAACGAGCAGCCCCTCGCGCCCGTCCTCGACGAATTCCGGCACGCCGGCATAGCGGGTCGAGAGGATCGCGAGCGCCTGCGTCGCCGCCTCCATCAGCACGTTCGGCAGGCCGTCGCGGTCGCCGCCGTCGCCCTCCTTGCAGGGCAGCACGAAGAGGTCGGCCTCGCGCAGCGCCGCGATCACCTCCGCCTGCGGCAGCGCTCCCCGCCAGTCGATACGCGCCCCGAGGCCAAGGCGCTCCGCCTGCGCCTTCAGCGCCGCCTTCAGCTCGCCGCCCCCGACATGCGTCCAGCGCCAGTGCAGATCGGGGGGCAGGCGGGCGAGAGCGTCGAGGAGATCGTCGAACCCCTTCTTCGCCACCAACCGCCCGACCGAGACGAAGCGCACGGGATCGCTGGCCGCGCCGCCATCGCGCCGCGCCGCAGGAGCGGGGCTCGGCGGAAAGCGGGCGAGATCGAGCCCGTGATAGACGAGCTCGACGCGGGGCACGGGTTCGGCAGGCGACAGGCGGCGCAATTCGGCGAGCCCCGTTCGCGTGCAGGTGACGCCCCAGCGGCTGGCGGCGATCTTCTCGCGCTTCTCCCAGTCCGGTGTCGTCCAGATGTCCTTGGCGTGGGCCGAGAAGGTGAAGGCGTCGCCGCGCAGGAGCGCCGCATAGCGCGTCACCGAGGCGGGCGTGTGCAGGAAGTGCGCATGCAGGTGGCGGATCGTCGGATCGAGCTCGTGCGCCAGCACCAGTGACTGCCCGATGCGCCGGGCGCGACTGGCGCTGGGATCGCGCTTCAGGTCGCACCACGCCTGGGCGGCGAAGGCGCGAAAGCCGGGTCGCCTCAGGGCGGCGGTGAGCCCGCGC
Source organism: Aureimonas sp. AU12 (assembly GCF_001463705.1). Classification (GTDB taxonomy): domain Bacteria; phylum Pseudomonadota; class Alphaproteobacteria; order Rhizobiales; family Rhizobiaceae; genus Aureimonas. The sequence goes on along the minus strand of NZ_BBWH01000052.1, from coordinate 20,688 downwards.
AGCACCCGCACCGGCCCCTGGTAGAGATATTCCGGCAGGTAATGGACCTCCGCCCGGATTCGCCGATGCAGCTCGTGGACCGCGCCGTCGGTCGGCTTGCGCAGCGACCAGATCTGGATCGGGAGGCCCGCTTCCTCCAGCCCGAGGATCTCCTGCGCGATGAAGGTTTCCGACAGGCGCGGATAGCCCTTCACCACCATGGCGACGGGGCGGCGGCCTCCGTCCGCGGGGACCGGCGCTGGCAGGTTCACGCGGGCGAGCGCTCGGCAAGGGCGGGCGCGGCCTCGAACCAACCGCGCGTCACGCGCTCGATCGTCTCCAGCCCGTCGAGGAGGCCGGCGGGGAAGGCGGCTGAGGGCAGCGGACGGGCCGAGAGATTGCGGATGGCGTCGGCCATCATGAGGGGATCGCGCCGCGCGCCGGTCTCCAGATGGGCGCCGTCGAGCATCGAGACGAGGCCGAGCCCGGCGGCGCGCTCGGCGCGGATCGACTGCTCCAGCCGCGGCGTGCGGCGCGGCACGATGAGCGCGCGCTTGTCGAGCGACAGGATCTCGCAGAACGTGTTGTAGCCGCCCATCGCCACGATGCCCTCCGAACGGCTCATCAGGTGCTCGATCTTGGCGTCGAAGGTGATGGCGTCCACCTTCGGCAGCTTCGCCATGCGCTCGACGAAATTGTCGCGCCGGTCGCGATGCACGAAGGGGCCGAAAACGAGAAGCGCCCCGACGGGAATGGTCGGGTCGGCCTCGTAGGCCGAGAGCACCCAGTCGATCAGCTCTTCACCGTCGCCGCCGCCGCCGGTGGTGACGAGCACGAAGGGCTCGCGCGTCAGCCTGGGATAGCGCGTCGACTGGGGTTTGGGCGGCAGCTCGCGCCGGAGATAGCCGGTGTAGAGGATGCGCGCGGCGATCTCCGGCGGCAGATCGAAGGCGGCGAGCGGCTCGTGGATGGCCGGCAGGCCGTAGACCCAGACATGGTCGTAATAGCGCTTCAGCGCCTCGATCGCGCCCTTGCGCTCCCATTCCGGCACCAGCGTCGTGGCCTCGTCGAGAACGTCGCGAAGGCCGAGAACGATGCGGGTGCCGGCGTCCTTGAGATGGGCGAGCGCCGGCAGCAGCTCGTCGCGAAAGCCGGTGGGCTCCTTGTCGACGATGAGAAGGTCGGGCTTCAGCGTGCGCGCGGTGGCCATGATGATGGCCTCGCGCATCGCCACGGTTTCCTCGAGGTCGAGCGACAGCGATGACGTCGTGTAGTTGCCGTCCGGCAGCTTCACGACGCCGGGCACGCGCACATAGTCCACCCCGTCGCCGAACTCGAAGGAGCCGATGATCGGCGAACCCGAGATGATGACGACGGAGACGTCGCCGCGCGCCTTGACCAGACGGTTGGCGATGGCGCGGCACCGCCGGAGATGGCCGAGGCCGAACGTGTCGTGACTGTAGATGAGGATCCGCGGACCGGCGGTCTTGCCGATCCGGTCCGCCAGACGCTCGCCTGGATCGTGCAACATGCCGAACGCCTTCAACCGCTTCGCTCTCCCGGGTGCGCAGCGTGTCATCGCGGCTTCGAGAGATCGTGGCCTTCGTTCCCACGAAGGTCCACGATTATGGCGGCTTTCGCGATTCGCTCCAAGGGGGTGGCCGGGAGGCCGCCGACACCTGCCGATGGCAGGCGCCGTCCCGTCCGCTCAGACCTTCGGCAGCTGGTCGAGGTCGACATCGCCCTTCTGCGAGGAAAAGCGCAGCGTCGAGGACGAGCCCTGCTGCTGCGAGATGCCGCCGATCTTGTGGTCGCCCGTGTCGTGAACCGAGACGTCGCCGTCCCGCTCGATGGCGAGGCGATGCGCTTCTGGGAAGACGGCGTAGCGCACGCCGTTCTGCGAGCCGCTCGACCCCGGACGGCCGAGATCGCCGGGCCACCAGTTGCCGGACGAGCCGCCCTTGGCATGATCGTCGTTCGCCGCCCCATGCGACTTCGGGGCCGCGCCGGAAGCGTCGTCCGACGAGCCGTCTTCCGCTGCGCCGGCTTCCGACAGGTCGCCGGCGAGGGCGGCGACCCGGCCCTTCAGCTCGTCGTTGAACATGTCTGATATCATCAGCATGCCGCCCTTCGACCACTGACCCATCCCGCCGAGATCGGGATGGCTGAACTGGGCCTGACTGCCGCCGCCCGAGCGCAGCGCGTCGGCCATCGCCTGCCCCGCCGCCTCGCTGAAACCGTGCCGCTTGGCGATCTCGCCGACATCGACCTTGTTCGCCATGGATCGTCTCCTTCGAATGGTTTTGCCGCCCCGTCCCGTGGGCGATCGTCACGCGGGCAACGCGATGGGCGGCGGCGCGTTGCGTTTCGCCGTCGATTTCGACGTGCGCCCGCCGTCAGGGATGCTTGTGGATGGGATCGACCCAATGCACCGCTTCCGGCTTCTCGACCGGCTCGATGTCGGTGAGGTTGGCCACCACCGCCTCGTTGTCGGAGCGCACGAGAACGCATTCCAGCGTCTCGTGCGGATCGGCGTTGATCTCCTGGTGGGGGACGTAGGGCGGGATGAAGATGAAGTCGCCGGCCTTGGCTTCCGCCGTGAACTCCAGCCGCTCGCCCCAGCGCATGCGAGCATGGCCCCGCACCACGAAGATGACGCTTTCGAGCGCCCCGTGATGATGCACGCCGGTCTTGGCGTCCGGTGCGATCGACACGGTGCCCGCCCAGATCTTCTGCGCGCCGACGCGGGCATGGTCGATCGCCGCCTGTCGGAACATGCCGGGCGTCTGCGCCGTGTTGGGATCGAGCCGGTCGCCGGGGATGACGCGCACGCCGTCATGCTTCCAGCGCGGTTCGCTCTCGTGGTGATGATCGTCGCTCATGCCGCTCTTTGCCTCCCTGCCGTCGTGTCACTCAGACTACCGCAATCCGGCACGGCGGGGAGAGGCCAAGCGTCGTCAGCCGGGATCGATCACCCAGAGGTCGCGCGGCAGCGGCGAGAGGCATTCGAGGCCGCGGGCGCCGACGAGGAACTGGTCCTCGATGATGAAGCCGCCGAGGCCGCGCACGTAATAGGGTGTCTCGAAGGCTAGCATCATGCCGGCTTCCACCTCGACCTCGCAATCGGCGGAGACGAAGGGCCATTCCTCGTTGAAGACGCCGGCACCGAGCCCGTGGCCGAAATGGCCTCGCGAGAAGCCGCTGAAGCCGGCCTCCCGCATCGCCGTGGTCGCGGCCCGGTGGGCCTCGCGCATCGGGCGACCCGGCGTCAGGGCGGCGAGCCCGGCGTCGAAGGCGCCGAGCAGCGCCGCGTGAACCTGCCGCTGCGCCGGGCCGGGCTCGCCGATCACGGCGGTGCGGGCCATGTCGGCGCTGTAGCCGGCGACCACCGCGCCGACGTCGATCTTGACGATGTCCCCGGGTCGGGCGGGGCCGCCGGGGGCAAAGCCGTCGGGGCCGACGGAGATGTAGGCCCAGCTCGTCAGGGGCTCGCGCAGGCCGCGCCGCCGCGCCTCGGCCTCGACCTCGCCGCGCCAGATCGCGGCGATCTCGGCGGCATCGAGACCCGCGCGCAGCTCCGTGCGCAGCCGCGCCAGGCCGGCGACGGTGAGTTCGGCGGCGGTGGTGAGATGGGCGATCTCGGTGGGGTGCTTCACCATTCGAAGGCGCGCGACGAGTTCGGTGGCGTCGACGAAGGTGACGTCGGGGAGGGCGGCTTGCATGGCCGCGAGGTCGGCGGCGGGGATGAAGCCCATCTCGCAGCCGATGCGGGCACAGGAGAGGCCGCGCTCCGCCAGGAGGGCGCGCAGTTCGCCGAGCGCCAGCGTGGCATCGAAGGTCTCGGGACGGTCGAGCCCGGCGGGGCGGCAGGCGGTGGAGGTGAGGGCGGCGTCGAGACGGCCGGCGGGGTCGAACCGGGCGGAGGCGGTCTCCACCCAGATCGGATGGGTGCGGATGTCGGAAAGGCCGCTGGCGGCGCGGAAGCTCGCGGCCTCGAGATCGCCGACCACGGCGGCGATGGACGCGGCGGGGTCGGCGGGTATGAGCGCTAAGGCGGCGCCGGCGCGGCGGAAGAGGGTGGCGACGCCCGGAAAGGCGCCGGTGGCATGGCGCAGGCTCGCGGGATCGGTGAGGACGAGGGCGTCGAGGCGGGCGGCTTCCATCAGGCGGGCGGCGCGGGCGCGGTCGAGAAAGCCGGAGCTCATGCGGCGGGGTCTCCTTGCGGGGAAGGGGGTCGCCGGGGGGCGGACGCATGCCGCCGTATCCGCCCCCTGTTGCCACGGCGTAGCGCGGCGCGGCATGCTCGTCAAAGCCGACGTCCCCGGGGAGGATCCCATGACACAGCTCGTCTTCATCAACCTGCCGGTCACCGACCTGCCGCGCGCCATCCGCTTCTACGAGGCGGTGGGGGCGAGCGTGAACCCGCAGTTCACCGACGAGACGGCGGCCTGCATGGTGTTCTCGGAGACGATCTTCGTGATGCTGCTGACGCACGCAAAGTTCGCGCAGTTCGCCAGGAAGCCGATCGCCGACGCGCATGCGACGACGCAGGTGCTGATCTGCCTGTCGCGCGACAGCCGCGCGGCGGTGGACGAGATCACCGACAAGGCGGGCGCGGCGGGTGGGGTGCCCGATCCCTCGCCGGTGCAGGATTTCGGCTTCCTATATGGCCGGTCCTTCGAGGATCCGGACGGGCATGTCTTCGAGGTGATGTGGATGGACATGGAGGCCGCGAAGGCGGCCTGGGCCGTCGGCTGACGACAAGCGGGGGGCATTCGGGCGGGGCGGAAGACGTTCGACGGGCGTCGCGGCAGCGCGGAACGCTGCGCGTTTCACGGAACAAGCGACAACATCCCCGCGCCCGGTCGGGTGCGAGGGTGGGGCGGGCGATGAGGGCCGGTCCCGATGGGACGGGCGGGTGGAGCGCCGGAGGCTCGCCTCCGATGTTTGTAAGTATATGGCTCGCCTCCGGCGCTCCACGCGGTGTTGTCCAGCTCCCGCGGGATGGTCCGCATCCCGTTCCGCTTCCCGGGCCGCACTGGCCTGCCTCTCGGCCCGATCTCCCGGTCCGGGTTCACACCCCGGCGGGTTGGGCTGTCGCGAAGACAGGGTGCCCGCGATCCTTCGGACCCCTTCGTAGTGAGGGGACGCCCGGCTTGCGAAGAGCCGTCCGAGCCGCCTCGTCTCCGGAAGACGACGCACCGCGGACACCGCCCGCCGGCCCCCGAACGATCCCGGTGATCATTCGCGCCCATCCGTGGGCCAGCGGTGACAGGAGTATGGGCGGGCGTCCCGGCCGTGTGGAGAAAACGGGGAGAGATGAAACGCGCCGCCGCCTCCAAAACGCCGCGGGAGTGGCCGAGGGCGGCGGTCCCGTTCCTCGTGTCCCGGACTGAGATTCCCATGAAATTCCTCACCGCCGCTCTCGCCCTTTCGCTCCTGACGCTCGCCGGCTGCGCCGAGATCAACAAGCCGATCACGCCCGGCGACCCCTGGCGCGAGACGGCGACGCGCGACAGCAATTCGCTGCCGCGCTGAGGGCGCGCCGCAGCCGTCAACCATAAGTAGGCATGATAATTCGGTTCAGGAACCATTCAGGCGGTGGGGTGCTTACTGCGGGCACGTTCACCTGTTCGAGAGTGTCTCATGAAGAAGTCCCTGATCCTCGCCGTTGCCGGCGTCCTCCTCGCCACCGCCCTGCCGGCCGCCGCGCAGAGCGTGCGCGTCACGCGTGACGGCGAGGTCCGCATCTCGCGCGATGGCGGTCGCCATCACGTCGGCCCGCGCGAGGCGCGGCGCATCGAGCGCGAGCGTCGCCAGTGGCGCCGCGACCATGGCCGCCGCCACATCAGCCCGCGCGAGGCGCGCCGCATCGAGCGCATGCGCCATCATGAGCGGGTGGAGCGCCGCATGGAGCGGCGCGGCTACTACCGCTAGCACCACCAACGCCCGGCCACCGGGCGCGCGATCACCGAACGAAGGGCGCGGGACCGAGAGGGGTCCGCGCCCTTCTTGCGTGAGGCCGAGGTCCCCGCCCATCCGATGTTGACGCGCGTCGCATTTCCGCCATGCGGGTCCGGTGAAGCGGACGCGGCCGACACGGTCGGGCCGCCTGCTTCAGGAGACGTCAACGTGGCTTCCTCATTCTCCCGCCGCCACTTCCTCGGCTGTGCCTGCCTCGGGGCGGCCTCGCTCGCCGCCGCCGCCTCCGCCGGCCTGGCCGGCTCCGCCTTCGCCGCGACGGCGGTGGCCGGCGGCGACGTCGTGCCGTCCGTCGGCGGGCGCACGGTGCTGACGGCCGACGAGGCGCTGGCGCTCCTCAAGAAGGGCAATGCCGAGTTCATCTCGGATGCGCCGATCCACGCGGCGATCGGGCGCGAGCGGCGCATCGAGATCGCGCGCGAGCAGCATCCGTTCGCGGTGCTCGTCGCCTGCTCGGATTCGCGGGTGTCGCCGGAGCTGCTGTTCGGGCGGGGCCTCGGGGAGCTGTTCATCGTGCGCAATGCCGGCAACACGCTCGACACGGTGGCGCTCGGCAGCCTCGAATATGCGGTGGAGCACCTCGGCACGCCGCTCGTGCTGGTGATGGGCCACCAGCGCTGCGGCGCGGTCTCGGCGGCGGTCTCGGTGGTGCGCGACAACAAGATGTTCGACGGCGCCATCGGCCAGATGATCGAGCCGATCATCCCGGCGGTGCTGGCGGTGCGCGACCAGCCGGGCGACCTCGTCGACAATGCCGTGCGCGAGAACGTGCGCCGCGTCGTCCACAACCTGCGCAACGCGTCCGAGCCGCTGCTGGCGAGGCCCATCGCGGCGGGCCAGGTGCGCATCGTCGGCGCCGAATACAGCCTCGACGACGGCTCGGTGAACTTCTTCGACGAGGCCTGACGCGGCCAGCCGTCCCGCATCTTCCGCGAGGGCGGCGTCCCGCGCGCCGTCCGGCTCGGCCCGCCGGCCTTCGCCATCGGCGGGCGGGGCGGCGGGGGTCCGGTTCAGGAACCGTTCAGGCGGCGGGGCGTCTTCTGTCGGACCGATCCATCGTTCCAACGGAGATCCATCCGATGAAGACCGCCGTGATCCTGGCCCTCGCCGGCCTCCTGACCGCCACCGCCGCGCCCGCCTTCGCCCAGAACGGCTTCGTGCTGCCCTCCGCCCCGCGCAACGCGCTGGAGCGCCAGCTCAACGACCGCATCGAGATGCAGACCCGCGCCGACGAAGCCCGCGGGATCACCAACTCGCGCGCGATCCAGGAGCGCGAGGTCCGCCGCGACCGCCGCGACCGCCGCGACCGCGACGCGCGGCGCTGGGATCGCGATGATCGGCGCGGGCGCGATGCCGGACGTTGGGATCGGGACGACCGGCGGGGTGAGGACCGGCGCCGGGGGAGGGGTTGGGATGGGTGGTGAGGTACGAGGGGCGGCTGCAAGTCAAGCGAAGTCGATACCTTGAATCGGCACGACCCAATGGGAATTAGCTAAAAACTGACCATGAGGTCCATTGGAGACTTGAATTATTCAACCTGCGAACGTAGCTAGAGCCTGTGAGGGTTCTCATACGGGCTTGCCTGGATCGCCAGTTACGCGGCGAGGCACATGTTTGGACTGTCAACCATCATAATGGCGGCAATCAAGAGCAATGTTCGACGCATTCGAGCTACCTCTTAGTTTTCGTTACGTGATGTGCGATAGCGATGATAGACATAATGATATCTATCTTAGCTAATACGCTGACATTATAGCATACTTCGTTTTAAGGACTTAGTGGCTTGTTAGGCCATGATTTTTTGGCGGAGGCAGTAACGTTACCATGCCTAGTGGTGTTGCTGCCTCCACTCGCACCAGTTACTGGAAAATGCGAGACAAAGATGAAAAGAGATATTTTCACTTTGATCGTAAGGTTTCAAGAAAAAATCTTGAAAGCTTGGCTAACAGCCCAGATTTAGTAGCAAAACATTCATTTTATCCGCTTCTCTCGTTTAAGGAAGAATGGATAAGGTATCGCGGTGACGGGGTCGGTAAGAAAAAATCGCGCCCTATACGTTATGCTTCTCGCAAAGATGCTGCGATATACGCTAGATATAGAGCTATTCTCCTTCCTTGTTACGAGGAGGAACTTTCTAAACGCGAAATCTCCGACGTTCCTATCGCATATAGGAAGATAATAGGGCCGAGCGGCGCTGGGAAAAACAATATCGACTTTGCCGTCGATGTATTCCGATTCGTTCAAAAAGCCGGCAATTGTGTTGCCACCGTCGTTGATATCAGTAGTTACTTTGATAGTTTAGATCATGGAATAATTGAAAAAAACTGGAAGTTGCTAATGGGCGGCGTGCTTCCTGCCGATCACAATAAGGTATTGAAGTCTCTCACAAATTACGTGACTGTTGACTCAAAAAAATTGTTTGAGAGGCTGGAGCTATATAAAAAAGGTGAAGGCGCTAGCAAGGTAGAGCGGCGTATGAGGCGGATCGATAGATTGCGGTCCCTTCGGCATGTCCAATTACTCTCGCCAAAGGACTTTCGGGCGAAGGTTTGCGGTGGCGATCCTAATCTTCCTAGTCTACTTCAGAAAAATCCATTTAAGTATGGAATACCTCAGGGAACGCCAATCTCTGACTTGATTGCAAATTTCTACCTATTAGATTTCGATACCGTTGTGTCAGCATGGGTATCTGAGCGGTCCGGCATTTATCGACGCTACTCGGACGATATCGTAGTCATAGTCCCAATTGAGAATGTTAAAAGCCCACATGATGTTGCAGATTGTTTAAAAAAAGAGATTATAAATCACGGTCCTAAAATAAAGATTCAAGATAAAAAGGTTGCTGTCGGTATATTCACGATAATCTCAGGACAGCAGAGTTATAAACACTGCTTTGGAATGGCGTCGAAGAATGGGCTGGAATATCTGGGCTTCGAGTTTAATGGGCTAGTGGTAAAAATAAAAGATGCCACCCTTTCAAATGCTTGGCGTCGTTTGAAGAGACGTTCCTACGGTTTTGCTAAACGATATGTTCGACAATATCGACAGAAGGGGGATGATTGGATCTCAATCAACTATCCTTCTGAGATGTTAGAGATTAAGATATTGAAGAAAGTTACGGCTGGGCAAGATGTTGGCTTCAAAAGTTGGACGTTCATCCGATATGTCCGGCAGGCTTCTGTAAAATTCATTGGCTTTGACCGCGATTTTTCCCATCAGATCAAACGATATCGACGCATGGCCGGTAAGCTAATAAAGATGGATCTCAACAAGGCCCTTGAAAAATACGGAAATAATTCCGAGAGATAAAAATCAGGGTCCTCAATTGTTAGGTATCTCCGATATCCTTGTCGAATAAGGTCTATTGGATATTTTATTCTAAATACTGATAATCCAGCATTTTCATGCATGTCACCGCCCCGGCCTCCCCGTCTTCCCCGGCCGGCGCTTGCGGCGCTTTTCGTCCGCCGGGTCCTCGTAGCTGCCGGCGCCGATCTTTTCGCGGCGCAGGGGCTTGAGGTCGTCGCCGGGCTTCGGGGGGAGGGCGCCGGCGTGGAGGGGCTTTTCGGTGCGGCCGACCGTCATCTCGTCGAGCGAGTTCTTGCGGAAGAGCGGGCGCTGGGGCGTTGGCGTGTCGGTGCCCGGGCCCATGTCGTCGAGGCCGGGCTTGGCGAAGTAGGAAGCGCCGGCACCGCTGCCCCTCATCCCCCTGCCGGACTCGTCTCCCTCTGGTGAAGACGGGGTGCCGTCCGTGCCGAGCTTGGGTTGGAGGGCGCGCACGCCCGCGTGGTCGACGGGCTTGATGCGGGCGGCGAGCGGCTCGCCGTTGGGGCCGAAGCGCGGGTTCTCGCGGTTGGCGGCGGATTTGCCGCGCGGGCGCGCGGAGGCGCGGGGCTTGGCGGTGGGGCCGTCGGCGAACATGTCGACGTCGGGCGTGCGGGCGAGCGGGTCGTCGGCGATGGCGAGTTCGGTGGCCTGGAGGCGCTTGATCTCGTCGCGTAGGCGCGCGGCGGTCTCGAAGTCGAGATCGGCGGCGGCGTGGCGCATCTCCTTCTCCAGATGCTCCAGATGGCTCTTGAGATTGTTGCCGACCATCGCGCCCGAGGCGGCATGCGCGCCGGTGGGCACGCGGACATGGTCCTTCTCGTAATAGCTGTCGAGAATGTCGGCGATCTTGGCCTTCACCGATTCCGGCGTGATGCCGTTGGCGACGTTGTAGGCCTCCTGCTTGTCGCGGCGTCGGTTGGTCTCGGCGATGGCGCGCTCCATCGAGCCGGTGACGCGATCGGCATAGAGGATCACCTTGCCATCGACATTGCGCGCGGCGCGCCCGATCGTCTGGATCAGCGAGGTCTCCGAACGCAGGAAGCCTTCCTTGTCGGCGTCGAGAATGGTGACGAGGCCGCATTCGGGAATATCGAGGCCCTCGCGCAGCAGATTGATGCCGACGAGCACGTCGAACGTGCCGAGGCGCAGATCCCGGATGATCTCGATGCGCTCCAGCGTGTCGATGTCGGAGTGCATGTAGCGCACGCGGATGCCCTGCTCGTGCAGGTATTCGGTGAGATCCTCGGCCATGCGCTTGGTGAGCACGGTGACGAGCGAGCGGTAGCCCTTGGCGGCGGTCTCGCGGATCTCGCCGAGGAGGTCGTCGACCTGGCTCTTGGCGGGGCGGATCTCGATCGGGGGATCGGTGAGGCCGGTGGGGCGGATCACCTGCTCGGCGAAGACGCCGCCGGCCTCCTCCATCTCCCACGAGCCGGGCGTCGCCGACACCGCGACGGTGGGCGGGCGCATGGCGTTCCACTCCTCGAAGCGAAGCGGGCGGTTGTCCATGCAGGAGGGCAGACGGAAGCCGTATTCGGCCAGCGTCGCCTTGCGGCGGAAGTCGCCCCGGTACATGGCACCGATCTGCGGGATGGTGACGTGGCTCTCGTCGATGAAGACGAGGGCGTTGTCGGGCAGGTATTCGAAGAGGGTCGGCGGCGGGTGGCCGGGCTGGCGCCCGGTGAGATAGCGCGAATAGTTCTCAATGCCCTGGCAGGAGCCGGTGGCCTCGATCATCTCGACGTCGAAGCCGACGCGCTGTTCCAGCCGCTGCGCCTCGAGAAGGCGCCCGGCCTTGTTCAGCTCGACGAGGCGAAGGCGCAACTCCTCCTTGATCGATTTCACCGCCTGCTGCAGCGTCGGGCGCGGCGTCACGTAATGCGAGTTGGCGTAGATCTTCACCGACTTGAGGTCGTCGGTCTTGGCGCCGGTGAGCGGGTCGAACTCGTGGATCGCCTCGATCTCGTCGCCGAAGAGCGAGATGCGCCAGGCGCGGTCCTCGAGGTGGGCCGGGAAGATCTCGATCGTGTCGCCGCGCACGCGGAACGAGCCGCGGGTGAAATCCATGTCGCGGCGCTTGTATTGCTGGGCGACGAGGTCGGCGAGGAGCTGGCGCTGGTCGAGCCGGTCGCCCACCGCCATCTGGAAGGTCATCGCCGTGTAGGTCTCGACCGAGCCGATGCCGTAGATGCAGGAGACGGAGGCGACGATGATGACGTCGTCGCGCTCGAGCAGGGCGCGGGTGGCGGCGTGGCGCATCCGGTCGATCTGCTCGTTGATCGACGATTCCTTCTCGATGAACGTGTCGGAGCGCGGCACGTAGGCTTCCGGCTGGTAGTAGTCGTAGTAGGAGACGAAATACTCCACCGCGTTGTCGGGGAAGAAGTTCTTGAACTCGCCGTAGAGCTGCGCGGCGAGCGTCTTGTTGGGCGCCAGCACGAGGGCGGGACGCTGCGTCCGCTCGATGACGTTGGCCACCGTGAAGGTCTTGCCCGAGCCGGTGACGCCGAGCAGCACCTGCGTCTGGTCGTTGTCCTCGCTGATGCCGGCCACGAGATCGCGGATGGCGGTGGGCTGGTCGCCCTTCGGCTCGTAGTCCGAGGCGAGTCGGAAGGCATGGCCGCCCTCCGACTTCTGCGGGCGGGCGGGGCGGTGCGGCACCCAGATCTCGCCGTTCTTCAGGAGCGGGTTGCCCTCGGAGATCAGCCGGGTGAGCGCCTCCACCGTGGCGGTGACGCCGCCCTCGGGCAGGAAGCCGGCATCCTCGAGCGAGACGTCCATGCCGGAGACGGGATTGAGGCCGGCGCGGGCGCGCTCGGCGGGCGTGGCGGCGATGCCCATCGAAGTGCCGCGCGCGGTCTTGCCGGGCTTGCCCGAAGGCGCGGCGTCGGGCTTGGCGGCCTTCTTCGCGGGCGCCTTCCTGGCGGGCTTGGGCGCATCGGCGGCACGCTCGGCCTCGACCTCCAGCGACTGCGCGATCTCGTCGGCCCAGCCCGAAAGCGGGCCGGTGAGCGGCGCGCCCTCGAACTCGGCCTGCGGCGCCTCACTGAAGCCGGGCGTCATCCGCTCGGAGGCATCGGCGAAGTCGAGGATCGGCGAGCGGCGGGGCTGGGGCGTCTTCTTGGAATGGGGCATGGTGGCAATATGGGCCGGGGCCGGGGCGGAATAAAGGGGGAACGGGGGTGTGCTGCCGGTCGAATTGAAGCGGCCGTCGCAACCCATCGCTAGCGTTTGGCGTGTAGGCGGGAGGACGGGGGCGTTCGCTTCGACCCCCCGTGTCCCGCATTCATGGGTGCCCGATGAGCTACCAGCTTCTCTTTCTCGATTTCCACGGACGAATCGGCCGCAAGTGGTTCTGGATCGCCTCGCTCTGCCTCGTGGCGTTGCAGGCTGCGGCCGGTTTCGCGGTGGACCTGCTCTTGCCCCCGACGGACGATCCGGTCCCGACCTTCACCGAGATGGCCGGGGCCCTCGAAGCGGGATCGGATCCGACCGGGCCGAACTGGCATGGGATCGCGAGGCTGGTGGCGGGGATCCTCGTCTGGATGGGGGGTGGCTACGTGAGCCTGGCGATATCGGCCAAGCGCTGGCACGATCGCGGCAAGTCCGGCTGGTGGCAGCTCCTCCTGCTGGTGCCGGTGATCGGCTTCATCTGGGTCTTGGTCGATACCGGCTTTCTCAAAGGCACCGACGGGCCCAACCGCTTCGGGCCGGACCCGCTCGTGGATCCCGTCGCCGCGCTCGACGGGGCGTGATCGCCTCACGCGAACGGGATCGCATTCAAACCGATCCGTTCATCCTTCGTTGACCAGACGGACCCTATCCTGACGATCATCCGCTCGAGTATCGCGGAGGATGAAAGGCCGCCCCGATGGTATCGCGTAAGACGGGTTGGCGCATCGTCACGCTCGCCGCCGCCGTGTATGCGGCGGCGGGCGCCGACGGGCCGTTCCATCCGGCGGCCGCGCGCGGGCCGATCCCCCCGGCCGACATTCCCAATGTCGCCTCGCGCCCGCCCGAGGGCCGCGCGAAACCCGGCCGCTCCCCGACGCGGCGCGAGCCCTCCGTTCGACGCGAAGCCCCCGCACGCGAGCCCGCCCCGAGCCGCTACGAGGCGCCGCCGCAGCCGGCACCGGGCGGCGGCAACCTCGTCTGGGGCGGACCGCTGCCGACGGACGACATGGGCTATGTGCCGAGCCCCGCCTATGGCGAGGCGCCCGCCCGCCGGGGCGGCGGGTTGGCCGCGCCGCCGGTGGCGCGCGAGCCCGAGCCTGCCATGGCCGAGCCGGCGCCGCCATCTGCCGAGCCGGATGCCGGCGTCGCCGAGACCGCGCCGGCCTTCGAGGCCGAGGAGCCGCCCGTCGATCCCGGTCCCGGCCAGTACGGCCGGACCTATCCGGTGCAGGAGCTGCGTCCGCAGGTGCGCGGCAGCGCCGAGCCGGCGGGAGAGCCACCTGGGGCGCCGCTCGTGCGCGAGGCCTCGTTGCCGACGCTTGGACCCCCGGTCGTGGTGGACGATGGCGGCGCGGGCTACGGCGCCGAGCCCGACGCGGACTTCGATCCATGGGAAGGGCTGACGGAGGCCGAACCCGAACCCGAGGTCGCCCCCGCGCCGCGGCAGGCGCCGCCACGCGAATCCCGCCGCCTCGCCTCGCTGCCGGCCACTGCGCCGCCGACGTCGCGGGGCGGTCTCGACGCGCGGCCGGGCCGGGGAACGCTGGAGGCCGAGGTGCCCGAGGGCTACCGGCCGCTCGCCAAGTCGGAGGCGCTGTGCCGGCGCGAGCTGAAGCGGCTCGGCGTCGTCTATCGCGACGTGTCGCGCGTCGCCTCCGGCGGGAGCTGCGGCATCGACCATCCCGTGCGGATCTCGCAGGCCGTGTCGGGCATCGCCATGTCGCCGCCGGCGGTGATGAACTGCCAGGCGGCGCTGAAGGTGGCGCGCTGGCTGAAGGACGACGTGAAGCCGGCGGCGCGCTGGAAGCTGTGGAAGCGGCCGACCGCGCTCATCAACGCCTCGTCCTATCGCTGCTCGCGCATCGCGGGGTCGCGCACGATCTCGGAACATGCCAGCGGCAACGCGCTCGATGTCGGCGGCTTCCGCTTCGCCGACAGCTCGGTGGTGAAGGTCGAGCCGAAGGGCGCCTTCTCGTTCCGCGAGCGGGCGTTCCAGACCGCGATCCGGCAGGGGAGCTGCCGCCATTTCGGCACGGTGCTCGGCCCCGGCTACAACCGCGCCCATGCCGACCATCTGCATCTCGACGTGAAGACGCGGCTCCTGCCGATCTGCAAGTAGGCGCAGTCGCATCGGTGTGGGAGCCGACAGGGGACCCGTCGCGAAAACTTCGCACGTCCGACGCGGCAACACTTCACCACCCCGTGCGTTGAGGACCCACGGACGTCGATCCGGGATCAACGACAGGAAACGGGTATGCTCAGGCAGCTCTCCCTTGCGGCCATACTCCTGGCCACGGCGGCGCCTCTGGCGCACGCACAGGATGCAAACGACTATGACGGCGACCGCTACGAGCGGCCGGCCGATCGCGAGGACGGTCCGCCGCCGCGGCCCGAGATGCGCGAGCGAAAGGACGACGATCGCGGCGACGAGAACCGGATGCGCGACGTCCGGCATGGCGATCGCTGGGCCCGCAGCGACGCGGACGAGCGCCCCGATCCCCGCAAGGACGATCGCGACCGGGATCGCGGCGATCGGCCGGGTCCGCGCGGACCGCATGGTCCCGAAGGCCGTCGCGGACCGCCGCCCCCGCCGCCGAAGGCCGGCTTCGAGATCCGTCTCGGCGAAGGCCGCGCGATCCGCGTCGACTGCGGCGACGAGATGATCGCCGACTGCGTCGACGCCTCTCAGCCGATCCTCGATGCCGTGGCGAAGATGGTCGGTCCCGCCGGACTGGCCGGCGAGGGCGACCGCGTGCCGCCGCCGCCGCGCAGCCTCGTGGACGGCGCCACGCCGCCGGCTCCGGCCGCAGGTGCGGATGCGCCGACACCACCGCCGGCTGCCGGTGGAACGACGCCCCCCGCGCCGGCCAACTGAGCCACGCCGGTTTGACCCGCGCCGGCCAACTGAGCCGCGCCTG
Organism: Aureimonas sp. AU12; assembly: GCF_001463705.1. Taxonomy (GTDB): domain Bacteria; phylum Pseudomonadota; class Alphaproteobacteria; order Rhizobiales; family Rhizobiaceae; genus Aureimonas. The sequence continues at coordinate 5,308 of NZ_BBWH01000052.1, read as the reverse complement.
TTTGAGATGACCGAAGAGCCCCGTTCCTGACCGGACGGGGCTTTTTCGCGTTCGAGGCGCCGGCAAGGGGGGCGGGGCTTGCGGCGAACGAGGCTCGCTCACCGACGAAGGCTTATGGATGCGGTGCCGGAAATCCGTGCCGCTCCGACAAGGTCGCGAGGATCCTGTCCTTGTCCGCAATGAAGGTGCGTCCCGCGTGAAGGCCGGTCCGGTGCGCGGAGGTCTCCCCATCGGCGAGGACGAGAAGGGGGAGGGACTGGTTCGCCTCGCCGACCCATTCGATCACGGCGTTTCGCGGCCTCGGCCAGGGTACGCGTCGGATGTCGAAGCGGGCGGCAAGATCGGGGAAGGAGGCCAGGACGCCTTCGAGGAGGGCACAGTGCCAGCAATAGAAGACTTTACCGGGATAGGCGGGATCCTCGAAGCCCGGGGCGAGCAGGAACAGCGTGTCGCGTTGGGTGTGGAGGCTCATCGATCTCTCGTGTTGTTCACGGTTCCGACCTTGAAGCGTGCGTTCGAGACCCGGGGCATGCGGAGGTGATCATGCCCATGTGGTCCCGGCGATTTCGCGAGGCCGGGCATTTTTTGATTTCGCCCAGGGCTCGTCACCCGTCGGCATCGGGGTCGGAGGGACGTTGCTCATTCCGGACCTCGTTGGACAGATGACCCGCGATCGAGGGCGTGAAGGTTCGCCCATTCCAGGTGCGACCGGTCGTGATCGCTTCAAGCGATCGGTGGGGCCGCGAGCGGGTCGGGGGGCACGGGGGTCGGCTGGGCGTCGTCGTCGAGCGCCACCATGACGAACGTCCCCTCCGTCACCTTCACGCGCTCCATCGTCAGGTAGCGCCGGGCCCAGGCTTCGATCGCCAGCGTGATCGACGTGCGCCCGACCTTTTCGAGCCGCGTGTAGACGCAGAGCGTGTCGCCGACATGCACCGGGCGGCGGAACACGAGCGTGTTCACCGCCATCGTCACGACGCGGCCGCGGGCCCGCTCGGCGCCGCGGATGCCGGCGGCCAGATCCATCTGCGACATGACCCAGCCGCCGAAGATGTCGCCGGCCGCGTTCGCGTCGGCGGGCATGGCGAGGATGCGCACGGTCAGCTCGCCGCGCGGCTGCGTCTCGTTCGTCTGCGGGGCATCGTCGGGCATCGCTCGGGCATCTCCGGGGTGGGCTTTTTCGGGATCATAGGACAAGTCCGGCAGGAGGGCACGGGGTGGGGCGGCTTCGCGCCGCGGATCGACGGATCGGTCGTGCGTCCGCCTGCCGGGGAGGGGCCTATCGCCTGTCTGCCGAGAAGCGGGGTGGGGTTCAACCCCGCCTGGACGGCCGTCCCGTCTGCGCTCAAGCCGTCGCCGGACGGCCGTTGCCTTGCGGGACGGACGGTGCGGGTCCGCTCGCAAACCCAGGCAGCGGGTCCGGTCACGCTCGCGTCAGCAGGCAGCCTTACCGGAACGGGGCGGATGGGCCCGCGTTCGATTCTCCAGAGGCCGGCGGCTGCCGGCACCATCGGAGGATTTTCCATGAACCGCGTTCTCGCATCCCTTGCCGTTCTCGCGCTCGCCTCGCCGGCCCTCGCGCTTCCCGCTGCCGCACAGGAGCCCGCGCCGATGCGCATCGAGTTGAAGGGCGCCGACGGCGCCTCGCATGGCACGGTGACGCTGACCGAGACGCCGCACGGCGTGCTCATCGACGGCGACCTGACCGGCATGGCCGATGGCGAATACGCCTTCCACTTCCACGAGACCGGCCTTTGCGAAGGCAATTTCGACAGCGCCAAGGGGCACCACAATCCGACGAACCAGGAGCATGGCTTTCTCGCCGCCAACGGCCCGCATGCCGGCGACATGGCCAATGTCTACGTGACCTCCGGCAAGGCGCGCTTCCAGCAGTTCAACCCGATGGTGCGCCTGGCAGGCGGCGATGCGCCGTTGCGCGATGCCGACGGTACGGCTGTCATGGTGCATGGCGGGGTCGACGACTACAGCTCGCAGCCGAGCGGCGATGCCGGCAGCCGCATGGCCTGCGGCGTGGTCTTCGCAGCGCAATAAGCGGGACTGGTTCCCTGAATTTTCGCAGGAAATTCCGGGAACCGGAAGCGCCCGGCAAGCGTCTCTCCCCCGAAGGACACGGCGTCGCAGGTAGCGACGCCTTTACTGAAAGGCCTACCCATCATGAAGTCATTCGTTCTCGCCGCCGGTTTCGCCACGCTTCTCGGCGGTGCCGCTTTCGCCCAGACCGCGACCACGACCACGATGACCCCGGCGGCCCCGTCCGCCGTCACCTCCAACACCGGCGGCGCCTTCTACACGATGCCGGCAGCCCCGGCGGCCGGCGCCATGCCGATGAGCCATCTGGCGAGCGATCTCGACGACAAGGACGTCTACGGCGCGAACAACGAGAAGATCGGCGAGATCGAAGATTTCGTCATCAACTCGGACGGCACGGTCGCCGCGGCGGTGATCGAGGTCGGCGGCTTCCTCGGCGTCGGTGAGAAGGACGTGCTGATCTCGTTCTCGTCGCTGCAGATGGCCATGGACGGCAACAAGATGCGGATCTCGGTTCCTGAGCTGACGAAGGAGTCGCTGACGTCGGCGCAGGACGTCGATCTGGATACCGTGTTCCCTGACCACGACTGATCCGATCTCATCGATCGATGACTGACGGAGACCCGCACCGGAAACGGTGCGGGTCTTCTTGCGTTCGGGCCGCCCCTCAGGGCGCGGGCGGCACCCAGTCGCGCGGGCGAAAGCCGGGGAGCGCCTCGATCGCCGCGATCCAGGCGCGAACGGCCGGCAGCGGCGTGAGGTCGAAGCCGCCCTCCGGGGCGCTCGCCGTGTAGGGATAGAGCGCGATGTCGGCGAGGCTCGGGCGATCGCCGCCGAAGAACGGGTATTCGGCGAGATGGCGCTCCATCACGGTGAGCGCGGCCGTGCCGTTCGCCAGCGTCAGGGCCATGCGCTCGGGCGTCGCAGCACTGGCGCGCTCGGGATAGACGGTGAGCGAGCGGCGCACCGCCACCGAGCCTTCATGCGCGTTCTGCTCGAAGAACATCCAGCGCAGCATCTGCGCTCGTTCGAAGGGCTCGGTCGGCAGGAAGGGCGTGCCCTCGCCGAGATAGACGAGGATGGCGTTGGATTCGGCCAGCAGCCGCCCGTCGCCGAGATCCAGCAGCGGGCACTGGCCCGCCGGGTTCTTCGCCAGGAACTCGGCCGTGCGCGTCGTGCCGTCGCGCGTCGAGGTCTCGACATGGCGGAAGGGGCGGTCGGTCAGCGCCATCAGGAGGCGCGGCTTGTAGCAATTGCCGCTGTCGAGCATTCCGTGGATCGTCGGCACCATGGCGGGTTACTCCTTCGCGAGCGTCTAGGCCGCGAACCTTGCGGCATCGCGCGGCGGCGTGCCAATTCCGATCCGTGATGTCCGGCATCAGCCGATGTCATGGGCCGGCCCCGTCGCGGGCCTCACCGTCCTTTCGTCTTGCACCGCACCCGCGCCGAGACTAGGGTCCGCCGATTTTGAACGGCAGCCGCGTCGATGGCGGCTTCCCGACGCGATCGCCCGAGCCCGTCCGATCCAGACCTCCGGAGCCGCCCCATGGCCTTCCTCGCCGCTTCCCTCGACCGCGTGAAGCCCTCCGCCACCATCGCCGTGTCGCAGAAGGCGCGCGAGCTGAAGGCGCAGGGCATGGACGTCATCGGCCTCGGCGCCGGCGAGCCGGACTTCGACACGCCCGACAACATCAAGCAGGCGGCGATCGAGGCGATCCATCGCGGCGAGACCAAGTACACGCCGATCTCGGGCATCCCGCAGCTGCGCGACGCCATCTCGAAGAAGTTCAAGCGCGAGAACGGCCTCGACTACAAGCCCGAGCAGACGATCGTCTCGACGGGCGGCAAGCATGTCCTGTTCAACGCCTTCATGGCGACGCTGAACCCCGGCGACGAGGTGATCATCCCCGCGCCCTACTGGGTCAGCTATCCCGAGATGGTGGCGCTGTGCGGCGGCACGCCGAAGGTGGTCGAGACCCGGCAGGAAGAGAACTTCAAGCTGACGCCGGAGGCGCTGGAAAAGGCGATCACGCCGAAGACGAAGTGGTTCCTGTTCAACTCGCCCTCGAACCCGACGGGCGCCGCCTATACGCATGACGAGCTGAAGGGCCTCACCGACGTCCTGATGCGCCACGAGCATGTCTGGGTGATGACCGACGACATGTACGAGCATCTCGTCTACGGCGACTTCCAGTTCGCCACCCCGGCGCAGGTCGAGCCGGCGCTCTACGATCGCACGATCACGATCAACGGTGTGTCGAAGGCCTACGCGATGACGGGCTGGCGCATCGGCTATGCCGGCGGGCCGCTGAAGCTGATCAAGGCGATGGACATGATCCAGGGCCAGCAGACGTCGGGCGCCTGCTCGATCGCGCAGTGGGCGGCGGTCGAGGCGCTGAACGGCACCCAGGACTTCATCCCCACCAACCGCGCCATGTTCGAGAAGCGCCGGGATCTCGTGGTCTCCATGCTCAACCAGGCGCGCGGCATCGAGTGCCCCTCGCCGGAAGGCGCCTTCTACGTCTACCCCTCGGTGAAGGGGACGATCGGCATGAAGACCAAGGCCGGCAAGGTCATCGCCAACGACGAGGATTTCGTCACGGCGCTGCTCGAGCAGGAAGGCGTCGCGGTGGTGCACGGCTCGGCCTTCGGCCTCGGGCCGAACTTCCGCGCCTCCTATGCGACCTCGGACGAGCTTCTCGAGGAAGCCTGCACCCGCATCCAGCGCTTCTGCGGCTCGCTCGACCGCTGAGCGTTTCGTTCGTCTAGATCAAAGGGGCGTCGGAGCGATCCGGCGCCCTTTTTGCGTGGGCCTCCTTCGCCTTGAGGGCGCTGGCGGCCTGCGCGTACCCGCCCGCGGCGCCGTCGAGGAAGTGGACGTGGTCGCTGCGGGTGGCCGAGGGCACGAAGCAGGTCATCAGCGAGGCCGTCTGGCGGAAGGTGCCGGTGCGCGCGACGCCGGCACCTTCCGCCGCCGCCAGCCGCGCCTCGATGCGGGTGGCGAGCGCCGGGGTGCAGTCGATCGTCATGCGAAGGCCGTCGTCGAACTTGCGAAAGTCGGTGTTCTCGACCAGCTCGCGCCGGTAGCGCGCGGGGTCGAAGCCGCCGACGGAGAGGCCGAAGCGGAAGAGTGCGGTGCTGAAGGCGGTGCGCAGCAGCACGCGCCCGCGCGCGGCCAGAGTGGAGCCGCCGGTCGCCGCGGCGTCGATCTCGGCCTCGACGCCGAACGCGTCGCTCGGCCAGCGGATCGGCGGGCCGC
>NZ_BBWH01000051.1 GCF_001463705.1 Aureimonas sp. AU12 | reverse complement strand
GCAGGGGATTGCCGCTCGCCGGGTTTTCCTCGCCCATCGCCAAGATCTCGCCCGCCAGTCGCTCGAAGGCGGAGGGCGAGCCCCCGGGCGCCGGCAGGGCGATGATCGACAGGACGACGCCGCGCGTCGCGGCGATCTCGGCGAAGCGGCAGGTGAGGCCGCTGAGGTCGGGGCGCTCCTCGCCGATCGTTGGATCGACGGCAAAATCGCCCGCCTTCATGCGGCTCTCCGCAAAAGCGAGGCCGCCGCCGGCGAACATCGCATAGGCGACGTCGGGCGAGGGGGCGTAGCGGGCGATGCGCACGTCCTGGCCGGCGACGCGGATGGCGGCGAGCGGCACGATCGCCGCGCGAAGGCGCATGTCGAAGCTGTCGCCGACGAAGCGCACGACGGAGGCGAGCACCCGGCGCGCCATCGGCTCCAGCGCGGCGGGAAGCGCGAAGCTCGCGCCGTCGCCGCCGAAGACGAAGGGAAAGTCGCGGCCCCCCAGCGCGTTGGCGAGCGCGGCGATGACGGAGGCCGCGGCCGTGTTGACGATCTTGTAGCGCCCGGCCTCGATCTCGCCGGTCGAGCCGACGAGATCGGCGGTGCCGACGATCCAGCCGTCGGGGACCGAACGATAGGCGCCGTCCGCGGCAAGGTCCGCGAAGTTCCGATGCACGGCGAGGAGGCCGTAGAAGTCGAGGTCGTCGCTTTCGGCCGCCGTGCTGGTCATGGGGTCGCTCCGGTCCTGCCGCCGCCCGGCGGCTGGCCTCCTCCATGTCGCGCCCAAAGCCGGTGCGATCAAGCGGGGATGCGAGACGACACCGTCACCTCGGCTTGATAGAAGCGTTCGCATCCGGCTCTCCCCGGTTTCTGGTCCGATGGTCGCGAGTAGCTACGCAATGAGAACCCGCCCGGCTTCGATCGGTCCCGCGCACGGCGTGTCGTTCCGGGAGGCGGCAGGCGTCTTCGCCCGCATCGCGGCACTCTCCTTCGGCGGGCCGGCGGGCCAGATCGCGGTGATGCACCGCATTCTCGTCGAGGAGAAGCGGTGGATCGGCGAGGCGCGGTTCCTGCACGCCCTGAACTTCTGCATGCTGCTGCCCGGACCGGAGGCGCAGCAACTGGGGACCTATATCGGCTGGCTGCTGCACGGCACGCGCGGCGGACTGATGGCCGGTCTCCTCTTCGTGCTGCCGGGCTTCGTGGCGATGCTCGGCCTGTCGTTCGTCTACGTCGCCTTCGGCCATGTGCCGCTGGTGGCCGGGCTTCTTTTCGGCCTGAAGGCGGCGGTGATCGCCATCGTGCTGCAGGCGGTGCTGCGGATCGGCGGCCGGGCGCTGCGCACGCCCGCCGCGCGGATCGTCGCCGCGCTCGCCTTCCTGGCGATCTTCGCGGGGCGCGTTCCGTTTCCCGCGATCGTGCTCGGCGCCGGGCTCGTCGGCTTCTTCGCCGAGCGCCTCGGCTTCGCACGATTCACGCCGGCCGCGCATGCGGGCGGGAGCGCGGGCGCGTTCGACGATGCCGGTTCGGCGCTCGGGGCCGAGATGCCGGTTGCGAGCGCGGGGGACCGGCGCGCGGCGCGGCGCGTCTGCCTTCTCGTCGCCGCGGTCTGGCTGCTGCCGGTGGCAGTGCTTCTCCTGTGGCTGGGGCGCGGCAACGTCTTCGCCGAGATCGCGCTGTTCTTCTCGCAGATGGCGGTGGTCACGTTCGGCGGCGCCTATGCCGTGCTCGCCTATGTCGCGCAGCAGGCGGTGGAGTTGCACGGCTGGCTTCGGCCCGGCGAGATGCTGGACGGCTTGGGCCTCGCGGAGACGACGCCGGGGCCGCTGATCATGGTGACGCAGTTCGTCGGCTTCCTCGGCGCCTTCCGCCAGCCGGGATCGCTCGATCCCTTTCTCGCGGGCACCCTCGGCGCGGTGCTGACGACGTTCGTCACCTTCGCGCCCTGCTTCCTCTGGATCTTCGCCGGAGCGCCCTTCGTGGAGCGGCTGCGGGGCCATCGCGCGCTGGGTGCCGCGCTCGCCGCGATCTCGGCGGCTGTGGTCGGCGTCATCGCCAATCTGGCGCTGTGGTTCGCGGTGCATGCGCTGTTTCGCCAGAGCGCGACCTGGGCGGCCGGGCCGTTCCACCTGGAATTGCCGGTGCTCGCCAGCCTCGATCCCGCCGCGTGCCTTTTGACGGTGGCCGCGATGGTCGGCCTGTTCGTTCTGAAGCTCGGCGTGCCCCTGCTGATCGCCGTCTCGGCCGTGGCCGGGGCGCTCTGGGCGCTGGTTTGACGGGGACGTGTTCGGCGCTTTGTGCCAGCCGCTTACGGATTGGCGGTGTGTTCGGTCGGCTGCGCTCCTGCGATCTCACGCTGGCGGCATGGATCCCGGCTCGGGGCCGGGATGACGAAATCGAGACGTTGAGCGATGCGTTGGCAGGGACGAGCCGGCCGACGGCAGGCCGGCCCAGATCGAGCGGCCGACGTCTGCCGTCCGGTTGCGTCCGACCTGTGCCGTTCGAGAGGGCGGAGGACGATCGACGCTGCCCTGCGATCCCGCAGAAAAAAAGCCGGGTTCGCGAAGAACCCGGCTGAAAGTCAGGGGCCTTCGAAAAGGCGCACCCTTGGGAGGAAACGGCCGGGAGCGAAGCAACTTGGGAGGAGGTAAGCCTTCCGCGACCCGGCTGATATTCAATGTAAGATAGCCTGCATCGAAAACAAGCACGAAATTCAGATGCTGGCAAAGCGGGCAGAAATGCCACAGGCGTCAGCCCGGCGCAAGGATCGCGCTCTACGATCCTGCGCCCGAAACACAGCCCTCAATAGGACCACGTGCGCGCCTTGCCGATGAGGAAGTCGCGGAACACCTTCAGCTTCGCGGCGTCGCGCAGCTGCTCGGGGTAGCAGAGATAGGTGTCGAAGGAGGCGAGATCGAGGTCGGGCAGGACCTGGACGAGCTTGGTGTCCTTGTCGATCATGTAGTCCGGCAGAAGCGCCAGACCGATGCCGCGTTCGATCGCCGACTTCATCGCCATCAGATTGTTGATCTGCAGGATCGAGGGGCGGCTCTGGCCCTCCGGCAGGCCGGCGGTCTCCAGCGCGTTGAGGTTCTTCAGGTAGTTCGGCGCCGGCTCGCCGAAGGTGATGATGCGGTGGCGCTCGAGATCGTCCGTGGTCTCGGGCGTGCCGTAGCGCGCGAGATAGGAGGGCGCGGCATAGACGTGGAGATGCACCGTGAAGAGGCGGCGCTGGATGAGGTCGGGCTGCTGGGGCTGGCGCAGGCGGATCGCCGCGTCGGCCTTGCGCATGGTGAGGTCGATCTCCTCGTTGTCGAAGACGAGCTGGAGTTCGAGTTCGGGATAGAGTTCGAGGAATTCCTGCGCGCGCTGCGTCAGCCAGCCCGAGCCCAGGCCTACCGTGGTAGTGACGCGCAGCTTGCCGGTCGGCTTCTCGCGCGTCTCGGTCAGCTGCATGCGTACGTTTTCCAGACGCTTCAGGACGTCGGAGGCGGTCTGGTAGAGGAGCTCGCCGGGCTCGGACAGGACGAGGCCGCGCGCGTGCCGGTGGAAGAGCGGCGCGCCGATCTCCTGTTCGAGCGCCGCCACCTGCCGGGAGATCGCCGACTGGCTGAGATTGAGCGCGTTGGCCGCGTGGGTGAAGGACCCGGCTTCGGCGGCTGCGTGAAAGATCCGCAGCTTGTCCCAGTCGAGCGCCATCGTGTTTCGCCTAGCCTCCGCCGGACACCGTTGTCCGAAACCGTTATTCCGCTGCCTGCTGGATCGGCTGTGCGGCCACCGCCGTCAGCCAGCGCTCGGCCTCGAGCGCGGCCATGCAGCCGAGCCCCGCCGCCGTCACCGCCTGCCGATAGACGTCGTCGGCGACGTCTCCGGCCGCAAAGACGCCCTCGACCGAGGTCCGGGTGGTGCCCGGCTCGACGTAGAGATAGCCGCCGTCCTTCTTGCGCAACTGGTCGCCGAACACCTCGGTCGCCGGCGCATGGCCGATCGCGACGAAGACGCCGTCGGTCGCGTGCTCGGTGATCTCGCCGCTGGTGCGATCGCGCAGGCGGATGCCCGTCACCGACTTGACCGGCTTGGTCTCGCCGGTGATCTCGGCGACCTCGGCGTTCCAGATCACGCTGACATTGGCTTGCGCGAACAGGCGGTTCTGCATGATGCGCTCGGCCCGGAACTCGGAGCGCCGGTGAACGACCGTCACCGATTTCGCGATGTTCGAGAGGTAGAGCGCCTCTTCCACCGCCGTGTTGCCGCCGCCGACCACGACGACGTCCTTGCCGCGATAGAAGAACCCGTCGCAGGTGGCGCAGGCCGAGACGCCGAAGCCCTGGAAGGCCGCTTCCGACTCGAGGCCGAGCCAGCGCGCCTGTGCGCCCGTCGCGATCACCACGGCATCCGCCGTGTAGAGCGTGCCGCTGTCGCCGGTGAAGCGGAAGGGGCGGCGCGAGAGGTCGGCCTCCACGATGAGGTCGGACGCCATCTCGGTGCCCATGGCGAGCGCCTGTGCCTTCATCTCCTCCATCAGGAACGGTCCGGCGATCGGATCGCGGTAGCCGGGATAGTTCTCGACGTCGGAGGTGATGGTGAGCTGGCCGCCTTCCTGCAGGCCGGCGACGAGCAAGGGCTTCATCATGGCGCGCGCGGCGTAGATGGCAGCGGTGTAGCCGGCCGGGCCGGAGCCGATGATGAGAATTTCCGCGTGGCGCTGGGTCATGGAACGGACTCGCTGATGGACCAAGGCCGGAAATGGCTCCGATGCCCCGCTCCTTCAATAGAGGAGGGCGGGGCGACCTGACAACCGCATCCGTTGCATCCTGGCCACACACTCCCCGGTTTCGTCCCGCGGGGTGGACGCCCGCGTGCCGCATCGCTAGGCTTTGTCTGTCTCGACACTCGCGAAAGGGAGGCCTTGCATGTTCCGAACCGCATCGATCTCCCCCACGGGCGCCGTCCGCCATCCCTCGACCTTGCGTCCCGCAAGCGCAGTGGGATCGGCCTTTACGGCCCCCTCGACCGCGCGGAACTGACCGCCCCGTCGATTTCGACCCGAGTGTCCGGCCCCTCAAGGCCCGACCACCCCGTGAGACCCCGCCGGGCGTAAAGCCATCCCGGCCTTCGAGGAGACGACGCGGGCCGCGAGCCCTTGCGTCGGCGACCGCCATGACCGTTCAGACCGAGACCGATCGCGCCGCCGCGATCCGCAACGTGCTTCGATTCACCTTTGGCAACTGGCGGGGCGAAAAGCGCCTCGTCGGCACGGTGGCCGGCGCCATCACGCTGGCGACGCTGGCCGACATCTTCATCCCCTATTTCGCGGGGCGGCTGGTGGACGCCATCATCGCCGGCACGGAGCGCGGCGCGGCCGCCTCGCAGGCGCTGACCGCGCTTGGTGCGATGGCGGCGCTGGGCCTCGCCTTCATCGTCTTCCGGCATCTCGCCTGGTCGGCCGTGGTGCCGATGACGCTGCGTATCATGCAGCGCACGGCCGAGGCCGGGTTCGCGTGTGTCCAGCATTTCTCCGCCGACTGGCACGCCAACAGCTTCTCGGGCTCGGTGGTGCGCCAGATCACGCGGGGCATGTGGTCGCTCGACCTCCTGCACGACGTGCTGCTGCTGGCGCTCTGGCCCTCCGCGGTGGTGCTGGTCGGCACGGTGGTGCTGCTCGGCCTGCAATGGCCGGTCATGGGCCTCGTGATGGCGCTCGGCTCGCTCGCCTATGTCTACGCCACGGTGGCGTTGTCTGTGCGCTACATCGCGCCGGCCTCGCGCGTCTCCAACCGGCTGGACACGCGCGTCGGCGGGGTTCTGGCCGATGCGCTGGCCTGCAACGGCGTGGTGAAGGCCTTCGGCGCCGAGGCGCGCGAGGAGGCGCGGCTGCAGGGGGCGCTGGGGGAGTGGAGCCGCGAGACGCGCCGCACCTGGATGCGCCACACCTGGGCCGGCACGATCCAGACCGTGATCCTCTGGGCGATTCGCATCGCCATCGCCGCCGCCGCGCTCTGGCTGTGGTGGCGCGGCGAGGCCAGTCCTGGCGACGTGACCTACGTGCTGACGACCTATTTCGTCGTCCACGGCTACCTGCGCGACATCGGCATGCACGTGAACAACCTGCAGCGCTCGGTGAACGAGATGGAGGAACTCGTCGATCTCCACGACGAGATGCCCGACATCGTCGATGCGCCGTCGGCCCGGCCGATCGCGGTCAAGCGCGGCGAGATCCGCTTCGAGGCGGTGCGCTTCCACTATGGCGGCCACGAGCGGCCGCTCTACGAGGACCTGAGCGTGACCATTCCCGCGGGGCAGCGGGTGGGGCTGGTCGGGCCTTCGGGCTCGGGCAAGACCACCTTCGTCAAGCTCATCCAGCGCCTGCACGACATCACGGACGGGGCGATCCGCATCGACGGCCAGCGGATCGACGCGGTGACGCAGCGCTCGCTGCGCCGGGCGATCGCCATCGTGCCGCAGGAATCGGTGCTCTTCCACCGCTCGCTGCGCGACAACATCGCCTATGCGAAACCGGGGGCATCGAACGCCGAGATCGAGCGGGCGGCGGAGCTGGCGAGCGCGGCGGAGTTCATCGAGCGCCTGCCGATGGGCTTCGAGACGATGGTGGGCGAGCGCGGCGTCAAGCTCTCGGGCGGCGAGCGCCAGCGCGTGGCGCTGGCGCGGGCCTTCCTGGCGGACGCGCCGATCCTCGTGCTCGACGAGGCGACCTCGGCGCTGGATTCGGAATCCGAGCGGCTGATCCAGCGGGCGATGGAGACCCTGATGGAAGGGCGGACCTCACTGGTGATCGCGCATCGCCTCTCGACGGTGCGAGCGCTCGACCGGATCCTCGTCTTCGATCGCGGCCGGATCGTCGAGGACGGCGCGCCGGACGATCTCCTCGGGCGGCCGGGCGGCCTCTACCGGAGGCTCACCGAGCAACAGGCGGGCATCGCGCTGCTGGGCGACGGGTCGGCCGATCGCGCCTGATCCGGCATGCCCATGGCTCTGACGGCCGGGACGCCGCGCGCGCCCCGGCCGTCGTGCGTCCCCGTGTTCCCGCCACCCCGGAAATGCTTTAGAGGCTGGACGAGGCCGATCGCCGGGGGAGGGCGCGGGAGGTCTCGCGGCTGGACGGCGCGACGCCGCCCGGCTCCGGATCCAGAAGCCGCGGGGGCGCGTCATCTTTCGTATCATCTCCCACATCGCCGCGATCTTCGGCCTGGCGCTCTCGGCCGCGATGCTGGTGCCGGCCTTCGTCGACCTCGTGGACGGCAACCGCGACTGGGTGGTCTTCATCGGCTCGGGGACAGTGACGGCGGCGATCTCGGCGCTCATCGCGGTGGCGACGCGGGGCGAGCGGTTCCGGCCCTCGCCGCGGCTCGGCTTCCTGCTCGTCACCAGCATCTGGACCACGGCCTCGTTCATCGGGGCGCTGCCCTTCTACTTCGCCTCGATCGACCTCGGCTTCGCCGCCGCCCTGTTCGAATCGGTGTCGGGCATCACCACCACCGGCGCTACCGTGATCTCGGGCCTCGACGCCCTGCCGCGCGGGCTCCTGATGTGGCGCTCGATCCTCAACTTTCTCGGCGGCATCGGCATCGTCGGCATGGCGCTGCTGATCCTGCCCTCGCTGCGGGTGGGCGGGCTCGCGCTGTTCCAGCTCGAAAGCTCGGACCGCTCCGGCAAGCTGCTGCCGCGCGTCAACCAGCTCGCGGCCGGCATCGTCGCGGTCTACGTCGCGATGACCTTCGTCTGCGCCATCCTCTATTACGCGCTCGGCATGTCGCTCTTCGATGCCGTCAACCATGCGATGTCGACGCTGGCGACCGGGGGCTTCTCGACCCATGACGAGAGTCTGGGCTTCTTCCGCTCGAACGCGATCCTGGCCGTCGCCACCGTCTTCATGATCGCCGGGGCGCTGCCCTTCGTCCTCTACATCCGCCTCTTCCTGCCGCGCCGCTTCCAGCGCTGGCACGACCCGCAGGTGCCGCTCTTCCTGGCGCTTTGCCTCGCGCTGACCCTGGCGCTGACGGCGACGCGGGTGTGGATCAACGGCGTGCCGATCGGCGAGGCCTTTCTCGGCTCGACCTTCAACCTCGTCTCGGTGATCACCACAACCGGCTTCGTCGCCGGCGACTTCACGCTCTGGTCGAACGCGGCGATCGGCATCTTCTTCCTCGCCATGTTCATCGGCGGCTGCGCCGGTTCGACGGCGGGCGGGATCAAGGTCGACCGCATTCTCATCCTCTACCAGCTCGTGCGCGCCGAATTCGCCCGCGTGGTGCGGCCCCATTCGGTGCACCGGCTGACCTATGGGCGCGAGGACATTTCGCTCGAAACCCTGCAGCGCGTGACGATCTTCATCTTCCTCTTCTTCCTCTCGCTGCTGCTCGGCACCACCGCGCTGTCGATCTGCGGCCTCGAACTCCTCACCGCCTTCTCGGCCTCGCTGACGGCGATCGGAAATGTCGGACCCGGCTTCGGGCAGGTCGTCGGCCCCGCCGGCAACTTCTCCTCGCTGCCGGCGCCCGCGCTCGCCATCCTGTCCTTCCTCATGCTGATGGGCCGTCTGGAGATCGTCACGGTGCTGGTGCTGCTCTCGCCCGGCTTCTGGAGGGACTGATGCGCATCGTCTTCATCAATCTCGACCGCGCCACCGAGCGCCGGGCCTTCATGGCGGGCCAGGCGGCACAGCTCGGCCTCACCTTCGAGCGGGTGCGCGCCGTCGAGGCTTCGGAGATCACGACCGACCAAACCGCCCGGCTGAATGGGCGCTGGGAGCGGCCGCTGAGCCCGGCCGAACTCGGCTGCTTCCTCTCCCACCATGCGCTCTGGGAGGAGATCGCGGCCGGCGCCGTGCCGATGCTGGTGCTGGAGGACGACGCCGTGCTGTCGAGAAGGCTGGCGGTTGCTCTGCCGAGGCTCGCGACCTTTGCGGCGGCGGAGTTCCTGAACCTGGAGAGCTTCGAGCGCCGCCGGTTCGTCGCGCGCCGGGCGGTGTCGCTGGGCGAGGGGCTGGCGGTGCGCCGGGTGTTTCGCGACAAGTCGGGCTCGGCGGCCTACATCCTGCATCCGGCGGGCGCGCGAAAGCTGCTGGCGCGGGCCGACAGGGGCGCGGCGCCCGTGGATGCCTTCCTGCATGGGCTCGGCGCCCTTGCCTCGTGGCAGGCGGAGCCCGCGCTGGCGATCCAGGCACATCTCTGGGCGCGGCACGGGCGCGGGGTCGGCATCGATCCCGGCACCTCGATCCAGGCGCCGCGCGGGCGCCTGCCGCTGACAATGGCGAACGCGCCGTTTCACGCCCGCCGGACCGCCACGCAGATCCGCCTGCTCGGGCAGCACGTCCGGCGCCTCGGCCCGGCGACCTACCGGGCGACGGCGCTACGCGAGGAAGATTTCATCTGACAAGAGCGCCGGCCCAAAGGCGCTCGTAGACGGCATTGATCTCGGCGGCCTCGCGGGCGAGCGGAAAATCGCGCACCGCCTTGGCCAGCGCCGCGGCGGCGGCACGGGTGCGCAGCGCCTCGTCGGTGAGGAAGGGCTCGATCGCGGCCGCGAGGCCCTCGGCATCGTTCGGCGGGATGACCGTGCCGGCGCCCTCGGTCACGACGTCGGAAAAGACGCCGACATCGGTGGCGACCACGGGAACGCCCGACGACATGGCTTCGAGCGGCGTCAGGCCGAAGCCCTCCCAGCGCTGCGGCGCGACGAAGAGGTCGAGCGCCCGGTACCAGCGCTCGATGTCGCGGTGTTCGCCGACGAAGCGGACGCGCTCGCTCAAGCCGGCCGCCGCGACCCGCGCCTTCAGATCATGGGCGAAGGCCGCGTGTTCGGGGGTGGCGCGCCCGGCGATCACGGCGATCCAGCCGGGATGGCGCGGCAGGAGCGCGATCATCGCCTCGACGAAGAGATCGGTGCCCTTGCTGGCGCGCAACCGGCCGAAACAGCCGATCGCTCGCAAGGCCGGGTTTAGCCCGACCGCGCGGCGGGCGTCCGCGACATCGGCGGCGGGGTGGAAGCGGGTGAGGTCGATGCCGTGGGTGACCACCGCATGGGGCACCGCGAGATACCCGGCGGAGCGCCGGCTCGTGGCGATGACGGCGTCCATCCGCGAGATCAGCCAGCGCGTGTAGCCGGTGTGGCGGCGCTGCGAGGCGGAGGTGAAGACGAGGCGCAGCGGCATGCGCAGCACGTCGCGCATCACGATGCCCGGCAGCATCTCGATATTGCGGCGCGCATGCCAGATGCGGAACGGCCTCGAAGCGGGACGACTCCAGAGGCGGGGCAGGTCGCGAAGGCGCAGCTTGGGCAGATGGGCGGGGAGGCCGGGGCCCACGGCGAGGATGCCGAGCGATTGGCCCTGTTCGGGCACGAGTTGGACGATGGTGGAGGTGACGCCGGACAGGCGGCGCTTGAAATTGGGGGCGATGACGAGAGTATCGCGCGAGTTTGGGCCGGGTGGAGGCAAAGGTCTATCAGATCAACGCTATGGGCAGCGACGGCAGAAGGCCGGTCCCATCGTAGATGTCCGCCAACGGCAACGTAAGCGAAGATAGGCCGAGACCGATCGCGATGTCGCCCTGCAGAACATCGTCTTGGGGCATCAGACGACCGCTCTCGTCGCGGAGCCAGAGGCTGACACGCACCTCCGACTGGGACACACAGACATACTGCCGGATCGTCGGCACGCTTTCGTAGTCCCGAAGCTTTCGGGTCTGGTCGTACCAGCCCGTGGACTTGGACAGGACTTCGAAAATTACGAACGGCTCCGAGGCGTCGTGCGCCTCGGGCCGGAAGGGACCGCAATCAATGGTGACGTCGGGGTAGCGGACATTGCCCGTCTTGATGATCGGAATTCGCAGATCTGAACCGTTCGGGCGACAAGGTGAGCCAAGCAGGAGTGACTTGAGGCTGGAGACGATGTTGGTGGCGATGAGGGCATGAGCTTCCGTGCCACCGGCCATGAGAACGGCCTGGCCCTCGACCAGTTCGTAGCGTCGTTCCTGCTCGCCCTCCCAAAGGAGGAAGTCGGTGACGTTCCACGTTCCGGCTCTTGCTTCGTTCATCGTCCCCCGCCTCTCAGGCCCAGCGCAGCTCCAGGATCTCGTAGGAGCGCGAGCCGCCGGGGGCGGCGACTTCGACCGTGTCGCCTTCGCCCTTGCCGATGAGGGCGCGGGCGATCGGGGAGGAGATGGAGATCCGGCCCTTCTTCGGATCGGCCTCCTGGTCGCCGACGATCTGGTAGATCCGCTCTTCCTCGGTGTCCTCGTCGACGAGCTTCACCGTGGCCCCGAACTTGACCTTCTCGCCCGACATCTTCGAGACGTCGATGACCTCGGCGCGGGCCGTCAGGTCCTCGAGCTCGCCGATGCGGCCCTCGTTGAGGCTCTGGGCTTCCTTGGCCGAATGGTACTCGGCGTTTTCCGAGAGGTCGCCATGGGCGCGCGCTTCGGAAATCGCCGCGATGATCCGGGGCCGCTCCTCCTGCTGACGGCGACGAAGCTCCTCCTTCAAGGAATCGAACCCGGCGACCGTCATCGGCACCTTTTCCATGCCATCACCCCTGCTGCTTGTGCCCGGCCTGGAGCCGGACACCACCTCGTTCGAGCCGGCGTTCGCCGGACGCATAACCGGCCGGTGCCCCTTTCGAGGGAACCAGCCGGGAAATTCCTGGATGCCGCCGCTGTCCCGGACGAGCCGAGACTGCTTCAGGCCGGCAGAAAGTAGGACTGAAGCGAGCGCACTTCAAGGCTGCCGGCCTTCAGCGCCCCGATCGCCTCGGCGGCGGCCTTCATGCCGGCGAGCGTCGTGTAGTAGGGCACCTTGTGCATCAGCGCGGCGCGGCGCAGCGAGCGCGAATCCGACAGCGCCTTGGCGCCCTCGGTGGTGTTGAGCACGATCTGCACCTGCCGGTTGCGGATGGCGTCCTCGATGTGGGGACGCCCCTCCAGCACCTTGTTGACCTTGTCGGCGGCGATCCCGTGTTCGGCGAGGAAGCGCTGCGTGCCCTCCGTCGCGCTGATGCGGAAGCCGAGCTCGGCCATGCGGCGCACCGGCGCCAGCATGTTGGTCTTGTCGGCGTCGCGCACCGAGACGAACAGCGTGCCCTCGCGCGGCAGGTCGACGGAGGCGCCGAGCTGCGACTTGGCGAAGGCGAGCGCGAAGTCGGTGTCGAGGCCCATGACCTCGCCGGTGGAGCGCATCTCGGGGCCGAGCAGCGTGTCGACGCCGGGGAAGCGCGCGAAGGGGAAGACCGCCTCCTTCACCGCGATATGCTTGAGGTTCTTCACGTCCGGCTTGCCGCCATAGGCGGCAAAGGCGGCCTCCAGCGTCTCGCCCGCCATGATGCGCGCCGCGACCTTGGCGATGGGCGAGCCCACCGTCTTGGCGACGAAGGGCACGGTGCGCGAGGCCCGCGGGTTGACCTCCAGCACGTAGATGTCCTCGCCCTTGATGGCGAACTGGACGTTCATCAGGCCGCCGACCTTCAGCGCCAGGGCCATGTCGCGGGTCTGGCGCTCCAGCTCGTCGGTGATCGAGCGGGAGAGGGAGTGGACAGGCAGCGAGCAGGCCGAGTCGCCCGAATGGATGCCGGCCTCCTCGATATGCTCCATGATGCCGGCGACGAACGTGTCGGTGCCGTCGCAGAGGCAGTCGACGTCCACCTCGATCGCGTCCGACAGGTAGCTGTCGATCAGCACCGGCGACTTGCCGGAGACCACCACGGCCTCCTTCATGTAGCGCTCGAACTGCGTGTCGCCGCGCACGATCTCCATCGCCCGGCCGCCGAGCACGTAGGAGGGGCGGATGACCACGGGATAGCCGATGCGCTCGACGATGACGCGGGCTTCCTCGACCGAGCGGGCGATGCCGTTGTTGGGCTGGCGTAGCTTGAGGTCGTGGAGGAGCTGCTGGAAGCGGTCGCGATCCTCGGCCAGATCGATCGCGTCGGGCGAGGTGCCGAGGATCGGGATGCCCGCCTCCTCGAGCGCGTTGGCGAGCTTCAGCGGGGTCTGGCCGCCGAACTGCACGATGACGCCGTGCAGCGTGCCGCGGGTCTTCTCGATCCGCAGCACCGCCATCACGTCCTCGGCCGTCAGCGGCTCGAAATAGAGCCGGTCGGACGTGTCGTAGTCGGTGGAAACGGTCTCGGGATTGCAGTTGATCATGATGGCTTCGAGCCCGGCATCCTTCAGCGCGAAGGCGGCATGGCAGCAGCAATAGTCGAACTCGATACCCTGGCCGATCCGGTTCGGGCCGCCGCCGAGGATGACGACCTTCTTGGCGTCGGAGACCTCGGCCTCGGAGCGGGTGGAGCCGGCGAAGGGGCGCTCGTAGGTCGAGTACATGTAGGGCGTCGGCGAGCGGAACTCGGCGGCGCAGGTGTCGATCCGCTTGAAGACGGGATGGACGTCGAGCGATTCGCGCAGGGCCGCCACCTCGGCCTCTTCCGTGCCGGCGAGCCTGGCGAGGCGTGCGTCGGAGAAGCCGGCGCTCTTCAGGAAGCGCAGGTTCTCGGCGTCCTGCGGCAGCCCGTGCTCCTTCACGCGGGTCTCGAGGTCGACGATCGCCTGGAAGCGGTCGATGAACCAGGGGTCGATCTTGCAGGCGCGGTGGACCTGCTCCTTCGTGGCGCCCTCGCGCAGGGCCTGCGCGACCATGCGCAGGCGATCGGGCGTCGGCACGCCGAGCGCGGCGCGGATGGCGTTCTTGTCGTCGCCTTCGCCGAGGCCGGGAATGACGATCTCATCGAGCCCGTCGAGGCCGGTCTCCAGGCCCCGCAGCGCCTTCTGCAAGCTCTCCTCGAAGGTGCGCCCGATCGCCATGACCTCGCCAACCGACTTCATCGCGGTGGTCAGCGTCGGCTCGGCGCCGGGGAACTTCTCGAAGGCGAAGCGCGGGATCTTGGTGACGACATAGTCGATCGAGGGCTCGAACGAGGCGGGCGTCGCGCCGCCGGTGATGTCGTTCTTCAGTTCGTCCAGCGTGTAGCCGACGGCGAGCTTGGCGGCGATCTTGGCGATCGGGAAGCCGGTGGCCTTCGAGGCCAGCGCCGAGGAGCGCGAGACGCGCGGGTTCATCTCGATGACGACGAGGCGGCCGTTCTCGGGATTGACGGCGAACTGCACGTTCGAACCACCGGTCTCGACGCCGATCTCGCGCAGCACCGCGATCGAGGCGTTGCGCATCACCTGGTATTCCTTGTCGCTCAAGGTGAGCGCCGGCGCGACGGTGATCGAGTCTCCGGTGTGGACGCCCATCGGATCGATGTTCTCGATCGAGCAGATGATGATGCAGTTGTCGGCGCGGTCGCGCACGACCTCCATCTCGTACTCCTTCCAGCCGAGCACCGATTCCTCGATGAGGACTTCCGTGGTCGGCGAGGCGTCGAGGCCGCCCTCGATGATCTCGAAGAACTCCGAGCGATTGTAGGCGATGCCGCCGCCCGTGCCGCCCATGGTGAAGGAGGGGCGGATGATGGCGGGCAGGCCGACATGCTCGAGCGCCTCGGCGGCCGCGCCCATGGCGCGCGCCATGTAGCGCTGCTTGCGGTCGGTCTCGCCAAGGTTCCATTCCTGTTCGAGGCGGACGAGCGCCGCCTCTCGCTCGTCGCCCGGCTCCGTCTCGCGGATGGCGCCGGCGCGCTTTTCCTCGTGCGCGGCCTTGTCGATGTGCTTGGCCTCGGTGGCGTTGGCGAGGAAGGATTTGGGGGTCTCCAGCCCGATGCGCGTCATCGCCTCGCGGAAGAGGGCGCGGTCCTCGGCCATGTCGATGGCGGCGGCATCGGCACCGATCATCTCGACATTGTATTTGTCGAGGACGCCCATGCGCTTCAGCGACAGGGCGGTGTTCAGCGCGGTCTGGCCGCCCATCGTCGGCAGGATCGCGTCGGGGCGCTCCTTGGCGATGATCTTGGCGACGACCTCGGGGGTGATCGGTTCGATATAGGTGGCGTCGGCGAGATCGGGATCGGTCATGATCGTCGCCGGGTTGGAATTGACGAGGACGATCCGGTAGCCCTCGTCGCGCAGCGCCTTGCAGGCCTGTGTTCCCGAATAGTCGAACTCGCAGGCCTGGCCGATGATGATCGGACCTGCGCCGATGATGAGGATCGTCTTCAGGTCTTCGCGTTTCGGCATCGGGACATCCGTTCGTTCGTGCGCGCAGGCGCCCCGGCCGCTCGACGTGCGGTCAGGGTCTCGGCAGGGCGTATTCCAGGCTAAGGCCGGCTTATAGGCAAAGGTGCCGCACAGCGAAAGGGCGAAGCTGCATTCGCCCGCGGGACATTCGTCCCGTCAGGCGAGATTCTTCGCGGCGCCCGCCTCGGCCCATTCGGCATAGGAGCGCGGGATCGCGCGCCCGTCATAGGTCTCGACGCCCAGCGACAGTGCCAGACAGGCGAGTTCGACGGTCTTGGGGATCTCGACGCGTTTTCCGTCGCGGTCGCCCTTCTCGTAATACTGGATGACGCGCTTCTTCAGGCCGAGCTTGTCGGCGGCGTCCTTCTGCTTGAGGCCGAGCGAACGCCGCCATTCGCGGAAGCGATCCGAATTCATGCCGCCGTGATGATCCTGCATCCCGCACCGTCCCGTTCCAGCCTCGCGCAACGGCGGTCGGATCCTTTGGGAGGGCCCGTCGCACCGATCGTTTCCCTAGAAGCCCCATCGCGTCGCGGCAACGAAATAATGCACACGGTGCACTTTCGATATCTTGATACGGCGCACGATGTGCGCATTTATAGGTGCATGGAACTGCCGACGACGCCTCCCGTCGCCATCCGGGCAGGGGCCACCCCAGAGGCTTAGGACACATCCGATGCTCGCAGACATCATCGTCGCTCGTTCCACCTATGGCGGGGACCGCAATCGCGACGACCTGCAC
>NZ_BBWH01000050.1 GCF_001463705.1 Aureimonas sp. AU12 | reverse complement strand
CCTGCACCGCCATGCCACGTTCAGCTGCGGCTTTCGCGCCCGCATGCGCCGGCTCATGAAGCTGTTCCGCCTCGCCTGACGGCAGAGGGTAGCCACCTGTCCGACATTAAAAAAGGCGCCGGGGATCCCGGCGCCTTTTTCGTATCTTGGATCTCCCGGCGGCCGGTGAAGCCGTTCAGGCGGCCTTGCGGCCGGCCCGGTGGTCGTCGATCATCGCGAAGAAGCGCTGGAAGAGGTAGTGCGAGTCCTGGGGCCCGGGCGAGGCCTCGGGATGGTGCTGCACCGAGAAGACCGGCGCGTCCTTGAGGCGAAGCCCGCAATTGGTGCCGTCGAAGAGCGAGACGTGGGTCTGCTCCACCGTCTCGGGCAGCGATGCCGCGTCCACCGCGAAGCCGTGATTCATCGAGACGATCTCGACCTTGCCGGTGGTGAAGTCCTTCACCGGATGGTTGGCGCCGTGATGGCCCTGGTGCATCTTCTCGGTGCGCCCGCCGAGCGCCAGCGCCAGAAGCTGATGGCCGAGGCAGATGCCGAACATTGGAATGCCCGTCTTCGACAGTTCGCGGATCACCGGCACGGCGTACTCGCCGGTGGCGGCCGGGTCGCCGGGGCCGTTCGACAGGAAGATGCCGTCGGGCGCATGCTTCAGGATCTCCTCGGCGCCGGCGGTGGCGGGGACGATCACGACTTCCGCGCCCTGGCCGGCCATCAGGCGCAGGATGTTGCGCTTGGAGCCGTAATCGATGGCGACGATCCGGTATCGCGGCGTCTCGCCGGCGGCATAGCCGGCGTTCCAGGCCCAGGGGCCCTCCGTCCAGACCTCGGTGCGCGAGGACACGGCGTCCTTGGCCAGATCCAGCCCTTCGAGGCCGGACCAGCCGCGTGCCTTCTCCTTCAGGGCCTCGATGTCGAAGACGCCGTCGGGCGCGTGGGCGATGACGGCGTTCGGCATGCCCTTCTCGCGGATCAGCACGGTGAGCGCGCGCGTGTCGACGCCCGACAGCGCCACGACGCCGCGCGTCTTCAGCCAGGCGTCGAGGCCGCCGGCCGAGCGGTAGTTCGAGGGGGCCGAGACCTCGGCGCGGAAGATGGCGCCGACCGCGCCGATCGTGTTGGCGGGGACGAGGTCTTCGATGTCCTCGTCGTTGGCGCCGACATTGCCGATATGGGGAAAGGTGAAGGTGACGATCTGCCGGGCGTAGGAGGGATCCGTCAGGATCTCCTGATAGCCGGTGAGCGAGGTGTTGAAGCAGACCTCGCCGAGCGCCTCGCCGACCGCGCCGAGACCGTCGCCCTCGATCACCGTTCCGTCCGCCAGGACGAGGAGAGCCGTGGGTTTGCGCTGCGTCCAGCTCTCGCTCATGTCGGTCACTCCGTTCGGGATCCATCGGGCGCGCGGGGGCCGCTCAAGCGGCCGAGCCCTTCCGGAGCGTTTCTATCGCGCCTGACGCCTCGTCGCGCAACCCATCGCCCACCGAAAACCAGCCATGCACAGGCGTCAACGCCCGCCATCTTGCAACGCAACGTCGCCGGCCTTAATCATTTCGTCACATTCGGTTCGCCGATGCAGCGACGGCGCGGAGCCGTCCCCATATCAGGCATGTTCGGTCCACACGGTCTTGACGGGGCGAGAAGAGCATCATGCGTCGCGGGAACGGCGACGAGGCGGCAGCGATCCGCGGTTCCCATCCACACTTCCCAGCAAGTTTCGAGAGCTAGGCTCGCTTCGTCCGACCGATGTCGGGGGACGGCCGACGCCGAACCCGCATCCCGACGGACGCGGGACGAGAGCAACAGGACGAGTTCCATGCGCGACGAGATCGCAGCCGCCCTTCATGCCGCACAGTCGGGGACCGACAAGCGGCGCACCTGTACCCTGCGTCTGGTGAGCGCGACGCTGCGCGACCGCGACGAGGCGCAGCGGGCGGCCGGTCGCCCGCGCCTTGGCGACAGCGAGATCGCCGAGATGCTGGGGCGCATGGTGGCGCAGCGCGAATGCGCCTCGCGCCGCCTCGAGGAGGCCGGGAACGGCGCCGAGGCGCTGCTGGAGCGCGCCGAGATCGCCGTCATCAACGAGTTCCTGCCGCGCCCCGTGACAGTGAGCGAACTGGAGCAGGCCTGCCGCGAGGCCGTATCCGAGACCGGCTCGAAGGGGCTTCGCGACGTCGGCCGCTGCATGAACGCGCTGAAGGCGCGCTATCACGACCAGATCAGCCTGACGCAGGCCTCCGGCCTCGTGCGCGGCCTGCTGCGCTGAGCCTTCGCGCGCGCCGCCTCGAGCGCGGCGTGCGTTTGCTTCCGCGACTTTAACGCGCCGTCTTCTCCCCAGCCGCGTTCAGCGCGCCGTCTTCTCCGACAGTTCGCGCGCGGTGGCCTCGTGGTAGCGGATGACCTCGCGCACCACGAAGGCCAGATATTTTTCCGCAAAATCGGGATCGAGCTGTGCGGTGGACGCCAGTTCGCGCAGGCGCGAAACCTGCCGCGCCTCGCGCGCCGGGTCGGCCGCCGGCAGTTCGTGCTCGGCCTTGAGAACGCCGACCCGCTGCGTGCAGCGGAAGCGCTCGGCGAGCATGTGGATGATCGCCGCGTCGATGTTGTCGATCGAGTCGCGAAGGCTTTTCAGCTCGGGCAGGATGGCGGGGGTCTGGTCCATGGGGCGACTTCGAAGGCTGCGGAAGGGACGGCGCTCTGGATAGGCCGTCCGGGCCGGCGCGTCAAAGCGGGCGCGACTGAGGCGCCGGGCTCGCCGTCCCAGTAGTCGACCTCGCTCGTTGGGCGCCCGACGAAGCGGAAGCGGCGGCCCGCCGCATCCGTGGCCTTCGCGAGGAACTTGCCGCTGTCGGGATATTCGACGACATCGGCGGGCGCCTGGTTCGACAGGCTGAGATATCGCAGCGGTGTGTCGCCGGTGTTGTGGATCTGGTGCGCCGTCTCTGCCCCGCCGGCGGGCGCCCCGAGAATGTCGCCGGCCCGGATCGCATGGGTGTCGGCGCCGAACCGATAGAGGCCCGTACCCTCCAGGACCACGAAGATCTCGTCCTCGGCGAGATGGTTGTGGAACGGACAGCCACTCTTGCCGGGCGGCACCTCGCTGTAGGAGATGCCGAGCTTCGTCAGGCCGAGGCGCTCGGTCATCGACGTATCCCGCGACTGGTAGCGCGTGCCCTGCTGGAAGCCTTCGAGCGGCAGGTCGGCGAGGTGGAGGATCGGGGGCATGGGGCGGCGTCTCCTCGGTGGCCCTGCGTCCGCGCGCCAGGCATCGAGCCGGATCGCGGGCGCTTGCGGGCCTGTGGATAGGGGTGGATAAGACACCCGCGCGCGGCTCTCGCGCAAATAGGATTGGCATTCGCCCGCTCGCGCGACGATATCCAGACCATGCGGTTTCCTCCCAGCTTCCTCGACGAGATCCGTGCGCGCGTCCCCATCTCCGACGTGATCGGACGCCGCGTGACATGGGATCGGCGCAAGACGCAGGCCTCGCGCGGCGACTGGTGGGCCTGCTGCCCGTTCCACGGCGAGAAGTCGCCCTCCTTCCACTGCGAGGACGCCAAGGGCCGCTACCACTGCTTCGGCTGCGGGGTCTCGGGCGACCATTTCCGCTTCCTGACCGAGCTCGAAGGCATGAGCTTCCCCGAGGCGGTGGAGCGCATGGCGGCCGAGGCCGGCGTGCCGATGCCGGCGCGCGACGCGGAGGCCGAAAAGCGCGAGGAGGCCCGCGCCACGATCCTCGACGCGTTGCGCCTCGCCTCCGACTTCTTCCGCCAGACGCTTCAGGAGGCCGACGGCGCCAAGGCGCGCGCCTATCTGCGCGATCGCGGCCTCAACTCCACCGTCCAGAAGCAGTTCGCCATCGGCTACGCTCCCGACAGCCGCAACCGACTGAAGGAGTTTCTCGCCGCCAAGGGCGTCGGCAAGGCCGAGGTCGAGGCGGCCGGCCTCGTGGTGCACGGCGAGGGGATCGCGGTCTCCTACGACCGGTTCCGCGACCGGGTGATCTTCCCGATCCTCGACGCCCGCGAGCAGGCGATCGCCTTCGGCGGACGGGCGCTCTCGGCCGACGTTTCGGCGAAATACCTGAACTCGCCGGAGACCGAGGTCTTCCACAAGGGGCAGGTTCTCTTCAACCTCGCCTCGGCCCGGCGCGCGGTGAAGGCGGCGGGGACGCTGATCGTCGCCGAAGGCTACATGGATGTCGTGGCGCTGCATCAGGCGGGCTTCGAACATGCGGTGGCGCCGCTCGGCACGGCGCTGACCGACCGGCAGCTCGACCTGCTCTGGCGCACCGTCCCCGAGCCCATCCTCTGCTTCGACGGCGACGCCGCCGGGCTGAAGGCGGCCAACCGCGCCGCGGAACTGGCGCTGCCCTTGCTCAAGCCCGGCCGCTCGCTGCGCTTCGCCCTGCTGCCGGACGGCAAGGACCCCGACGATCTCATCCGCGACAGCGGCACGGAGGCGATGCGCGGCGTGCTGGTGCAGGCCCGTCCGCTCGCCGACCTCCTCTGGATGCGCGAGACGGCGTCCGGCACGTTCGATACGCCCGAGCGCCGCGCCGAACTCGAGCAGCGGCTGAAGGGTCTGGTGCGCGGCATCGCCGACGAGAGCGTGCGCCGGCACTACGGACAGGACGTCGACGAGCGGCTGCGCGCCTTTTTCGGCCCGGCACCAAGCCGGCGCGGGCAGGGCGGCGGCTCCTATGGCGGCGGGGGCGGCGGCAACCGGGAGGACTGGCGCGGCGGGGGAGGGGGCGCCGCGAACGGAGGCCGCGGCTTCGAACGCGGCGGCGGCGGCGGCGGACGGCCGCAGGCGGGTCG
>NZ_BBWH01000049.1 GCF_001463705.1 Aureimonas sp. AU12 | reverse complement strand
GGCGGGTCGCGGCGGGGCGGGGGGAGCGCGGCGCTCGGCCGTCTCCGACCGGCTGGCCCGCTCGCCGCTGATGCGCGCTGCGGGTTCGACGGCGGCGCCGCTGCGCGAAGTGATGATCGTGGTCGGCTTCGTCAACCATCCACTGCTGCTGCGCGAGGCCTTCGACTACCTCGCCGATCTCGAACTCGGCAGCACCGAGCTGGAGCGCCTTCGCTCCGCCGTGATCGACGTCTACGCCGATCATCTGCCCCATACGCGCGAGGAGATCCGCGACGAACTGGAGCGGCGTGGCCTCCTGCCGCTGTTCGAGAGTTTCGAGACGCAGCTTCGCCTCGTGCGGCTCTGGACCGTCCTGCCCGACGCGGCCCTCGAGGACGCCCGCGAGGCCGTGCGGCAGGCGCTTCACTTGCAGCATCGCTACCGCTCCCTACATAGGGAACTTCGGGTGGCCGAAGAGGCGATGGGAACCGACGCCGACGAACTCGCCTATGTCCAGATCGTCGAGATCAAGCGCGAGATCGACAATCTGGCGGGAACGGAGGCCCTGATCGAGGGTTTCGGTATCCTGTCGGGTCGTCCGGCCAAGGGCATCTGATCTTGTGGCATCGGCGGTGCCGGGATGTGGTCCGAAGCCCGGATTTTATGAATTTGTGCCGGGCCGGGGCCTAAACCCTTGACTTGGCGTCGGGAAAGCAGAAACACCGACCGGAAACGGTTCGGGATCGGACGTGTGACCACCGCGGCTCGTGAAGACGGGCGGGAAACAATCGAGCCTGGCGCGGCGCCGACCCATGGATGTCATGGTTAAGCGATCGTTCATGGCTGCCGTCTAAGGACGGGATGCGCGGCCCGGCGAATCGGGCCCAAGTGTCCCGGCCCGGACCGCGCGAACTGGAGACGAATGCGCATGGCGACGAAGGTCAAGGAAGGCGAAGCGGTTGTCGAGGAGCGTCAGGAGACGCCGGACAGTCCTCTGCTCGACCTGTCGGACGATGCCGTCAAGAAGATGATCAAGGCCGCCAAGAAGCGCGGCTTCGTGACGATGGACAAGCTCAACTCCGTTCTGACCGCAGAGGACGTGACCTCGGAGCAGATCGAGGACACGATGGCCATGCTCAACGACATGGGCATCAACGTCGTCGAGGACGAAGAGGCCGAGGAGGGCGAGGAAAAGGAGGCCGAGGAGCCGGGCTCCACCGAGGTCGCCGAGGCCGGGTCCTCCGCCGTCGCGACCACCACGAAGAAGGAAGCCACGGATCGCACCGACGATCCCGTGCGCATGTACCTCCGCGAAATGGGCTCGGTCGAGCTGCTCTCGCGCGAGGGCGAAATCGCCATCGCCAAGCGCATCGAGGCCGGCCGCGAGACGATGATCGCGGGCCTCTGCGAAAGTCCGCTCACCTTCCAGGCCATCATCATCTGGCGCGAGGAGCTGAACGAGGGCAACATCATGCTCCGCGAGGTCGTCGACCTCGAGGCGACCTATGCCGGGCCCGAGGCCAAGCTGCCGACCGCACCCGTGGTGCCCGGCGAGGCCGAAGCCGCGCCGGTGGCCGCCAACGGGCGCCCCGAGGGCGAGTTGCGCCCCGGCGAGGATGACGACGACGACGAAGACGACATGGAAAACTCCCTGTCGCTCGCCGCGATGGAGGCCGAGATCCGGCCGCAGGTCATGGAGACCTTCGACGCGATCGCCGACAACTACAAGCGTCTGCGCAAGCTGCAGGACCAACAGGTCGAGAACCGCCTGGCGGCCACCGGCACCCTGTCGCAGAGCCAGGAGCGCTCCTACAAGAAGTTCAAGGACGACCTGATCACCGCGGTGAAGGGCCTGTCGCTCAACCAGAACCGCATCGACGCGCTCGTCGCGCAGCTCTACGACATCAACAAGCGGCTCGTCGGCAACGAGGGCAAGCTGCTGCGTCTCGCCGAGAGCTACGGCGTGAAGCGCGACGAGTTCCTCAAGAGCTACCAGGGCTCCGAGCTCGACCCGAACTGGACGCAGTCGATCGCCAATCTGTCCGGCAAGGGCTGGCTGAAGTTCGTCCAGAGCGAGAAGGACGGCATCCGCAACCTTCGCCAGGAGATCCAGAATCTCGCCACCGAGACGGGCCTGGAGATCACCGAGTTCCGCCGCATTGTCCACATGGTGCAGAAGGGCGAGCGCGAGGCCCGGCAGGCCAAGAAGGAGATGGTCGAGGCCAATCTTCGTCTCGTCATCTCGATCGCCAAGAAGTACACGAATCGCGGCCTGCAGTTCCTCGACCTGATTCAGGAAGGCAATATCGGCCTGATGAAGGCGGTGGACAAGTTCGAGTATCGCCGCGGCTACAAGTTCTCGACCTATGCGACGTGGTGGATCCGGCAGGCGATCACCCGCTCGATCGCCGATCAGGCGCGCACGATCCGCATTCCCGTCCACATGATCGAGACGATCAACAAGATCGTGCGGACCTCGCGCCAGATGCTGCACGAGATCGGCCGCGAGCCGACCCCGGAAGAGCTGGCCGAGAAGCTGGCCATGCCGCTCGAGAAGGTCCGCAAGGTCCTCAAGATCGCCAAGGAGCCGATCTCGCTCGAAACGCCCGTGGGCGACGAGGAGGATTCGCATCTCGGTGACTTCATCGAGGACAAGAACGCCATCCTGCCGATCGACGCGGCGATCCAGGCGAACCTGCGCGAGACCACGACGCGCGTCCTTGCCTCGCTGACGCCGCGCGAGGAGCGCGTGCTGCGCATGCGCTTCGGTATCGGCATGAACACCGACCACACGCTCGAAGAGGTCGGACAGCAGTTCTCGGTGACGCGTGAGCGCATCCGCCAGATCGAGGCGAAGGCCTTGCGCAAGCTCAAGCACCCCTCGCGCTCGCGCAAGCTGCGGTCCTTCCTCGACAGCTGAGATCGCACGAGGCTCGTCGGCATTTGTGAAAGGGCGGTCCGCAGGGGCCGCCCTTTTTCGTCTCCGGTCTCAGGCGAACGGGCGGCCCGGCCGCGGGCGCGTCGAGAGCACCGCCATCACCATCATCGCGCCGATCACCGTCACATGCTCCGTCGCGGTGTGGAAATGGGCGATCGCGGCCTCGCCCTCCATCGTCCAGAAATGGTGGACGAGAAGGATGGTCAGGCCGGTGAAGACCGCGAGCATTCCGGTGCCCAGCCAGACGTGCCGCCCCGAGATGATGAGGAGGGAGCCACCAAGCTGCGTCGCGATCACCACCGCATTGACGAGCGCGGGCGGCGAGAAGCCGAACACCGCCATCTCCGCCGTGCCGCCTTGAAAGTCGATGAGCTTGGCAAGCCCGCTGCCCCAGAAACAGAAGGTGAGGAGGATGCGGGCGAGAACGGGAAACCAGAGTGACTGGAGGAGGGCTTGGATGGGGGCGGGCATGGCGACGGAACCTCGCGGCAAGACGGCACGGCCCCGCGATGAGTGCAGGCCCAGCCCACGTCTCGTAGCGGGCTTCTGTTTCCGACCGATGTCGCGAGCGCATCCGCTGAGCGGGCTGGCTGCGGCTGAACTTCAGGTGAATGCGGCAATCCGGGAGCGTTCAGCCGCGGCGGCCTAGCGTCCGACCATCGCCGACGGGATCGCCGGCACCCTTTCGAAGGAGAGACCGCCATGTTCGCCAATGTCGCCAAAGCCGCCCTCATTGCCGCCACGCTCCTGACCGGTCTTGCCGGCGTCGCGCAGGCTGGCGAGCGCTCGGGCTCCGCCTCTGTCGTCCTCGCCGATCACCGCGACGGACATTGGGATCGCCGGGGCGAGCGCGGCGGCTATCGGGACGGCGGCTGGGATCGCGGCGAGCGGCGCCACGACGGATGGGGCGAGCGCCGCGGCGACGACCGCTTCCGCGGCCGGCACGAGAGCCGCCGAGCGGAGGCCTGCGAGCCCGGCCGCGCCCTGCGCAAGGCCGCTCGCATGGGTGTTCGCGGCGGCGACATCGTGCGCCTCGACCGTCGCACCGTGGTGGTCGCCGGCTTCAAGCGCGGGCATCCGACCGCCGTTCGCTTCGCGCAAGCCCCCGGCTGCCCGGTGATCGGTTACCGCTGATGGGCTCATAGTCCCGAGGGGCGCGACCCGCGCCAATTTCGCGACAGTCTTTGAGACCCCGGCCTTCTCAGGAGAAGGGTGGGGTCTTTTCGTATCAGGGCGTCAGTTCATAGACGATGCGGACCTGCGCCGAGATCGTGGTCTCGCCGATCTCGACGGGCACCTTGCCGGCGGGGGCGGGGGCCGCCATGGCGCGCATGTCCATGATCGGCATCGGCGGCGCGAAATTCGGGGCGCCGTCCTCGAGCGTCACGACGCGCCCGAGCTTCAATCCGGCCGCGTCCGCCAGGGCCTCGGCGCTGGCACGCGCCTTGGCGACGGCGTCGCGCCGCGCCTCGTTCGAGGCGGCCGCATTGTCCTCGACCTGGAAGTCGATCGAGCCGCCCTCGTTGACGCCGAGCTGCACGGCCTTGTCGAGCACCTCGCCGATCTTGGTGAGGTCGCGCACGCGCACGTTCAGCGTGTTGCGCACCTCGTAGCCGGTGAGGGTGGGGGGGGCCTGCGTTCCGTCGCTGCGGTTCTCGTAGCGATATTGCGGCGAGATCTGGAATCCGCCGGTCTGCAGGTCGCGCGGTGCGACACCAAAGGCGGGCATCGCGGCGGTCACCGCCGTCATCGCCGTGTTCGCCTCGCCCAGCGCGGCGGCGGCCGTTGGCGCAGTGCGCAGCACCGTCAGGCGAACGAGAGCGAGATCGGGCGCGCGGCTCGTCCAGCCCTCGCCGGTGACGCTGACGCGGGCCGGCACGGGCGGCGGCGCATCCTGCGCGAGAGCGGGCGCGGCAAGCGCAAGCGTCGAGGCGAAGGCGAGAAGGACGAGGCGGCGGGGGACGAGCACGGGCGATGATTCTCCGTTGAAGGCGCAACGATCGATCCATCGCAGACGAATGCGGCGGAAGCCGGAAGAGCCGCATTCACATCCGCACCCCGCCGAACGACCGGCTTGGCCCTCCCGCACCCCCGGCGAACCCTCCTGCAAAGACCGCCCCAGCCACGGCACGCGCCGGCGCGCTTGAGGTGATCCCATGTTTGGGCTAGGGCTCCATCCGTGGGGCCTGTAGCTCAATGGTCAGAGCCGGCGGCTCATAACCGCTTGGTTGCAGGTTCGAGTCCTGCCGGGCCCACCAACTGTCCCTCATTCGACAGACCATGATTTCGATGGCGTTGCGGCGCTTATGGCGGTGCTTGTCGAACTGGATGGGGTCGTTCTGGGAGTGGCGATCAGTGACGTCGGCTGGGTGCCTTTCGCCTGCAGCGCGTCGCGAATGGGTCGGCGTCTGATCCGCCGTCGGCGAGTGACTCTTGCGCCTCCGGTCGGGTCGTTTCGGAGAGCGGCCGCATGGATGCCGTCGCCGATCTTGCCGTGGCTCGTGGGGTACGAACGGGCGCAGGCATTCCATCTGCGAGTCCATTGGCCAGATCAGGTCGCGCATCCGCAGTCTCGTCACGAAGCCTCGATCAGATCGATGGGTCTTGACCGCAGGACCAGTTGCGCCGGATCGTCGACAGGCTTTCCAGCGGACCGGATGAGGCCAGGCGTCTTCCCGACGCCCGCCTCGTCAGGCCATCAAGCCGTTGCGTCCCTTGCCGTCGTCTTGACGCTCGGAGCTTCGGCGTCGGCTCGCGCCGGATCCGGCTTTCCGGTATCGGCAGCCGGCGCGGTGTCGGGCACCGGTACCCAGGCCCGCGCCAGCGCATCGCGCAGCGCATCGAGGTCGAGGGGGAGCCGTGTGTCGATCGCGATCGGGGGATGCAGTCCGACGGGTTCGGCGCGCTCCGCCAGGGCGACGAGTTCGGGGACGTAGTCCGCTCCGGGATGGCCGGGCGCGCGAGCGCTCACGCGTCGAAGATAGCGCTCGCCGATCGTCGCGGGCGGTGCCGTGCACCAGACCTCGGCCACCTCGGCGGCGCCGGACGTGGCGAGGAGGTCTAGGACGAGCGGGCGGGGCTGGAACCCGAACCAGGCGTCCAGCACGAAGGTGGTGCCTGCCGGCGCCTCGGCGACGATGGCGAACATCGCCTTGAGGCTGGCGCGGCCGAGCACGCGGTTGAACGGCCGATCGACGGCCTCGATCTCTTCGAGGAACGGCGTCTTGACGGTGTCGAGGGAGAGGCGCGGCCAGCCGGTGGCCTGCGTGAGACCTGCGGCGACCGTGCTCTTGCCGCTGGCGGGCACGCCGTTGACGAGCACGACGCGCTTGGGCGCGCGCTTGGCCGGCGGCAGCGCGAGCGCGGCGCCGATCACGCCGGCATCGTCGCCGAGCCGGGCCGGCACCACGGGGCTTGCATACCAGGAGGCGGGCGCTTCGATCCCCGCGAGCGCTGCGCAGGCGGCTTCGCCGAGCCCGCCGCCCAGCACCACGAACTCGGGATCGTGAACGGCGACGAGGCTGTCGATGCCGAGGCGAAGGGGCGCCGCCCAGGCGTGCAGCACGTGCCGGGCCGCCTCGTCGCCGGCCGCGCGCCGCGCCAGCAACTCGCTCGCGGTCACATCCGGCGTGAGGCCGGCCTCGCGGATGTGGACGCCGAGCGCCGTGCCCGAACTCACCGTCTCGACGCAGCCGTACCGCCCGCAGAGGCAGGGCCGGCCCGCCGGATCGACGATGACATGCCCGAGCTGCCCCGCCGCGCCGCGCCCGCGGGCCAGCCGTCCCGCTTCGAGAACCGCGCCGCCGATGCCGGTGCCGATGGTCAGCATCACGACGTGGCGTGCGCCGCGCGCGGCGCCCACCGCCGCCTCGGCCACGAGGGCCATGCTGCAGTCGTTGTCGATTACGACCGGCCGCCCGAACCGACCGGTCAGCCGATCGGCGATATCGATCCCGGAGAGATCGACGTAGCCGCCCGAAAGAACCCGGCCCGCCTCGAAATCCACCCGTCCGGGAACGCCGATGCCGATGCGAACCACCGAGGCGTCGTCGAGCTCGGCGATCATCTCCTCGATCCGATCGAGCACCACCTGCTGATCGCGCGCGCTCGGCGCGCGGGCGCGCGCCTCGATGACACCCCCGAGGGTGACCCGGGCGGCCCTCAGGTGGGTGCCGCCAATGTCGATACCGATCGCACTCGCCGGCATGGGATTCTCAGGCGATCTTCGCCGCAGGCGCGCGGTAGCGGGCGATCACCGCCTGGATCTCGCGCAGGCGCGGCACCGCCACGCTCTCGAGCCGGCTGCGCGTCGTCTCTCGGTCGAGCGAGATGCAGTCCTTCCAGAGCGAGCGTCCGGCGATGACACCGGATGCGCCGTTGCGCATGGCGCTCTCGACCTGCCCCAGGAAGGTCGCGTGGTCGACGCCTGCCGAAAGCACAGCCCAGGGAACGTCGCCCGACAGGCGCGTGACCTCGGCGCAGGAGGCATCCGAGCCCGGATAGGGGATCTTCAGGACTTTGGATCCGAGTTCCAGGCAGAGGCGCGAGCCGCCCTGAATCAGGTCGGGGATCTTCGCCTTGTAGGTGTCGGGATCCTCGCCTTCCAGGGCGTAGGTGAGGAACTCGACCACGAGGAGGAGATCCTCGCGAGCAAAGTCCGCGATCACGTCGCGCAGGATCGCGAGATTGTGCGTGTTGGCCTCGGGCGTGTCGGAGCGCAGGTAGACCATGATCTTGCCGCCGGTGCCGCCGAGCTCGCGCACCCGCCGGGCGTCGATGCCCTCCACCATCTTGGACAGGCGGTAACCCTCGGGCGAGGTGTCCCAGCCCGAGGCGTCGAGCCCGATCAGCAGCGCGGTGTCGCGCGCCAGCACGCCCTCGTCGACGAGATGGGGAACGGCGCAGATCGGATCCACCAGGACGCATCCGGCCTCGCTCGCCAGGTAGCGCGTGATGTCGGCCTTGGTGTCGCCCAGCACGTCGTTGCCGATCGCGGCCTGCTCGGCGGGATCACTGGCGAGGAGGGTGCGCATGCCGCCGCGCTGGTCGCAGGCGATCACCATCATCGCGCCGTCGCGGCTACAGATCTGGTGATACCCTCGCCGTTCCGCCGTGGTCATCTGCGTCATAGTGTGCTCCTCCTCGCCTGAACGACCCGTCGTCCTGTCGGTGCGAACGCTCCGGTATCCGGTCGAATCCGGGACGAAATCGCTTCGCATAGCTATGTAACATCTCTCTGCAAGGAATTGCAAACTGGCCATCGGTCCCGCTCCGTCCCGAACGCTCCTGCACACCGTGGCCAAGCTCCACTACGAGGCCGATCTGAGCCAGGTGGACATCGCCAGGCGGCTCTCGCTCTCGACGGCGACGATCTCGCGCCTGCTGCAGCGCGCCCGAGCCGAGGGGATCGTGCGCATCGAGGTGCGGGACCTTCTGACCTCCGAAGACCTCGTGCAGGCGCTCTGCGAGCGGCTTGGCCTCAAGGCTGCGGCGGTGGTGGAGACGCCGTCGGCCGGTGCGCCCGAGGCGCTGGCGGCGCCGGTGGGCGAGCTTTTGAGGCAAGCCGCCCTCAAGCCCGGCGCGGTGCTGGCGATCGGCTGGGGACGCGCTGTGCGCGCCGTGGTCGAGGCCGGGTTGCCGGAGCTGGCGGGAATCCTGACCGTCCCCGCGACCGGCGGCATGCAGCAGCATGCGCCGCATTTTCAGGTCAACGAATTCGTCCGGGCCGCGGCCGCGAGCACCGGCGGCAGCCCGCATTTCGTCCACGCGCCCTATCTCCCGTCGGCCGTCTCGCGCGAGGCGTTCCTCGCCGATCCCGCGATCCGCGACGGCGTCGCACTCTGGGACCGGGTCGACGTCGCGCTGGTCGGCGTCGGCCTTCCGCGCCTGCCGAACTCGCCCTATGCCAGCGCCTCGACGCCGGACGAGCGCGCGCTCGGCGAAGCCGCCGGCGACGTGATCCGTCACTATTTCGACGGCGACGGTCAGCCCGTCGAATGGGAGGGAGAGCGCCGCATGATCGCCATGTCGCGCGACCAGCTCCAGCGGGCGCCGCTGGTGGTCGGCGTCGCGATGGGCGAGGCCAAGGCGGGGGCGATTCGGGGCGCGGCGCGGGCGGGCCTGATCTCGGCGCTGGCAACGGACACGCGGACCGCGAGCGCCATTCTCGACGAGGGATGAGCGCCCTCGATCGCCGGACGGGGCAAAAACCGCCCCGCCGGGGGGCCGCTCTGCAACAAATTCCAGGAATAATTCTCTTGACGGCGACCGCGATGCCGGACGAGCATGACGGCGTTGGGCTTGGAGATCCCGCCGGGACCTCTCCATCGGTGGCAAACGTGTGGGAGCGCGTACCGAAAAACGGCCCGTCTCGGGAGGAGATCACATGCAGCGCCGTAGCATCTTGAAGACCGTGGCCGCACTGGCCCTTGGCGGAGCCATCGGCCTCTCGGCCGTGCCCGGCCATGCGCAGGACAAGAAGGCCTACACGGTCGCCCTCATTCCGGGCCTGACCACCGACGCCTTCTACATCACCATGCGCAAGGGCGCCCAGGCCGCGGCCGACGCGCTCGGCGTCACCCTCGTGTTTCAGGGCGCGCCGGAGTTTAATCCGGTCCTGCAGGTTCCCGTTCTCGACGCGACGATCGCGCGCCAACCGGATGCGATCCTGATCGCCCCGACCGACACGACGCAGCTCGTCGAGCCGCTGCGCCGCGCCTCGGAAGCCGGCATCGCGGTGATCACCGTGGACACGTTTATCGGGGATGGGAAGTACCAGACGGGCGCGGGCAACGCCGACTTCCCCGTCAGTTACATCGCCTCCGACAACGTGCTGGGCGGCCGCATGGCGGCGCGCGCGCTGGCGACGGCCATTGGCGAGGGCGGCGGCAAGGTCTACGTCTCCAACGTCAAGCCGGGCATCTCGACCACCGACCAGCGCGAAGCCGGGTTCAAGGCGGAACTCGCGGAGAATTTCCCCGCCATCACCGTGCTCGAGACACAGTACAACGAGAACGACGCCAACCGGGCCGCGAGCCAGCTGCAGGCCGTCTACGCCCGCAACTCCGACCTGAAGGGCGTGTTCGGCGCCAACCTCTTCTCAGCGCTGGGCGCCGGCAACGGCGTCAGCCAGGCTGGACAGTCCGGCAACGTCAAGGTCGTTGCCTTCGACGCACCCGGCTCGATCGTCGACAACATCAAGTCCGGCCTCGTCGATGCCGCGATCGCGCAGCATCCCGCCGAGATCGGCTATTACGGCGTCGTCTCGGCCTATGCCCACCTGACGGGCCAGTCCGTCCCGGTCGCGATCGGCACCGGCTTCACCGTGATCGACAAGACCAACATCACGGATCCGAACGTCGTGAAGTACGTCTACGCCGAATAGGCGGCCACGGGCTCCCGGACCAGCGCCGGGAGCCGCCCCATTCGCTCATTTCCGTTCCATCAGCGCGACGTCGGACGAAGGCTCCGATCTCGCCGTGCGGGTGACCTCATGACAAGCAGCGCGACCAGAACCGCGGCCGAAGGGCCGCCCGGTGAGGTGTCCCATGACAGGCCGCAGGCCGACCATGCCGACCGCAGCAAGTCGATCCTCCACAGGATCGCGGACCTGCGGGCCTGGCTGTTCCTCGCCGCCCTCATCCTCGGCTTCGAGATCTGGGCGCGCAGCGAGTTCGGCGGCACCTTCATCTTCAACTCGTTCAACATCCAGTCGATCGCCATCTTCGCGGTGGCGCCGCTGCTGCTCGCGACCGGACAGACCTTCGTCATCATCTCCGGCGGCATCGACCTGTCGATGGGCTTCATCATGGGCCTCGCCGCCGTGGTCGCGGCCCATGCGATCAACTGGGCGACGCCGGGGATGGGCCTGCCGGCGGCGGTGCTGTTCGGCGCGATGGTCGCGATCTTGGCGGCCGCGATCCCCGGCCTGATCAACGGCCTTCTGGTGTCGCGCCTGCGCGTGCCGCCCTTCATCGGCACGCTCGGCATGTTCGGCGTGGCGCGCGGCGTCGCCTTCCTGCTGGCGGGCGGCACCACCGTTCCCGTCTCCAACGGCTTCTTCGCCACGATCGGCAACGGGCGCCTGATGGGCATTCCCATCGTCGTCGTGCTCACCGCGATCTTCGTCCTGGCCATGCACTACCTCTTGAGCCAGACGCGCTTCGGCCAGCACAACTATGCGATCGGCGCCAACATCCAGGCCGCCCGGCGCTCGGGCATCGACATCAAGTGGCACCTGCTGCGACTCTACGTGCTGACGGCCTGCTGCGCCGGTCTGGCGGGCGTCCTCTATTCCGCCCGCTTCAATGCCGGCGCGGCGCAGGCGGGCGAGCCGCTGCTGCTCGACAGTGTCGCGGCCGTCGTCATCGGCGGCGCTAGCCTCTTCGGCGGGTCCGGCACGATCCTCGGCACCGTCGCGGGCGCCTTCGTCATCGCCGTTATCCAGTACGGACTGGTGTTCGTGAACGTCGAGCCCTTCTGGCAGTTCATCAGCGTCGGCATCGTCATCATCATCTCGGTCCTGATCGACCAGGCCCAGCGCCGTTTCACCGGAGGACGTGTCGATGAGTGAAACGGCG
The DNA here is from genome assembly GCF_001463705.1 of Aureimonas sp. AU12. Taxonomy (GTDB): domain Bacteria; phylum Pseudomonadota; class Alphaproteobacteria; order Rhizobiales; family Rhizobiaceae; genus Aureimonas. Next base: position 24,999 of record NZ_BBWH01000049.1, on the reverse strand, counting down.
CCGCCGATCCTCGAAGTCTCCAACCTCTCCAAGCATTTCGGCGCCATCCGCGCGCTCAACGACTTCTCGCTGAGCATCCGGCCCGGTGAGGTCGTGGCACTCGCCGGCGACAACGGCGCCGGCAAGACGACCTTCATCAAGTCGATCTCGGGCGTCTTCCGGCCGACCGCCGGCGAGATCCGGCTTGAGGGGCGGCCGGTGAGCTTCGCCACGCCCCAGGAGGCGCGCGCCAGCGGCATCGAGACGATCTACCAGGACCTCGCGCTCGCCGACAACCTGACGATCGGCGCCAACATCTTCCTCGGACGCGAGCCGATGCGGCGCAAGTTCGGCTTCCTGCCGGTGCTCGACCGGCGCAAGATGGCCGAGGCGGCGCGCGACACGATGGCGCTACTCGACTTCCACGTCTCGCGCATGGATGCCCCCGTTTCGAACTTCTCGGGCGGGCAGCGGCAGGCGGTGGCGATCGGTCGCGCGGTCTACTGGAACGCCCGGCTGCTCATCATGGACGAGCCGACCGCGGCCCTCGGCGTGCCCGAGCAGCGCAAGGTGATCTCGCTGATCCATCAGTTGAAGGCCCAGGGGCGCGGCATCATCTTCATCTCGCACAACCTGCAGGACATTTTTGCTGTGTCCGACCGCATCGTGGTCATGCGCCGCGGCGTGATGGCGGGCGAGCGGCGCATCGCCGACACGACGCATGACGAGGTGGTCAAGCTGATGGTCAGCGGCTGAGCGCGAAGGCCATCGGCCGCCCCTCTCGACCTTGGCGAGCCGATGGCCCTTGACCGCCGTCGATGTCATCGTCGAGATGTCGTGTCGCGATCCGGTTCGAGCCGCCTTGCCAAGGTACTCGATACGCAACGTCATCCTGGCCGAGCCGTCGACAGGACCACCACCCCATGACGACAGCGCCCCGGTTTCTTGGTCTTCCCGATCGGCTTGCCGACCATCGGACGCCGCGCGCGGTCATCTTCGGGGCCGGCCATGGCAGCACCTATCCCGGCCAGGACAGTGGCGGCTATGCCTTGGCCGCGAACGCCATTCGAGTCGCGAGCCAGGACGATGCCGCCCTCGTCGAGCATTGGGATTTCGATCTTGGCGGGCCGCTGTTCGATGGCGGGCCGGTCTCCTGCATCGATGACGGCGACCTGCCGACCGCCCCGCACGACGGCGCCGGAAACCGGGCCCGGATCGCGGCGAGGACGCGGGAGATCCTGGCGCTGCCGGCGGTGCCGATCCTCCTCGGCGGCGACGATTCCGTCCCCATTCCCTTCCTCGCCGGCTTTGCGGATCACGGGCCGGTCTGGGTCCTGCAGATCGATGCCCATGTCGACTGGCGTGACGAGGTGGCGGGCGAACGCCACGGCTATTCGAGCGCGATGCGCCGCGCGAGCGAGATGGCGCATGTCGCGGGTATCGTGCAGGTCGGCATGCGCGGTGTCGGCAGTGCGGGCGTCGCCGAGATCGCGGCGATGCGCCGCTATGGAAGCCGCGTCGTCACCGCCTGCGAGCTTCACGCGGAAGGCGTCGAAGCCGCCCTGCGCCACGTTCCGGAGGGCGCGCGGGTCGTCGTCAGCCTCGACTGCGACGGCCTCGACCCCGGTGTCATGCCGGGCGTCGCGGCGCGCACGCCCGGCGGCCTGACCTACCTGCAGACGATCCAACTGATCGCGGGCCTCGGCCGACGCGCGGACATCGCAGGCTTCGCCCTCGTCGAACTCTATCCGCCCGCCGACATCGACGGTCTGTCGGCCCTGACCGCCGCGCGCCTCCTCGTCAACGCGATCGGCACCATCGTCCGCCAGGGGTGGAACTCCGTGTCGCAGACATGCTCGGAGGCGTTGGCGAACGAGCTGGCATAGGCTTCAGACGTGGTGTGTCAGACGCCGATGCACGGTCCTCGACCCGTTGGACGACGGCGATCCCAACCCGCTCCCGAGCCCGTGAATGCCGCACCAAGCGCAATGTCGTCCGTATCGATCTCGCGGCGGATGTCGTTGCCGGCGGGGTCGATCCCGACGGGACCGTCTCGGGGCCAAGGCGTTCGGTTCACCCGCTCTTGGAACCCGCCAAGACGTCGCCTCACTGAACGTCCGCCAGTTCATAGAAATGGCTTCCAAGTGGTGTGATCGTGAACCCACCTGTATCGCAGCGTAAAATCATCGATCGACGGCTAACTGGAACCGGGAACGGCCTGTTCCGCAGATCCGCCTATCGGGGTTGAAGCCTTCACGATCGGCCTTTGGGTCCGACTTTACGCTTCCTCGGGTCGAGCCCTAGCCGACCATGCGGCCTGACGAGAAGAGGGATCATTCCAAACCCGATGACGCAAGCTTCTGAAACCATCCGGAACCTGGATCTCGACTTCTTGCCCAACGGCAATGCTTCATCCGCTGTCCTCCTTCAGGATGAACTCAGCGCATCTGATTTTTAATGCGTGGAGGCCCGCAGAATATGGACCCAGGCCCGAGGGGGGTCTTCGAGCTTGGAGGCGGCCCGTGGTGACGCGGAAGGCTGAGGACTTCCTGGCCATCTGTACGTTCGATCTCTGTTCGGCGACACATTTCGGCTACCCGAATGATGAGCCTCGAGCCTCCATCGCTCGCCTCAGAAAATTGGCGGCCGTCGGAGATATGGTCGAGATCCTCAACTCGAGCTGGGACAGCGAGCTCCAGCGCCTGAACCTGATCGGGTTTCCCGACCGCCCGAGGTCGCCCGCCCGACATTTCGTCTTCCTTTTCAAGGACAGCACCTTCGAATGCCTCGCTGACGGGCTCGAATTCGAACTCTCGACGGACAACCGATCAACGGTCATCGAGCGTGTCGCTCAGCGACTCCGTTGAAAAGCCGTTCAGCCTCGCCGCCGGGCATCCCATGGCCGCGGAATCGCCCAAGAGGCGAGCGGCCGAGTTGCCGGTTTCCAGATGACGAAAAGGACGTTGGGTTTCTGCACACCCTCGTTCAAGGCAGGCTGTTGGCAATCGACCCCTTCATGAAGGCCAGCGCTGCGATCAGAGCGCGGTCGCCAGCCGGTCCTCGATGTAAAGCGTTCGCAACCGAGCGGCGATCGGTCCGGGGCGACCGGTGCCGATCGGCGTGCCGTCGATCGAGACGACGGGCATGGCGAAGTTGGTGGCCGAGGTGATGAAGGCTTCGGCCGCCCCCTTGGCCTCCTCGACGGTGAAGGGGCGCTCGTCCACCGCGATCGCGTCCGCGCGGGCGAGGTCGAGGATGTTGGCGCGGGTGATCCCGTGCAGGATCGCGTGCGAGAGCGGCCGCGTGACGAGGACGCCCTCGTGCGTGACGATATGGGCGGACGCCGCGCTTCCCTCCGTCACGTAGCCGTCCTCCACCAGCCAGGCGTCGTCCGCACCACGCTGCATCGCTTCCATCTTGGCCATGGAGGGGTAGAGGAGCTGGACGGTCTTGATGTCGCGGCGCTCCCAGCGCCAGTCGGGCAGGGTGGCGACGGTGATTCCCGTCGCCGTTCGCGGATTGTCGAGGACGGGCTTGGCCTGCGTGAACATCACGAGCGTCGGCTCGGCTTCCTTCGGATAGGCGAAGTCCCGGTCCGCGGTCCCGCGCGAGATCTGGAGGTAGATCAGCCCCTCGTCCAGCCCGTTGCGCCGGACGATCTCGCGATGGGCAGCGAGAAGCGCCTCCTCGGACAGGGGGCAGGGAATGGCGAGTTCGTCGAGCGAACGGCGCAGCCGTGCGCCGTGGCCGGGATAGTCGATCAGCCGGCCGCCGATCACGGCCGTCACCTCGTAGATCGCATCGGCGAAGAGAAAGCCGCGGTCGAAGATGGAGACCTTGGCCTCGGTCTCCAGAAGCCAGTCGCCGTTGAGATAGACCGTGCGCGTCATGAGGTTTTATCCGTGGGAGGGAGAGGGGAGGGCGCCTTGCGTCAGGCGCGCGGGGCCGCGAAGGGCGCGAAGTGCAGGCCTTGGGCGGTGAGAGCCGCGCGCAGCGCGCCCGCGGTCTCCACCGCGCCCGGCGTATCGCCGTGAATGCAGACCGTATCGGGCGCGACGGGAAGGCGCCGGCCGCCGATCGTCGGGATGACACCGCCCTCGACCATGGACAGGACCTGATCGACGCTGCGCGCGATCTCGTGGATCACCGCGCCCTCCCACTGGCGGGAGAGGAGCATGCCGTCGTCGTCATAGGCCCGGTCGGCATAGACCTCGCAGGCGGTGCGAAGCCCGGCCTTTTCCGCCGCCTCCATGGTGCGCGAATAGGGCAGCGTGACGAAGACGAGGGTGGGATCGACCGATCGGATCGCGCGCACGCAGAGGGCGGCGAGATCCGCATCCTCGGCGGCCATGTTGCCGAGGGCGCCGTGCGTCTTCACATGCGTCATCGGCCAGGAGAGGGCCGCCGCCATGCCCTGCATGGCCGCGATCTGGTAGACGATCTGCGCCTCGAGATCCTCCGGCCGATCGCCCGTGATGCGGCGGCGCCCGAAGCCGTAGAGATCCATGAAGGAGGGATGGGCGCCGACGCAGACGCCCCGCGCCTTGGCCGAGAGAATCGTGCGGCGCATCACCGAGGGGTCGCCCGCATGGAAGCCGCAGGCGACGTTGGCGCTGGTCACGAGGCCGAGCATCGCCTCGTCGTCGCCCATCGTCCAAGGGCCGAAGCCCTCGCCCATGTCGCAATTGAGATCGATGGTCCGCATCTTCGGTCCCCGCCGTTCCGGTCCCGCGCTCGAAGCCTGGGCGCGCTGCATCCTTGTTTCCGACATACGATTGGTATACTGAAAGGGCAAGGGGATGGCGGCCCGCGACGGGCGGCTCTTGGCAATCACGAGGACGACGCAAGCGGCATGGCCAACGGGTTTCCACGCATCCTGGCCTGCGGCGACAGTGCCCTGTCGGTGGAACTGTCAGACGCTCTGGACGAGGCCGTCAATGCGCGCGTCATCGCGCTGGCCGAGGCGCTGACCCTCGATCCGATCGCGGGCGTGGAGGAGGTCGTGCCGACCTACCGCGCGCTTCTGGTCCACTACGATCCGAGCATGCGGCGCGGCGCGGATCTGGCCGGGCTCCTGGCGCGCCGGCTCGACGACCTTGCGCCTGCGGCCGGCATTGCCCGGCATTTCGAGGTGCCGGTGATCTATGGCGGCGCGGCCGGGCTCGATCTCGACGATCTCTCTGCCATGAAGGGCATGACGCCAGACGAGCTGATCGCGCTGCATTCGGGGGCGGACTACCGCGTCTACATGATCGGCTTCGCACCCGGCTTCGCCTATCTCGGCGGCCTGCCGGAGCGCCTGCACACGCCCCGCCTCGCGGTGCCGCGCCAGCGGGTCGAGGCCGGCGCGATCGGCATCGGCGGGCGCCAGGCCAGCGTCAACTCCGTGGCGGGTCCGAGCGGCTGGCGCTTCATCGGCCGCACGCCGCTGCGGCTCTTCGATCCCGCGCGCGCCGACCCCTGCCTCTTTCGAGCCGGCGATCGCATCCGCTTCCGCCCCGTCGATGCGGATGAGGCCGAAGCGTTGGAGCGGAACGGGATGACCGGGAGCCCCAGCGCATGAACGCTCTCGACATCCTTCAGATCGGGCCGATGGCGTCCGTCCAGGATCTCGGCCGCAAGGGCTGGCTTCATGCGGGGGTCTCGGGCTCCGGCCCGATGGATGCGCCGAGCTTTCGCATCGCCAACGCCCTCGTCGGCAACGCGCCCGAAGCCGCCGGACTGGAATTCGCCGCCGTCGGCGGGCGGTTCGAGGTCGGCGCGCCGGTGCGCTTCGCGGTGACGGGCGGCGATATCGACATCCGGCGGGGGGAAGAGCGGCTTCATCCTTGGGAGAGCCACGACCTCCTGCCCGGCCAGGCGCTGACGATCGGCGCGCTGCGCGGCTGCGTCTGGGGCTATCTCGCGTTCGCGGGCGGCATCGACGTTCCGCCCGTCATGGGGTCGCGCTCCACGCACCTGCGCAGCGGCATCGGCGGGCACGAGGGGCGCCGGCTCCAGACGCGAGACAGGCTGCCGCTTGGGTCTGCCTCGCCCGCGCCGCTCTTTGCGCTGCGCCAGCCGCTGAGCCAGCGGCCCGTGCAGACCCTGCGCGTCGTCGCGGGGCCGCAGGACGATCGCTTCTCGGCGGACGTCCTGCGCCTCTTTTTCTCGTCGAGCTTCACGCTGTCGAGCGCGCGCGACCGCATGGCCCAGGTGCTCGACGGACCCGCGCTCGTTGCCGAGCACGGGCACGACATCCTGTCGGACGGCACCTGCGCCGGATCGATCCAGGTGCCCGCCTCCGGGCGCCCCCTGGTGCTGATGGCCGAGCGGCAGACGACCGGCGGCTACCCGAAGATCGCGACCCTCGCCTCGGCCGACCTGCCGAAGCTGGCGCAACTGCCGACCGGGCGGAGCATTCGCTTCGCCGCCGTCCCGCAGGCCGAGGCCGAGGAGGCGCTGATCGCGGAGCGCACCGCCTTGGACCTGTGTCTCGCCGACCTTCGCGAGAAGCGGCGGGTTCGCTCGAGAGGAGCGGCGCGATGAGCCAGCCGCTGGCCAAACAGGCTTACGGGAAGATCCTCGACATGATCCTGTCCGGCGCGCTCGCGCCGGGCGACACGCTGCAGGAGGCCAAGCTCGGCGACGCCTTGTCCATGTCGAGGACGCCGGTGCGCGAGGCCATCAAGCGCATCGAGGCCGAGGGACTGGCCGCGCAGGAGGGTCGCTTCCTGAGAGTGCGGCGCCTGACGCGGGGGCAGGTGGAGGAGATCTTCTTCCTGCGCTCGGTGCTGGAGGCCCATTGCGCGCGGCAGGCCGTGTCCCTGGCGCCCGCGGTGCTCGACGCGTTGGAGGCACGCGTCCGGCGTCTTCTCGACGAGGGGCCGGGCGAGGGCGACGAGCAGAGCCGGGTGGACGACGATCTTCACCACGCCATCAGCCGGTCGGCGGGCAGCCGGACCCTGGTGGCGACGGTTGCGGACCTGCGCCGACGCACCTGCATGTTCGACCACAGCCAGGTGCCCGAGCGGTTCCGTCTCAGCTGCGAGGAGCATCTCGGCCTGCTGGCGGCGCTGCGGGCGAGGGACGCCGACGGGTCGGGTCGGCTCATGGCCACCCATATCGACCATGCCCGCGACGCCATCCTGCAACGGCTGGACAAGGCCCCTGGGTCCCGAGGAGCGCGCACATGAAATGCCTGATCGTCCAGCCCGTGCACGAGACCGGCCTGTCGCTGCTGCGCGACAACGGCATCGAGCCCGTCCTCTGCCCGGCGTCCGACATGGAGACCGTGGCGCGCCACGTGACCGGCTGCGACGCCGCGATCACGCGCGATGCGGGTTTCTCGGCCCGTGCGATCGAGGCGGGCGACCGGCTGAGGGTCGTCGTCGTTCACGGCACCGGCCACGACGCGGTGGACAAGGACGCTGCGAGCGAAAGGGGCATCCTCGTCTGCAACACGCCGGGCGCCAACGCGCGCTCGGTCTCCGAACTGGCGCTCGGCCTCGCGCTGGCCGCGGCGCGGCTCATTCCCGCGGCGGACCGCGCCGAGCGTGCGGGCGTGCGCGGCTTTCGCGAGCGGGCGCGTTTCGTGGAACTGTCGGGCAAGGTTGCGCTGATCGTCGGCTGGGGCGCGACCGGGCGCGGTCTCGGCGACATGCTGCGGGCGGCGCTCGGCATGCGCGTCCTCGTGCATTCGCCGCGTGCGGCCGACCTCGACGGCTTCGAGCGCTGCGCAAGCCTCGAAGACGGCCTGCGGCAGGCCGATCTCATCTCGCTGCACACGCCGCTTCGGCCGGAAACCCGGCATCTGATCGATGCGCGGGCGCTGGGCCACACGAAGCCCGGCGCGATCCTGATCAACACGGCGCGGGCCGGGCTGGTGGACGAGGCCGCGCTATTTGACGCCCTGGAGACCGGGCGCGTCTCGGCGGCGGGCCTCGACGTCTATTCGCCGGGTGCGCCGGGCGGTCCACTCGGGCGCAGCGATCGCGTGATCTTCACGCCGCATCTTGGCGGCACGACCGGCGAGGCGCTGGAGCGGGTCGCGCTGGGCGCCGCCCGAAACGTCATCCAGGCGCTGTCCGGCCGGCGACCTGCGACCGCGCTGAACAGCCCGGTGGGCGCGCCGGCATGACCGACACCGTGATCGCCCGGCCGACCGGATCGAGACCGTCGGCATACGTCATCGCGCGGGCCGCGAGCGGTCGGGGCGCACCGGCATGAGCGAACGGGAAACCTTGGCGCAGCAGGCCTATCGCGACATCAAGCAGCGCATCCTGGAAGGCGTGTTCGCGACGGGCGACGTCCTGACCGAGCGTGCCTTGGCGGCGTCATCGGGCATCTCGCGCACGCCGCTGCGCGCGGCGGTCTCGCGCCTGGAAAAGGAAAGCGTCATCACGCGCCTGCCGAACGGCGCGCTGATGATCCAGCCTGTCGCCCTGGAGCAGCTTCTGGAGATCGTGCAGGTCCGTCGCCTCCTGGAAAGCGCGGCGGCCGGCCGCGCCGCCGGGCGCCCGTTCACACCGGCGCTGGAAGCCTCGCGCGCGGTGATGCAAGCCTATTCCGAGGGCGAGGACGCCGCCTTCGAACAGTTCTGGCTGGACGACGACCGGTTCCACGACGCCGTCGCCGAGGCGGCGGGCCTCGCGCTCCTGCCGGAAATGCTGACCGAGATGCGCAGCATCGCCCGGCGCTGCACCATCACGCGCACCCATGACCGCTTCGCCGAGCAGGCGCGCGAGCATCTGGCCGTCATCGACGCCATCGCGGCGCAGGACCCAGCCGGCGCGGGCGCCGCGATGGAGCGCCATTTCGACAGCGTGAAGAGCCGCTTCCTCAGCTGGCTCGCGCGCGCCTGACACCCTGCGACGAGGACGCATCATGCACGAATTCGCCCATCTCCGGGGCTCGGAAGCGGCCTTTCCAGAAGCGGAGTTTGCAGAGCGCCAGGCCCGCGCCCGGCAGGCCGTCCGGGAGGCCGGCTTCGAGGCGCTGATCGTGACGGGCCCGGAGACGATCTACTGGCTCACCGGGCGCCAGACGGCCGGTTATTTCGCCTTTCAGGCGCTGGTCCTGTCGGTCGAAGGCGAGCCGGTTCTCCTCGTGCGCCAGCTCGAAATGCCGGGCGCTGTCGCCAACACCTGGCTCGCCGGCATCGAAGCCTATCAGGACGGCGAGGATCCGGCTGGGGCGCTGGCGGCGGTCCTGCGCGAGCGCGGCATCGAACGTCCCGCCATGGAACTCGGCGGCTGGTTCGTCTCCCCGGTGCTCGCCGCCCGCATCGCCGCGGCGCTGGGGCAAGAGGCCCTGCCCGACGGCTCGTCGCTCCTGCCGTCGCTCAGGGTGGTGAAGTCGCCGGCCGAGATCGTCGCGATCCGCCGCGCCGCTGCCTATGCCGAGGCCGGCATGCAGGCCGGCTTGGCCGTGTGCCGGGTCGGCGCGGACGAGAACGGGGTCGCGGCCGCCATGCTGGAGGCGGCCACGCGCGCCGGTTCCGAGGTCATGGCGATGGAGCCGCTCGTCTCCAGCGGCCCGCGCAGCGGCCTGCCGCACATGACATGGCGCCGACGGGAACTGGAGGCGGGCGACCCGGTCTTCCTCGAGCTTGCGGGAAGCCACGCGCGCTACCATGCCGCGCTGATGCGATCGGTCTGGATCGGCCCGATGCCGAGCGAGGCGCGCCGGATGATGGATTGCGCGCTCCGGGCGCTCGACGCCGCGCTCGCCGCGATCCGCCCCGGCGCGCCCTGCAGTGCCCCGCACGACGCCGCGCAACGCGTGATCGACGCCGCCGGCTACACGAGCGCCTTTCGCAAGCGCATCGGCTATTCAATGGGCGTGGCCTTTGCGCCCGACTGGGGCGAGGGCGCGCTTCTCAGCCTGTTTTCCGGTGTCGAGCGCCCGATCGAAGCCGGCATGGTGTTCCACCTGCCGGCGACGCTGCGCCGCTACGGCGTCTGGACCGTCGGCGCGTCCGAGACGGTGGTGGTGACGCCGGGCGGCGCCGAGCCTCTCTCGTCTCTGCCGCGCGACTGCACGGTCCTGTGACCCATCGAAGGTTCCGTGTTGCCGGACACCTCGTCCCCTCATTCTCAAGCCCCCAGGAGTTATGCCCCATGCGGTCTCTCTTCCACCTCGCCTATCATGTCACCGACCTCGACGAGGCGCGCCGTTTCTACGGCGGCGTCCTCGGTTGCGAGGAGGGGCGCTCGACCGAGACCTGGGTCGATTTCGACTTCTTCGGCCACCAGATCTCGCTGCATCTCGGCAAGCCGTTCGAGGTGACGCGCACCGGCAGGGTCGGCGATCACATGGTGATGATGCCGCATCTGGGCGTCGTCCTGCCGCTGGAGGACTGGCTGGCCCTGGCGGCGCGCATCGAGGGTGCGGGCGTTGCCTTCGACATCCCGCCCGTCATTCGCTTCGAGGGCGAGCCCGGCGAGCAGCGCACCATGTTCTTCTTCGATCCGAGCGGCAATCCGATCGAGGTCAAGGGCTTCAAAGATTTCGAGGGCGTCTTCGCCCGCTGACGAAAAGGGGGCGGCCCCGAGAGCCGCCCCCTTTTTCCGTCCAGGTCACGTCGCGCCCCGCGCTTATCCCCACCAGTGGGGCGGCGACCGCGTGAGGAGTTCGTTGCCCTCCCGCCCGATGATGAGGATGTCCTCGTAGAAGGCCGCGCCGACCCCATCCAGCGACAGGAAGGCCTCGATGCCGACCACCATGTTCTCGTGCGCCACGTCGTCGGGGCGCGACATGCTGGTGGAGATGCGCGGCAGCTCGAAGCCGAGGCCGATGCTGTGGCCGAAGAAGGGGAAGTTCTTCATGATGGCCGAGACCGAGCCTCCGAAGGCGGCGGTCATCCGGTCGCCCTCGGCGGCGACGTTGAGGAGCGTTACGCCGGGGCGCGTCATCTCCGACAGGCGATACACGATCCCTGCGGCCGCCTCGATCAGGCGCCGCTGGTCGGGCGTCGGCCGGCCGCGCACGCCCGTGCGGCCGGGGTCCATATAGTAGCCTTGGAAGAAGGCGGCGTGGATCGTGCCGGTCACCATGTCGCCGGGCTGGGGCGTGTCGGCACTGTAGCCCGTCAGCGGAAAGCGCTGGTCGAAGCCGAGCGTCGCACCGTGGTTGCAACCGATCATCTGCAGGCGCCCGCCGCGCCGCACCACCTCGCGCGCCGCCTCGCCCGCCGCCTCCTGCTCGGACAGGCCCGAGGTGAGGCCTTCCATCAGGCGGTTCAGGCCGACCGTCGCCCCTTCGCCGCCGATGCGGTAGGCGTCGAGCTCGCGCTCGCTCTTGAAGCGGCGCACCGAGCGCACGAGGTCGTCGGCCGGCACCCATTCGATGCCGGGCGTCTCTTCCAGAAGCTGCGCATGATACTTGATCGGGATGAAATGCGTGCCGACGAGCGCCACCGGTCCGGTCACGCCGGCTTCCGCCAAGGCCTTGCCGACGCTGCGGAACGGATGGTGGGAGGAGCGCACGTCCGCGATGGAGACGAGGTCGGTGCGCGCCTCCGGCTCGTCGATGTGAAGCTGCGGCGCGTGGCCCTGGCGAAGAACCACGGCGGCGAAGGAGCGCGCGCTCCAGATCGGCGAGTCCATGCCACCGCTGATCGCATAGTGGTTGGAGAGGTGGAGGACGTCGCCGCACGAATCCATCGTGCCGCCGCCCCGTCCGAAGACCACGGCGGCCTCCAGCCCGCGACGGCGCATCTCGGTAAGGACGCGCTCCCAGCGGTCCTCATACTCGTCGATCGGGAAAAAGCGGCTCACGGTGTGCGTCTCCATCGAACGGGGGGCGCGGGCGCGGAGGCGTGAGCGACGAACCGGGGACGGTCGCTTGTCGCCAGGCCTTCGCTCGAAACGCGGTCGATTTGAGTACACCGCTCGTATTCCGCAGGTCAATCGGTCGTCGGCTCGATCCAGCGAGAAAGGGCGGGTTGCTGAAAATTCAGGCTTCGGGCGGCCAGAATTTCATCTCGCTGCCGAAAATCTCAACCGCAAACCACTGTAAATCCACGTTGAATTCCAGTGGTATACCGAATAGCCTTCGGACGTCGGCAGCGATCGTCGCTCGTCGCACCTTGCACTCTCCCCAACGAGAGACCGAGTTTCCCATGACGGCAGGCCATCGAAGCAGAGCACCGGGCAGACCGGCTTTGTCACAGCGCGGCGGGCGCGGCGGGCGGGTCCGGCCATGACCGCGCCGATCCTGGCCCTGCGCGACATCCGCAAGAGCTTCGGCGAAAACGAGGTTCTCAAGGGTGTCTCCCTGAGCGTCCAGCCCGGCGAGGTCGTGTCCATCATCGGCGCCAGCGGGTCGGGCAAGAGCACGTTCCTGCGGTCCATCAACGGGCTGGAGATCCCGCAGTCCGGCTATCTGGATTTCGAGGAGCTTCGGTTCGACTTCGACGTGCAGTCGCGTTTCTTCCCGACGCCCGCCCAGCTCCAGGCCCTGCGCCAGCGCGCCGGCATGGTGTTCCAGAGCTACAATCTCTGGCCGCACATGAGCGTCATCGACAACGTGACCTATGCGCCGATCCGTCTCCTGAAGGTGCCGCGCGCGCAGGCGGTCGAGGAGGCGGAGGCGCTCCTGTCGCGCATCGGGCTCTTAGACAAGCGCCACAGCTATCCCGCGCGCCTGTCGGGCGGGCAGCAGCAGCGCGTCGCCATCGCGCGGGCGCTCGCCATGAAGCCGCGTCTCATGCTGTTCGACGAGGTCACCTCGGCGCTCGATCCCGAACTCGTCCACGAGGTCCTCGTGCTTATGGCCTCTCTCGTGGCCGATGGCATGACAATGCTTCTGGTGACCCACGAGATCGCATTCGCCCGCGACGTCTCCTCGCGCGTCGTCTTCTTCGACAAGGGCGTGATGGCCGAGACGGGACCGCCGGACATCCTGCGACACCCCGAGAGCGAGCGGCTGCGCCAGTTCCTCCACCGGATCCTGCACGACGAACTGCCTCGTCCGGCCAGCCAGGGAGCGTGAGCGCGATGGATGCCTTTCTCTCGGAGATCCGCCTCTACGGGCCGGGATTCGCGCTCGCCGCGTGGACGGTCTTCTGGCTGACCATCCTCACCATCCTGGTGAGCTGGGCCTGCGGCCTCGCCGCCGCTTTGGCGCAGCGCTCGCGCCTTCCCGCCGTTCGGGCGGCGGCTCGCTTCTACATCTGGTTCATCCGCGGCACGCCGGCCCTGATCCAGGTCTTCATCATCTATTTCGGCCTGCCGCCCTTCGGCATCCGCCTGTCGCCCTTCACCGCCGGCGTCCTGGCGCTTGGGCTGAACAGCGGCGCCTATGTCGCGGAGATCATCCGCGGCGGCCTGTCCGCCATCCCGCGCGGCCAGACGGAATCGGCGCTCGCCATGGGCTTCAGCCCGGCCGAGACGATGCGCGGCATCGTCCTTCCCCAGGTCTTCCGCATCATCCTCCCCTCGATCACCAATGAGGCGATCTCGGCGCTGAAGAACACCTCGCTCCTGTCGACGATCACAGTGGTGGAACTGACCCTCTACGCCCAGACCCTGATCGCCTCGACCTTCCGCCCGTTCGAATTCTACATCGCGGTCGCGCTGATCTACCTCGTGCTGACCACGATCCTCTCGCAGCTCGCGGCCTTCCTGGAACGCCGCTACGCGCTGGCCGCCTGACGCGGCCGGACCCTTCGCCCCTCTCCAAAGCTCCCCCCTGAAGGATTGTGCCATGCCGTTGAAGACCATCGCATTCGCCGTTGCCGCCCTATCGGCCGTCGCCTTCGCGGCGCCCGCCTCGGCCGCCGGACCAGAACTTCTGGAGGCCGGCAAGCTGCAGGCCGCGACGGAGGGGACTTTCGCACCCTTCAGCATGCGCGCGCCCGACGGCACGCTGGACGGGCTCGAGATCCGCGTCATGAAGGAGGTCGCGCGCCGCATGAACGTCGAGTACGTGCCGGTCCTCATCAAGTGGGACTCGCTCCTCGTCGGCCTCGAGGCCGACCAGTTCGACGTCATCAGCGCCGCGATGGACATCACGCCCGAGCGCCAGAAGCGCGTGACCTTCGCCGATGGCTGGCTGGAATCGGGCGGGCGCATCCTCACCGCGCCCACCTCGACCATCAAGAGCGCCGAGGATATCAAGGGCAAGACGGTCGGCGCCCTCGTCTCCTCGACCTTCGCCAAGCTCGCCGAGGAGAAGGGCGCGACGGTGAAGGGCTACAAGGCCGAGGCCGACGCGATCCAGGATCTCATCAACGGCAATGTCGACGCCGTCGTCACGGACGCGATCGCGGGCGCCTGGGCGATCAAGGAGGCGCGCCTGCCGATCGTGATGACCGACGACTATGTCAGCCGCGTCCAGAAGGGCTTCGCGACCAAACAGGGCAAGCCCGAACTGGTGGCCGCCATGAACAAGGCGCTCGCCGAGATGGTCGCCGACGGCACCTATGCCAAGCTGACGAGCGAGCTCATCGGCTTCGACCCCGCCCCGAAGGAGCCGATCCGCAGCCTCAAGTAGACCGTCTCGGGAGGGACCGTCGCCATCCGACGGTGCCTCCCTGCTGCGTTCGACGATGTCCGCTTGCGTCAGGGCATCGGTGCGCGCGCTCATTCGCCAGGGGCGTGCGCGGTGCGCGGGTCATCGGAAAGCAGTACCGCAACGGCCCGTCGGTTTGGCACGGGCTGAACTGACGGGACCTCCAGAAAGACGCTCGACGCTCGCGGGCCGATGGGCCATCGAGACGGTCTCTGACATGCCGGCTCGCTGGCGGACACCCACCTGGGGTCGGTCCCGATGGCCGAGCTCGCCGCCCGCATCGCATTCGAGATGGGCGGCGCGGCTCAAAAGGAGAGAAGCGTTCCCGACAGGGCGTACACGACGCCGTCCCGGTCGTATTCGAGCGTCGCTTCGCCGTTGAAGTAGGCCGGCACGATCCGGGTGGTCAGGCGGGAGCCGAAGCCCGACCGCTCGGGCAGGGCCTCGATGGGCGGGCCGCCAGCCTCTCGCCATTCGAGGCGGATCCTGTCGCCGTCGCGGTCCCAGCGGATGGCGACGGTGCCGACGGCGTTGGACAGCGATCCGTATTTCGTAGCGTTCGTCGCGAGTTCATGAAGGGCGAGGGCCAGTCCCATGCCCTGCTGGGCCGTCAGGTCCGCCGGCGGGCCTTCGACGGTGAAGCGGCCGCCGCCGTCATGCGGGGCGATGGAGGCGGCGACCACCTCGCCGATATCGGCCGTCTCCCAACTCGTCTCGGTCAACATGTCCTGCGCGCGTCCGAGCGCCTGGATGCGCGCGCCGACCACCTGGGCGACGTCGTCGAGCGAGCGAGCGTTGCGCAGGCTCTGCGTGACGATCGCCTGGACCATGGCGAGCGTGTTCTTCATGCGGTGCGCCAGTTCCCGCTGGAGGATGCGCTGGCGTTGATCGGCATCCCGCCGCTCGTCGAGGAGGCGGCGCATCTGGCCGAGCTGGCGGCCCGACTCGATGTGAGTCGCGATCAGTTCGGCGAACAGCTTGAACGTGCCGATCGTCTCGGGCGTGCGCAGGGTCCGGGGCTGGGGGTCGATGGCGCAGAGCGTGCCGAAGAAGGTGCCGTCGGGCAGGACGATCGGGAACGAGACGTAGCTCCGGAAACCATAAAGTGCCGGGGTCGGATGGTCGCGGTAGGCCGCGTCGCTCGCCACGTCCTCAATGATCACCGGCTCCGGATGTCGGCGGATCTCGTGGCAGATCGTGGTGTCGACCTTCAGTTCGCCGCCGGGCTTGAGGCCGAAGCCGATCTCGTCCTTCGTCGAGCAGGCGATCCAGCGCCCCGGCGTGACGCGGGCGACCACCGCGAACCCCATGCCCGTCATCCGGCAGACGACGTCGAGGATCGACGGAACCGAGGGGATCCCGGCGATCAGGTCGAGGTCGTCTTGATGGTCGTCCGGCACGGTCTGGGCGGGTCTCTCGTTTCCGGCACGATAGGCATCGACGGCCCCTGTGTCGATTGCCTGTATACTGGGCATGCCCTGCATTTTTCGGATTCCCGATCCTCAACCCCATCGACCGCATGCAGGCCGCCCCGTTTGATCCGATCGACGGGGGGATGGCCGACGAGCCGCCGCGTCTAGGCACCGCCCCTGATCATCGCACGGATGCGCTCGGCGAGCAGGCCCATGTCGAAGGGCTTGGTGACGACCTGCATCCCGGGGCCGAGATGGCCGTGGCTGAGCACGGCATTCTCGGCATAGCCCGTGACGAACAGGATCTTGAGGTCCGGGCGCAGCTCGCGGGCGGCGTCGGCGACCTGCCGGCCGTTCATGCCGTTGGGCAGGCCGACATCGGTGATGAGGAGATCCAGCCGGACGCCGGAACGCAGCACCGTCAGGCCCGACGGTCCGTCGCCCGCCTCCAGCGCGGTGTAGCCGAGATCCTCGAGGACATCGACCAAGAGCATGCGCACCAGCGGTTCGTCGTCGATGACCAGAACGGTCTCGCCGGAGCCGACCGGCGCGAGGCTCGTCGACCGCGGGGCGTCCGGGGCCGCATCCTCCGAGACGTGATGCCGGGGGAGGTAGACGCAGACCATCGTGCCGGCGCCGACCTCCGAATAGATGCGGACCTGCCCGCCGGACTGGCGCGCGAAGCCGTAGATCATCGAGAGGCCGAGCCCGGTCCCGACGCCGATCGGCTTGGTCGTGAAGAACGGGTCGAAGGCCCGCTCGATCACGTCGGCGGGCATGCCCGTCCCGTTGTCGGAGACGCACATCGACACGTATTGCCCGGGCGGCAGATCGCGCTCCCGCGCGGCGCGCTCGTCCAGCCAGCGGTTGCCGGTCTCGATGATCAGCTTGCCGCCGTCGGGCATCGCGTCGCGGGCGTTGATGCAGAGGTTCAGAAGGGCGTTCTCGAGCTGGTTGGGATCGACCAGCGTCGACCAGAGGCCGCCGGTCGCCACCGTTTCGAGGTCGATCTGCGGCCCGACCGTCCGGCGGACGAGATCCTCCATGCCCGCGACGAGGCGGTTGACGTCGGTGGGCTTGGGATCGAGCGTCTGGCGCCGCGAGAAGGCGAGCAGCCGGTGCGTCAGCGCCGCGGCGCGCTTGGCCGCCCCTTGCGCGCCGATCATGTAACGGTCGAGTTCGCCGACGCGGCCCTGCCGGATGCGGGTCTGCATCATGTCGAGGCTGCCGCTGATCCCGGCGAGGAGGTTGTTGAAGTCGTGCGCGAGGCCGCCGGTGAGCTGGCCGACCGCCTCCATCTTCTGGGACTGGCGAAGGGCTTCGGCCGTCGCGGCCAAGGCCGCCGCCTTTTCGCGCTCCGCGGTGACGTCGCGCCCGACCGCGTTGATCTGGTTGTCGGCCGGCCGCGTCGACCATTCGATCCAGCGGTAGGTGCCGTCCTTGTGGCGGTAACGGTTCTCGAAGCGGCGCAGCGACTCGCCCTCGGCGGACCGATCCGCGCCGTCCTCCGTCTTGCCGACGTCGTCGGGATGCAGCAGGTCGAACAGGGACGTCTCGACCAGTTCCTCCGGTTTCCAGCCGAGAACCTCTTCCCAGGCCGGGTTCACGGCGTTGATGATGCCGTCGAAGCCGCATCGGAGCATGATGTCGGTCGACAGCTCCCAGAGGCGGTCGCGGTCGCTGATGCGGTCCGCCACCTCGCGCGCGAGCAGGGCATTGCCGGCCTTCAGCTCGAGAGCTTGGCGGCGCGCGTCGTCGATGTCGGTGTTGGTGCCGACCCAGCGGGTGATCCGGCCGGCCTCGTCGCGGACCGGCTCGGCGCGCGCGAGGAACCAGCGGTAGGCGCCGTCCGCCCGGCGGATCCGGAACTCCGTCTCGTAGATCGTCCCGGTCGCCAGCGCCCGGGTCCAGGCGGTGCCCGCCGCCGGGAGGTCATCGGGATGGACGATCCCGCCCCAGGTCCGCATTCCGTCGAGCGCTCCCGGCAGGGCACCGACATAGGCGTAGGTCTGGGCGTTGAACCAGTCGAGATAGCCATCGGGCCGGGAGGCCCAGATCTGGTGGGGAAGGGACTGTGCGAGGACGCGGAACTGCTCCTCGCTCTCGCGCAACGCGTCCTCCGCCGCCTTGCGCTCGGTGAGGTCGGAGGCGGCGCCGAACCATTCCTTGATGGTTCCCGCCTCGTCGAGGAGCGGCACGGCGCGCGACAGCGTCCAGCCGAGCGAACCGTCAGCCCGGTTCACGCCGTGCTCCAGTTCGAACACGCTCCTCGTCGCGATGGCGTGGTCGATCGCGGCCCGCACGCGGGGCCGTTCGGCGGCCGGGATGTACTGATCGAACCAGTGCGGGTTGTTGCTCGACGTGTTCGCGAGGAAACTGCCGCCCTGAAGCGCCGACATCTGCGACCAGTCGGCATTGTGGGAGTAGAGCACTTCGGAGGACGCCGAGACCAGCGCGCGCAGCCGCTCCTCGCTTTCGGCGAGCGAGCGCGTCTTCGCCACCGCTTCGGTGACGTCGTAGCCGGCCACGAATATGCCCATGACAGCGCCGTCGCCGCCCCGGATCGGCTGGTAGAGAAGATCGATGAACCGGTCCTCGGGTTCGCCCCCGAGCCGGATCGGGGTCGCCCGCACCGAGTAGGCCTTGCCCGTCGCGTAGACGCGGTCGAGCAGCTCGTAGAAACCCTGCCCCGCCAATTCCGGGAAGACCTGCCGGACGTCGCGGCCGATGAAGTCGCGAGCCCCCGAGATCGCGACATAGGCGTCGTTGACGTAGCCGAAGACGTGGGCCGGTCCGTCGAGGACGGCGACGAAGCCGGGCATGTGCTGGAAGAGGACGCGCTGGCGCTTGCTGGCCTCTGCCGCCGCCTTGCGGGCCGCGACCTCCGCGGTGGTCTCCGTGCAGGCGCAGAACATGCCGCCGACGGTGCCGTTCCCCATCGTCACCGGCGAGTAGGAGAAGGCGAAATGCGTCTCCTCCGGATAGCCGTTGCGGTGCATCGTGAACTCGATGTCGTCCATGTGGGTGGACTCGCCCGCATAGGCCCGGTCGAGGATCGGTTCGACGAGCGACCAGATGTCGAACCACAGCTCTTCGAACGGCCGGCCCAATGCCGCGGGATGGCGTTGGCCGCACATGGCCGCATAGCCGTCGTTGTAGAGCGTGATGCGCTCGCGGCCCCAGACGACGAGCATCGGTTGCCGGGAGCCGAGCATGACGCCGACGAGGGTGCGCAGCTCGTTCGGCCAGTCGCGGGGGTTGCCCAGAGACGTCGCCGTCCAGTCCGTCGCGCGCATGAGGGCGCCCGTCTCGCCGCCGCCCGAGAGGATGTCCCGGCCATCCGGCATCGCCTGTTCGTTCATCTGTCGTCCGTTGCCCTCATGCCCTGTCGTCTGCGACGTCGGCCCGGGCTTGTGGCTCGGCCGTTCGGATCCGTCCTTGCACAATCTCGTTTCTCATGATGTAGGCGCCGCTGGCGCTGGTTTCACGCCGGCCGGGCGGTTTCCGGTTGGAAACGGGTTCGACACCTGGACGGAGCGCTCCGTCGCACCGGCTCAGAGCCCGCGAGAGAGCTTCGCGACCAGGCATGAATACGTGTCCCCGATCCTCGATCGTGCACGATCCCGATCAGCCCTCGGACTGGCCTTTCGCGACGCTCGCGAGGACGTCCAGCACCGCACGCTCGGAAAACGGTTTTCCGACGAACCCGACCGGCGCCCACTCTTCGGCGAGCGCGCGGGTCTTGTCGTCGAGGTTGCCGCTGACGAAGAGCGAGGGGATGTCCCAGCGTTGGCGAAGGATGCGCGCGGTCTCGACGCCGCTGGTGCCGCGGGCGAGATGGACGTCCATGACGGCGATGTCGATCCGCTCGCCATGCGCCTCGCACGTCGCGACAGCCTGGTGCATGTCGACGGCGTTGCCGACCACCCGGTATCCGGCTTCGACGAGGATGTCCTCGAGGTCCAGCGCCAGCAGCATCTCGTCTTCGACGATGAGAACCGACAGCGTCATCAGGTTTCGATCCGCGGAAAGGTCAGCGAGACCCGGAACCCGTCATTGGCCGCCCGTCGCTCGACGGTCGCGCCGAGCTGGCTCGCCATGGTCGCGACGAGCTTCGTGCCGAGGCCGCCCCCGGTCTCTTCCTTGGCCAGCATTCCGACCCCCTGGTCGGCCACGGTCAGTTCCAGCATCTCGTCGTCCACTCTTCGAAGCGAAAGGACGATCGGGCCAGGTCGATCCGCCGGGTAGGCATATTTGAGGGAATTGGTGACGAGTTCGTTGACGATGATGGCGAGCGGGATCGCTCGCTCGGTGCGCATCGTGACGGGCTCCACCGCCACCTGCATGCGGGTGCGGACCTCCGGCGTCACCACCAGGTCGTCGGCGAGGCCCTCGAGATAGCTCTTCATGTCCACCACCAGCGGATCGCCGGACCGGTAGAGCCGCTCGTGCACCGAGGTGATGGCCCGCACACGCGTGATCGCCTGCGCGAACGCCGCCTTCGTCGCGGGATCCTCGATCCTGCGGCTCTGCAGGCTGAGCGCACTGACGACGAGCTGGAGGCTGTTCTTGACGCGGTGGTTGACCTCGGCGAGGAGGACGTCCTTCTCCTCCAGCAACACCTCCCTGGCCTCCAGAGCTTCGGCGAGGGTTTCCTCGCGCTGCCTCAGCATGCGTTCGGACTCGACGCTCGCCGTGGTCTCCTGGCAGGCGCAGAACATGCCGGCGATGTTGCCCGCATCGTCGTGCGCGGCCGAGTAGGAGAAGGTCCAGTAGGTCGCTTCCGGGTATCCGTTGCGCCGCATCGTGATCGGCAGGTTCTCCATCCAGGTCGCGCGTCCCGCCAGGGCGGACTCGACCAGCGGAAGGATGTCGTTCCAGATATCGTCCCAGACATCGGCGAAGCGGCGGCCGAGCGCGCGCGGTTCCTTCTCGCCGAGCATGGGAGCGTAGGCGTCGTTGTAGAGGAAGACGAGATCGGGCCCCCAGGCCGCGAACATCGGAAACCTCGACGATAGCATCAGGTTGAGGAGCGTGCGGAGCGACAGCGGCCACGTTTCGGGCGGACCCAGCGGCGAGCCGCTCCAGTCGTGGTCCGCGATCCGTTGTGCCATTTTCTGTTCGCTCAGACGGAACATGCCGACTCCAGTTTGCCAAGGATCAGGACGGCATATCGCAGCTTCCGCGCCCGGAACTGAAGACTTAGCGGAACCGCTCGCGAAGATCAGCCCCGGGATCGCGAGCGCCGGCCACTCGTCATCGCCCGACCGCCGGCCGGCGATGGTCCTCGTCCAGCCTCGGCAGGAACCAGGCCATCAGGCCGGCGAGGGGAAGGAACGAGCAGAAGCGGTAGACGGCCTCGATGCCGTAGCTGTCGGCCATGCCGCCGAGGATGGCCGCCGCGATGCCGCCGAGGCCGAAGTTCAGTCCGTAGAACAGGCCGCCGACGAGGCCGATCCGGTTGGGCAGAAGCTCCATGGCATAGATCAGGATCGAGGCGAAGGCGCTCGCCATGATCAGATTGATCGAGACGGTGAGGACGCCCGTCCAGAACAGGTCGGCATAGGGCAGGATGAGCGTCAGCGGCAGCGGCCCGAGCACCGAGATCCAGATGACCCGGTAGCGGCCGATCCGGTCGCCGACGATCCCGCCGATGAGCGCGCCCGCCGCCGATGCGAGAAGGAAGATGAAGAGCATCATCTGCGCACTCGGGATGGAGAGCCCGAAGCGCTCGATGAGATAGAAGGTGTAGAACGAGCGGAAGCTCTCGCCATAGGCGTTCTTCGAGAACATCAGAAGCGTCAGGACGGTCATCCCGATGGCGATCGTGGCGGTTCCGTAACGGGGGCGCCCGGCCTGATGTCCCGCCGCGGCCGTCCGGAGCGCCGCGAAGTGCCGGCTGATCGCCGCCTGCTGCCGGCCGATCCAGGTCAGGAGCAGCATGGCCGCCATCGCGACGGCGGTGAACCAGGCAAGGCTCGGCTGCCCCATCGGCACGATGACGAAGGCCGCGGAGATCGGCCCGAGGGCGCCGCCGGCCTGGCCGCCGACCTGGAAGATCCCCTGCGCCAATCCCTGCCGGCCGCCCGCGGCATAGCGAGCCATGCGCGTCGCCTCCGGATGGAAGATCGAGGATCCGATGCCGATGAGCGCCACGGCGCAGAGGATCAGGCCGTAGCTCGACGCGAAGGCGAGACCGAGGAGGCCCGACAGCGTGAACACCATGCCGATGACCGGCGAAAAGGGCGCGGGACGGCGATCGGTGTAGAAGCCGACGAGCGGCTGGAGCAGCGAGCCGGCGATCTGGAAGGTGAGGGTGATGAGGCCGATCTGCTGGAAATCGAGGCCGTAGCTTTCCCGGATGATGGGGTAGATCGCCGGGATCAGCGACTGGATGAGGTCGTTGAGGAGATGGGAGATCCCGAGAACGACGAGAACCGTCATGTAGGTTCGGGCTTTCAGCGGAACGGATGCGGCGGTGTTCATTCTGGACTGTTCCTTTCCCGGGGGCTCGCCGACGCTGGCCCGACGGCCTGCCCTTGCGGGCGGATCGGCTGTCGCGTCAGGTCTTGTCGATGATCCCGGCATCGACGCCTGC
The DNA here is from genome assembly GCF_001463705.1 of Aureimonas sp. AU12. Lineage (GTDB taxonomy): Bacteria > Pseudomonadota > Alphaproteobacteria > Rhizobiales > Rhizobiaceae > Aureimonas. The sequence goes on along the minus strand of NZ_BBWH01000049.1, from coordinate 2,514 downwards.
GTGCGACCTCACCACGACGCGGCGGTCGTCGTCCACCTCATGACGATCCGCAGCTTTCAGCGAGGCTCGAATGATCGGGAAGAGCGTACCGTTGGGGACACCGACCGGTTCGTTTGAACAAATCACGACGGATTGCAAACGCTAGCCGTCGACGCGGTTGTCGGAATGTCGCGCGTCGCCGCAACTGCCTGAACTCGGTCGCCATCTGGCCGCGGCGCTCGGCTGCAAACTCGAACTCCTTCATCGTCCTCAATCGCCTCGTTCGCTCCGAACGGAAGAATGGCAGCCTGCTCGGCGTGCTGCCGGACGCTTCGAGAGATGTCGTGTCCGGTTTGGTCGCGGGGACCCGAAGGGCTGCGCGAGGTCTGGATCGAGAGCATGGGCGGGCCTGTCGTCCTCGTGGGACCGGCTCACGACCTGGTGGGGTCTCTCGGCAATGGACCTCCACCAGGAACCACCGTTCCCCCAAGGTCCGCAATGAACGTCATCGCTCGAGCTTGATCTCGAGACGTCTGGCTCGACGGCAATCCTGCGCTAAGTCGCAGCCATGCGATCCCGCCCTGTCGGCGTGATGCGAGGATGCACGCGACTTCGCGAGCCGGTGCGTCGAAAGGGTGTCGATGTCCGGGACGAGCGTGCGAGGCTACCAGGCGATCGAGGACTACGCGATCCTCAGCAACTGCCACGGCTGCGCCCTCGTCGCGCGCGACGGATCGATCGACTGGGCCTGCCTCGGGCGCTTCGACGACGCGCCGACCTTCTCGCGTCTTCTGGATGCCGGGCGCGGCGGCTGTTTCGCGATCCAGCCGGAAGGACGCTTCGAGACCGAGCGCCTCTACCTCGCCCACACCAACATTCTCCAGACCGTCTTCACCACCGAGACCGGCGTCCTCACCCTCCACGACTTCATGCTCGCCCCCCGCGAGGACGAGCCCATGCCGTCGCTGGTGCGCATCGTCGCCGCGACGGCCGGCGAGGTTCGCGTCGAGGTCACGTATCGCCCGCTCGCGGGATTTGCCGAGGCCTTCGGGCCACTCGATGTATCGTCGGACCGGATCGAGGGCGACGGCCTCGTCTGCGTCACCAGTGGACTGCCGGACGCGGTCCGGCTGGAGGACGGCTGCGCGGTGGCGCGCTTCACGCTGCAGGCCGGCGAGGAGGTGGCCTTCGCGCTCTTTGCGGAAGGCTCGGACGCACGACTGGTGCGCACGCCCCGCGATCTGATGGACCGGGCCCGCGAGGCCTGGGCCGACTGGAGCACCGACGCCGTCTACGACGGACCCCTGCGCGACGAGCTTCTGCGCTCGGCCCTGACGCTGAAGGCGCTGACCTATGCGCCGAGTGGGGCCATCGTCGCGGCGGCCACCACCTCGCTGCCCGAGGAGATCGGCGGCATCCGCAACTGGGATTACCGGTTCTGCTGGATCCGCGACGCCTGCCTGTCCTTCTACGTCCTCAAGAAGTTCGGCATGACGCGGGAAGCCGAAGCCTTCTTCGGCTTCATCGTCTCGCTGGCCGAGCGCGAGGGCGGCGGTCTGAAGCCGCTCTACGCCATTGCCGGCGAGGCGGATCTGACCGAGCACGAGATCGCGCATTTCGAGGGCTGGCGCGGAAGCCGGCCGGTGCGCCACGGCAACGAGGCGGCCGAACAGCATCAGAGCGACGCCTACGGGCAGGTGCTGGATCTCTTCTACCTCCACGAACGGCTCGGTGGTTCGCTCGACGAGACGGCGCGCGAGCAAGCCGTCAGCCTTGCCGATTTCTCCGCCGAAACCTGGCACGAGAAGGATGCCGGCCTCTGGGAGCCGCGCAAGCCCGAGGAGCACTATCTTCACGCCGCGATCATGAACTGGGTGGCGCTGGACCGGGCGATCCGCCTCTTCGGCGAACGTGAGACATGGGTGCGCGAGCGCGACCGGATCGTCGCGCGCGTCAACAGCGAGGGCGTGCACGCCGATGGCTACTATCCGCAGTTCATCGGCAGCGACGATGTCGACGCCGCGCTGCTGATCGCGCCGATGGTCGGCTTTCCCGTCGACGAGACCGTGTTCGAGCGCACCGTCGACCGGATCATCGCCGAACTCGGCCGCGGCCATCTCGTCTACCGCTATCGCAACGACGACGGCCTGCCCGGCCACGAGGGCACATTCGTGATCTGCGCCTTCTGGCTGGTGGACGCGCTTCTCTGGCTCGGCCGCGAGGAGGAGGCGCGCACCCGCTTCGAGGCGCTGCGCGCGCTGCAGAACGATGTCGGGCTCTTCGCGGAGGAGGTGTCCGAGGAGGGGCATTTCCTCGGCAACTTCCCGCAGGCCTTCAGCCATCTGGCCTTCATCCACAGCGCCTTGATGCTCGATCTCTTCGCCCATGGCGGCCGGGAGGCGCTGAAAGGCACCTACGCCGATCGCACGCTGCGCGAGACCGACCACCGCAGGGCGCCGGATGTCGGGGCGCGCTAGCTCACGGCGCCGAACAGTCCACAGCCCGCTATTCTCAGCCCCGCCACCCCCAGCCCCG
>NZ_BBWH01000048.1 GCF_001463705.1 Aureimonas sp. AU12 | reverse complement strand
CACCTGCACCGTGTAGCGCCCATCGACGAAGATCGCGGCCCGCTCGGGCAGCACCAACGCCGTTCCCGCCGAGCCGGTGAAGCCGGTGAGCCATCCCAGGCGTGCCGCGGACGGCGGAATATACTCGCCCTGATGATCGTCGGCGCGCGGCACGATGAAGCCGTCGACCCCCGCCTCCGTCAGCGATGCGCGCAGGCGATCGAGGCGCGAGGCGCTCTGGCTGGCGTCGGAGATTTCGTCGAAATCCTGAAACATGGGGACAGTCCTCTCCCGTCGTCACGACCCCGCGAGAACCCGTCCGGTGGCTCGGCGACGCCTCATCGGCCCCTTCTGTTTCAGGCTGCGTGGCAGGGAGCAAGCGTGATCGTCACAGGTTTTCGCGTTCTGCGGGGAAACGCGGACGCCTCCCCGACGCCGGCGAGACCGCGCCCCAGAGAACCCGAAGCTCATCGCCGTGGCCGGAGCCCGACTTGAACGCGCGCGACTTCGACGATATACCCAAGCTTGGTTGACGTTTACGCAAACGTCAAAATTCGCGAAGGTTCCGGGAGGTTCACAATGCCGGTCTATCAGGCCCCGATCGCCGACACGCTCTTCGTCCTCAACGACCTTCTCGACTTCGACCGGCACAACAACCTGCCAGGATTTTCCGACGCCTCGCCCGATATCGTGGAGGCCATTCTGGGTGAGGCCGGGCGCTTCGCGACCGATATGTTCCTGCCGCTGAACCAGGTCGGCGACCGCGAGGGCTGCCGGCGCGCCGACGACGGGTCGGTGACGACGCCGACGGGTTTCAAGGCGGCCTATGCGCAGTTCCGAGAAGCCGGCTGGGGCTCGCTTTCGGCCGATGCGGCCTTCGGCGGCCAGGGCCTGCCGCACACTTTGGCGGCAGCGGTCAACGAGTTCCTGTCGTCGGCGAACATGGCCTTCGCCATGTATCCGGGCCTGACGCGCGGCGCGATCGCGGCGATCGAGCAGCACGGCACGCCCGAGCAGAAGCAGACCTATCTGCCGAAGATGATCGAGGGCATCTGGACCGGCACGATGAACCTCACCGAGCCGCATTGCGGCACGGATCTCGGGATGCTGCGCACGAAGGCGACGCCTCAGGGCGACGGCTCCTATGCGATCACCGGGCAAAAGATCTTCATCTCCGCCGGCGAGCACGACCTTTCCGAGAACATCGTCCACCTCGTGCTGGCGCGCATCGACGGCGCGCCGCAGGGCACGAAGGGCATCTCGCTCTTCATCGTGCCGAAATTCGTGCTCGACGAGGCCGGCCAGCCGGGCGCGCGCAACGGCGTCGCCTGCGGCTCGATCGAGGAAAAGATGGGCATCCACGGCAATGCCACCTGCGTCATGAACTACGACGGCGCCACCGGCTACCTGATCGGCGAGGCCGACAAGGGCCTTCGCGCCATGTTCACGATGATGAACGAAGCGCGGCTCGGCGTCGGCGTACAGGGCCTCGCGATCTCCGAGATCGCCTACCAGAACGCCGTCGTCTACGCGAAGGACCGCATCCAGGGCCGCTCGCTCTCGGGCACGAAGGCGCCCGAGCGTCAGGCCGATCCGATCATCGTCCATCCCGACGTGCGCCGTATGCTGATGACCATCCGCGCCGTCAACGAGGCCGGGCGCGCGCTCATCCTCTGGACGGCGTTGAAGGGCGATCTCTCGCATCTCGCCGAAGACGCTGGGGAGCGGCAGGCGGCGGACGACTGGATGGGCCTGATGACGCCCGTCATCAAGGGTGTCCTCACCGACAAGGGCTTCGAGAACGCCGTCATGGCGCAGCAGGTCTATGGCGGCCATGGCTATATCGCCGAATGGGGCATGGAGCAGTTCGTGCGCGACGCCCGCATCGCACAGATCTACGAGGGCGCGAACGGCATCCAGGCGCTCGATCTCGTCGGCCGCAAGCTGGCGCTGAACGGCGGGCGCGCGGTGCAGGCCTTCTTCAAGGAGGTCAGCGCCTTCTGCGAGGAGAACCGCTCGACCGAGGCGATGGCGCCCTATACCAAGGCGCTGAAGAAGGGCCTGAACGACCTGCAGCAGGCGACGATGTGGCTGATGCAGAACGCCATGGCCGAGCCCGACAATGCCGGCGCGGCCTCGACCGACTACATGCATCTCTTCGGCCTCGTGGCGCTCGGCTACATGTCGGCGCGCTCGGCGAATGTGGCGCAGGAGAAGCTCGCCTCCGGCAAGGCCGGCGATGCCGGGTTCCTCGAAGCCAAGCTGGTCACGGCCCGCTTCTTCATGGACCGGCTGATGCCCGAGACGGCGGCCCACCTCGCCCGCATTGCGTCGGGATCCGATTCCATGATGACCTTGAACGAAGAGGCGTTTTGAGCGGATCTCGCCTCCGCTCGATCGCTCGCGCAGACTGACCCCGGGAGGTCCATGATGACCGAAGCCTATATCTACGATCACGTTCGCACGCCGCGCGGCCGCGGCAAGAAGGACGGGGCGCTGCACGAGGTGCCGGCCGTGCGCCTCGGCGCCAAGGTTCTGGAAGCGCTGCGCGATCGCAACGGCATCGACACGACGCGCGTCGACGACATCATCTTCGGCTGCGTCGATCCCGTCGGCGAGGCCGGGTCCGTCATCCCCAAGGCCTCCGCCTTCGAGGCCGGCTACGCCTTTTCGGCGCCGGGCATGCAGATCTCGCGCTTCTGTGCTTCGGGTCTCGACGCGATCAACCTCGCCGCCTCGAAGGTCGCTTTCGGCGCCGACGATCTCGTCATCGCGGGCGGCGTCGAATCCATGTCGCGCGTCGGCATGGGCATGTCCGGCGGCGCGTGGATCATGGACCCGTCGGTGGGCATTCCCGCGTATTTCATGCCGCAGGGCGTCTCGGCCGATCTCATCGCCACGAAATACGGGTTCTCGCGCGACGACGTCGACGCCTATGCGGTGGAATCGCAGAAGCGCGCTGCCCGCTCATGGGAGGAAGGGCGCTTTGCCCGGTCCGTCGTTCCCGTGAAGGACCAGAACGGCCTGACGATCCTCGACCGTGACGAGCACATGCGCCCGACCACGGACATGCAGTCGCTCGGCAGCCTCAACGCCTCCTTCGCCATGCATGGCGAAATGGGCGGCTACGACGCGGTGGGCATCCAGGCTCATCCCGAGATCGAGGCCGTGAACCACGTCCACCATGCCGGCAACTCGTCGGGCATCGTCGACGGCGCGGCCGGTGTGCTGGTGGGTTCGAAGGAGGGCGGCGCGATCCTTGGCGCCAAGCCGCGCGCCCGCATCCGCGCGTTTGCCAATATCGGCTCCGACCCCGCGTTGATGCTCACGGGCCCGGTGGACGTGACGCGCAAGCTCTTCGCCCGCGCCGGTATCAGCGCCGCCGATATCGATCTCTTCGAACTGAATGAAGCCTTTGCCGCAGTGGTGCTGCGCTACCAGCAGGCGTTCGACATCGATCCCGCGATCATGAACGTCAACGGCGGCGCCATCGCCATGGGCCATCCGCTCGGCGCCACCGGCGCGATGATCCTCGGCACGGTGCTCGACGAACTGGAGCGCCAGGACAAGCAGATCGCGTTCGTCACCCTCTGCATCGGCGCAGGCATGGGCACCGCGACGATCATCGAGCGGGTCTGACGACCCGCATGATGCGCGGCATCCCCCCTTCGTCAGGCGTAGTGGGCCTCATGGGTCACGACGACCGTCTGCGGCGCGACCGCGACCTGCGGCAGCGCTTCGAAGGCGGGCTTGGCGAAGTAGTAGCCCTGGAAGAGGTTGATGCCGGCCGCCTTGAGAACGGTGAACTCGGCCTCGGTCTCGATGCCTTCGGCCAGGACGGTGATGCCCAGCTCGCGCGCGACCGCCGTCATCGCCGCGACGATCACCTGACGCGGGCGGCTGGAGTCGATGCCGCGGATCAGCTTCATGTCGATCTTGATCAGATCGGGCTGGAAGTCCGCCAGCAGCCCGAGGCCGGCAAACCCGGCACCGAAATCGTCGATCGCAGTGATGAAGCCCTGACGGCGATACTCGGCGAGGATCGTGAGGAGATGGCCGGTGTCGATGATCTCCTCGTTCTCGGTGAACTCGAACATGATGTCTTCAAGCGGAAAGGCGTGTCTGCGGGCGGCAGCGAGCGTCGCACGCAGGCAGGCCGCCGGCTCGTAGACCGCGTTCGGCATGAAGTTGATCGAGAGCTGCAGGCCGTTGTCGCGCGGGAAAAGCCGGGACGCCAGTTCGATCGCCTTCACGCGGCAAGCCTGATCGAAGCGATACTTCTGGTCCGTCGAGACCTTGGACAGCATCGCGTACGCACCCTCCCCGTTCAACCCGCGGATCAGGGCCTCGTATCCCCAGACGCGCGACGCCGACAGGTCGAAGATTGGCTGGAATGCCATCGAGAACTCGAAATCCAGCGGCTTTCCCGACCGGCACCCTTCGCAATCCATCACCATCAATACAACTCGCCTGAAATCCATCGAACAGTCGCAACTCTAGGCTCAGGCGCGCTAAAAAGTTGTGAAGCGCAGCTTATGACCAACGATGACAGTCGTCAGCCGACTGACGAACTGCGAACGCCAGCCTCCCATGAGCGGCTTTTCCTTGGGAGCGGGTCGGGCGGGGATACGCCGCACGAGCGGTTGCCGTCATCCTCCTCCCATCGTCCGATCCCCTAGCCTCCTTCGTTCAACGGCCATCGCAGGGCCGAAACCGTCCATGCTTCAATCGGGAGACCGCATCATGTCCAACGCAAATTTCACCACCGAGATCGACACCGAGGGGTTTGCTGTCGTCGTCTGGGACATGAAGGACCGCTCGATGAACGTCTTCACCGAGGAGGTGATGACCGAGATCGAGGCGCTGGTGGACCGGTTCGCGGCCGACGACGCCGTCAAGGGCGTGGTCCTGACCTCCGGCAAGGAAGGTTCGTTCACCGGCGGCGCCGACCTCAAGATGCTGCGCGGCCTGTTCGACACGTTCGCGGCCAGGAAGGCGGCCGATCCCGAGGCGGCGGTTCGCGAACTCTTCGAGCGCTCGGGCGAGATGGGACGGATCTGGCGCAAGCTGGAGACGAACGGCAAGCCCTATGTCGCCGCAATCAACGGCACCTGCATGGGCGGCGGCTTCGAACTGGCGCTGGCCTGCCATGGGCGGGTGGCGGCGAGCGAGGCCAAGATGGGCCTGCCCGAGGTGAAGGTCGGTATCTTCCCCGGCGCCGGCGGAACGCAGCGCGTCCCGCGCCTGACCGACACGCAGTCGGCGCTCCAGATGCTCTTGAAGGGTGAGACGCTGTCGGCCGCGAAGGCCAAGTCGATGAAGCTCATCGACGAGGTGGTGCCGCAGGCCGAACTCGTCGACAAGGCCAAGGCCATGCTGCGCGCCGGCCTGAAGCCGGTGAAGCCTTGGGACGAGAAGGGGTACAAGCTGCCGTCCGGGCCGGTCTATTCGCCGGCCGGCGCGCAGGTCTGGCCGGCGGTGGCCTCGCTCTATCGCAAGGAGACCGCCGACAACTATCCCGGCGCCCGCGCGATCGTGAAATGTGTCTACGAGGGCCTGCTGCTGCCGATCGACCAGGCGCTGAAGGTCGAGCAGCGCTACTTCGCGGAGGTCCTGCAGACGACCGAGGCGGCGATGATGATCCGCTCGCTCTTCGTCTCGCTGCAGGCGCTGAACAAGGGCGCGCGCCGCCCATTGAGCGTTCCGCCGCAGGAGATCCGCCGGGTCGGCGTGGTCGGCGCCGGCTTCATGGGCGCCGGCATCGCCTTCGTAGCAGCCAAGGCCGGCCTCGACGTGGTGCTGGTGGACCGCGACCAGGCGGCCGCCGACAAGGGCAAGGCGCATTCGGCTGGGCTGATGGAGGCCCTCGCCAAGAAGGGACGCGCGACGAAGGAAGAGGGAGAGGCCCTCCTCGCCCGCATCACCGCGACGCCCGACTATGGCGCGCTTGCCGACGCCGATCTCGTGGTCGAGGCGGTGTTCGAAGATCGCGACGTGAAGGCGGAGGTGACGCGCAAGGTCGCGGCCGTCATGAAACCCGACGCCATCTACGCCTCCAACACCTCCACCCTGCCGATCACCGGACTGGCGGACGCCTTCCCGGATGCGGCACGCTTCATCGGCATCCACTTCTTCTCGCCGGTGGATCGGATGATGCTGACCGAGGTCATTCTCGGCAAGGCGACCGGCGACCGCGCGCTGGCCGTGGCGCTCGACTTCGTGCGGGCGATCAAGAAGACGCCGATCGTCGTCAACGACACCCGCGGCTTCTTCGCCAACCGCTGCGTGCTCCGCTACATGACGGAGGCTTACGACATGCTGGTGGAGGGCGTGCCGCCGGCGATGATCGAGAACGCCGCGAAGTTCGCGGGCATGCCGGTCGGCCCCCTCGCCCTCAACGACGAGACCGCCGTCGATCTCAGCCAGAAGATCATGAAGGCGGCGTTGAAGGACGAGGGTGAGGACGCCGTAGATCCCCGCCACTTCAAGCTCATCGATGCGATGGTGACCGAAGACGGGCGGCTCGGCCGGAAGGCCGGCAAGGGCTTCTACGACTATCCCGCCAAGCCCGCGAAGAAGGCGCTGTGGCCGGGGCTCAAGGAGAAGTTCCCGCAGCAGAAGCCCGAGGACGTCGACTTCCCCGAGTTGAAGGAGCGCTTCCTGGTGACGATGGCGCTCGAGGCCGCTCGCACGATGGAGGAAGGCGTCGTCACCGACCCGCGCGAGGCCGATGTCGGCTCCATCCTCGGCTTCGGTTATGCGCCCTATACGGGGGGCACTATCTCCTACATCGACGGGATGGGCACACCGGCCTTCGTCGCGCTTTGCGAGAAGCTGGCCGCGCGTCATGGCGAGCGCTTCGCGCCGACGCCGCTCCTGCGCGAGATGGCGGCGAAGGGCGAGACCTTCTACGGACGATTCGCAGCGAACGAGGCGGAAGCCGCCTGAAACCCAACGACCATAGCGGCGGCCTTCGAGGCCGCCGTCGCTGGCACTTTGATCAGACCTCGCGCTTCTCGCGCACGATGGAGCCATCGCTGGGACTTCGATCAGACCTCGCGCTTCTCGCGCACGATGGACCGGCCGATCGTGTCGGCGACCCGCGCGCCGCGCATGCCGATCGGCTTTTCCGGCCGATCGGTCGTGTCGAGCGCCGTCTGGTGCTCCATCTCGGCGTTGATCTCGGCGCCGACCACGAAGATGATCGACGAGATCCAGACCCACATCATGAAGCCCACCACGGCGCCGAGCGAGCCGTAGGTGGCACCGTAATTGGCGAAGTTGCGCAGGTACCAGGAGAAGCCGATCGAGGCGGTCAGCCAGACCACGGCGGTGAGGATCGCTCCGAACAGGACCCAGGTCCAGCGCGCACGATTACGGCTCGGCCCATAGCGATAGATCATGCTGATCGAGGCGACGATGACCGCGAAGAGCACGGGCCAGCGCGTGGCAGCGATCAACTCGTCCGACAGGCTGGAAGCACCGACGATGCCCATGATGATCGGCACCACGCCCACCGTCACGATCATCACGGTGCCGATGAAGACGCCGCCGATCGTGAAGCAGAAGGCGACGGCGTTGAGCTTCAGGAAGGACCGCTGCTCTTGCTCGCCATAGGCGACGTTCATCGCCTCGAAGAGCGTCTTGATGCCGTTGTTGGCGCTCCAGAGCGAGAACAGGAGGCCGGAGATGAAACCGACCGACAGGGACGCGGGATCGCGCGTCACCAGATATTCGAGCTGTGCGGTCAGGAGTTCGGTGCCGGCCTGCGGCAGGAACTGGCCGATGAAGGCGATGTGGTCGGCGATCGTGTTGGGATCGGCGACGATGCCGTAGAAGGACACGAAAACCGCGAAGGCCGGGAACAAGGCGAGCAGCAGATAGAAGGTCGCGCCCGCGGCGATCAGCATCACCCGGTCCTCGAAGAACGAGTACCAGATGCGCACAAGGATATCCTTCCAGCCCTTCCAGGGAATGCCGAAGGGGCCGCTGGCATCGCGCCCCCGTCCCGGCTCGCTCGCGCGCCGGCGAACCTCGTCGCTCGTGTTCGGCGCGAACCGCAATCCCATCATGGCCATCGCCGACTCCTGGCAAACGCAAGGGTGCGCACCGGCCCATCCGCCGGAACACCCATCGCTAAAATGCCATATTCGCCGCCGTGTTCCCTGGCGTGCAAAGGATTGTTGCCGAACCGATCGCCCCATCGATGGCAAAACCGTGGAAAACCTCCGGCGGTCGAAGCGAAAACGAGACGGACCGGCGCCGGCCCTCGACAAGACGGGGATCTCGTCTTAAACAAAGTTCGGACAAGGTATATATTCCTTGTCGATCCGTTTGCGTCGGCTTTCGTCGGCGTCCTGGCCAACCTGCAACCCGAGCGACGTCGATGTTCACGCATGACCGCATCTGGACTGCGCTCGACCGGCTCGCCGCCGAAAACAAGCTGTCCCCCTCCGGGCTGGCCCGCAAGGCCGGGCTCGATCCCACGACGTTCAACAAGTCGAAGCGATTGGCTGTGGACGGGCGTCCCCGCTGGCCCTCCACCGAATCGATATCCAAGGTGATCGAGGCCACCGGCACGACGTTCCAGAACTTCTCGTCGATGGTCACGGGCGGCGATCTGCAGCCTGCCAAGCTGCCGGCACAGGCGCTGCCGAAATCGGTGCCGCTGCTGGGCTTTGCGGAAGCGGGCGCCGGCGGCTTCTTCGACGACGGCGGCTTTCCGGTCGGCCAGGGGTGGGACGAGATCAACCTGCCCGGCTATGACGAGACGCTCTACGCGCTGGAGGTGTCGGGGCAGTCGATGTTGCCGCTCTATCGCGACGGCGACATCGTCGTGGTCTCGCCGGGCGCCGCGGTGCGGCGGGGCGACAGGGTCGTGGTGCGCACGCGCGACGGCGAGGTCATGGTGAAGATCCTTCAGCGCCAAACCGCCAAGACCATCGAACTCGCCTCGGTGAACCCGGACTTTCCCGACCGACAGTTCGCGGTCGCCGAGATCGACTGGATCGCGCGGATCCTCTGGGCGACCCAGTAGCCGCCACGCTGCCGCAGGCGTGAGCCTTCAGCGGCTCGTTCCTCGTCAAGGAGCCACGAATGCCGACGCTCCGCATCGCTCTCGCCTTTCTGGCTGTCCTCGCCGCATGGATCGTCTTCCTTCCGCGGCAGCCGACGCTCCTGTCGCCGGCGCCGACCGCAACTCAAGAGGAGATCGCGCCTTCCGCGCCGAACCCGCCGGAGGCGACGCCGCCAGCCGCATCGCGCTCCGAACCCGGGCGGATGGAGCGCTCCGCCCCGGTGCGCGAGGTCATCCCCTCGCCCCTCGCCGGCGGCGGCGATCTCGTTCGCATGCCGCCGGCCGCGAGCGGCGCCGCGGTTCCGATCATCGCCGATCGCGCGCCAACGCCGACGCCGGGTGCCAGCAACGCGCCGGCCGAGGCGGGTTCTGCTACGACGCCGGACGCATCAGCGCCTGTCGCTACGCCGGACGAAGCGACTGTCGCCGCCATCGTCCCGAGCGAACCTCAGCCGGACTTCCGCCGCTTCAGCCAGCCGATCGCGGTGGATTCGGGAACCATCCAGGCCGGTCAGACGACCCTCCGTGTCGAAGGTGTCGAACCCATCGCGCCGGACGCGCGCTGCAGCGACGGCGCCCGGTCCTGGCCCTGCGGCGTGCGCGCCCGCACGGCGTTCCGCGCCTGGCTTCGAGGGCGCTCGCTCCTGTGCTCGGTGCCGGCGGATGCCGGCGACGACGTGACCGTGCCATGCCTCCTCGGCGAAGAGGATGTCGGACAGTGGCTGGTGTCGAACGGCTGGGCTGCGGCCGCGCCCGGCAGCCGCTATGCGGATGCGCAAACGCAGGCGAAGGAGGCACGCCGCGGCATCTGGGAGTTCGAGATCGCCAACTGAGCGCGTCGCGTCGACATCCGAAAAGATCGGCGCAACACGCTGGTGTTCATCGCGCCGTCAGGCAGCGGGCGTCAGGCGCCCTTCGAGCGCGTCGCGAATGAGCTTGCGGGTCTCGTCGATGCCGTAGAGCGCCACGAACGAACCGAAGCGCGGGCCGCGTTCCTGCCCGATCAGCGTCTGGTAGAGCGTCTGGAACCACTCGCCGGACACGCCGGGACCACCGGTCGGCCCGGTCTTCTTCAGATCCTGATAGCGCGGCATCGGGCGCGCGACGTCGAGCACCGCATCCTGGATCGCCGCGCCGTCGGCGCCGGTCGGCAGATCGCCGAGCTTGGCGTCGAGCGCCTCCAGCGCCTGCCGCTCCTCGGCATCCGGCGCCCGGAATCGCTTGGCCGGCCGCACGAAATCCTCGAAATAACGCAGGGCATAGCCCACGAGCCGGTCGAGCTCGGGATCGCTCGCGGCGCTGACGCCAGGCGCATAGCGCGAGATGTAGCCCCAGAGCGTTTCCTTGTTCGATGCGTTCGAAGCCGACACGAGGTTGAGCAGCATCGCGAAGGGCACCGCGATCTCGCCGCGCGGCGCCTCGCCCTGGTGGATGTGCCAGACCGGGTTCTGCAGCCGCTGGCGATCGTCCTGCCGCTCGAGCGCCGAGACGAAGGCATAGTAGTCGTCCACCGCCTTCGGGATGACGTCGAAATGCAGCTTCTTGGCCGCGCGGGGCTTGGCGAACATGTAGAAGGACAGGCTCTCCGGCGAGGCATAGGCGAGCCAGTCGTCGATCGTCAGTCCGTTGCCCTTCGACTTCGAGATCTTCTGGCCGTTCTCGTCGAGAAACAGCTCATAGTTGAAGCCCTCGGGCGGCTCGGCGCCGAGCGCCTTCACGATGCGCGACGACAGGGTGACGCTGTCGATCAGGTCCTTGCCGGCCATCTCGTAGTCGACGCCGAGCGCCGCCCAGCGCAGCGCCCAGTCCGCCTTCCACTGGCACTTCACCGCGCCGCCCGTCACCTTCGTCCACACGGTCTTGCCCGTGTCGGGGTCGAGATAGGCGATGCGCCCCCCCTCGACGTCGCGCTCCACCATCGGCACCTGCAGCACGATGCCGGTGCGCTCCGAAATCGGCAGGAAGGGCGAATAGGTGGCGCGGCGCTCGGGGCCGAGCGTCGGCAGGATGATCGCCATCACCTCGTCATAGGCGGCGAGCATGCGCAGCAGCATCGCGTCGAACCGGCCGGACGTATAATAGTCGGTCGCCGAGGCGAACTCGTAGTCGAAGCCGAACGTGTCGAGGAAAGCCCGCAGCCGCGCGTTGTTGGCGGCGGCGAAGGACGGATGTTCGTTCGAGAACGGGTCGGGCACCCGCGACAGCGGCTTGCCGAGGAAGCCGGTCATCATCTCGCGGTTCGGCACGTTCTCCGGCACCTTACGAAGGCCGTCGAGATCGTCCGAAAAGCAGAGAAGCCGCGTCGGGATCTTGTCCTGCGTCAGCGTGCGAAAGGCGTGGCGCACCATCGACGTGCGGGCGACCTCGCCGAACGTGCCGATATGCGGCAGGCCCGAAGGGCCGTAGCCGGTCTCGAACAGCACCTGCGTCTGGCCCGTGCGCTCCAGCCGGTCCAGAAGCTTGCGCGCCTCCTCGAAAGGCCAGGCGTTCGAGCGCATCGCTTCGTCGTGCAACGCGGCGCCTGCCGGGACGCTCTCTTGCCGTTCGTCGGACATGCCGTGTCTTCCCGTTTTACGTCATCGTTCCCCGCCGCCGCGCGGCCGGAAAATCGTCGCGCGAGCTATGGTTCGCCCCGGCGGCGGCGTCAACGCGGCAAGCCGACGGTTCAGAAGGCGCTGACCGGAAAATAGCGCAGGAGCAGCTCCGACATGCGGCCGCTCTCGACGATCTTGCCGAGTGCATAATCGAAGGCCGCCGCCAGTTCGCCGTCCTCCGGCTTCACTGCGATCGCCAGCCCCTCGCCGAGATAGCGGTCGGAGAGGTAAGGGCCGCCGGCAAAGGCGCAGCACTCGCCGGCATCGTCGCTCGACAGCCAGAAGGACAGGCCGACCCCATCGCCGAACACGGCTCTCACCCGCCCCGCCTTCACCGCTTCCAGAGCGTTGTCGCGCGTGTCGAACTCGACGGGCTTGGCCTTGGGAAAGAAGGACCGCAGCATCGCCTCGTGCGCGCTCGCGCCGACGACGCCGATCTCGATGCCGTCGAGCCCCGAGCGAAGGGGTTCGTCGATCCTTGCGTCACGGCGCACCACGAACCGGGCGGGAAAGCGGAAGAACGGGTGGGTGAAGGTGAAGCGCGCCCGGCTGTCGGCGGTGATGCCGAGCCCTGCCGCCACCGCCTCGCCGTCGCCCCTGGCGAGCGCATCGGTCAACTCGCCGAACGGTTTGGCCTCGATCTGGCAGATCGCGGTGGCCTCCAGTTCCTCGCAGATGGCGCGGGCGAGATCCACGTTCAGTCCAGCCAACCGGCCCTGACCGTCGAGGAAGTTAAAGGGCGGAAAATCGACCGCGGTGAGGAAGCGAATCCGGGCCCGTCCGCTCAAATCCGGCGCAGCGATTCTCTGCCGCTGATCCCAGAAGTTGGGGGTCTCCACGCCTTGTGCGCGCACGGGGCCACACCAACCCGCCAGAGCTGCAACCAGAAGGACGCCTACCCGCCCTTTTTCAACGAGAGATTCAAGCAGGGGTTTCTGTCCTAAAACGAGACTGCAACCCAGACTACAACTCTGGATCTTGCGGAAAGAAGTCGGCTTGTCAGTGATCGCGTCGATGCCCGAGCGGGCGCAGGAAGCCGGTGCCCCGTTCTACGACCCCTCGCCCACTCTGCACAAGATCGCCGATAGCCCGGCACTGGATGCATCCGCCGAGATCGAGGTCGCGGGAGCGACACGCCTCCAAGAGGTCTTTGAACGACTTGGGGTCGATCGGGAGACGGAGCATCGACTTCGCCAGCAGGCGATCTGGGCGGGTTCGACCCTCGAAGACGAGATCGTCGCGGCCGGCCTCGTGTCGGACGTCGAACTCGCGCGCGTGATCGCGGCCGTTCTGGGGGTCGAGACGGCGCCCGTCGATCCGGCGGCGACCGTCATCCGCGACGGACGCGGCGCAATGCAACTCGGCCAACGGCACCTGCGGACCTGCGATGCCGCCTTGCGCACCCGCATCTTCATCAGCCCGCCGCTCGATCGGCTGGAGGTCATCGCCGCCCATCTCGCCAGCAATCCCGCCCTGCGCGAGCCGATGCGCATCACCACCGTCGCGGACATCCGCCGTGCGCACGCCAGCGCGACGAGCGAGGAGCGCTCCAACCGCGCGCGCCTGAGCCTCGCGACCGACTTCAACCGATGGTCGGCGCGCGATGTAATCAGCCCCCTCCAGTCGGCCTTCGCGGTGGTCGCGGTGGTCGCGCTGGCCATGGCGTGGTGGCACTTCGACGGCTTCTGGCTGGTGATGCATGCCGGCTGCACGTCGCTGGCCTTCGTCTTCACGGCCTTTCGCCTTGCCGTCCTCTGGGACACGCCGGTCTCGCCGCCATCGGGCGAGGCGCTACGGCGCGATGGGCTGGCCAGTCCCGAAGGCCTGCCGATCTACTCCGTCCTCATCGCGCTCCACCGCGAATCGGCGATGGCCGAGCCTCTGGCGCGTGCCATGGCCGCGCTGGACTGGCCGCGCTCGCGGCTGGAGGTCTTCTTCGTCTGCGAGGCCAACGATCCCGACACGATCGCGGCCGTCGAGCGCGCCATCGTGGGCGAAACGAACTTCTCGGTGATCGCCACGCCCCGCACCGCGCCCACCACCAAGCCCAAAGCCCTGAACTATGCGCTGCCCTTGGCACGCGGCGAGTTCCTCGTGCTCTACGACGCCGAGGACCGGCCCGATCCCAGCCAGCTGCGCGAAGCCTACGAGGCGTTCCGGGCGGGGCCGCCGACGCTGGCCTGCCTGCAGGCGCCGCTGACGATCCGCAACGCCTCCGCCGGCTGGTTCCAGGCGCTGTTCGCGATGGAATACGCGGTGCTGTTTCGCGCGATCCTGCCGTGGCTGGCCAAACGCGCGCTGCCGCTGCCGCTCGGCGGCACGTCCAACCATTTCCGGCGGGCGACGCTGGTGGAGGCCGGCGGATGGGACAGCCACAACGTGGCCGAGGACGCCGATCTCGGCATTCGCCTTGCCCGCCTCGGCTTCCATGTCGGAACGATCCGCGCGCCGACCTCAGAGAGCGCCGTCGCCGACTGGCCGGACTGGCGCAACCAGCGCACCCGCTGGATCAAGGGCTGGCTGCAGACCTGGCTGGTCCACATGCGCGATCCCCGCCTGACGATCCGCCAGCTCGGCTGGCGGAGCTTCCTAATGTTCCAGGTGATCTTCGGCGGCATGATCGCGGCGAGCCTGATGCATGTCGTCTTCGCCATGCATCTGGCGGCGGCGGGCGCGGCCTTCTTCGGTTGGGGATCGGCCAGCATGACGCTCGGACTCCTGGCGTCGGTGGATGCCTTGAACATCCTCCTCGCCTACCTCGCCTTCTCGCTTCTGGCGGACCGGGTGCTGGCACCGCAGGAGCGCCCGCTGATGCGGCGCCTGCCCACGCTCTGGTTCTACTGGCTGCTCGTCAGCTATGCCGGGCTCCGTGCCATCGGCCAACTCGTCAGCAAACCGCACATGTGGGAGAAGACGCCGCACCGCGAGGTGGCGCCGACCTGAACGGGTTCGCCCGGCCGCCGAGGGACGGCCGGGATCAGGCGAGCTTCAGCCCTTATCCACCACGTCGGCATGCGGACGATCGTCGCCCTTCGAAACCTCCTCGTGCCAGGCGCCGCTTCCGTCCTGATAGACGATGCCCTGCGTCTCGCCGGCCAGCTCTTGACGCGCCGATGCGTCCTTGGCCGCGGCCAGCGCATCGTCATGGGAGCGGAAGGTTTCGGAGAAGACGTCGCCGACCTTGTAGGCCCAGCCGCCGTCATGCTGGACGATCTCGTAGTGAATGTCGGACATCGGTTCCTCCGTGTGCATGGCCTGCCGACGCCGCGCTGGGCATCGTCTGGCAAAAACGACGGCGTCGCGCATCCGTTCCGCCGGGCGACGGTCTCGGGCGCGACGAGGGAAAGCCCGGAACACGCCCGACGCCCGTCCGCACGATTTGCCGGGTCGAATCGGCCAAGAGCATGGTCGCGGGCTCAGCCTCACAGCTTGAACGGAACTGTCCTCTGGGCGACCGCAGAGGAGCAAACCCATCGCCGCGGGCTCGAGCGTCACCTTCCGGCATCACACCAGCCCTATGCAACCCAAGATAGGTATTGATATTGCACTTTTGGGTTGCAAACGCCTGCAACCTCGCTCTACCTGTTGATGCAACCTGAGGTAGGTTCTGAGTATCAACGCGCGCCATGGTCGTCCTTGACGCGGCGCAGGGCATCATGAGGGCTTTATGGCTGTTTATAATCTCATTGGAGGTGTCGTCGAAACGATCACCGACATCATCACCATTCCGGCCGGCAGTGCTCAGCCGGGGGATATTCTCAACATCAACCTCCCCAACGTCAGCATCCTCGACATCGTCGAGGTCGAAGGCAACGTTCGGCTGACGCTGAGCAACGGGACCGAGATCCTGCTCGTCGGCGTCGCGATCAGTGCCCTGTCGGGTGCGCTGCAGCTCAACGGTAGCCTTGTCATCTTCCCCGAGAACGGGCTCGCCGAGGGTGATGGCGGCGACAACTTCATCCCGGGCACCGACGGCAACGACACGCTGAACGGCGGCGCGGGCGACGATACGATCCTCGGCGCGGGCGGCAACGACGTCATCAACGGCGGTGCCGGTGACGACAGCCTCGATGGCGGCGACGGCGACGATTCGATCACCGGCGGCACGGGCGAAGACACGATCATCGGCGGCGAAGGCAACGACACGCTTTTCGGCAACCAGGGTGACGACACGATCCGTGGCGGCGAAGGCGACGATCTGATCTACGGCGGTCAGGACGGCGACAGCATCCGCGGCGGCGCCGGCAACGACACGATCGAGGGCAATCAGGGCAGCGACACCATTCGCGCCGGCGCGGGCGACGACCTCGTCTACGGCGGCCAGGGCAACGACAACATCCGTGGCGGGGACGGCAACGACACGCTGCTCGGCAACCAGGGCGACGACACGATCCGCGGCGGCGATGGCGACGACCTGATCTACGGTGGCCAGGGCAACGACGATCTCTACGGCGGCGAAGGCAACAACACCATCTACGGTGGTGAAGGCAGCGACGACGTTACGATCAATGCCGACGGCGACAACGTCGTCTACGGCGGCACCGGCAACGACGATCCGACGGACGGCAACGATTTCATCGAGATCGACGGCGACGGCGACAACACGGTCTACGCCAATGGTGGCGACGATGATGTCTTCATCGACGGCACCGGTTCCAACACCGTTTATGGCGGCGCAGGCGACGACTATATCGCCGTCGGCGGAGAAGATGCTGCGGGCAGCAACCTGATCTACGGCGGCGAGAACGACACAAAGTCCCTGTCGCTCGGTGCCGTCACGGCAGCCTTCGGCCTGCTGTCGGGTGGCTTCCAAAACGAAGCTCGTCTCTCGGACGATGTCGCCTTCGCCCGCTTCAACGAAGACCTCGCGGAGCGAGACGTCATCCTCGTGGAGAGCAACGGCGCCAACACGATCTACGGCGGCACCGGGCCGTCCGATCCCGAGGACGGTAGCGACGTCATTCTCGTCGAGGGCAACGGCAACAACGAGATCTTCGGCAATGGCGGAAGCGATCTCGTGGCGGTCCTCGGCACCGGCGACAACAGCATCTATGGTGGCCTCGGCGGTGACATTCTCCTGGCGGGAACGCTCGGCGACGGCGTCAACAACGGGTCCAACCTGATCGTCGGCGGCGCCAACCAGTCGGGCAGCTACCTCAGCGCCCTGCCGGACGGCGCAAATGCCAACACCCCGCTCGGCTTCGAGGATTTCGGTTTCGATTTCTTCGCTGAACTCTCGGATCGTCCCGATCTCACCGGCGGCGTCGACGTGATCGCGGTCGGCAGCGACGGCGACAACACGATCTACGGCGGCAGCGGGACGGTGGATCCGACCGATGGCGGCGACATCATCGCGGTTTTCGGAGACGGCAACAACCTCGTCTACTCGAACGGTGGCGACGATCTCGTCACCGTCTCCGGCACGGGGAGCAACACGATCTATGCCGGCGTCGGAGACGATGTCGTGCAGGTCGTGGGTGGCGACGAGGCGTCCTCGACGCTCGTCGTCGGCGGTGACGGGCGCGACGACATCTTCGTCTCCACGGATGGCGATGCCACCGTCTATGGCGGCAATGACGGCGTCGATCCGCAGGACATGGCCGACACGATCTTCGTCGAGGCAACCGGCGACGTCCTTGTCTTCGGCAATGGCGGCGACGACGACATCACCGTCGACCTGTTCGGCGATGGCTTGGGCGTTTCCACGATCTACGGCGGTGTCGGCAACGACTCCATCGACGTCTCGACCTTCGATGGCGAGCGCAGCGTCCTGATCTACGGTGGCGAGGATCGCGACACGATCGATCTCAACGGCTTCTCCGGTAATGCCACGATCTACGGCGGCACCGGGGCCTTCGACCCGAGCGATGGAGCCGACACGATCACCGGCGGTTCGGGCAACGACCTGATCTACGGCAACGGGGGCAACGACATCATCGACGGCGGTGCCGGCGACGACATCCTGATCGGCGGTGCCGGTGCGGACAGCCTGACCGGCGGCGAGGGCGACAACACGTTCGTCTTCGGCACGGGATCGAGCGGCCTGGCGGCCGGAACGATGGATGTCGTCACCGACTTCGTTTCGGGCGACGATGTTCTGGACTTCGGTCTCGCGGCCGGTTCCGCGACGACCTTCGCCATCGGATCGGACGTCGCTACCTACGAAGCGGCGCTGACCGCCGCCAACCTCGCCTTCTCGTCCGCGACCGGCCCGACGCTCTACAGCTTCCAGACGGTCAACGAGAGCACCGGCTACCTCTTCGTCGATGCGGATGCCAACGGCACCGCGGATTTGGCGATCATGCTGGCCGGCGTCACCGACCTCACCCAGTCCGACATCATCTGATGTCGCGGGTCGGCGACCTCTCAGGAGGTCGCCGACGATGGACAAAATTCGACGTGAAAGCACCCGCAGCTCGACCGAGTTGCGGGCGCTTTCGCATGTCGCCACTTTGATCCCATCGCCGCGAGGACGCGCGTCGAGCCCTCTCAAACGCAAAACGCCCACGGCGGAATGTCCTGCCGTGGGCGTATTGGTGAACAGGTCGACGTTAGCGTTCAGTCGGCGGAGCGGCGGGCCACGTCGATCATTGCATAGTCGATCATCATCGCGACGGCGTGGTGATCGCGCGACAGCAGGTCTCGCGCCAACGCTAGCAGGCAGAGGGCGCTACGCTCGTCGACCGTCAATCCGGTGTCCGCTGTGACGCCTTGGGTCGGCAGCGGGCCAAGTTCAAGCTGGTCGGTCCGTCCACCTCCGCGGCGATCCACGATCCCGCTCATGTCAAAGCCCAGACGCCGATGGCGCCCCAGAAGAGAAGGGCACCCGCAAACCACACGATGATTGCCTCCGATCGGCATTTGTCTTCCGGCACAGGGCGCATCGAACCTCACAAACTCACGGGTGAGGCTCAACACTAGGTTGCATATTTCGATCCTGCAACCTGGAATGGTCCGGCATTATCGAATTGTTCATGATGACGCAGGGGGCAGCGACGTCATCCGCGGTCCTGTATACCGCGTTGCTCACAAGTGGTTCGGCGTGGCCGCCACGTCAGGCTCACGCGGCTCACGTGTGAGAGTGTCACAGATGGCTTTATAATTGGCCACGCTTTCAATTCGCACTTGTCATCCGGCGAATAAGCGCGATTTTGGTATAGACCACACTGCACCATGAGAAGGCGATCCCGTTGAAGCAGCGCAAACAGGTAGGAGCCATCGCGTATCAGGACGACACATCGTCCGGACTGCGAATCCTGCTGGTGACGTCGCGCGAGACAGGACGCTGGGTTATCCCCAAGGGTTGGCCGATGAAGGCGCGCCGGCCCCATCAGGCCGCGGCGCAGGAAGCTTTCGAGGAAGCCGGTGTCGAAGGGCGCATCGGCAAGAAGGCGACGGGCTCCTACCACTATCCCAAGACCCTGCGGAACGGCGACGTGGTCGCATGCCGCGTCAAGGTGTTCCCGATGAAGGTCGATCGCCTGATGGGAACCTGGCCGGAGGCGACCGAGCGCCGACGCGAGTGGTTTTCCGCAGAAGAAGCTGCTGCTGCCGTGCAGGAACCGGAACTGGCGCAATTGCTGAGGTCGCTCGGCAGCTTGCTGGATGCTCCCGTGAAGTCGGCGACGTCCAAGTAAGACCGCGCCCTGCGCCATCCGGTCCGAGCGGCTCGTCTAGGGCTTTGCTCGCCGCCCTTCACCGCGTTCATCTTATGTAAGGCCCACTGGGCGTTTCATACCTGCAACGCGCCGGGGGGAACGACCATGAAGCTGAAGACAAAGATCGCAGCCAGTCTCGGACTGGTGATCGGCCTGATGGGCCTGTCGGGATACCAATCCCTCTCCGCGCTGTCGCAGGCCCGCCAGTCGGGCGAAGGGTTCATCGCAAATTCCTTCGTGCAGACCAAACGTCTCGGAACCATCCGCGCCTACATTTCCGACGTCGGACGCCTCGTGAACACGCTCGACGTGCTCAAGGACGACGCGGTCTTTGCCGATCTCTCGGCGACCTCGCTCGAACGGGCCGCGTTGGCGGAAGGCCTCATCGGCGATTATCGCGCCGCCCTTCCGGCAGACCGCCAGGCCTCGATCGACGCCCTGGCGGCGGACGCCAAGGCCTATGCGGCGTCGGCCGCCAGCGTCGTCGAGCTTCTCAAAACCGAACGTCTGCAAGGCGAAGGCAGCTCCGCGGCCGGCGAGCAGGCCGCCGAAATCGCGAGATCCCGAATGGCCCCGACCATGTCGGAAATGGTCGACGAACTGAAGGTGGCCTCCGAGTTCGAGATCGGCCGCTCAAACGCCTTCCAGGCGGCGCTCGTGAGCGAATACGAGACGGCGCGAACCGGTTTGCTCGTGCTGTTCGGCGCGGCGCTCGCGCTCGCCGCCGTTGCCGCCGGCTGGATCATCCGCTCGCTCGACAAGGGCATGGGCCTGGCGCTCGCCGACGTGCGGCGCATCGCCGATGGCGACGTCGCACCGCGGGCGCATCTGAAGCGCCGCGACGAGATCGGGACGCTGCTGACCGGACTGACGGAGATGCGCACGAAGCTCGCTGACATCGTGACGGACGTGCGCACCTCGGCGGCGCAGGTGGCCTCCGGCTCGCTGCAGTCCGCCGCCACCGCCGACAGCCTGTCCTCGGGCTCGACCGAACAGGCAGCCGCTTCCGAGCAGGCCTCGGCCGCGATGGAGGAGATGACCGCCAACATTCGCCAGAACGCCGACAACGCCGCGCAGACCGAGAAAACCGCCGGGCAGGCCGCCGTCTCTGCCCGCAAGAGCCACACGGCCGTGGCGGGCTCGCTCACCGCCATGCGCTCGATCAACGAGAAGGTCCGCGTCATCCAGGAGATCGCCCGCCAGACCGATCTTCTGGCGCTGAACGCCGCGATCGAGGCGGCGCGCGCTGGACAACATGGCAAGGGCTTCGCGGTGGTGGCGTCCGAGGTGCGCAAGCTCGCCGAGCGCTCGCAGCTCGCGGCGCAGGAGATCGGCACCCTCTCGGCGGAGACGCTGAGCGTGTCGGAAGAGGCCGGCCGCCTGTTCGAGAGCCTTGTGCCCGACATCGAGCGCACGGCCGAGCTCGTCTCCGAGATCTCGGCGGCCTGCCGCGAGCAGACGGTGGGCGTCGAGCAGATCAACCAGGCGATCCAGCAACTCGATCAGGTGACGCAGGCCAATGCCGGCGCGGCGAACGAGATGTCGGCGACGTCGGAACAGCTCTCGGCCGAGGCGAGCCGCCTCGAAGACCGCACCGGCTTCTTTCAGACCGGCACCGCGATCGAGCCGGCGGCATCGGCAGCGGCGGTCCTGGCGCCGACCATCGCGACGCTCCAACGGGCGCGCGCCGCCAAGGGTTCGCCGGCTCGGATCATGGGTCGCGGATCCAAGGCCCCAGCCCCCGCCGACGACGGCTTCGCCCTGGATCTCGGCGACGGCGGGTTCGAGCGCCTCAGCGCCTGATGGAGGCCGCGCGGGTATCACGGCTCAAACGCGTCGCCCAACGCCAAAGCCGTGAGGGCTGCCCGGATGATGCGGACCGCTTGTCTGCGATCAGGCCGAACCTGCGGGCCCGGCGGCCTGATCCGTCGCCGTCGTAGTCCTCTGTTCTAGCGGCACGGCCGGGCGGCGTATCTTCGTCATCGCTTCCAGTACGAGCGGATGGAACGACCCGGTGTCGCCGGACTCGTAGGCGGCGAAGAGCTGCGTGCGCATGCGCGGCTCCCAATAGTTGTTGATGTGGTCGGCGACATCCGCCGTATGCCGCGCCCCGTCGGGGTTCGAGCGACAGAAGGTGGCAATCGAATTCGCCATGCGGATCAACTTGTCAGGCTGCATCGGACTTGGCCTTGCACTCGAAGAGGCTGGAAGCGGTTTCGACCACAGCACCGACCACCCGCTGCGGGTGGGTAAAGATCTCGAACTCATCGCCGCGCACCACCGCGACGAGCGTGACCCCGGCCCCCTCGGCGGCTTCAATCGCCAATTGCGTCGGCGCTGAAACGGCGGCGATCAGGCCGCAGCCCATGCCCGCCGCCTTCTGGATCAGTTCCACCGAAACGCGGCTGGTGATGGCGACGAAGCCCGATGCGGGATCGATGCCGGCGGCGGCGAGATGCCCGGCGACCTTATCGAGTGCATTGTGGCGACCGACATCCTCGCGCACCACAATGAGAGCACCGCCGGCCTGAACGAACCCTGCCGCATGCACGGCCCGCGTCTCGCGCCCGAGGCTTTGGCGCAGCGCCATCGCCTCCAGCCCCGCGACGATGGCAGCCGGCTCGAGCCGCACGCTCGCCCGCACCATCGGCAGTGCTCGCGCCGCGAGTTCCAGGCTCTCGACGCCGCAGAGCCCGCAGCCGACGGGGCCCGTCATCTGCCGGCGCCGCGCGACATAGGTCGCGGCACGCTCGCTCGTCAGCCAGATCCGGCAGTCGATGCCCAGATCGGCCTCGGCGAGTTCGATGCGCTCGATCTCGCTCGTGGTTTCGACGATCCGCTCGTTCAGGGCGAGCCCGAGCGCCAGTTCCTCCAGATGATCCGGCGTCGCCATCATCACCGCATGGGTCGAGCCGTTCACCGAGATCGCCACGGCGACCTCGGCCGGCACGCGTCGTTCGCCGACCGAGAACCGGCCGCCGCGATAGACGAGGCTCGGCGCTCCCGCCGAGATGGGCCTTGCCATGCCCCTACTCCGCCGCGTCGAGCGCCGGGGCGATATGCCGGCTGTCCTCGCTGAGTTCCCGATAGTCCTCCTGCCATTCGGTCGGGCCGTTGGAGGGCGAGATCTGAACCGCCGTCACCTTGTATTCCGGGCAGTTGGTCGCCCAGTCCGAGAAGTCGGTGGTGATGACGTTGGCCTGCGTCATCGGGTGGTGGAAGGTCGTGTAGACGACCCCCGGGGACACGCGGTCCGTGATCTTCGCGCGCAGCGAGGTCGAACCGGCGCGGCTGTCGAGCTTCACCCAGTCGCGCTCGCGAATACCCCGCATCTCCGCGTCATGCGGGTGGATCTCCAGCAGATCCTCCTCGTGCCAGAGAATGTTGGCCGTTCGCCGGGTCTGCGCGCCGACATTGTACTGCGAGAGGATGCGACCGGTGGTGAGGAGCAGCGGGAAGCGCGGCCCGGTGCGCTCGTCGGTCGCGACATATTCGGTGATGACGAACTTGCCCTTGCCGCGCATGAACTCGCCGATATGCATGATCGGCGTGCCCTCCGGATGCTGCTCGTTGCAGGGCCACTGCACCGAGCCCTTCTCCTCCAGAAGCTGGTAGCTCACACCCGCGAAAGACGGCGTCGTCGCCGCGACTTCCGCCATGATCTCTGAAGGGTGGCCGTAGTTCATGTCCATGCCCAGCGCCCGGGCCAGAAGCTGCGTCACCTCCCAGTCGGCATAACCGTTCTTGGGGCTCATGACCCGGCGCACCCGGTTGATGCGCCGCTCGGCATTGGTGAAGGTGCCGTCCTTCTCGAGGAAGGTCGAGCCGGGCAGGAAGACGGTGGCGTAGTTCGCGGTCTCGTTGAGGAAGAGATCCTGCACGATGAGGCATTCGAGCGCGGCGAGGCCGGCCGAGACGTGCTTGGTGTCGGGATCGGACTGGAGAATGTCCTCGCCCTGCACGTAGAGCCCCTTGAACGTGCCCTCCACCGCGGCGTCGAACATGTTGGGAATGCGCAGACCCGGCTCGTTGTCGAGCTTGACGCCCCACAGGCTCTCGAAGGTCTCGCGCACCTCGTCGCGCGAGATGTGCCGGTAGCCCGGCAGTTCGTGCGGGAAGGAGCCCATGTCGCAGGAGCCCTGCACGTTGTTCTGGCCGCGCAGCGGGTTCACGCCGACGCCGCGCCGACCGACATTGCCGGTCGCCATGGCGAGATTAGCGATCGCCATCACGCTGGTCGAACCCTGGCTGTGTTCGGTGACGCCGAGACCGTAGTAGATCGCGCCATTGCCGCCGGTGGCGTAGAGCCGCGCCGCGGCGCGCACGTCGGCTGTGGGAACGCCGGTGACGCTCTCCACCGCTTCGGGCGAGCGGCTCTCGTCGGAAACGAAGGTCGCCCAATCCTGGAACTCGGCCCAGTCGCAGCGTTCGCGCACGAAGGCCTCGTCCATGAGGCCTTCGGTGACGACGACATGCGCGATGGCGGTGAGCATCGCGACATTGGTGCCGGGGCGAAGCGGCAGATGGTAGTCGGCCTCGACATGGGGCGTTCGCACGAGATCGATGCGGCGCGGGTCGATGACGATGAGGCGCGCGCCCTCGCGCAGCCGCTTCTTCATGCGCGAGGCGAAGACGGGATGCCCGTCCGTCGGGTTGGCGCCGATCACGAGAATGACGTCGGCCTCCTCGACACTGTCGAAATCCTGCGTCCCGGCCGAGGTGCCGTAGGTGGTCGAAAGGCCGTAGCCGGTGGGCGAATGGCAGACGCGGGCGCAGGTGTCGATGTTGTTGTTGCCGAAGCCCGCGCGCACCATTTTCTGGACGAGGTAGACCTCCTCGTTGGTGCAGCGCGACGAGGAGATGCCGCCGATCGAGCCGCGGCCGTACTTCGCCTGGATCTCGCGCAACTTCCTGGCGGCAAAGCCGATCGCCTCGTCCCACGACACTTCCTGCCAGGGCTGGAGGTAGTGGTCGCGGATCATCGGCTTGAGGATGCGCTCCTTGTGCGTGGCATAGCCGAGCGCGAAGCGACCCTTGACGCAGGAATGGCCGCGATTGGCCTTCCCGTCCTTGTAGGGCACCATGCGGATCAGCTCCTCACCCCGCATCTCCGCCTTGAACGAGCAGCCGACGCCGCAATAGGCGCAGGTCGTCACCACCGAATGCTCGGGCAGGCCGATCTCGACCACGGACTTTTCCTCCAGCGTCGCGGTCGGGCAGGCCTGCACGCAGGCGCCGCAGGAGACGCATTCGGAAGAGAAGAAGTCGTCGGAGCCGAGACCCGCCGAGACCTTCGAATCGAAGCCGCGGCCGGAGATCGTGAGGGCAAAGGTGCCCTGAACCTCTTCGCAGGCCCGCACGCAGCGCGAGCAGACGATGCATTTCGAGGCGTCGAACTGGAAGTAGGGGTTGGAGACGTCCTTGGCTTGGCCGAGATGGTTCTCGCCTTCATATCCGTAGCGCACGTCGCGAAGGCCCACCGCGCCGGCCTGGGTCTGCAACTCGCAGTCGCCGTTGGCCGCGCAGGTCAGGCAGTCCAGCGGGTGATCGGAGATATAGAGCTCCATCACGCCCTTGCGGATGCGCTTCAGCCGGTCGGTCTGCGTCGAGACCTTCATGCCTTCGGCCGCGAGCGTCGTGCAGGAGGCAGGCGTGCCGCGCATGCCCTCGACTTCGACGACGCAGAGACGGCAGGAACCGAAGGCTTCGAGCGAGTCGGTGGCGCAGAGCTTGGGCACGCCGATGCCCGCGTCCATCGCGGCCCGCATCAGCGAGGTGCCCTCCGGCACGGTGACGGCGCGCCCGTCGACGGTGATCGTGACCAGCTTCTCGGCCTTCGATCGCGGCGTGCCGTAGTCGGTTTCGTGGATCAGCGACATGATGCGGTCCTTACTCGGCCGGCTTTTCGGACAGGGTATGCGCCACCAGCGCATTGGCGTGACCATGGCCGAGGCCGTGCTCGGTCTTCAGCCACTGGACGATCTCCATGTGCCTGGAGCCGGCGCGCTCGCGGATCAGGCGCTTCCAATGCTCGATCGGCTGGCCATAGGTCTTCTCGATCGATGGGAAATACGAGGCGGGTCCCCGGACCTTCGGATCGTCGGTCATTCCGCCGCCTCCCGCATGGGTGCCGCCCGGAAATCCTCGGGGAAGTGCGTCAGCGCCGACATCACGGGATAGGGCGTGAAGCCACCGAGGGCGCAGAGCGAACCGAACTTCATCGTGTTGCACAGGTCCTCGACGAGTTCGAGGTTCTCGCCAACGCGCTCGCCCGCGATCACCTTGTCCATCGTCTCCAGCCCGCGAACCGCCCCGATACGGCAAGGCGTACACTTGCCGCAGCTCTCGACGGCGCAGAATTCGAAGGCGAAGCGGGCCTGCGCCGCCATGTCGACGCTGTCGTCGAAGACGACGATGCCGGCATGGCCGATCAGCCCGTCGCGCGCCGCGAAGGCTTCGTAGTCGAAGACGGTGTCGAAGAGATCGCGCGGGAAGTAGGCGCCGAGCGGTCCGCCGACCTGCACCGCCCTCACCGGCCGCCCGGTGCGAGTGCCGCCGCCGATCCGCTCGACGATCTCGCCGAGCGTCAGGCCGAAAGGCGTCTCGAACAGACCGCCATGCTTCACGTTGCCGGCGATCTGGATCGGGATCGTGCCGCGCGAGCGGCCGGTGCCGAGCGCCTGATAGGCCGGCGCCCCGGCGCGCAGGATTTCCGGCACGCTCGCCAGCGTCACGACGTTGTTGATGACGGTCGGCCGTCCGAACAGACCCTTGTGCGCTGGCAGCGGCGGCTTGGCGCGCACCTGACCCCGCCGACCTTCGAGGCTTTCGAGCAGCGAGGTCTCCTCGCCGCAGACATAGGCGCCGGCACCGACGCGCAACTCGATGTCGAAGGCGCGCTCCGAGCCCAGCACCGAGGCGCCGAGCACCCCGCCCGCTTGCGCGACCCGGATCGCCTCGCCCATCACCCGGATCGCCACCGGATATTCCGAGCGCAAGTAGATGAAGCCCTTCGCGGCGCCCGTGGCGAGGCCCGCGATCGTCATGCCTTCGATCAGGCAGAACGGATCACCCTCCATGATCATCCGGTCGGCGAAGGTGCCGCTGTCGCCCTCGTCGGCATTGGCGACGATGTACTTCCGGTCGGCCGTCGCTTCGGCCACGGTCTTCCATTTGATGCCGGTCGGGAAGCCGGCGCCGCCGCGCCCGCGAAGGCCCGACGCCGAGACCTCGGCAACGATCCCGCCGGGCTCCATCGCCAACGCCTTCTGCAGCCCCTCGAGGCCGCCGTGCCGACGATAGTCGTCCAGCGACAGCGGGTCGGTCAGCCCGCAGCGGCGGAAGGTGACGCGGGTCTGGCCGGCGAGGAACGGATGATCCTCGGGATCACCGATGCGGCTCGGATGATTTTCGCCGTGCAAGAAGCCTGCATCGAGCAGCGCGGCGACCTCTCCCGGCGCGATCGGCCCGTAGGCGATGCGCTGGCCGAGAACCTCGACCTCCAGCATCGGCTCCAGCCACGCCATGCCGCGCGAGCCGTTGCGGACGATCTCGATATCGTGACCGCGATGGGCCGCCAGCAAGGCGAGTTCCTTGGCGATTTCGTCGGCGCCGCACGCAACTGCGAAGGAATCGAGAGGGATGAAGACGCGGATCACAGGCGAGCCTCCGCTACGAGCGCCTGTGCACGGCCTTCGTCGAGCCGCGCCACGATGCGTCCGTCCAGCATCGCGGCGGGCCCGATGGCGCAGAGGCCGAGGCAGTAGCAGGCTTCCAGCGTCACCTGCCCGTCATCGGTGGTCTCACCGAAGGACACGCCGAGCGCCTTCTCGAAACTGGCGGCCACTCCATCGCTGCCATTGGCTTGGCAGGCCTCGGCGCGGCAGACCTTGAGGTGGCGGCGCCCGTCCGGCTCGGCGCGGAAGTCGTGGTAGAAGGAGACGACGCCATGAACCTCGGCGCGAGAGAGGTTCAGCGCCGCCGATACGAGGCGCACCGCATCCTCGCCCACGGCGCCGAACCGCGCCTGCAGCGCATGGAGAATCGGCAGCAGCGGCCCTTCCAGATGCCGGTGCTCCTCGATGAGAGCACGCGCATCGTCGGGATCGAACCTCACAGCGGTCGCCATTCGCGTCTCCCCCACTCTCGAACCATTCCAAGGAGAGTAGGCCGCAAGGTCGCAAGCGATCAATCGCGGTTTCGGGTGTTGCGATAGAGATCTTCTATCAGCGCACGGCCTGCGCTATCGCGAAGTCGAAGAAGGCGGCTGCCAGAAGCGGTCGCGGCTCGCGCGGCCCGGCGACGAGCCCCACCGTCCGCTCAGAAGTCTGGCCTGCGATCTCGATGGTGCGGAAGACCTCGCCGAGCCCTAGCGCCTCCAGCATGCCCGCCGGCAGCACGGTGGCCATGGCGCCGCTGCGCACATGGGTCAGCAATGCGATCATCGAATTTGATTCGAGCACCGGACGGATCGTCGTGCCGGCCGCCGCGAAGGTTTCGTCGAGGATCTGCCGGTTCTGCATGGACGGGTCGAGAAGGCAGAGCGGCACCGCCGCGATCTCCTCCCAAGTCACGCTGCGGTGTTGGCACAGCGGGCCGCTGACGGCGCCCGTCAGCAGGCAGTAGCGCTCGTCGAAAAGCCTGCGATGGGCGAAGCCGACCACCGCCTCGTTCGTCAGGTAGGTGACGCCGATATCGGCATCGAAGTTGCGGACGGCCTCCAGGACCTCGCCTGCCGTATGACTGACGATCTCGAAGCTGACGCCCTCGTGCGCGGCGAGGAAGGGAACCGTCAGAGTCGGCAGCCAAGCGAGAACGGTCGGGATCGCCGCGATCCGAAGCCGGCCGCCGGTTCGTGACCGCGCGCGTTCGAGGTCGCTTTCGAGGTTGCGCACGTCGTCGAGAATGCGCCGCGCCCATCCCAGGACCTGCTCGCCCTCCGGCGTCAGGCTCTTGAAGCGCGCGCCGCGGTGGACGAGCGTCACCCCGAGGCGCTCCTCGAGTTGGCGGATACCCGCCGAGAGCGTCGGCTGGGTCACGCCGATCCGCTGGGCGGCGCGGCCAAAGTGGCGTTCGGTGGCGAGGGCGAGGAGGTATTCGAGCTTGTCGAGCATGATCGCGGAGCTTCCGGCTGCGAATCCGCCGACTTTGCGGCGGGAGCGACGAGCACGCGCATAAAGTGCATGGTCATAACCCGATCGCGATCACGCGGAACTCGCAAGATCGTGTCGATCACCATGTTTGTGGTCGACAATTTCGTGAAAAGCGGGAATGAGACCGGTCACGCTCTTCACCGTCTCCGTCATGGGAACCCTTGCCTTGTCCGAATTCTTCTCGGCGGAGTTTTCCGCCCTCCTGCAAGTCCTCTTCATCGATGTCGTGCTGGCTGGCGACAATGCCGTGGTCGTCGGCATGGCGGCGGCGGGCGTCGATCCCGCCATTCGCAAGAAGGTCATCTTCTGGGGCATCGGCGGCGCCGTCGTGCTGCGCATTCTCTTCGCGCTCGTCGCGGTGCAGCTCCTCGCGATCGTCGGCCTGACGCTCGCCGGCGGCATCCTGCTCCTTTGGGTCTGCTGGAAGATGTTCCGCGAGATCCGCGAAAGCGGCGGCGAGCAGACCGAAGCCCAGAAGCTTGCGGCGGCCGGCGCCCAGAAGAAGACCTTCTGGCAGGCGATGATCCAGATCATCATCGCCGATGTCTCGATGTCGCTGGACAACGTTCTCGCGGTGGCCGGCGCGGCGGGCGAGCACACGGTGGTGCTCGTTCTCGGCCTGCTGATCTCGGTGGTGCTGATGGGCGCGGCCGCGACGCTGATTGCCAACGTCCTCCACAAGTTCCCGTTCATCGCCTGGATCGGCCTGCTCGTCATCCTCTTCGTCGCGGTGCGCATGATCTGGCACGGCTTCGACGACGTCGCCTGCCATGTCGGCATCCTCGCCGACTATTGCTCGCAGCCGCTCGCGACGATCGATCCCGCCGCCGCCGTGGCCGTTCCCGCGCAATGACGACATCGCTGAGCCAGCTCGGCCAGGACGCCCGTCCCGCCGCCTCGCCGGACGAGGCGGTGCTAGAGACTGTGCCCTACACGCGGCGCGAGGGGCCCCCGGCCATCGTTCGCTTCACGGCGCCCGAGTTCACCTCGCTCTGCCCGGTCACCGGCCAGCCCGACTTTGCGCATATCGTCATCGACTATGCACCGGACGAGCGGCTGGTGGAGTCCAAGTCGCTGAAGCTCTTCCTCACGAGCTTTCGCAATCACGGCGCCTTCCACGAGGATTGCACGGTAGAGATCGCGCGCCGCGTGGTGGAGGCGACGCGGCCGCTCTGGCTACGTATCGGCGGCTACTGGTACCCGCGTGGCGGTATTCCGATCGACGTGTTCTGGCAGACAGGCGCCCCGCCCGAGGGCGTGTTCCTGCCCGAACAGGGGGTGCCGACCTATCGCGGGCGCGGCTGACGAAACGGTGCGTCGCCGTTGAACGGCGGCGCATCCCGATCTAAACCCCGAAGTCTGGGTCAAGGGGACGGACATGCAGCTCGACAGGATCGAAGACGCCATCAAGGCCATCGCGGCCGGCGAGCTCGTGGTGGTGGTGGACGACACCGACCGCGAGAACGAGGGCGACCTCATCATGGCGGCGTCGAAGGCGACGCCAGAGACCATGGCCTTCATGATCCGCCATACGAGCGGCATCCTCTGCGTTCCCATGACCGCCGAGCGCGCCGACCAGCTGAACCTGCCGCCGATGGTCGCCAACAATCTCGACCCGATGCGCACCGCCTTCACCGTCTCGGTGGACTACCGCGTCGGGATGACCACGGGCATCGCGTCGGACGAGCGCGCCAACACGGCGCGCGCGCTCGCCAACGGCAACGCCGTGGGGCGCGACTTCATCCGCCCCGGCCACATGTTTCCGCTGATCGCGCGCGAGGGCGGCGTCCTCACCCGCTCGGGCCACACGGAAGCCGGCGTCGATCTGGCGCGGCTCGCCGGGCTGGAACCCGCCGGCGTGCTGGCCGAAGTCGTCAACGACGACGGCACGGTGAAGCGCCTGCCCGAGCTCGTCGCGTTCGCAGGGGAGCACAAGCTCAAGATCATCTCGATCGAAGACCTGATCTCCTACCGCATCGGCCGCGAGAGCTTCGTGCGCTGCGTGCGCGAAGAGGAAATGGCGATCGGCGGCATGAACGGGCGCGTGCGCATCTATCAGACGCCGTTCGACGCCATCCAGCACGTTGTCGCGGTGTTCGGGGACGTGCGCGCCGCAGAGAATGTTCCGACCCGCATTCACCGCGAGCAGCCCGTGACCGATCTCTTCGGCCGCACGCGCGACGCCAAGACCTGGATCGAGATCGCGGTCGACCGCATCAAGCAGAATGGGCACGGCATCCTCATGCTGCTGCGCACCGCCGAGGTCGACGACTTCGAGACCGACAGCCACGGCGCGATCGAGCCGAACGCGGCCGGCGTCGCCGACGGCGAGCGCCATGGGAGCGCCAAGCTGCGCACGCAACGCTGGCGCGAGGTCGGCATCGGCGCGCAGATCCTTCGCGATCTCGACGTCCGCTCGATCGCGGTGATGGCGACGCACGAGCGCGACTATGTCGGCCTCACCGGCTTCGGCATCACCGTGTCCGGTACCATTCTCGTCGACGACTGAAGCCGTCGGCCATCGTGAAACGGCCGGCCGACCGGCCGCCTCCACCGGACCCGCCGGTGTTCTGTGCCTTCACCATTCGGGAAAGGACTTCGCGATGAGCCTCGACAACCCCGTCAGTTCCGATGCGCCCCTGCATATCGGCGCGGTCTCGCTCGCCGTCCGCGATCTCGACAAGGTGGCGGACTTCTACCGCGATGTGATCGGGCTCGAGGAGATCGGGCGCGACGGCGCGACCCTGCATCTGGGCGCGGGCGGTCGCGCCTTCCTCGAGCTCCACCACCAGCCCGGCGCGACGCAGGCGTCCGCGCGCGGCGCCGGCCTGTTTCACACCGCGTTCCTGCTGCCGACGCGCGCCGATCTCGGACGCTGGGTCGGCCATGTCGCGCGCAACCGCATCGCTGTGCAGGGCGCCTCCGACCACCTCGTCAGCGAGGCGATCTATCTTGCCGACCCCGAGGGCAACGGCGTCGAGATCTATGCCGATCGCCCGGCGACCGGCTGGCCCCGTATCGGCGACCAGTTGCAGATGGCCAGCGATCCGCTCGACGTCGAGGACCTGATGCAGGCCGGCGGCGGCGGGTCCTTCGAGCGGGCACCCGCCGGAACAGGAGTCGGCCATATCCACCTGCAGGTCGGCTCCGTCGAGGCGGCCGACGCCTTCTATCAAGGCGTCCTCGGCCTCGATCCGATCGTGCGCATGCCGAGCGCGACGTTCCTGTCGACCGGCGGATACCATCATCACGTCGCGGCCAACATCTGGAACAGCCGAGGCGCCGCGCCCCGCGCGCCCGGCCTGACCGGCCTCCTCTCCTACGAATTGCTGGCGCGCGACGACACAGCCTTCGAGGCTGCGGAGGCCCGTATCCTCCGCTCAGGCGCAACCGCAGCGCGGCACGGCGATGCGCTGCGCCTGACGGACCCTGCCGGCGTCGGCATTCTTCTGAAGCGAGGTTGAGCCATGCTCGTCGACGGACGGTGGACCGAGAACTGGCAGCCCGTGCAGGCGACCGACGCCGAGGGCGGCTTCGTGCGCCAGAGGTCGAGCTTCCGGCACTTCGTCACCCCGGACGGCGCCCCCGGCCCGACCGGCGACGGCGGCTTTCCAGCCGAAGCAGGACGCTACCATCTCTATGTCGCGCTCATCTGCCCCTGGGCCTCACGCACGCTCGCCGCGCGCAAGCTGAAGGGGCTGGAGGACGTCGTCGGCGTCTCGGTGGTGCAGCCGGAACTGACCGCTGAAGGCTGGCGCTTCGGCGAAGGCGGCGGCTCGACTGCCGACGCAATCAACGGCGCCACTTTCGTTCACGAACTCTACACGCGGGCCGATCCGCATGTCTGCGGCCGCGCCACGGTGCCGGTCCTGTGGGATCGCAAGACCGGATCGATCGTCAACAACGAGTCCGCCGACATCCTGCGCATCTTCGACCATGGCTTCGGCGCCCTGGCGTCCGACGCGTTCGACCTCTACCCGCAGGCGCTTCGCACTGAGATCGACGCGCTGAACAACTGGATGTATCCGCGGCTGAACAACGGCGTCTACCGAGCGGGCTTCGCGACGACGCAGGTCGCCTATGACGGGGCCTTCGCCGACGTGTTCGAGGCGCTGGAGTTGCTGGAAGAGCGCCTTGCCGACGGCAGGCGCTTCCTCTTCGGCGACCGGCCGACCGAGACCGACATCCGGCTCTTCGTCACGCTTATCCGGTTCGATGCCGCCTATTACGGCCTGTTCAAATGCAACCGGCGGCGCATCGCCGACTATCGGCGGCTGACCGGCCATCTTCACGCGATGCTGGCCCTGCCCGGTATCCGCGAGACCGTCTCCATCGACCACATCAAGCGCGGCTACTATTCGATCCGCGCCCTGAACCCGAACGGCATCGTGCCGCTCGGGCCGGACCTGTCCGCGTTCGGCCTCTGAGCGCGGACGATCAGTCCATGATGTAGGCGATGGCCGGCGCGCTGAACCGACGGTGATAGGCGGCCAGTCGCTCGACGCCTTTCTCGCGCGACGCCGAGAGATGGGCGAGCAGCGCCGCCGCCGCCGCTTCCACCCGGCCCGCCTGCAGGGCCGAGACGATGGACGCATGCTCTTCGAGGAACGGATCGGTGCCCTCCGGCCCCATCAGGATGCTCTGCATGTGCTTGCCGGAGATCAGCGAGGCTCGTGAGCGGTAGAGGGCTTCGAGGATGGCGCGATTGGGGCAGAAGCCGAGGCAGGTGGCGTGGATGTCCTGTTCGAGTTCGTTCAGTTCACCGATCGACAGACGCGGAAAACGTCCGATCGCCGCCGTCAGACGCGCGGCCACCGTGCCGAGAACATCGTTTGGCAAGTGGCCCGCTGCCTCGACGAGCGCTGCAGGTTCCAGGAGTTCGCGCAGCCGGTAGAGATCGCGCAGGCGTCCTTCGTCGAGCGGCACGGTCCACCAGTGCGCGTCCTCCTTCACGACGATGCCGGCCTGCTGGGCTTTCTGCAGGAGATCGCGCGCCACCGTTCGCCCGACGCCGTGATGACGCGCCAGCGCCAGTTCGTTGATCCGGAACCGCCCGAACAGCGAGCGCAGGAGGATCTCCTGCTCGATCACGTAGTAGAGCGCCGTCGCGGCGTCCGGTTCGCGGCCCTCGTCCGCACCGTCCGGCGTCAGATGTTGGCGGCCGAGATCGAGACGCAAGGGCGCTCCCACCGCCCCCGCCAGCAGTCCACGCCCCTCGAAGCGCCGCGCCAACCCTTCGCTCTCCAGCTGCGCCAGAGCCTGCTTCACCGGCGAGCGGCTGGAGCCGAAGAGGTGGGCCAGCGGCCCTTCGAGAAGCACGGCACCCGGCGGCAGCGTTCCCGCTTCGATGCTGGCGCGCAGCGTGTCGCAGATCCGCGCGTAGGCGGGTCGCTTCTCGCCCGGTCGATGCGGCCTCCTGTCGATCGCAAGAGTATCCATCTGCGGCACTCGGTGCCGGGGCTCAGGTCACCGCGCCGAGCTGCCAGGGCACGAACTCGTTGTCGCCGTAGTCGTAGATCTCGCTGAGAGTGCGCTCGCCGGAAGCCACCGCAAGCAGCTTCTCGAACATGCGCCGGCCCGCCGCCTCGATCGTGTCGTCGCCGGTGACGATGCCCCCGCAGTTGAGGTCCATGTCCTCGTCCATGTGCTCGTACATCTCGGTGTTCGTCGCCACCTTGATCGTCGGCACCGGCTTCCAGCCGGACACGGAGCCGCGCCCGGTGGTGAAGATCAGCATGTTGCAGCCACCGGCGATCTGGCCGGTCACCGCCACCGGATCGTAGCCCGGCGTGTCCATGAAGACGAAGCCGGTCTTGTCGATGATCTCCGCATATTCGTAGACCGCCTCGAGCGGCATCGAGCCGCCCTTCGCCACCGCGCCGAGCGACTTTTCCAGAATCGTGGTCAGCCCGCCCGCCTTGTTGCCGTGCGAGGGATTGTTGTTCAGTTCCATGCCGTGGCGCTCGGTGTAGTCGCGCCACCAGACGATACGGTCCATCAGCTTCTGCGCCACCGCCGGGCTCACCGCGCGGCGCGTCAGCAGATGCTCGGCACCATAGATCTCGGGCGTCTCGGCCAGCACCGCGGTGCCGCCGTTCTGGACGAGGAGATCGGAGGCGAAGCCCAGCGCGGGATTGGCGGAAATGCCGGAATACCCGTCGGACCCGCCACATTCCAGAGCGAGCTTGAGGCCGGACAGCGGCTGCGTCGTGCGCTCGGCGGCGTTCACCGCCGGCAGCATCTCGCGGATGATCGCCGAGGCCTGCTCCACGGTCTTGCGGGTGCCCCCGAGCTGCTGGATCGTCATCGTGCGCAGCATCGGGCCTTCCTCCAGCCCGTATTTCTCGGTGATGAAGGAGATCTGGTTGCTCTCGCAGCCGAGCCCGATCATCAGGATCGCCGCGAAGTTCGGATTGCGCGCGTAGCCGCTCAGCGTGCGCGCCAGATAGGTGTAGCCTTCGGTCTTGAGCGACAGGGCGCAGCCCATGCCATGCGTCAACGCCACGACGCCATCGACATTCGGGAAGCCTTCGAGGCCCCCCTTGTTGTTGAACGCGTCGGCGATGGCGCGCGACACCGTGGCCGAGCAGTTCACCGACGAGACGATGCCGATATAGTTGCGCGTGCCCACCTGCCCGTCGGGCCGCAGGTAGCCCTGGAAGGTCCGGCGCTCGGCCTCCGGCAGCAGCGGTGTGGCCCGCGCGTCGGCCGCGAACTCGTGCTGCACCTCGCTCTCGTGCATCGCCATGTTGTGGAGATGCACCTGGTCGCCCGGCGCGATCGGAACGGTGGCGAAGCCGATCACCTGCCCGTATTTGACGACGCTGTCGCCGAGCGGCACGGCCCGCAGCGCGATCTTGTGACCGCTCGGCACCTCGGTTGCGGCGACGACGCCGCCTTCCAGCCGCTCCCCAGCCCGCACCGTCCGCCGCGCCACGGCCACGTTGTCCTTCGCGTTCAAAAGGATGATCGGCGAGACTTCGTCGAGGACGGACATGAGCGGGAACCTGCCAAAATGATCATTGCTGGCAAAAACCATTCCATGTGGTGCAGCTGTCTGTCAAGAATCAGCGGATTCGCCACGGGTCCCATCGCCTCGAACAAGCGCTGAACAGGCCCCGTGCCACGCCTTGAACAGACCTGCGCCTCTCCAAGCGTGACGTGCTGCCGTCACAGGGGATCGTCGTCCTTCTCGAACCGGTTTCCCTTCGAGACGCTGGCCACCGCGTAGCGCAGGACGAGAGAATGCCCCCCAGCGGCTTCCGCCTTGGCGATTGCCGCCTCGATGTCGGCCAGCAGCCGATCACGGATCATGACCTGCTGCTTGAGCTTGTTGACGATCGTCGGCGGCATGCGCGCCATCCCGGTCCGCATTCGTTCGACATTGCGCTTGGGCAGGCCGAGCAGACGCGAGCTCCAGCTGTCGGGATCGATCGGGAACAGGCGCTCCATCACATCGATGCGCGGCGCGTCCGCCAAGGGTTTTTCGTCGGACATGCTGGCAGTCTCCGGTATCGCCGATTCGCGAGGTCGCCGCGACGCTACACCGTTGGCCGACGCAACGCATAGGCCCGCGCAGAGCATTGCCCCGCGCCAAATACGGCGGGTCCCCGCAGGGAAAGATCATGATTTTCGTGGGCTGGTTGGTCGGAGTGGCAGGATTTGAACCTGCGACCCCCTCGTCCCGAACGAGGTGCGCTACCAGGCTGCGCTACACTCCGCGACCGGGTTTGCGTATAGCCGCACCGCCGGGTCTTCGCAACCGGTTTTCGTGAGAACGACACGATCCCCTGCAAGGGCATCGTCTTCCCTCTCATCCACCGGCAACGGTTGCGTCCGGCGACGGCCGCGACTATAGACGGTCACGCCGACAGAGTGGCCATTGGGGCGTAGCCAAGTGGTAAGGCAGCGGTTTTTGGTACCGCCATCCCCTGGTTCGAATCCAGGCGCCCCAGCCAGTCGACACTCTCTTGCGTGATCGAATAGAACGGTCCGAAGCGGCTTTTGCAATCGTAAGCCGCGGTTCGGCCAGCATCCCAATGGCATGGACGCCAAGCGCTATTATTTCACGCCAACTATGCCGTAAAACAAGAGAGTTCAGTTGTTGGGGAATTTCGTAACTTAGCTTCTCAGCCAAATGGTCGGAGCGAGAGGATTCGAACCTCCGACCCCTTGGACCCCATCCAAGTGCGCTACCAGACTGCGCTACGCTCCGATGCGCCATCCCTAGAGAAGTTGATCGGGCGACGCAAGGGTTTTGCGCGGGTTTCCCGTCGAGAATGCGTGGGAAACGGCGGTGAGCGCCGCGCCCCAGCATTTCCGCAAACGAGCTTAGCGGACCTGATCGAGCAGGCGCTTCAACTCGAGAAGTTCGAGAATCACCGCGTTGAGCTGGGTCGTCGCGTCGGCCCCAAGGGCGGCGCCACGCATGGGAGCCGAACCCGCGTCGCGGTCGCGGCGAAGGAGGTTGGAGAGCCCGCCGCGCGGACGATCCATCATCATCGGTGACGGCTCCTCGCCGTCTTCCACGTCAAAATCCGACAGTCCGGCGTCGAGCCTATCGTCCGCCGCCGCGGCGGCCGTGCGGCCGGCCTGCAGGCTGTCGAGACCCGAAAGGTCGCCGGAGCCGATCGACATCACCGCGCGGTTGCCGCTTTCCTTCAGGATGCGCTGCACGCCCTTGATGGTGAAGCCGCGCACATAGAGGAGATAGCGGATCCCCTTGAGGAGTTCGACGTCGTCCGGCCGGTAATAGCGCCTGCCGCCGCCGCGCTTCATAGGTTTGATCTGCGGAAACCGCGTCTCCCAGAAGCGCAGGACGTGCTGAGGCAGGTCGAGATCCTCGGCGACCTCGCTGATCGTGCGAAAGGCGTCGGCGCTCTTGTCGCTCATGCGGGCATCGCTGGCATGCAGGCGTCAGCCATCCTATTCGGCGGCCTTCAAAACGCTGCCCGACGATCCGACGCGCACCTCATGCGCCTCAAGGATTCGCTCCTTCATGACATTCGAGGGCTTGAACACGGCGACACGGCGCGGCGAGATCGGAACCTCTTCGCCGGTCTTGGGATTGCGCCCGACCCGTTCGTTCTTGTCCCGCACGAGGAAGGACCCGAAGGACGACACCTTCACGGCCTCGCCGCGGGCGATCGTCGAGCAGATCTCCTCGAGAATCGACTCGACGAGATAGGCCGACTCGGTGCGGGACAGTCCGATCTTGCGGAACACCGCCTCGGCAAGATCGGCCCGCGTCACCGTTCTGTCACCCATGCGCTTCCCCTGCTGCGACCGGCTCGGAACCCTGGTCTTCCCGCAAGCCGCAGGCCGGTTCCTCGCCAGAAAATAC
This sequence comes from Aureimonas sp. AU12, assembly GCF_001463705.1. Classification (GTDB taxonomy): domain Bacteria; phylum Pseudomonadota; class Alphaproteobacteria; order Rhizobiales; family Rhizobiaceae; genus Aureimonas. Next base: position 88,081 of record NZ_BBWH01000048.1, on the reverse strand, counting down.
CGAAAACGAAAGTTGAATCAAGCGGCTCGCTACCAGCGCACCACGACGGCACCCCAGGTGAACCCCCCACCCATGGCCTCGAGCAGGACGAGATCGCCCCGCAAGATCCGACCGTCGCGCACGGCGGTGTCGAGCGCCAGCGGAATGGAGGCGGCCGAGGTGTTTCCATGGTCGCCCACGGTAATGACGACCTTCTCCGGCGCAATGCCGAGCTTCTTGGCCGAGGCGTCGATGATCCGCCGATTGGCCTGATGCGGCACGAACCAGTCGATGTCCTCGGCGCCGATCGAGAGCGCGGCGAACGAATCCTCGACCACGTCGGTGATCATGCCGACCGCGTGCTTGAACACCTCCCGGCCCTCCATCCGCAGATGGCCCACCGTTCCCGTGGAGGACGGGCCGCCGTCGACGTAGAGCTTCTCGCAATGACTGCCGTCGGCCCGCAGTTTCGAGACGAGGATGCCGCGGTCCCCGGCACTGCCCTGGCCCACGACCTCCTGCGCTTCGAGAATGACGGCCCCGGCGCCGTCACCGAAAAGCACGCAGGTCGTCCGGTCGCTCCAGTCGAGGATCCGGCTGAAGGTTTCCGCCCCGATCACCAGCGCACGCCGCGCCATGCCGTTCTTGAGATAGAGATCGGCGGTTGTCAGCGCATAGACGAAGCCACTGCACACGGCCTGAATGTCGAAGGCGAAGCCATGGGCGATGCCGAGTTGGCGCTGGACCTGCACGGCAGAGGCGGGAAACGTGTTGTCGGGTGTCGCGGTGGCGAGAATGATGAGGTCGATATCGGCCGGCACGAGACCGGCGGCATCGAGCGCCCGGCGCGCCGCGGCTTCGCCGAGCGAGACGGTGGTCTCGCCCTCGCCTGCGATGTAGCGCTGGCGAATGCCGGTGCGCTGCTGGATCCATTCGTCGTTCGTCTCGACTCGCGCCTCGAGATCGCGATTGGTGACGAGTTGGCGTGGCAGGGCCGAGCCGGTGCCGACGACGACGGATCGAAGCGCGCTCATAGCGCGCCCTCCACGGTGCCCTCGGTGGTCTCACCGGCCGGCGGCGTCGACACGATATGGGCGTAGACGTCGCCGAGATCGGCCTCGATCTTGGCGAGCAGTCCGTTCGCGGCCATTGCGTAGGCGACGTCGATCGCGGCCGCCGTGCCTTCGGCATCGGAGCTGCCGTGGCTCTTGATGACGACGCCGTTCAGGCCGAGGAACACGCCGCCATTGACCTTGCGGGGGTCCATCTTGTCGCGCAGACGGTCGAAGGCGCTCTTGGCGAAGAAGTAGCCGAGCTTGGCCATCCAGGTGCGGGTCATCGCGGCGCGCAGGTAGCTGGCGATCTGACGCGCGGTGCCCTCGGCGGTCTTGAGCGCGATGTTGCCGGTGAAGCCCTCGGTGACGACGACGTCCACCGTGCCCTTGCCGAGATCCGTGCCCTCGACGAAGCCGCGATATTCGAGGCCGTTGATCGCGGTCTCCTTCAGGAGGCGACCGGCCTCCTTCACGTCGTCCTGGCCCTTCACCTCCTCGGTGCCGATGTTGAGCAGGCCGACGGTCGGCCGCTCGATGCCGAACAGGGCGCGCGCCATGGCCGCACCCATCACCGAGAAGTCGATGAGCTGCTGGCTGTCGGCGCCGATCGTGGCGCCGACGTCGAGCACCACGCTCTCGCCGCGCTCGGTCGGCCAGATCGCGGCGATCGCCGGGCGCTCGATATTGGCCATGGTGCGCAGGCAGAACTTGGCCATCGCCATCAGCGCGCCGGTGTTGCCGGCCGAGACCGCGACGTCGGCGTCGCCCGTCTTCACAGCCTCGATCGCCTGCCACATGGAGGATTTGTAGCGGCCTTGGCGCAGGGCCTGCGAGGGCTTGTCGTCCATGCGGATCGACACCTCGCAGTGCCGGAAGGTCGAGCGCGCCTTCAGCTTCGGCATCTGGTCGAGCACCGGCAGGACCGCCGCCTCCTGGCCGAACAGGAGGAAGCGCACGTCGGGATGACGCTCGAGCGCGATGAGCGCGCCCGGCAGGATCACCTGCGGTCCATGATCTCCGCCCATGGCGTCGAGCGCGATGGTGATGGAGGTTTTCGATTCCAAGATGGGCTCGCTTTCAAAACGCTCGGCCGGAGAACCATGCCGCGTTGGCTTCGGGAGAACCATACGGGAGGCGCCCGGCAGAGCCCACCCGACGCCGGATCCTCAGGACCGATTCGGATCTTTCAGTTGCTTCAGGGACGCGAAGGGCGAAACCTTGCCGCCTTCGGGATCGGGGTCGGTATCGAGTTCCGCGAACTCGACACCGGCCGACCGGGGATAGGGGTCGAGCGCCAGCGCCAGGAGTTCGACGAGGAAGGGGCCGAGATCGAGGCGCTCGCCGCGGAACGTCTCGGGAATGTCGGCGCCCTCGGGGTCGAGATGCAGCTCGCCGTCGCTGACGGGCTGGATGCGGGCGAGCTTCGAGGTCTCGGGCACGAAGATGAGGTCGATGGGATCGTCGATTTCCTCGCGCACCGGATCGAGCGTCACCACGCAGGCCTGCGCCAGCGTGGCGCGCATCCGCCCCTCCACCACGATTCCGTCGCGCTTCCAGCGGCGGGCGACGAGCTTGGCGCTCATCGCGTCGACCGCCAGCACGCCGAGATGGGCGGCAAGCGCTTCGCACTCGTCGTCCGCCGCCTCGAACGTCACGGGCATGCCGGCCTGCGGCAGATGCGCCACGGAAATTTCGATCGAGATGGGCGGGGCGTCCGCGCGGGCTTCGTCGGTCATGGTGCGGTCTTCCTGTCTGCTCCGGCCAGCCGCCCGGCGAGAATGTCGGTGGCATCGCAGCGATCGTAGAATTCCGCTGCAGCCAAGATATGGTGAGCCAGCGCCTCGGCCGCATCCGGCCGGCCGCCGGGCGCGTCGACATGCACCGTGCGGCGCAGCGCCTCCGCGAGTGCGGCGAGGTCGCGGTTGGCGACGGGCGCCTCGAAGGCCGCGACGCGGGCATAGAAGCGACCCGCCAGCTTGCGCATGCGCTTGGGCACCGCGAGGTAGCCGACGCCGAGTTCGCGCATCGAATGGTCGAGATCGGTCATGAACCGATCGATCACGTCCTGCGAGAGCGCCGCGAGAGCGGGATCGCGGCCGCAGCGGCGCACGAAGAGAAAGACCTCGATGCCCAGCGATTCGAAGCGCCCGAGGACCGTGTCCGGCAGGCCCCCGTCGAGGAAGCGATCGGGCGTGCGAGCGCGTTCCACCAACTCGTCCCAGAGCGCATCGACGATCGCCCGGTTCCGGCGTTTCCTGCGGAAGCCCTCGAACATCCCGATCCAACTTCTCCCATCATTTGCGGCGGGGTTCGCACGGGTCGCGCGCGATTGCAACGTTTCCCAAGGTCGTTTACCAAGTCGCAACCTTCCGGGTGGTGCCACCGCCCCCATTTCCGACCCAGTCGGCCGCTACGAGCACCGATGACGTGTTCTCCGCAGGAGTCTTAGCCGCGTGATCGAAACCACCCGCCCCCTTCGTCCCCTGCTCCTCGCGGCCGGCCTCGGCGCCCTCGTGGCGCTCGGTGGCTGCCAGACCTCGCAGGTCTACAATCAGGGCTACATCATTGACGAACAGGCGGTGGCGCAGGTGCCGGTCGGCTCCAGCCGAGAACAGGTCATGCTCGCGCTCGGCTCGCCTTCCACCACGGCGACCTTCGACAACGAGGTGTTCTATTACATCTCGCAGAAGCGGGTGCGGCCGGTGGCCTTCATGCAGCCACGCCTCGTCGACCAGCGCGTGCTCGCAGTCTATTTCGGCGCCGACAACACGGTCACCCGCATCGCCAATTACGGGCTGCAGGAAGGCCGGGTCTTCGACTTCATCTCGCGCACCACGCCGACCGGCGGGCGCGACTCGTCGTTCCTCGGCTCGATCCTGTCGGACGAAGGTCCGGCGAGCGGCAGCATCCTCGACAAGCTGGGCGGCGGTTCCCGCGGCATCTCGCCGGGGCGCTGACCGGCGACACGAAGCCCCAGCGGCGTCTTCAACGGGATCGGCAATGCCGGTCCCGTTTTTCGTTCCGCGGCTCGATCGATGCAGCGGCGCTCGCGGACGCTCAATCCTTGGCGCGGATCTCCTGCCCCCGGCCTTCGCCGCGCGAACGGCGGCTGACGCGGTCGAGCACGGCGTTGACGAGGCGCGGCTCGTCGTCGCCGTAGAAGGCCTTGGCGATATCGACATATTCGCTGACGATCACGGCCACCGGCACGTCCTTGCGCGCCGTCACCTCGTAGGTGCCGGCGCGAAGGATCGCCCGCAGTGTCGTGTCGAGCCGCGCCAGCGGCCAATCGGGCGTCAGCGACGAGTGAATGAGCGGGTCGATGAATGTCTGGCCGCGAACGACGCCCGAGACGATATCGCGAAACCACGCGGGATCGGCCTCGAGGTAGGTTGCGCCGTCGAGTTCCTGACCGAGGCGGAACGTTTCGTACTCGGCGACGGTCTCGAGCAGACCTGTGCCCCCGACATCCATCTGGTAGAGAGCCTGGACGGCGGCGAGGCGCGCGGCGCCGCGCTTGTTGGCGGGACGAAAGCTTCGCTCGGCGGGTTCGGTCATCGACTCAGCCTCCCAGGCGTTCGCGGAGCGCGATCATCGTCATCGCCGTCTCGGCGGCGCCGCCGCCCTTGTTCTTTCGATCGGGCATGGCGCGCTCCAGCGCCTGCTCTTCGTTCTCGACCGTCAGGATGCCGTTGCCGATCGCCAGCCCCTCCTGAAACGACAGGTCCATCAGCGCACGGCTCGACTCGTTCGAGACGACCTCGAAATGATAGGTCTCGCCGCGAATGACGCAGCCGAGCGCCACGAAGCCGTCGAAGTCGCGCCCACCCTCGTCGGCGCTCGCCAGGGCGAAGCCGATGGCGGCGGGGATCTCCAGCGCGCCGGGCACCGTCACCACGTCGTAGGTCGCGCCGACGCTCTCCAGATGCGCCTTGGCGCCGGCGAGGAGGTGATCGGCGATATGGTCGTAGAACCGCGCCTCGACGATGAGCAGATGGGGTGCGGACATGGGCGGAACCTTCGAAACGACGACAGGACGGGCGACGACACCCGGCAACGCAACGATGCCAGGTGTCCACGCAGTGGATGCGAAGCGATGCGGCGGCGGGCGGCAAGTCGGTTGCCGACCCCCCGATACTCGAAGCCCCGTCCGCCGCCGTCAGGCGGGCGTCACGGAGCCGAACAGGCGTTCCGCATACCTTGCAATCTGATCCACCTCAAGGTTCACCGAATCGCCCGCGCGTTTTTCACCCCAGGTGGTCACGTCCAGCGAGTGCCGGATGAGGAGCACGTCGAAGCGGTGACCCTCGACGCCATTGACGGTGAGCGAGGTCCCGTCGAGGCAGACCGAGCCCTTCCGCGCGACGAAACGCGAGAGCTCGGCTGGCGCGTCGAGGCGGAAGCGGACGGCTTCACCCTCCTCCTCGCGCGAGGCGATGCGCGCCTGCCCGTCGACATGGCCGGAGACGAGATGCCCGCCGAGTTCGTCGCCGACCTTCAGCGCTCGCTCCAGGTTGATCCGCGAACCCGCTGCCCAGCCGGATGCCGTGGTCAGCCGCAGCGCCTCCTCCCAAGCCTCGACCTCGAACCATCGCTCGTTCGATCCCGTCTCGGGCAGCCGCGTCACGGTGAGGCAGACGCCGGAACAGGCGATCGAGGCGCCGATCGCGATCGAGACCGGGTCGTAGACCGTCTCGATGCGGAACCGCCGGCCCTCGGCCAACGGCTCGACATGGGCGACGCGCCCGACATCGGAGATGATTCCGGTGAACATGGCCTCAGATCCTTTCATACTCGCTCCAGACATCCGGTCCGAACCGGTCCTGGCGTGTGCGCGCGAAGTCCTCGAGATGGAGCAGCCCGGCCGGTGCCGCCACACCGGCGCCTCCGATCGTCGTTGTTCCGCGCACCACGATCGCCCGATCGACGAACCCGGCCGCCAGAAGCGAGGCCGCGAAGGTCGGCCCGCCCTCGACCAGAACCGTCGAGATGCCGAGGCCGAGAAGCTGCCGGAGAAGATCACCAAGATCCGTCTTCCGGACGCCGAACGGCAGCAGGCGGCAACCGGCGGCGAGATAGGGCGCGGCTTGCAGGGAGTGCGGATCCACAGCGGTGGCGATCACCACCGGGACCTCGCGCGCCGTCTGAACCAGCCGGCTGCCCAGCGGCAGGCGCAGATGACGGTCGACGATGATGCGCACCGGCGAGCGGTCCGCCAGCCCTGGCAGGCGACAGGTCAGCATCGGGTCGTCGGCGAGCGCCGTTCCGATGGCGACGAGGATCGCGTCGCTCTCAGCGCGCACGAGATGCGTCTGGCGGTTGGAGATCGGGCCGCTGATCGCGACCTGTCCCTCGCCGATCCGTCCGACGCAACCATCGGCGGACACCGCCATCTTCAACGTCACGAAGGGCCGCCCGAGCCGGATCCGCGACAGGAAGCCCTCGAAGGGCCGAACCGTCCAGCGCCCGTCGCGGCGGTCCTCGGCCGCGACGCCGGCCTCGCGCAGCATCCGGCGCCCTCGCCCGTCGACCCGACTGTCGGGATCGTCGGCGCCGATGACGACGCGCCCGATGCCGGCCTCGGCCAACGCGGTCGCACAGGGCCCGGTGCGGCCGTGATGGGCGCAGGGCTCCAGCGTCACGTAGGCGACAGCGCCCTGCGCCGCATCGCCCGCATCCGACAGCGCGACGCGCTCGGAATGCGGACGCCCGCCATCGGCCGTGACGCCGCGACCGACGATGTGGCGCGAGCCGCCGGTATCCGCGACGATCAACGTGCCGACGCAAGGATTTTCGGCGGTCTGCCCGACGTGACGGCGCGACAGCCGCACGGCCGCCGCCAGATACCGTTCGTCATCCTCGGCGGCCATGGCGGATCGTCCTGTCGTCTTGGGCCGTCAGGCCCGGTCCTCGTCGTCGGGAACGGGGGGCAACGGATCGGCCTTGAGTTCGCCGATCACCGCCTCGAAGTCGCGCGCCTCGCGGAAATCGCGATAGACGGAGGCGAAGCGCACATAGGCGACGTCGTCCACCCCGCGCAGCGCCTCCATCACGAGGCGTCCGACCATTTCGGACGGCACGTCGCTCTCGCCGGTGGACTCGAGCTGTCGCACGATACCGGAGATCATGCGCTCGATCCGTTCGGGCTCGACCGAGCGCTTGCGCAGCGCCGTCTGTACCGAACGGGCCAGCTTGTCGCGCTCGAAGGGCACCCGCCGCCCCGACTTCTTGACCACCACCAACTCGCGCAGCTGCACGCGCTCGAAGGTCGTGAAGCGGCCGTTGCAGTCCGGGCAGACGCGCCGACGACGGATCGCGCCGCCGTCTTCGGCGGGGCGCGAGTCCTTCACCTGGCTATCCTGCGACCCGCAGAAGGGGCAGCGCATCGGCCCCGATCAGCCGAGAGCGGGGTAGATCGGGAAGCGCGCGGTCAGTTCGAGAACCTGCGACTTGATCTTCGCCTCGACGCTGGCATTGCCCTCGTCGGAATTGGCCGCCTTCAGGCCGTCGAGCACCTCGACGATCATCCGGCCGACCTCGCGGAATTCCGCGACGCCGAAGCCGCGGGTGGTCGCCGCCGGCGTACCGACGCGGATGCCCGAGGTGATCGTCGGCTTCTCCGGATCGTTCGGCACGCCGTTCTTGTTGCAGGTGATGCCGGCGCGACCGAGGGCCACCTCGGTGTTCTTGCCGGTCAGCATCTTCGGGCGCAGGTCCACCAGCATCAGATGCGTGTCGGTGCCGTCCGAGACGATGTCGAGCCCGCCCTCGCGCAGCACCTCGGCCAACGCCTTGGCGTTGTCCACCACGGCCTTGATGTAGGTGCGGTAGCCCGGCTGCAGCGCCTCGCCGAAGGCCACGGCCTTGCCGGCGATGACATGCATGAGCGGGCCGCCCTGGAGACCCGGGAAGATCGCCGAGTTGATCTTCTTGGCGATCGCCTCGTCGTTCGTCACGATCAAGCCGCCACGGGGACCGCGCAGTGTCTTGTGCGTCGTCGAGGTCGCGACATGGGCGTGCGGGAACGGGCTCGGGTGCTGGCCGCCCGCCACGAGACCGGCGAAATGCGCCATGTCGACCCAGAGGAAGGCGCCCACCGCATCGGCAATCGCGCGGAAGCGTGCGAAGTCGATGATGCGCGAATAGGCCGAGCCGCCGGCGATGATGATCTCCGGCTTCGTTTCGTGCGCCAGCCGCTCCACCTCGTCGTAGTCGATGAGGCCGGTCGCGGTGTCGAGCCCGTACTGCACCGCGTCGAACCAGCGGCCGGACATGTTGGGCTTGGCGCCGTGCGTCAGGTGACCGCCGGCGTCGAGGCTCATGCCGAGGAGGGTCGCGCCGGGCTTGGTCAGCGCCAGCAACACCGCCTGGTTCGCCTGGCTGCCGGAGTTGGGCTGCACGTTGGCGAAGCCGCAGCCGAACAGGGCCTTGGCCCGCTCGATCGCCAGCTCCTCGACGACGTCGACGAACTCGCACCCGCCGTAATAGCGGCGGCCCGGATAGCCCTCGGCATACTTGTTCGTCAGCACCGACCCTTGAGCCTCGAGCACCGCGCGCGAGACGATGTTCTCGGAGGCGATCAGCTCGATCTCGTGCTGCTGGCGATGCAGCTCGTTGCGCATGGCAGCGAAGAGGTCGGGATCGCCCGCCGCGATACCGTCGGAAAAGAACGCGTCGTGCCGCGAGGCGGCGTCCATGGCGATGGCTTGCGACATAGGGGATCTCCTCGGCTCACGCGGGGACCGCGCAAGGTCACCGGTCATGGCGCGCCTTACCACGTTCGCTCGCACGCTGCCAACCGCCACAAAGGACGCACGAAAAAGGCCGGGCGACGAGCGCCCGGCCTTTTTCCAGATCCGATGACCGGCTGGCCGATCAGTACGGCAGGTCGGCCGAAGCCTCCTCGCCGGCCGCATAGGCGGTAGGCAGGGCGGAACTCATGGCGAGCTGCTCAGCACCGTCGCGGCGGTAGATGTCGTCGCGGAACTGCACCACGGTCGGGTCGCTCGCCCAGGCCGTCAGGTAGGTGAAGTGCAGCGGCACGGGATCGGCGAGATTGACGTCCTGCCGGGTGCGCGCCGCGATCGTCTTCTCGATCGCCTCGCGGTCCCAGCCCGAAGTGCCGCGCGCCAGCCAAACGATGAGGTCGCGCACGTTCTGGACGCGCACGCAGCCCGACGATTCGAAGCGCATGAGCTGCGAGAACACGCTCTGCTGCGGCGTGTCGTGCATGTAGACGGCGTAGGGGTTGGAGAAGTTGATCTTCACCGACGACATCGCGTTCATGCGACCGGGGTTCTGGCGGAACAGGTACTTCACCGCCTCGTCCGACTGCCAGTTGATCGTCTCCGGCGGGATGACGCTGCCGTCCGCCGCGAAGATGATGATGTCGTTGCGCGTCAGGTAGGTCGGGTCCTTCTGCATGAGCGGGATGATGTCCTTGCGGACGATTGAGGCCGGCGCATGCCAGTAGGGATTGAGGTTGAGGTTGGTGATCTTCGAGTCGAGGATCGGCGTCTGCCGATCGATCTTGCCGACCACGGCCGTGTGGCGCTGCACGACGCGCCCGCCCTCGACCGCCTCGAGCGAGGCGGCGGGAATGTTGACCATGACGAAACGGCCGGGATCGATCTGAATCGCCGACAGCCGCTGGATGTTGGTCTGGAGCTGACCGACGCGCACGTCCGCCGGCACGTTCAGGGCCTTGAACGTGTACTCGCCGATCGCGCCGTCCGCCGGCAGGCCGTGGCGGGCCTGGAAGCGCTTCACCGCGGCGTCGACATAGGTGTCGAACTGCGCGCCGTTGCCGGCCGAGCGGTCGAGATCGCCGGAGATGGCGAGGCGCTGGCGCAGGAGCGGCACGGCGCTGCTTTGCGAGCCGAGCTGCAGTTTGGCCGAGTCGGGCACGGTCGGCCAGCCGCCGGACATGGCGATCTGGCTGTACTGGCCGAGCGCCGACTGCATGGAATTGAGCGTCTGCGGCGAGAAGACCGGCTGATAGGAGGCGACGTTGCGGACGCTGGCCGCGCGGGTGTCGAACTGGTCGTTCCAGCCGCCGCGGTTGGGCGCGGCGAGAACGCCATCGAGCGCCGACTGCGCGCGAGCGGCGCCGCCGAAGGCAGCGGCACCCACGAAAGACGCCGCGCCCGCGACGAAGCCGCGACGCGAGATCCGGTGTGACGCCCGATCGGAATTGCCGTTCGACATGTTACCCCCTTGCCAGTGTGTCTGGTCGCTTGCGCCGCACCATAGATCCGCATCGTGAATCAAACGGTAACGAACGCCGGATGGACCGGCGCATGACGTGCTGCCGGAAACTTGCGACCGAAAGGCCATTCGAATACGGCAAAACCGTGGATCGGAGGGCTAACACATTGGCGTGAGGGGCTTTTCGCCCGGCTGTTGCAAAAAGCCCCACGACCGGGACGACGGTCGTGGGGCGAAGTGGAGGCTGCGGACTGGAGGACGCGGCCGTCCGTGTCTTGAGCCTTAAAGGCGATACATGATCGAATCGTTCCAGAACCGATCGAGGCGCTGGAGAGATTTGTTCATTTTCTGGAATTCGCCCTCGTCGAGGCCGCCCACCTTGTCGATCGAACCGATGTGACGGTCGTAGAGAACGGCGACGATCTCGGCGACCTGCAGGCCGGCCTTCGTCAGCGAGACGCGGACCGCGCGCCGATCGACCCGCGACTTCTGGTGGTCGATGAAGCCGAGCTCGACCAGCTTCTTGAGATTGTAGGAGACGTTGGAGCCGAGGTAGAAACCCCGGGTGCGCAGCTCGCCCGCCGTCAGCACCGAATTGCCGATGTTGAAGAGGAGCAGCGCCTGCACGGCGTTGATGTCGGTGCGGCCGGCACGATCGAATTCGTCCTTGATCACGTCGAGCAGGCGGCGGTGGAGGCGCTCGACCAGCTGCAGCGTCTCGAGGTAAAGCGACTTCAGCTCGACCTTCTCCTCGACCTGGACAGCAACTTCGCGCTTGTTCGGCGTCGTGATCATCATGATGGCTCCGCGATTACTCGGTGGAGGTCTACATCGACCCCGCTCTTGATACCGACATTAGGCGGCGCCTCTAAAATTCGACTTAAACGTCTGGCTTAACAAGGAGTATCGAATTGGATACGCTTTGACTTGCTTAACAGCGGGTGTTCTTTTCCTCTCGAATTAACCTTTCAGACGCGGCGCGGCGAGGTGCGCCGTCGGCTCTCGAAGGCCGAGACGATCCGCAGGACCGCGAGCAGAACGAGCCCGAAGATATGCAGGCCGACGATCGCCGGTTCGGCGCCGAAGAGATGCGGGAAGCCCATCCGCATGACACCCTCGATCGCCGCGATGAGCACCCAGATCACCGTGCCCCAGGAGGTCGTCATCCAGAGGCCGATGCCCGCCACGGGGTACATCACGGCCAAGGCTGGCGCGGCCACGCGCCACCAGACCGGCATCAGATCGAACCGCCAGAGATCGCCGTCGTAGATGCCGATCAGCCGCGTCCAGTAGAGAAGCCCCATGCCGAACAGGGCGAGCCCCGACAGCCGGCACAGCCAGACGGTCAGGGCGCGGTTGAGCGTCTCGTCCTTGTCCCGGGCGAAGATTTCGATCGTCATCGGGTCTCAGCGCCGATCCGGCGACGAGACGCTTCGCCGGACGCAATGTCGTGGGTCATGCCGGTTCCTGAATGCCAGGCGACGCAGCGGCGTCGATGCCGCCGCCGGGTCGCCCGGTTCAGGCTAGGGACAGCGCCCCTCACCGTCAATCCGCGCCCTGTGCTGCGTCGATCCGGGCGCCGGACTGGGGAATTTTCCGCCCTGGCGGTTCTCTCCCGGCCGTGCAGCCATTAGGTTCGCCGTCGAATTCAAAGGCATGAAAGACGACAGGGTCATGAGTCACGGCGATCACGGCGCGTTTTCGAGGACGATCGACGGCGTCACCGGCGGAACGCGCCTGCGTCGCCTGCGTCAGACCGATTGGGTGCGGCGCCTCGTGCGCGAGAGCGACATCACGGCGAACGACCTGATCTGGCCGATCTTCGTGCGCGAGGGCGATGGCGCGCCCGAGCCCGTGGCGTCGATGCCCGGCGTCTTCCGCCATTCGGTGGCCGGCTGCGTCGAGGCCGCGCGTCGCGCCGCCGATCTGGACATCCCCGTGATCGCGCTGTTCCCGTTCACCGATGCGAGCCTTCGCGACGAGACGGGCTCGGAAGCGCTGAACCCCGACAATCTCGTCTGCCGCGCCACGCGGGCGATCAAGGATGCCGTGCCCGAGATCGGCATCCTCTGCGACGTCGCGCTCGATCCCTATACGAGCCACGGCCATGACGGGCTGGTGAAGGACGGGCGCATTCTCAACGACGAGACCGTCGACCTCCTCTGCCGGCAGGCGCTCGTCCAGGCCAAGGCCGGCTGCGACATCATCGGGCCGTCCGACATGATGGACGGCCGCGTCGCCTGCATCCGCGCCGCGCTCGACGCGGACGGCCTGCGCGACACGATGATCATGTCCTATGCCGCGAAATACGCCTCGGCCTTCTACGGTCCGTTCCGCGATGCCGTCGGCTCGACGGGTGCGCTGAAGGGCGACAAGCGGACCTACCAGATGGACATGGGCAATGCCGACGAGGCGCTGCGCGAGGCCGCGCAGGACATCGCCGAGGGCGCCGACATGATCATGGTCAAGCCGGGCCTGCCCTATCTCGACATCCTCGCCCGCCTCGTCGACGAATTCCGCATGCCGACCTTCGCCTACCAGACCTCGGGCGAATACGCCGTCATCATGGCCGCCGCCCAGAATGGCTGGATCGAAGGGGACCGCGCCATGTTCGAGACGATGCGCGCCTTCAAGCGCGCCGGTGCTTCGGGCGTTCTCTCCTACTTCTCTCCTCGTATCGCCGAGGCGCTCCAGCGCCGCTGAGACGGGGATATTGCGGGGCGGTGCGCGACTTCCCATTTCAGGGCCAGCACCAATCCGCGCACCGAGGACCAGCCGAGACATGACGAGCCTGCATCAGACCGCACCGACCTGGGTGGACGAGCCCCGCGCCTATCGCTCGGTGCGCACCCGGCGCGTCTTCTCGTTCCTTGCCGACTACACGCTGGTGCTGCTTCTCTGCGTGCCCGTGTTCTTCGTCGTGACGCTGCTGGGCGTCGTTACGCTCGGGCTCGGCTGGCTGCTCTACGGTGCGATCTTCCCGATCGTCGCGATCCCCTATGTCGCCTTCACGCTCGGCGGTTCCGCGCAGGCGACCCCGGGCATGCGAATGTTCGACCTGCGTCTGGAGCGCCTCGACGGCGGCCGCGTCGATCCCGCCTTCGCGGTTCTTCACAGCGTCCTGTTCTGGGCCGGCAACGTCCTGACGAGCGGCTTCATCGTGCTCGTCGCCCTGTTCACGCCGCGCAAGCAGCTCGTACAGGATCTCCTTCTCGGCACCGTCGTGACCCGGCGGTCCTGACCAACCGGCGCGCCGGTGAATTTCACCGGCGCGCAAGGTCGCACGTCCCTTTCCAAGCCGTCGTTTTGACGCCAGATTGATGACGCGAGACGAGCGGCCGATCGCGGCCGGATCTCCGACGCGAGGCAGCCGAGACGACCATGACGGCCCATCCACAGACGCCTCAGTTCTTCCTCACCTCGCCGTCGGCATGCCCCTACCTACCCGGCCAGCTCGAACGCAAGGTGTTCACGCATCTCGTCGGCCATCGCGCGCCGGATCTCCTCGACCTGTTGACGCAGGGCGGCTTCCGTCGGTCGCAGAACATTGCCTATCGCCCGGCCTGTGAGCGGTGCCGGGCCTGCGTGTCCGTGCGCATCCTCGTCGACGAGTTCAAGCCGACGAAGTCGATGAAGCGGGTGAGCCAGACCAACGGCGACCTCATCGGCCGGATCACCGCGGCCGAGCCGTCGAGCGAGCAATACGCCCTCTTCCGCCGCTATCTCGACGCACGCCACACGCGCGGCGGCATGTCGGAAATGTCGGTGCTCGACTACGCGATGATGGTGGAGGACAGCCAGGTCGACACGCGCGTCATCCAGTACCGCCGCAGGGGACCGGATTCGCGCATCACCCATCGCTCGGACGGCGACCTGATGGCGGTGGCGCTCAGCGACGTGATGGGCGACGGCATGTCGATGGTCTACTCGTTCTTCAACCCGGACGAGGCCGACCGGAGCCTCGGCACGCACATGATCCTCGATCACATCGAGCGCACGCGCGAGCTCGGCCTGCCCTATCTCTACCTCGGCTACTGGGTCGAGGGCTCGCGCAAGATGGACTACAAGATCCGCTACCAGCCCCAGCAGCACCTGACCCCACGCGGCTGGGAGCGCTACGCGGTGCCCCCTGCCGCGGTCAGCGCGGAGGTCGCACCGATCGCAGGCGACAGCTCGACCATCGCGTGAGGCGTTTCGACCAAGCTTGGCAGACTGCTTGCCAAGCCCTTGATCGCCAAGGCTCAAAACTCGATAGCCTCAGGTGAAGCGGCCGCTTTTCGGGAAGCCCTTCGGCACCAGGCGCCCGGCCTGCGCCCGGTCGCCGCGCCATTCCATGAGATCGGCCTCGGTGCGGTTGAAGACTCGGCCCGCCGTATCGGTCCAGACAAGGCCATCCGCCAGCTTGAAGATCTTGAGGTCGCCGAGGCCGCCATCCTTGTAGCGCTGCAGGCGCACGCCCTTGCCGCGCGTCATCTCGGGCACCTGCATCAGCGGGAAGACCACCATCTTGCGGTTCTCGCCGACGACAGCCACCGTGTCGCCGCCGGCGATGCGCTCGGCCCGCACGAGTTGCACGGGGCCGGTGACGTTCAGCACCTGCTTGCCCTTGCGGGTGCCCGATAGAAGCTCGCTCTCCGACACCACGAAGCCGTTACCGTCGCTGGAGACGACGAGCCGCTTGGCGCTCGCGTCGGCGACGAAGCCGAGCACGATGTCGGCCTCGTCCTCCAGGTCGATCGCGAGGCGGATCGGATCGCCCTGCCCGCGCCCGCCCGGCAGCTTGTCGGCGCCGAGCGTGAAGGCTCGTCCATTGGTAGAGAGGAAGATCAGCTTGTCCGTGGTCAACGCCGGGAAGGCGATCTTCAGCTTGTCGCCGTCCTTGTAGGTGACGTTCGACAGGTCGCTCAGGTGTCCCTTCAGCGCCCGCAGGAAGCCCTTCTGCGACAGCACGACCGTTACCGGCTCCTTCTCGATCAGCGCCACCGCGATGTCGCCGAGCGAGTGCTCCGGCGCATCGGCGAAGAGCGTGCGGCGCTTGCCGAGCTTGGTCTTCTTCGAGAAGGCCTCGCGCACCTCGCGCACCTCCGCCGAGACGCGGCTCCACTGAAGCTCCGGCGAGCCGAGCAGCGCCACCTTGTCGGCGCGCTCGTCCGAAAGTTGGTCGAACTCCTTCTTGAGTTCGAACTCCTCCAGCTTGCGCAGCGAGCGCAGGCGCATGTTGAGGATCGCCTCGGCCTGGATGTCGGTGAGCCCGAAGGTCGCGATCATCACCTGTTTGGGCTCGTCCTCCTCGCGGATGATGCGGATCACCTCGTCGAGGTTGAGGAAGGCGATGAGGTAGCCCGCCAGGATCTCCAGCCGCCGCTCGATCTGGTCGAGGCGGAACTGCGAGCGCCGCACCAGCACCTCGCGCTGGTGCGCCAGCCACTCGACAAGCACCTCCTTCAGCGACATGACGCGCGGCACCTTGCCGCCCGAGAGCACGTTCATGTTGAGCGGAATGCGCGACTCGAGGTCGGTCGTGCGGAAGAGCGATTCCATCAGAAGTTCTGGATCGACGTTCTTCGCCTTCGGCTCGAGCACGATCCGCACGTCCTCGGCCGATTCGTCGCGGATGTCGGCCAGAAGCGGCAGGCGCTTGGCCATCAGGAGGTCGGCGATCTTCTCGATCAACCGCGACTTCTGAACCTGATAGGGGATCTCGGTGACGACGACGACATAACCGCCGCGGCCCTGCTCCTCGCGCTCCCAGCGCGCCCGCACCCGGAACGAGCCGCGTCCGGTGGCATAGGCTTCGCGGATGATCTCGCGCCCGTCGATGACGACGCCGCCGGTCGGGAAGTCCGGCCCCTGGACGTATTTCAGAAGCTGGTCGAGATCGGCCTCGGGATCCTCGATGAGCTTCAGCGCGGCATCGCAGATCTCGGCCGCATTGTGCGGCGGGATCGAGGTCGCCATGCCCACCGCGATGCCGGAAGCGCCGTTGGCGAGAAGGTTGGGGAAGGCGCCCGGCAGCACGATCGGCTCCTGGTCCTCCTCGTTGTAGGTCGGGCGGAAGTCGACGGCGTTCTCGTCGATCCCGCGCAGCAGCAGCGTCGCGACCTCGGTCATCCGCGCTTCGGTGTAGCGCATGGCCGCGGCACTATCGCCGTCGATATTGCCGAAGTTCCCCTGTCCGTCGATCAGCGGATAGCGGATCGCGAAATCCTGCGCGAGGCGCACGAGCGCGTCGTAGATCGAGGCGTCGCCGTGAGGATGGAACTTGCCCATCACGTCGCCGACGATGCGCGCGCACTTCTTGTAGCCCTGGCCGGGGTCGAGCCGCAGCACCCGCATCGCATGGACGATGCGCCGATGCACCGGCTTCAGCCCGTCGCGCACGTCCGGCAGCGCGCGGCCCATGATCGTCGACAGCGCATAGGCGAGGTATCGCTCCTCCAGCGCCGTCTTGAGGTCGATCGGTTCGATGTCGCCGCCGCCGGCGGGGGGATCAACAGGCTTGCCCATGCCCTTTTGGATAGCCGAAACGCAAGGTCGGAACAAGAACGGAACAAAGCCGCACAGGGCTCACGCGGGCGATGCAGCGGGAACAGCCTTTCGTGAGGCGAGGCCATGGCTTCCCCTCGACGCCCGAACCGCCATAATAGGGGCGACTTCGCCGTCTTCTCCTCGGCGGATTCGCGATGCGGCCCGTCCGGGCGCTCGCCGTCCGTCCGATTTCCCCTTCCGAAAGGTGCGTCCCGCATGTCCGTCTTTTCCACACGCAGCGTCCTCGCGGGGCTGGCTCTCGTTCTCGCCGGTTCGAGTTCGGCCCTCGCCGTCGACGGACAGGCCTTCGCCGACCGTCTGAAGACGGTGATGGCCGGCCAGTCGGTGAACCTCACCTTCGCCAGCGTCGCCACAGAGGGCGAAGACGTGGTGTTGCGCGACGCCAAGGTGACGTCGAACCGCCCCGGCCCGGCCCCGGCGGCCGATCCCGTTGGTCTCGGCGACGTGCGCTTCGAGACCGTGACGGGATCGACGCCGGAGGGCTGGCGTGCCAGCCGCGTGGCGCTCGACGACGTCGACCAGAGCGAGGACGGCGTCCGCGTCACCCTGACGGGCGCGAGCGTCGACGGGCTGGAGATGAAGGGCACGAACGACACGACCGCAACGCTCGCGCCGCTCTTCTTCGATCGCGCCGTCGTCGATGGCGTCGGCATCGAGAAGGCCGGCAAGTCGGTGGTCGCCGTCGAGAACGTCCGCCTGCAGAACGCACAGACCTCGGGCGGCGGCTATCGCTCGACCTTCGACGTCGGCAAGTTCAACGTCGATACCACGGCTTCGGGCGAGGCGCAGGGTTCGGCGATGCTGGCCGAACTCGGCTATCCGCAGGTCAGCGGCGACCTCAGCGGCACCGCTGCCTGGGATCCGCAGACCGGCATGCTGCAGCTCGACCCGCTGCAGCTCGAGGTCGACAATGCCGGCGAACTCGCCTTCTCATACACGATCACCGGCTACACTCCGAGCTTCATCCAGTCGCTGGCACAGCTCTCGCAGCAGATGCAGGCGTCGGGCGGCAATGCCGACGGGTCGGGCATGGCGATCATCGGCCTGATCTCGCAGCTCTACCTGAAGTCGGCCGAGCTTTCCTTCGAGGACCGCTCGCTGACCAACCGGCTGCTCGACTATTTCGCCAAGCAGAACGGCCAGAGCCGCGACCAGCTCGTCTCGTCGCTGACCGGCATGATGCCGATGGCGCTGACCTACCTGCAGAACCCCGACTTCCAGACGAAGGTCGCGGGCGCCCTGACCAACTTCCTGCAGAACCCGCAGTCGCTGCGCATCGCCATCGCGCCGCCGGCCCCGGTGCCCGCGACGCAGATCATCGGCGCCGCGATGGGCGCCCCGCAGACCCTGCCGCAGGTGCTGAACGTGGACGTGCGCTCGGGCAACTGAGCCTCTCGCCGTCGCGACGAAGCGCCGCCGCCCGGCAACGGGTCGGCGGCGTTTTCGTTGAAGCGGGATGAACGACGACGTTGCCGACCCCTTCATCCTGACGCTGCGCTTCGACGAGGTGAGCTTCGCGCTCTTCGACGCAGAGCGACGCCGGCACTTTCCGCCCGCGCGCAATAGGATCCCCGCCCATCTGTCGCTGTTCCACAAGCTTCCCGCAGATGGCGAGCGCCAGATCCGCAGCGATCTCGCCGAGGTCGCGGCCGCCGCCGCGGGGCCGCTGCCGCTTTCGATCAAGGGGCTCCGCTTCCTCGGCTACGGCACGGCCTACACCGTGCGATCCCCGGCGCTCGACGCGGTGCGAGCGGAGCTGGCGCGGCGTTGGGCGAACTGGCTGACGCCGCAGGACGCGCAGCGCTTTTCCGCCCATGTCACGATCCAGAACAAGGCGCCCGCCGCCGAGGCCAAGGCCCTGTTCGCGCAGTTGCACACCGGATTCCAGCCCTTCGAGGCTGATGGCACCGGCCTCCTCCTCTGGCGCTACCGCGGCGGCCCGTGGGACGCGGCGGGCGCGTTCGACTTCGCGGCCCCATGAAAAAGGGCGCCGAAGCGCCCTTATCCTCTAACATCAGACCAAACGTAGATCAGGCCTTGGGGGCCTGCGGCGCGACGCGGATGCCGAGATCGCGCAGCTGGGGGTTCGAGGCGTCCGACGGGGCGTTCATCAGGAGGTCGAACGCCTGCTGGTTCATCGGGAACATGGTGATTTCGCGCAGGTTCTTCACGCCGCAAAGCAGCATCACGATGCGATCGACACCCGCCGCCATGCCGCCATGCGGCGGCGCGCCGTACTGGAAGGCGCGGTAGAGCGCCCCGAAACGCTCTTCCACATCGCTCCGCGAATAGCCGGCGATCTCGAACGCCTTGACCATCGTCTCCGGCAGCTGGTTGCGGATGCCGCCCGACGCGATTTCGAAGCCGTTGCAGACGATGTCGTACTGATAGGCCTTGAGCGACAGGGGCTCCTGGCTTTCCAGCGCCTCGATCCCGCCCTGCGGCATCGAGAAGGGATTGTGCGCGAAGTCGACCTTCTTGTTGTCCTCGTCCCATTCGTAGAACGGGAAGTCGATGATCCAGGCAAGCTCGAAGCGCTCGCGATCGACGAGGTTCAGCTCCTCGCCGACGCGGGTGCGCGCCGCGCCCGCAAAGGCCGCGAAGGTCTTCGGCACGCCGGCCACGAAGAAGCAGGCATCGCCCGCGGCGAGGCCGAGCTGGCGTCTCAATTTTTCTGTTCGAAGTGGGCCAATGTTTTTTGCGAGCGGACCGCTGCCCTCAAAACTACAAATGTTATCGCCTCCGAAAGCGGGCTTCCCTTCCTCGTCTTCGATGGTGAATGAGGCGCTCTCGCGCCAGAAGATGTAGCCGAGGCCGGGCTGGCCCTCGCCCTGCGCCCAGGCGTTCATCCGGTCGCAGAAGGCGCGGCTGCCGCCGGTCTTCGCCGGAATCGCCCAGATCTCGACGGCCGGGTCCTTGGCGATCATGCCGGCGAAGACCTTGAAGCCCGAACCGGCGAAGTGCTCGGTCACGGCCTCCATCTCGATGGGGTTGCGCAGGTCCGGCTTGTCGGAGCCGTATTTGCGGATCGCGTCGGCATAGGGGATGCGGCGGAAGGTCTGCGACACCGGCTTTCCGTCGGCGAAGTCCTCGAAGATGCCGCGGATCACCGGCTCCATCGTCTGGAAGATATCCTCCTGCTCGACGAAGCTCATCTCGAGGTCGAGCTGGTAGAATTCGCCCGGCAGGCGGTCGGCCCGCGGGTCCTCGTCGCGGAAGCAGGGCGCGATCTGGAAGTAGCGGTCGAAGCCGCTCATCATGATCAGCTGCTTGTACTGCTGCGGCGCCTGGGGCAGCGCGTAGAACTTGCCCTGATGAATGCGGCTCGGCACGAGGAAGTCGCGCGCACCCTCGGGCGAGGAGGCCGTCAGGATCGGCGTCGAGAATTCGGTGAAACCGGTATCGGTCATGCGCCGGCGCATCGAGGCGATGATCTGCGTGCGGCGCACGATGTTCTTGTGCAGCGTGTCGCGGCGCAGGTCGAGGAAGCGGTACTTGAGGCGCACGTCCTCCGGATATTCCTGCTCGCCGAAAACGGGGAGCGGCAGTTCCTTCGATTGCGACAGGACTTCCATCTCTCGCGCGAAGATCTCGACCTCGCCGGTCGGCAGCTTGGCATTGATGGTCTCCGGCGTCCTCGCCTTCACCGTGCCGTCGACGCGGATCACCCATTCGCTGCGCACCGCCTCGGCCGTCTTGAAGGCCGGGGATTCGGGGTCGATGACGATCTGGGTGAGGCCGTAATGGTCGCGCAGGTCGATGAAGAGCAGGCCGCCATGGTCGCGAACGCGATGCACCCAGCCCGACAGGCGGACGGTCTCGCCGACATGGGCGGGGCGCAGGTCGGCGCAGGTGTGGCTGCGGTAGCGATGCATGATTCGGTCTTCTTTCGGCTGGCGGGCGGGCGGGCCGCCGCGTGCGATCGGGCGCCGCGGCGACGACCCTCGCCCCGTTTTCGCGCGGAAAAGCGCATGGAGGCCCTGATCTGTCAAGAATCGACGCCCTTCGCCTTCCGACGGCGGCTCTGCCTCGGGCGCAAAACCGGGGGATTGCGGCACCGGGCGGGGGCTCGGCGTGCAACCGGCGGAAAAGACGGTCTATAAGGAAAGCATGGAGCCGATCACCACGACCACCGCCCTTGCGGACGCCTGCAAGACCCTCGCAAAGGCCGAGTTCGTCACGGTCGACACCGAGTTCATCCGCGAGACGACCTTCTGGCCGGAGCTCTGCCTGATCCAGATGGCGTCGGACGATCTGGCGGTGCTGGTCGATCCCCTCGCCGAGGGCATCGACCTCGCGCCGTTCTTCGCTCTCATGGCCGACCCCAAGGTCTTGAAGGTGTTCCATGCCGCGCGGCAGGACATCGAAATCATCCACAAGCTCGGCGGGCTGATCCCGGCGCCGTTGTTCGACACGCAGGTCGCCGCCATGGTCTGCGGCTTCGGCGAATCCATCGCCTACGACCAGCTGGTAGCGCGCACCTCG
Organism: Aureimonas sp. AU12; assembly: GCF_001463705.1. Lineage (GTDB taxonomy): Bacteria > Pseudomonadota > Alphaproteobacteria > Rhizobiales > Rhizobiaceae > Aureimonas. Next base: position 66,806 of record NZ_BBWH01000048.1, on the reverse strand, counting down.
AACGGGCGCATCGACAAGACCTCGCGGTTCACCGACTGGCGCCGCCGGCCGCTCTCCACCGAGCAGCTCGACTATGCGCTCGCCGACGTGACCTATCTGCGCGACGCCTATCGCTTCCTCGGCAAGGCGCTGGCTATCGAGAAGCGCGAGGACTGGCTCGAAGACGAGATGGCCGTGCTGTCCGACCCGAAGACCTACGACATTCATCCCGACGACGCCTGGCGGCGGCTGAAGCTGCGCATCCGCAAGCCCATCGAGCTTGCGGTGCTGAAGGAGGTCGCGGCCTGGCGCGAGCGCGAGGCGCGTCAGCGCGACCAGCCGCGCTCGCGCGTGCTGAAAGACGACGCGGTCTACGAGATCGCGCAGCAGCAGCCGCGCGACGAAGCGGCACTGGCCCGCCTGCGGACGGTGTCGAAGGGGTTCGAGCGCTCCAGCGCCGGCCGCGAGATCCTCGCCGCCGTCGCCCGCGCCGCGGCCATCCCGAAGGACGAGCTGCCGCCGGTTCCAAAAGCCCCGAACCTGCCGGAAGGCACGGCGTCGGCAGTCGAGTTCCTGCGCGTTCTCCTCAAGATCGTGGTGGAGGAGCGCGGCGTCGCCGGGCGCCTCATCGCCTCGGGCGACGATCTGGAGAAGCTGGCGGTCGATGGCGAAGGCGCCGACGTGGCGGTCCTCAAGGGCTGGCGCCGCGACCTGTTCGGCACGCGCGCGCTCGAACTTCTCGAAGGCAAGTCGGCCCTCGTTTATCGCAACCGCCGCGTCGAGGTCGTCGCGCTCGACTGACGCCGCCTCCCCTTTCGGCCCGGCGTGCCAATCCGTCCGGACCGAACGGTCGTTGCGTTCGCCCCTCTGCCGGCACGCGCTCCGCATCTCCCAACCCGACTCTTCGAACCGATCCGCGTGCCGATCGCACGGTTGCGCCCCGCCCGGCGAACCGCGAGCCCGTCAGCGCTCGGATCTAAAGTTGACTCGATCAGTCATCTTTCGTAAAGCACGTTTGCACCACAGCGCAAGCAAGCCTTAGAACTATTCCAGACTATCTCCAGTCGTTGGGTCGAAGAACTGCGCCTGCACGACTGTGGATGCCGTCTTTTCAGAGGGATCACATGGTCGAGACTATCGGTACGGGCAATCATTATTCCATCTTTCTTCAAAATGGAACGATCTTCTCGGTCGGCGAGAACACCAACAGCCAGCTCGCTCGCGGAAACGGCACCGAGGCCGAGTTGACGACGCTCGAGGCGATCAACCTGCCGGACGGGTTTACCGGAACGATCGTCGGCCTCTCGGCCGGGCAGTTGCACGGCGCCTTCCTCACGGCGGAGGGCGAGGTCTACACCTGGGGCGACAACAATCTCGGCAAGCTCGGCCATGGCAGCACCGCCAACACCGAGAGCCTCGTGCCGACGAAGGTCGCGGGGCTGGACGGCATCGACATCGCGTCGATCCTGATGGGCAACGGCGCGAGCTACGCGGTGTCGGCCGACGGCATCCTTTACGGCTGGGGTCAGAACACCAACGGCCAGCTCGGCATCGGCAATCTCGTCAACCAGGGCGCGCCCATCGCCGTTTCGTCGAGTGCCTTCGGCGGCGCCAAGGTCGCGTCCGTCTCGACCGGCACCTCCTTCACGCTGGTGCTGACCGATAGCGGCGAGGTCTACGCCATGGGCAGCAACGTCCAGCAGCAGATCGGCCCGAACGCCGCCGGATTGCGGCGCGCCGATACGCCGGTTCTCGTCGACATTCCCGGCGAAGTCGTTTCGGTCGAAGCCGGCACCAACACCGCCTTCGCCATCACCGCGACCGGCGCCGTCTATGGTTGGGGCCAGTCGGATTTCGGCCAGCTGCTCAAGGGCACCGCGCAGGCCGATGGGACGCTGACGAACTATAGCGGCGGGAACTCGGCGACGCCGACCCTCATCGAAGGGCTGCCGGCCGGCATCGTCGAGATCCATGTCGGCTCGCGCTGGGTGATCGCGCTGACCGCGGACGGCGAGGTCTGGACTTGGGGTGACCAGGGCTGGCTGGACTCGACGCTCGAGGACACGGTCGTCACGCCCCGCCGCATCGAAGGGCTCGACGGGATCGACATCGTCGACATCGTCAGCGGCCCCAATCACGCACTGATGGTCGATGCCGCCGGCAACACCTACGGCGTCGGCGCGACCGCCGACGGCCGCCTCGGCTTCCTGCAGGCCGACGCCGATCGCGCCAGCGCCGCCGTGCTCATTCCCGTGCCCGGCGATGGACATGCCGTGCTCGTGGACGGCTCCAACGACCAAACCACCGGTTCGGTTCTCATCGCCGGCGCAGTTGAGGCCGGCATCGTCGGCTACTCCGTCTACGGCTTTGCCGGCAACGACAGCCTGACCGGCAGCACGGGCGGCGACCGTCTCGACGCCGGGCTCGGCGACGACGTGATCCATGCCGGTCTCGGAGCGGACACGATCTTCGGGCGCGGTGGCTTCGACACGCTGGACCTGTCGGCCGCGACCGACGCAATCACGCTCGATCTCACGGCCGGCATGGCGTCCGGCACCGGCATCGGGCTGCAGACCTTCAGCGGCATCGAAGGCTTCGTCTTCGGCAGCGGGCGCGACCGGATCACGGGGACCGCGGCGGCCGAAGCCTTCGACGGCGGCATGGGCGACGACATCCTGGCGGGCCTTAGCGGCAATGACACGCTCATCGGCGGTGCGGGGGCCGACGTGCTCCTCGGCGGGGCCGACGACGATCGCATCGAAGGCGGCGCCGGGCGCGACAAGCTGGAAGGCGGCGTTGGCAACGATCTCGTCGATGGCGGCGCGGACGACGACATCCTGCGCGGCGACGCCGGCAACGACACGCTGATCGGCGGCGGCGGGGCCGACTCGCTCGACGGCGCGGCCGGCGACGATCGCCTCGAAGGCGGCGACGGCGACGACGTCCTCTCGGGCAGCACCGGCAACGACCGGCTGGTCGGCGGCGCCGGCAATGATCTCCTGGCCGGCGGTGCGGGGCGCGATGTGTTCGTCTTCGCGGCGGGGTCGGGCGACGACGTGATCAAGGACTTCTCGGCCACCGGCGCCACGTCCGACCGGATCGAGTTCTCGTCCGAGATCTTCACCGACTACGCCGCCGTGATGGCGGACGCCCGGCAGGTCGGCCTCGACGTGGTGATCGCTCTCGGCGAGGATGATACGTTGACGCTGGCCAACCAGCGTCTCGCCAACCTTACGGCCGACGACTTCGCCTTCGTCTGAAAATCAGCAGGGCGGCCCCGCGCCGCCCTGCCCTCACTTTAGAATTCGCGGCCGGTATCAGCGAACTTCCATCCGCAGCGTCCGCTCGATGATCTTGGCGAAGGACTGAAGCCGGGCCTCGGGGCGCTCGCCCATGAGGCCGGAAAGATCCTTTGGGATGACGAGGGTGAAGCCGCCGCGCGGATCCTGCGCCCAGCGCAGGCGCTCGAGCACACCGGGCATTGCGGCCGTCAGCAGGTATGTGACGCGGAAGAGCGAGGCGAGAATGCGCGCCAGCGTCAGCGTGCGGGCTTCGACGACGTGGCCCATGTTGGCGATCGAGTCGGGATCGAACGTGCCCTCGTAGCGGTAATAATTGGCGAGGCCGAGATAGGCCCGGCCGGCATGGTCGACCGCCGGAAAGTTGGCGTTGACGATGATCGACATGCTCTGGCGCCCCCGGTAGTCGGGATGGGCGCGCCAGGAAATGTCCGTCAGCAGGCAGGCGGCCTTGCGCAGCCGCTCCTCGCCCGGCGTCTCGGCGATGCCGAGCGAGGCGAAGGTGCGCGAGGTCCACTCCACGAGTTCCTCGTTGTGGAGCGGCGAGCGCGAGCGCAGGAACGAAAGTTCGTGCGCCGCTTCCATCAGCGGATCCTTGGCCTTCTCGGTCTCGTCGAGCCGACCGTGGAGATAGCCCTCGCGCACCCCGTAGGCCGAGAGCACGATCTCCGACGGCTTCAGGTGGGTGATGACGGCCTGCAGCGTCACGGCGCCGAAGGCCAGCAGCGCGCGACGGCTGCGCGAGATCGCGGCGATGCCGGGCAGCTTGTCCGGGTCGGCCTTGATCACCGAAGCGAGAAAGTCGGCAATGCCCGCGGGCTTGACGCAGTAGCCATGCATCACGTGTAGCGGATAGCCGGTCTGCTCCATGTGCAGCTTGAAGAGGTTGCGCCAGGTCCCGCCAACGGCGAAGAAAGGCCGCCCCGTCGCTACCCCCGCGAAACCCGTGGCGATCACATGGCTTTCCGCGATCGCGCGGGCCTTGCCCACGTCGTTGCCCGAGAGGTCCTGCAGGCGCAGGCCGCCGAGCGGCATGGTGACGCCCTTCCCGATCTGACCTCGCGCGATGTCGACGATCTCCAGCGAGCCGCCGCCGAGATCGCCGGCGATGCCATCGGGCGCATGGAACCCGGAGACGACGCCCTCGGCCGCGAAATGCGCCTCGTCGGCGCCCGACAGGATGGTGATCGGGCAGCCGATCGCGGCTTCCGCGGCGCGTACGAAGTCCGGCCCGTTGGTGGCCTCGCGGGCCGCCGCCGTCGCGATCGGATGGATCTCCGTGACGCCCGACTGGTCGCACAGGGCGCGAAACCGCGACAGCGCCGAGAGCGCGCTCGCCACGGCCTTGTCGTCCAGCCGGTTGGTCTGCGCGAGGCCGCGCCCGAGACCGCTCAGCACCTTCTCGTTGAACAGCACGGTCGGGGCGCGCGTGTTGCCCTCGTAGATGACGAGGCGCACCGAATTGGAGCCGATATCCACCACGGCCACGGGCGTGCGGCCGGGTATGCGTCCGTGCGGGGTGGGGTCAGTCGAAACGGGAGTGCTCGGCACGTTGTCTGGCGATAAGCTTCGGAGCATTCGATTTCAGGGCTTTCCCGCGTCCCGAGAGGCTCGGGTTGGTCATGAAGTAGCGTTGCGCGTTGAACGGCTGCTCGCCGGTCGACGGCTCGATCCGGCGCGACGTGCCGTCCGACAGCACCGACCAGCTCTGCTGATTGTCCAGGATGTTGGCGAGCATGATCTGCGAAAGAACCTGGCTGTGGACGGTGGGCGTCTTGATCGGAATCAGCGCCTCGACCCGGCGATCCAGGTTTCTGGGCATCAGATCGGCCGAGCCCATGTAGACGATCGCCTTTTCCGACGGAAGCCCGTGCCCGTTGCCGAAGCAGAAGATGCGGCTGTGCTCGAGGAAGCGCCCGACGATCGACTTCACGCGGATGTTGTCGGAGAGGCCGGGGACGCGCGGCCGCAGGCAGCAGATGCCGCGCACGATGAGGTCGATCTCGACGCCGGCCTGGCTCGCCCGGTAGAGCGCGTCGATCGTCTGCGCGTCGACGAGCGAGTTCATCTTCATCCAGATCTGGCCGGAACGACCCGCCTTCTGGTGCCCGATCTCCTCCTCGATATGCTGGAGGATGCGCTTGCGCAGCGTCAGCGGCGAGATCGCCAGCTTGCGCAGTTCGGTCGGCTCGGCATAGCCGGTGATGTAGTTGAAGATCAGCGCCACGTCGTGGGCGATGTCGGCATCGGCCGTGAAGTACGAGAGGTCCGTGTAGACCTTCGCGGTGATCGGATGGTAGTTGCCCGTCCCCACATGGACGAAGGAGGTGATCTTGCCCTCCTCGCGGCGCACCACGAGCGACAGCTTGGAATGCGTCTTCTTCTCGATGAAGCCGAACACGACCTGCACGCCGGCGCGCTCCAGATCGCGCGCCCAGCGGATGTTGGCCTCCTCGTCGAAGCGCGCCTTCAGCTCCACCAGCGCCGTCACCGACTTGCCGGCCTCCGCCGCATCGATGAGCGCGCGCACGATCGGCGAGTCGTTCGAGGTGCGGTAGAGCGTCTGCTTGATGGCGAGGACGTTGGGATCCAGCGCCGCCTGGCGCAGGAACTGCACCACCACGTCGAAGCTCTCGTAGGGGTGGTGGACGACGATGTCCTTCTCGCGGATCGCGGCGAAGCAGTCGCCGTTGTGATCGCGGATGCGCTCGGGAAAGCGCGGGATGTAGGTCGCGAACTTCAGGTCGTCGCGCGGCAGCTTGACGATCTGCGACACCGATTCGAGCGCCAGCAACCCGTCCATCACCGAGATGCGGTTCTCGGCGACGCCGAGCTCGCTGGCGACGAAGTTGCGCAGGGGTTCGGGCATCGCGCTGTCGAACTCGATGCGGATCACCGATCCGCGCCGGCGACGCTTCAGCGCCGTCTCGAACAGGCGCACGAGATCCTCGGCCTCCTCCTCGACCTCGATGTCGCTGTCGCGGATGATGCGGAACGTGCCGGAGCCGCGCACCCGGTAGCCCGGGAACAGGCGCACGATGAAGGCGGCGACGACGCTTTCCAGCGGCACGAAGCGTGCCTGCCCGCTCTCGGTCAGCGGCATCTCGATGAAGCGCTGCAGCGCCACCGGCAGACGCAGGAGTGCGTTCATCGGCTGCGAATCGCGCTCGCGCACGAGCGACAGCGCCATCGAGAAGCCGAGATTGGGAATGAACGGGAAGGGGTGCGCCGGATCGATCGACAGCGGCGTCAGCACCGGGAAGATCGCCTCGGCGAAATGGCTTTCCAGCCAGGCCCGGTCGTCCTTCTTCAGGTCGCCGGCGCCGACGATCAGGACGTTGGCGGCCTTCAGTTCCTTGACCAGAACCGCCAGCGAGGCCTGCTGCTCTTCCTGCAGGATGACGATCTCGGCGAGCACGCGATCGAGCTGCTCCTGCGGCAGGAGCCCGTCGTCGCTGCGCACCGTCAGCTTCTCACGCACCTGACCGGCGAGGCCGGCGACGCGGACCATGAAGAACTCGTCGAGATTGCCGGCCGAGATCGACAGGAAGCGGACCCGCTCGAGCAGGGGATGTGCGGGGTTCTGGGATTCTTCGAGGACGCGGCGGTTGAACTGGAGCCAGGAGATCTCGCGGTTGATGAAGCGATCGGCCGGAAGTTCCTGCGTCTCAGCGACCACGACCGGCGCCTGGACCGTCGGGCGCACGATGCCCGCCGCCTCCATCAGCGTCTGGTCGGGCATCGGCTCGCTGTCTTCGAGCTCCTCGTCGATGGCCTCGAGTTCGGCCGCCTCCATCTCGTCGACCGACACGGCCTCGCCAGCGTCGTTCGTCGTGGCCCGGCGAGGGGCGCGGCGGCGCGGCGTGGGGCGGTCCGATCGCGGCTTGTCCTTGGAGATCGTCTCGCTCATCGCCGTCCTGCCCTGCCTGCCGCCATAGATCCTCAGCCCTTATTTCGTTTCCGCGACTGTTTCATGACGCGGTGTCGCATTCCACCTCCATTTGACGCAAAACCGACTGCAGCAAGCTTCGGGTGATCGGGCCCTTGCGCGCGAGGGCCTCGCGGTCCAGCCGGCCGATGAGGTCGGCGGCCGCTTCGAACGAGCGCTCCATGCGCGACAGCGCGAAGGTCGCGAGCCGCGGATCGAGCTCGACCTGCCGGTCGGCGGCGAGCTTCATCAAGACGCCGAAGAGCAGCGTCTCGTCGGGCGCCGCCAACTCGACGATCGTCGCCGCGCGCAGCCGCGACAAGAGGTCGGGCAACCGGATCGGCAGCGCGGCGGGCATCAGGCGCGAGGTGGCGAGGACGCTGCCACCGCCGAGCCGCGCGGCGTTGAAGAGCGAGAACAGCTCGCCCTCGTCGTACCCAGTGCGATCGATATCCTCGACCACCACGGCGAAACCGCCATCGGATCGCTCGCCCGCCGCGTTCGCCGAGGCCGGATCGAACATCGCGGCGCCGGCGCGCTCGGCCCAGGCGGCGGCGATGTGCGTCTTGCCGGCGCCGGGGGGGCCGACCACCATCACGACGGGATGCGGCCAGTCCGGCCAGGCGTCGATCGCGCCGAGCGCCAGCGCGTTGGCCTCGCCCGAGACGAGGTCGTCGCGCGCCAGCGACGCCGTCGCCGGCAGGTCGAAGGGGATCTGCGCCGTCCGACGCATGGTCAATCGCCCGATCCGGCGCCCGATCCCTGCTGCCCGGCGCGCGGATCGAACTGGTTCTGGAGAGCATGGGTCAGGCCGCCGCTCTCGATTTCCATCTGGGCAGGGCCTGCGTCGATCGTGCGGCCGAAATAGACCTCGCTCGTGAGGTAGAGCTGCGTGACGAAGCGCACGAGCACGCCGACGACGGCGGCGGCCGGCACCGCCATCAGCAGGCCCACGAAGCCGAAGATGGCACCGAAGGCGAAGAGCGCGAACATCAGCCAGACCGGATGCAGCCCGACCGAGGCGCCCACGAGCTTGGGCTGCAGGATGTTGCCCTCGACGAACTGGCCCGTGAAGAAGACGCCGGCCGTGGCGGCGACCCAGACCCAGTCGGGCGAGAACTGAACGAGCGCCACGCCCATCGCGATCACCAGGCCGATCGCCGAGCCGACATAGGGCACGAAGGAAATGATGCCGGCGAAGAAGCCGATGAGGAGGCCGAAGTTCAGCCCCACCGCCGTCAGCCCGACCGCATAGTAGGTGCCGAGGATCAGACAGACGCTGCCCTGCCCGCGCACGAAGCCCGCCACCGACCGGTCGATCTCGCGCGCCAGCCGGCGCACCGTGCCGACATGCTGGCGTGGCACCAGGGCGTCGATCTTGGCGATCATCCGGTCCCAGTCGAGGAGAAGATAGAAGGCCACGACCGGCGTCACCACGAAGAGCGACAGGAAGTTGACCACCGCGAGGCTGGAGGTCCAGAGCGAGGCGACGAGCGAGGTGACGAAGCCCGACAGCTGGCGCACGATCGCCTGAAAATCCTGCTGCAGGGTCTGGTCGTTGCCCTCGACGAAGCGAGAAAGCGGCCCGGCGCGCAACTCCTGCGCTAGTGCCTGGAGCCGTCCGAGATATTGCGGCAGGCGCTCGACGAAGCCCGCCACCTGCCCACCGATGATCGGCACGAGAACGAGCAGCACGAGCGTGATGATGATCAGGAACATCACCAGGATGAGGACGCTGGCCGCCAGCCGCGACAGGCCCCGGCGCACCAGCCAGTCGGCGATCGGATCGAGGAAGTAAGCCATCACCATGCCGAGCACGAACGGCAGGAGGATGCCCCGGAAGATCCAGAGCAGGAGGACGACGACGAGCGCGGTGAGGCCCCAGAACAGGATCTGACGCTGGAGGAGCCGGCTTCGGTCGTGGATCATGCAACACCCCGTGCGACCCGGCGTCCGACGTCGGATCCCGCGGGCGCGCAAGGGTTCAGATAGGCAGCGGCCCCGAACCGGGTCAAGGGTGCGGACTGCGCGCCGGATCGCCGGGGGTTGGTTTCCCGCCCGAAACACCGCGCGAAGGGCTTGCCCGCCGGTTTCGATCATGGCAACTCGCCTGAAACGAGGACGCGATCATGACCGCCGAGACACACAACGGTTTGACCTACGCCGCCGCCGGCGTCGACATCGACGCGGGCAACGAGTTCGTCCGCCGCATCAAGCCGCTCGTGCGCTCGACGCGCCGCCCGGGCGCCGACGGGGAGATCGGCGGGTTCGGCGGCCTGTTCGACCTGAAGGCCGCCGGCTTCATCGATCCCGTGCTCGTGGCCGCCAACGACGGCGTCGGTACCAAGCTGAAGGTCGCCATCGACACCGGCCTCCACGACACGATCGGCATCGATCTCGTGGCCATGTGCGTCAACGACCTCGTGGTGCAGGGCGCCGAACCGCTCTTCTTCCTCGACTATTTCGCCACCGGCAAGCTCGACCCGGCGCAGGGCGAGGCGATCGTCGCAGGGATCGCCGAGGGCTGCCGGCAAGCGGGCTGCGCGCTCATCGGCGGTGAGACCGCCGAGATGCCCGGCCTCTACGCCGAGAAAGACTACGATCTCGCGGGCTTCGCGGTGGGCGCCGCCGAGCGCGGTCGTCTCCTGCCCTCCGGCGACCTCCATTCGGGCGACGTGATCCTCGGCCTCGCCTCGTCCGGCGTCCATTCCAACGGCTACTCGCTGGTGCGCCGCATCGTCGAGATGAGCGGCGCGGCCTACGACGCGCCCGCCCCGTTCGACGCCTCGAAGACGCTGGCCGAGGCGCTGATCGCGCCGACGCGGATCTACGTGCGCTCGCTGCTCTCGGCGCTGCGCCAGGACGACGGCATCAAGGCGCTGGCGCACATCACCGGCGGCGGCTTCCCCGAGAACATCCCGCGGGTGCTGCCCGACCATCTGCGCGCCGACATCGACCTCTTCGCCATCCACGTGCCGCCTGTGTTCCAGTGGCTGGCCAAGACCGGCGGCGTGGTGGAATCGGAAATGCTGCGCACCTTCAACTGCGGCATCGGCATGGTCGTCGTCGTCTCGGAGGCGGAGGCCGCCTCCGTCGCGGCGATGCTGACGAGCGAGGGCGAAGGCGTCGTGCCGCTCGGCCGCATCCTGCCGCGCGAGGGCGAGGCCGCCGTCACCTTCAACGGAACGCTGGCGCTGTGACCACCTCGCCCCGCAAGCGCGTCGCGGTGCTCATTTCGGGCCGCGGCTCCAACATGTCGGCGCTCATCGGCGCGGCGATGGACCCCTCGTTTCCCGGCGAGATCGTCGCGGTCCTCGCCAACAAGGCCGATGCCGGCGGGCTCGCCACCGCCGCCCGCTACGGGATCGCGGCCAAGGCCGTGCCCCATCGCGATCATGCCTCGCGCGACGAGCACGAAGCGGCGCTGATCCGCGTCCTCGACGAGTTCCGCCCCGACGTCGTGTGCCTCGCCGGCTACATGCGGCTGCTGACGCCGCGTTTCGTCGAGCACTACAAGGGACGGATGATCAACATCCATCCTTCGCTGCTGCCGCTCTTTCCCGGCCTGCACACCCATGAACGGGCGCTGGCCGCCGGCATGCGGATCCATGGCTGCACGGTGCATTTCGTCACCCAGGATATGGACGAGGGGCCGATCATCGCGCAGGCCGCGATCGCCGTGGAGCGCGGCGACACGCCGGACCGCCTGTCCGACCGCCTGCTGCGCGCCGAGCATCGGCTCTACCCGCACGCGCTGCGCCTCGTTCTCGACGGCACGGTGCGCATGGAAGGCGGACGTGCGATCTTCGCCACCGACGACATTCCGAGCGCCGAGGCCGGTCACAACCGCCTCGTGAAGGACGGCATCGCCATGCTCGTCTCGCCTGACGCCCGCGACGCCTGAAGGCGTCCGATCGCGTTTCAGGCGGGCGGACCCGACGCGGTCGCCCGCCCCCTCACGCCAGGCGCACCCAGACCCGGTTGTCGTGGAAGGCCGCGCCGCCGAAGGGCGCGGCGGGGTCGGCGCCCGTCAGCACGTTGATGCCCTCGCCGCGCTCGAAGGCGGCGTTCGGCCAGATGCCCTCGTGGATGAGAACGCCGGGCCGCGCGGCGGCGTCGATCTTCAGCGGCATGACGATGTCGCCCCGCTTGTTTCCGACCTCGACGCGCACCCCGTCCTCCAGCCCGAGCCGCGCCGCGTCGTCCGGATACATCCGCAATTCCGGGCGTCCCTCGCGCTGACGCGAGCCCTTCGTCTCGGCAAATGACGAATTGAGGAACTGGCGCGCCGGCGGCGTCGCCAGCCGGAACGGATGGGCCTCGTCCGTCTCCTCGATGAGCGCGGCCTGATCCGGGAAGACCGGCAGTTCGCCGACCGGTCCGAGCAGCCCCATCGAGGCCGGCGGGCGGTTCGGCGCGGGCATGCCCGCCCAGTCCGGCCGGAAGCGGAACTTGCCGTCCGGCCAGGCGAAGCCGTTCGTGTAATGCGCGGCCTCGAAGGGCGGCTGTACGTCGATCCAGCGATCCTTCTCGAGCTGCGCCAGCCCCTCGTAGCCGCTGGCCGTCAGCAGCTGGTCGATCAGCTCGCGCTCGGTGAGGCCGAAGCCCGGCCGGTCGGCGACGCCGAGGCGCTTGGCGAGTTCCTCCACCACGAAATGGTTGGTGCGCACCGTATCGGGATGCTCGATGAGCTTGGGACCGAAGAGGATGTGGCTCTGGCCGCCGCCGCGATAGATGTCGTCGTATTCCATCGAGGTCGCGGCCGGCAGCACGAGGTCGGCGAGCTTGGCGGTGTCGGTCATGAACTGCTCGTGGACGGCCACGAAGAGATCGTCGCGCATCAGCCCGCGCACCACGTCGCGCTGCTCGGGGCAGACATTGGCCGGGTTGGTGTTCTGGACGATCATCGCCGTCACCGGCGGCCCGCCCGCCAGCGCGTCGCGGTCTCCGGTGAGGACGGCGCCGATGCGCGACTGGTCGAGATGGCGGATCGAGGGATCCTCGTAGCCGCGCCCCTCGATCAGCCGCTTGTCGAAATGCCAGATCGCACCGTTGTTGTGGAAGGCACCGCCGCCCTCGCTCTTCCAGTGCCCGAAGACGGTGGGAACGCTGAGGGCCGCGTGCATCGCCACGGCGCCGTTGCGCTGGCGCGAAAAGCCGTAGCCGAGGCGGAAGAAGGTTCGGGACGTGCGCCCGATCAGAGCCGCGAAGGCCTCGATCTCCTCGACGCCGAGACCGGTGATGTCAGCGGCCCATTGCGGCGTCCGTGTGGCGAGATGCGCCTCCAGTCCGGCGGCGTCGTCGGTATGCGCGGCCAGATAGGCGCGGTCGGCTGTGCCGTCGCGGAAGGCGATGTGCATGAGGGCGCAGGCCAGCGCGCCGTCGGTGCCCGGCCTCAGCTTCAGCGCATGGTCGGCCTGCTTCATCGTGGCGTTGTCGTAGATATCGATGACGACGATCCTGGCGCTGCGCTCCTTTCGGGCGCGGATGGCGTGGGTCATCACGTTGACCTGCGTCGCCACCGCGTTGGTGCCCCAGATCACAACGACGTCGGCCTTGGCCATCTCGCGCGGATCGACGCCGGCGAGCTTGCCCGTGCCGGCGACGAAGCCGGTCCAGGCAAGGTTCGTGCAGATCGAATCGAACTGGTTGGAATAGCGCTTGGCGTGGCGCAGCCGGTGGATGCCGTCGCGCTGCACGAGGCCCATCGTGCCAGCATAGTAATAGGGCCAGACAGCCTGCGACCCATGGCGCGCCTCGGCCTGGACGAACCGCTCGGCCACGAGGTCGAGCGCGTCGTCCCAGGAGATCTCGCGCCAGCCGCCCTCGCCCTTCGCCCCGACGCGCTGCAGCGGCTTGAGGAGGCGATCGGGATGGTGGACGCGCTCGGCGTAGCGCGCCACCTTGGCGCAGATGACGCCGGCCGTGTAGCTGTTGTCCTCGGCGCCGCGCACGCGGCCGATCGTGCGACTGTCGAGGATCTCGACCTCCAGCGCGCAGGTCGAGGGGCAATCATGGGGACAGGCCGTGAAGCCCTTCGTGACGGTCGCGTGCTGGTTCATGGAACCAGTCTAGCCGAGCCGGCGAGCCGCGCATCATTCATTTTCGCGATGGAAGGCATCAGGTGAAAAAGGGCCGGCATGCGATGCCGACCCTTCCCGTCCGTCGTCGCCTTCGGCGTCAGGCGGCCTGTGCGTAGCGCGCGCGCTCTTCCTGCGAAAGCGCGGGGTAGTCGGTGTAGCCCTTCTCGTCGCCGCCGTAGAACGTGTCCTTGTCCCACTCGTTCAACGGCGCGCCGAGTTCGAGGCGGGCGACGAGGTCGGGGTTGGAAATGAAGAGCTTGCCATAGCAGACGAGATCGACCTTGTCCTCGCCGAGGCGCTCCAGCGCGAGGTCGAGATCGTAGTCGTTGTTGCCCATGTAGACGCCGCCGAAGCGCTGGCGGATCGCCTCGTAGTCGAACCCGTCCTTGCCGCGATCGCCGCCGGTCTGACCCTCGATCACGTGCATGTAGAGAAGGTCGCGCTTGGCGAGCTCTTCGACATAGGCGTTGAAGAGGCCCTGCTGGTCGCTCTCCGAGGAACCGCCCATCACCGTCACCGGCGAGATGCGAATGCCGACATGCTCCTTGTCCCAGGCCGCGACCACGGCATCGACGACTTCGAGCGGGAAGCGCATGCGGTTTTCAACCGAGCCGCCGTAGCGGTCGGTGCGCGTGTTCGTACCGTCGCGCAGGAACTGGTCGAGCAGGTAGCCATTGGCCGAGTGAACCTCAACGCCGTCGAAGCCGGCGGCGCGGGCGTTGCGCGTGGCCTTCACGTAGTCGGCGACGACGCGCGGCAGCTCGGACTCTTCGAGCGCGCGGGGCGTCTCGTGATCCTTGAAGCCCTCCTCGGTGAAGGCCTTGCCTTCGGGCTTGACGGCCGACGGCGCGACGGGCGCGGCGCCGCCGGGCTGCAGGTCGGGATGCGAGATGCGGCCGACATGCCAGAGCTGCAGCACGATCTTGCCGCCCTCCTGGTGCACGGCGTCCGTGACCTTCTTCCAGGCCGTCACCTGCTCGTCGGAATAGATGCCGGGCGTCCAGGCATAACCGCGCCCCTCGACGCTGATGTTCGTGGCTTCGCTGATGATGAGGCCGGCACCTGCACGCTGGCGGTAGTACTCGACATGCATGTCCTTCGGAACGCCGTCCGACGTGGCGCGCGAGCGGGTCAGCGGCGCCATGACGGCGCGGTTGGCCAGATGGATCGGTCCGAGGTCGAACGGTTCGAACAGCTTGGAATGCACCATGGATGCCCCTTTGAATTCGGTTCGCGAAAGGCGGTTTTCGCGATAGGAAACGCTCAGATGGGGCTTCGGCTCCGCGTTGCAGCATGCAGGCGTTGAACGCTGCGTCTTCGGGGCCGATTTCGTGAACTATCGCCATGCCTTCCACGCGGGAAACTTCGCCGACGTCGTCAAGCACGCGCTCCTGTGCAACCTCCTCGACTACCTGAAGCGCAAGGAGAAGCCGTTCCGGGTCTACGACACCCATGCCGGACGTGGGCTCTACGATCTCGGCGCCGACGAGGCGTCGCGCACCGGCGAACCCATCGACGGCATCACCAAGCTCGTCGCCTCGCCCGTCTGGAACGACCCGCTCTTCGCCAGCTATCGCTTCGCCGTCGAGGACGTGCGCGCCGACTTCGGGGCGGCCGCCTATCCCGGCTCGCCGCTCATCGCCCGGCGCCTGCTGCGGCGGCAGGACCGGCTCTCGGCCTACGAGTTGCATCCCGATGATGCCGAAGCGCTGGCCGAGACCTTCGCGGGAGACCCGCACGTCAAGACGATCGAGCTCGATGGCTGGCTGGCGCTCGGGGCCCATGTGCCGCCGAAGGAAAAGCGCGGCCTCGTGCTCATCGACCCGCCCTTCGAATTGACCGACGAGATCGAGCGGATCGTCGAGGCCCTGCGCCGGGCCCACGATCGCTGGCCGGGCGGCGTTTATGCGGTCTGGTATCCGATCAAACGGGAGTCGCAGTATCGGCGGTTCCACGAGCTTCTGCGCGAGAGCGGCATTCCCGACATCGTCGCGGCCGATTTCACCCGCGAGCCCTTCAGCCCGGAGGAGCGGCTGATCGGCAGCGGCCTCGTCGTCGTGAACCCGCCTTTCACCTTTCGAAGCGACGCAGCGGCGATCATGCGGGCGCTCGTCCCGGTGTTGGGCCGGGGATCGCGCGGCGATTGTGGCATCATTGCGCTGGCCGCGGAGTGATCCGAGTGCAATATAAGCGGTCATGACCTATGGATCCGCACGGCGGAGCCAGACCTTCCGACGTGGGAAACCCGCCATGCGCTGCAGCCTCGCCGCCCTTCTCGCCTCGTCCCTCAGCCTTGCCGCGATCCTGCCGGCGACGGCAGCGGACTATTACGAGGCTTCGCGCCAGCCGGCCGCGGTCGGCATCAGCGCGCTCGTGCCGAGCTGCGAGGATCCCCGCGTGATCGCGCAGGTCGAGGACCAGTTCGAATACGGTGCGCCGCGGATGATCCCCGCCGATCTCGCGATCGTCGAGTTTTCCGAACTGTACGAGAAGTCCTACCAGCCGCTCGGCGGGTATAAGGAAATCGAGCGCCGCTACTGCCAGGGCACCGCGCTGATCTCGACGGGCGAGCGTCGCACCGTCTACTATGTCGTCGAATACCCGATGGGCTTTGCCGGCGTCAGCTGGCGTGCCGAAGGCTGCGTTCTCGGGCTGGACGACTGGAAGGTCTACGGCGCCAACTGCGAGTCGCTGCGCCGCTTTTGAGCGCTCCGCATCGCCCGCAACCGTCCGACGGATTTCGCGCCCGCATGAAACTTCTCTATTCCCGGCCCTCGCCCTACTCCTCCAAGGTGCGCATGTCCGCGCATCTCTGCGGCTTCGAGCTTGACTGCGTGCCGACCGACACCGCGGCGGAAGGGGCCGATCTCGTCGACGTCAATCCGGTCGGCAAGATCCCCGCTCTGATCCTCGACGACGGCAGCGCGCTCTACGACAGCCGGGTGATCTGCGAGTATCTCGACCGTGCCAGCGGCAATCTTCTCATCCCGCAGACGCTGGAGGCCTGGACCCGGACGAAGCGCGTCGAGGCTTTGGCCGACGGGATGACCGAGGCGGTAATGGCGACGCTCTACGAGGTGCGCTACCGGCCGGAAGAGAAGCGGCACCAGCCTTGGGTCGACAAGCAGTGGCGCCGGGCGCACCGGGCGCTGGACGCGCTGGAACACGAGGTCGCCGCGCTTCCCGCCGCACTGAACCTCGCGCATTTCGCCGTTGCCTCGGATCTCGGCTGGGTACAGCTGCGCTTCCCCGGATCCTTCGAGACGCGCAATCCCGGTCTCGCAGCCTGGCTGGAGCGTTTCGCCAGCGAGCATCCCGACTATGCCGAGATGATCCCGCAGGCCTGAGGCAGCGTCCGCGCCCTCGCGCTGCCAGTCGGGGCGCAGGGAACCGACACCACACCGACCACGACGTTCGTCGTCTCGATAGTCGCCGTGCCGATAACGACGATCGCACGGCGCCATCTACATGCCGGACCGCACAACGACAAACGGCGCCTCAAGGCGCCGTTCTGGTTTCATCGACGGGATAACGGGTAGCTTAGAACTTTAGGGCAAGACCGGCCCGGATCGAGTGTTCGTCGAAGCCCGACGACACCGTGACGTTGCCGAGATCGTAGTCCTTGGCGTCGAAGTCCGAATAGCGATACTCGACGCGCGAGGTGACGCCCGGCGCGACCTTCGCCTCGACGCCGGCGCCGACCGTGTAGCCGACATGGGTGTTGTCGTCCTCGAGACCGCCGAGATGCAGCGTCTGGTTCGAGACCGCGACGCCGCCGGTGGCGAAGAGCAGGATCGGGTCGTATTCGATGCCGACGCGTGCCCGCAGCGAACCGAAGGCGGTTGAGTCGGCCGAGATCGGAACGCCCGTCGCCACGTTGAAGCCGCCCGCATCCACGTCGGAGGCACCGATATCGGCCTCGACGCCGTAGACGAAACGCTCGGTCTGGAGATTGTAGCCGGAATAGACGCCGCCCACGACGCCCTCGCCGCTGAACGAGGCACCGCCGCTCTGGTCGAGATGGGCGAAATTGTAGCCGACGAAGCCGCCGGCATAGGGACCGGACCATGTATAGGTGGATTGCGGAGCCGCGATCGGGGCTTCCGGCAGCACGGCATCGGCCGCGAAGGCGGAGCCCGTCAGCAGCGCGATCGATCCACTCAAGATCAAGGTGCGAAACACCTTCATGATCCAACTCCGTTGAAAAGCGTACGGCTTTTCCAAACTCGACTTCGGGCGAACGACGGCCTGATACCGCTCGTTCCAGCAGGAGCGCTTACGAAATTCACCGCAGTGCGGTTGACATTTGCAAGCCTTGCTACAGCCACAATATGGCGTGCCGCGAGCGTTCCGCCAATTGCAGCGCGGTGACACCTCCCGAATTCTTGCGCCATCGTGAACGACGCCCAGCGCCTTGGATGCGGTGAAGCGCCCTCCTCCCGCCGCGTTTGCCCCTGCAATTGCGGCGACCGAGAATCATATAAGGGGAGCGCGGGTGCCCAGCCTGTTTCGAGCGCCCGGCGAGAAACGGCGCAACCGGCGCCCGCGTTTGCGACGATATCGGGCGCGCGGCCTCCAGCCTCGCCTCCCCAGCGAAGACGACATGACCGACGACCTGACGCCCGACATTGACGAAGACGACGAGGATCTCGACCTGGACGACGGGGCGGAGAGCGAAGCCGCGCCCCTGCCATCGAGCGTGGCGTCGCTCGTCGCCGCCATCGTCTGGGACGACGGCGGGCGCGACGTCGACCAGACGCTGATCGGCGCCGAACTCATCGCGGCCTTCGTGCGGCGCCTGCCGAACAGCCCCGGCGTCTACCGCATGTTCGACGAGGCCAACGAGGTTCTCTACGTCGGCAAGGCGAAGTCGCTGAAGAAGCGCGTCGCCAGCTACACCCGGCTCGTCGGCCACACCAACCGCATCGCCCGCATGATCCGCGCGACGCGGCACATGGAGTTCGTCACCACCCGCACCGAGACCGAGGCGCTTCTCCTCGAGGCCAACCTGATCAAGCGGCTGCGGCCGCGCTTCAACGTCCTGATGCGCGACGACAAGTCCTTTCCGTACATCCTCGTCTCCGAGGATCATGCCGCGCCAGCGATCTTCAAGCATCGCGGCGCGCGCTCGCGAAAGGGCAGCTATTTCGGCCCCTTCGCCTCGGGCGGCGCGGTGGGGCGCACCGTCAACTCGCTGCAGCGCGCCTTCCTGCTGCGCACCTGCACTGACAGCGTCTACGAGACCCGGTCCCGGCCCTGCCTGCTCTTCCAGATCAAGCGCTGCTCCGGCCCCTGCACCGGCGAGATCTCGACCGACGACTACCGGGAGCTCGTGAACGAGGCGAAGGGCTTCCTGTCGGGCCGCTCGGGCGAGGTGAAGCGCTCGATCGCCGGCGCGATGCAGGAGGCGTCGGAGGAGCTCGACTTCGAGCGGGCGGCCGTCTACCGCGACCGCCTGTCGGCGCTGTCCCATATCCAGAGCCACCAGGGCATCAATCCGCACGGGGTGGAGGAGGCCGACG
This sequence comes from Aureimonas sp. AU12, assembly GCF_001463705.1. Classification (GTDB taxonomy): domain Bacteria; phylum Pseudomonadota; class Alphaproteobacteria; order Rhizobiales; family Rhizobiaceae; genus Aureimonas. Next base: position 47,995 of record NZ_BBWH01000048.1, on the reverse strand, counting down.
TCTTCGCCATCCATCAGGAAGGCGGTCTCACCTGCATCCAGGTGTTCTTCTTCCGCACCGGCCAGAACTGGGGCAACCGCGCCTACTTCCCGAAGGCCGACCCCTCGCTGGAGCCCGGCGAGGTGCTGGGCGCCTTCATCGCGCAGTTCTACGACGACAAGCCGACCGCCTCGCTCGTGCTTCTGCCCGTCGAGGTCGAGGATGCCGCGCTGCTCGCCGACGCCTTGAGCACCCGCGCCGGCCGCCGGGTGGAGATCGCCGTGCCCAAGCGCGGCGAAAAGAAGGATCTCGTCGACCACGCCTCCTCCAACGCCCGCGAGGCGCTCGGCCGACGGCTGGCGGAAACCTCGTCGCAGGCGCGGCTTCTGGCCGGCCTCAAGGAGACCTTCGCACTGGATCAGGTGCCGCGCCGCATCGAAGTCTACGACAACTCCCACATCATGGGCACCAACGCGGTCGGCGCGATGATCGTCGCGGGACCGCAGGGTTTCGCCAAGAACCAGTATCGCAAGTTCAATATTCGCGGCACCGACATCACGCCGGGCGACGATTTCGGCATGATGCGCGAGGTGATGACGCGCCGCTTCTCGCGCCTGATGAAGGAGCACGGCGAGGACGGCCCCGCGCCGGCCGCGCCCGCGCCCGACCCGGAGACGCCCGAGACCAATGATTCCGCGGATATGCCGGCCTGGCCCGATCTCGTCCTCGTCGACGGCGGCAAGGGACAGATCTCGGCGGTGCGCAAGATCCTCGAGGAGCTCGGCATCGCCGACAAGGTAACCACGATCGGTGTCGCCAAGGGTGTCGACCGCGATGCCGGCCGCGAGCGCTTCATCGTCGAGGGCCGCGAGCCGTTCACGCTGCCGCCGCGCGACCCCGTCCTCTATTTCGTCCAGCGCCTGCGCGACGAAGCCCATCGCTTCGCCATCGGCACCCACCGCGCCAAGCGCAAGAAGGAGCTGACGAAGAACCCGCTCGACGAGATCGGCGGCATCGGCCCGACCCGCAAGCGGGCGCTGCTCCACCATTTCGGTACCGCCAAGGCGGTGTCGCGCGCCGCCTTCGACGACCTCCTCAAAGTCGAGGGCATCTCGGCCGCGATCGCCAAGATCGTCTACGATCATTTCCACGAGCGCCAGTGAACGCCGCGTCGCGGTGCGATCTCGGCTTGTTCCCGACGGGAATCGCCCGCGCGATGTTGACGCGGCGGCGACCGCAGGATTGAACAGGCGATCAGCACACCGACCGCCGCCGACCCCGCCGACGCTCCCCGAACCGGACTGACCTGATGGCCTCCAAGGCGCTGAACCTTCCCAACCTCCTGACCTATGCGCGGATCGCCGCCGTGCCCCTCGTGGTGGTGTGCTTCTTCGTCGAAGGCCGGCTGCACGGGTCGGAAACCGCCCGCTGGTGGGCGCTCGGCATCTTCGTGGTGGCCTCGCTCACCGACTGGCTCGACGGCTATCTCGCCCGCGCCTGGCAGCAGACATCGACGATCGGACGCATGCTCGATCCCATCGCCGACAAGCTCCTCGTCGCCGCCGCCTTGCTGCTGCTTGCGGCCGACGGCACGATCGCCGGCTGGTCGACCTGGGCGGCGATCGTGATTCTCTGCCGCGAAATCCTCGTCTCCGGCCTTCGCGAGTATCTGGCCGAACTCAAGGTCTCCGTCCCCGTCACCCGGCTCGCCAAATGGAAGACCGCGACGCAGATGGTGGCGATCGGCTTTCTGCTCGCGGGCCCTGCCGGCGATCTGGTCGTGCCCTTCGTGACGAAGACCGGCATCACCCTTCTGTGGATCGCCGCGCTCATCACGCTTTACACCGGCTACGATTACTTCCGCGCCGGACTGCGCCATATCGACGTCTGAGCGCCGCACCACGATCCCGCGTGGCCGCCGGCCGGTCTCGAAGGAGGATCGGGCAATGAAGATCGTCTATTTCGCCTGGGTGCGCGAACGCGTCGGGTTCGATTCCGAAGAGGTCGCCCTCCCCGCCGGCGTCGTCACCGTCACCGATCTGCTGCTCTGGCTGAAGGGCCGGGGCGAGAACTACGCGGCGGCGCTCCAGGCGCCCGAGATCGTCCGCGTCGCGCTCGACCAGGAGCATACCGAACATTCCGAGCCGCTCGGCGACTGCCGCGAGGTGGCGATCTTCCCGCCGATGACCGGCGGCTGAGGGCGTGGTTCCCTCGATTTCCGTTCAGGCCGAGCGCATCGACATCGCCGCCGAGACCGCGAACGCCGCCCCGGACGGATCGGCCGGCGCCGTCGTCACCTTCGCCGGCTACTGCCGCGACGAGGGCGGACGCCTCGCCGCGCTCGAACTCGAACACTATCCGGGCATGGCCGAGCGCGAGATCGAACGGATCGCCTTCGAGGCCGCCGCGCGCTGGCCGTTGATGGCGCTGCGCTGCATCCACCGGTTCGGCAAGGTGCGCCCAGGCGAGGAGATCGTCTTCGTCGCCTGCGCCTCGGCCCACCGCACCGCAGCCTTCGAGGCCGCGGCTTTCGTCATGGACTTCATGAAGACGAAGGCGCCCTTCTGGAAGCGCGAACATCTGGTGGACGGAACGGTCGGCGCCTGGGTCGAGGCCAAGGACACGGACGACCACGCCGCCGACCGCTGGCACAAGGTCTAGAACGTCGGTTCCAATGCGAACCGGCCGCGGGTGGCGGCATCCTTCCTTCCCGAGACATTCAGGGCGGGACGGCTGCAGGCGCGAGAGTGGTCAGCTTGCCGACGCAGCGGGTCGCCAGCACCGAACCGGCCGTCTCTCGTTCAACGAGACCAGCGACAGATCCCGAACTCAGGCGGTCTGCAGCATGTCGCCTGCCGGCACCGAAAGATGCCGCGAGACGGCGACGAGGGCATCGGCGAGCGGAGGCTCGGCGTTGCGCACCGGGCGTCTGAGCCCGAACATCTCGAGTTCGAGGAGAAGATGCTCGGCATCCCGGCGCGCCTTGTCGAGCCCGGGAACCGCGTCCGGCGACAGCGTGTGGACGGTGCCACCGAGCAGGAAGGGCGCCTCGAAGGCAGCGCGAAGACCCAGCCCGGCCGGCAGGCGATAGGTACGGCGCGCCGTCAATTCGCGTTCGACGGTTCGGGCGATCCGGCTCGGAATGGGCGTGACGGCCGAGGCCACGAAGACCCGGCGCGAAGCCTCGGCGTCGAGCAGCCGATCGGTGTCGACGGCGGCGGCCACCGACAGCGGCGAGAATCGGACGGGGATGACGACGAGGCTGGCAAGCGCCGCCGCACGGCGCAGGCGATCGCGCTTGAACCCGGCATCGATGATCACCAGACGCCGCCGCCGGGCACCCTCGCGAACGACGTCCTCGAGTTGATCCGACGTCTGGAGGCGAGCCACCTCGATCTCGGCCGGACACCCCTCGCGACGCGACCATCGCGTGAGATCCGGGGCGCGGGCGGCATCCACCAGCAGCACCGGGCAACCCGCATAAGCCAGGGCGCTCGCGATCGTCAGAGCCAGCGTGGTGGTTCCGCCGCTCTTCAACGATCCGATGGAGATCACAGGCATATCGATGCGGTTCCTATCCTGGCAGGCCGGCGACAGGTCATGAGCAACCGACCCACCGCCGCGCGGCGAGGTGCCGGCGAGAGATCGGTGGCCTTCGTCGACGACGTTCGGGTGATCGAGACCCCAGCATTCATACAGGTGTCATATATCGCGGCAAGCCTTGTCGGCGGCACGGCGCCCGCCGCGTCGGCTTCGCGAAAGGCGGCTCTGCCCCGCCCCCGCCAACGGCTCCCCCACAAACGAAAACGGCGGCCCGAAGGCCGCCGCATCGTGGTCGGCGATGATGCAGGATGTCAGCCGACGATCTCGGTCTGCGAGAACCAGTAGGCGATCTCTTCGGCTGCGGTTTCCGTGGCGTCGGAGCCGTGGACCGAGTTCTCGCCGATCGAAAGGGCATGGACCTTGCGGATCGTGCCGTCGGCGGCCTGCGTCGGGTTGGTGGCGCCCATCAGCTCGCGGTTGCGGGCGATGGCGTTCTCGCCTTCGAGCACCTGCACCACGGTTGGGCCGGCCGACATGCCCTCGACCAGCTCGCCGAAGAACGGGCGATCCTTGTGCACGGCATAGAAGCCTTCCGCATCGCGGCGGCTCATCCAGACGCGCTTGGAAGCGACGACGCGCAGGCCACCCTCTTCCAGCATCTTGATGATCGCGCCGGTCAGGTTGCGACGGGTCGCATCGGGCTTGATCATAGAGAAGGTGCGTTCGATCGCCATAGGCTCTGTTCCTTGAATGAATCGAGATCGGGTTGAAAGGAGGTGGGCGCTCTATAGCGGCGCCCTTCCCCGGCAGCAAGCCGGCCCGCGCGGGCGATCAACCGGCGGCGGCGCGAACAGAACGCCCGAGGCCGTCGTGCAGGTCGAGACACCGCTCGAACCATTCGTGGATGGGATCGCCCGTGTCGAGAAGCGCGAAATCCGACACGACGCGATGCCATTGGAACGCGCCGAACACGATGTAGTCGGCGAACATCGGCGCGTCGCCGGCCAGGAAAGGCTGGCGTGCGAGCGTCGCTCGCAGCGGCTCGAGCGTCTTCGAGAAGGCGGCCAGCGCTTCGGGCGAGCGCCCGTCCTGCACCGTCTCGATCGGCCGACCGAACCGGCTTTCGCGGCTCTCCCGAAAGAAGCGCTGGTTCTCCTCGTCGAGCAGGGCATGGATGTCGAGGATGGCGACCGAGACGATGTACGGGTGGATCGTGCGCTGCGACCAGCTCTCGACGAAGCGGGCCAGCCCCCGCCCGCCCGGCTCGCCGAACAGAGCGGGACGCTCGGGGTAGCGTTCGTCGAGATATTCGGCGATGGCGAAACTGTCCTGCACCACCGTCTCGCCATCGCGGATCACCGGCACCGTCCGATCGGTGCCGTTTTCCACATTGCGCACCTGCGTGAAACGCACCGGCAGCACCTCGGCCTCCAGCCCCTTGTGGGCCAGCGCCATGCGCACCTTCCAGCAATGCGGCGAGAACGGCCGGCTCGCATCGCGGCCGACGAGATCGTAAAGCGCTATGGTCATCGGGATGGTCCTCGGGGGTGGTTCTGGGGTCGTGACGCCGTACCCGCGCCCGCCGTCTCGTGCGCGCCGTCCATCCATTCGTCCCGCGGCTCGCAGATGATGCGGACGGACGCTTCGCTCTCTTGCGATGCCGATTTATAACGACGGCACCACTTGATTTCCAAGACCACTTTCGTTGCGCGCTCGCACGTGCGAAAAGGCCGCCATGCTTCAGATCAACGACTTGTCCGCACGCGTCGCGGGACGCCTCCTCATCGACCATGCGACGCTGTCGATCCCCACGGGGACGAAGGCTGGGCTCGTGGGTCGCAACGGGGCGGGCAAGTCGACGCTGTTCCGGGTGATCACCGGCGACCTCGCCTCCGAGACGGGCAACGTTTCCTATCCGAAGACCACCCGGATCGGACAGGTGGCGCAGGAGGCGCCGGGTACCGAGCATTCGCTGCTCGAGATCGTGCTGCAGGCCGACGAGGAGCGCGTGGCGCTGCTGGCCGAAGCCGAGACGGCCAAGGATCCGGCGCGCATCTCCGATATCCACATGCGGCTCGCCGACATCGAGAGCCATTCGGCGGAGGCGCGCGCCGCCGCCATCCTCGATGGCCTCGGCTTCGACGCAGCCGCGCAGGCGCGTTCGGTCGCCTCGTTTTCGGGCGGCTGGCGCATGCGCGTGGCGCTCGCGGCCGTGCTCTTCTCGCGGCCGGACCTCCTCCTCCTCGACGAGCCCACCAACTATCTCGATCTCGAAGGCACGCTCTGGCTGGAGAATTTCGTCTCCCGCTACCCCTATACCGTGCTCATCATCAGCCACGACCGCGACGTCCTGAACAACGCGGTCAATGCCATCATCCATCTCGACCAGAAGAAGCTCGTCTTCTATCGCGGCTCCTATGACAGCTTCGAGCGCCAGCGTGCCGAGAAGATGGAGCTGCTGCAGAAGTCGATCGTCAAGCAGACCGCCGAGCGCAAGCACATGGAGGCCTTCGTCGAGCGCTTCCGCGCCAAGGCCTCGAAGGCCCGGCAGGCCCAGTCGCGCCTCAAGGCGCTGGAGCGGATGCAGCCGATCCAGTCGATCGTCGAGGAGAATGTCACGCCCTTCGTTTTCCCGACGCCCGAGAAGGTGCTGGCCTCGCCGATCATCCGCATGGAAAACGTCTCGGTCGGCTATTCGGCCGAGCGCTCGATCCTGCGCGGGCTGAACCTGCGCATCGACGCCGACGACCGCATTGCGCTGCTCGGCGCCAACGGCAACGGCAAGTCGACCTTCGCCAAGCTTCTCGCCGAGCGTCTGAAGGAGCAGGCGGGCACGATCACCCGTGCCCCCGGCCTGAAGATCGCGATGTTCGCGCAGCACCAGATCGACGACCTGCGCCCCAATGAGACGTCCGTGCAGCATGTGCGCCGCTTCATGCCGGATGCGCCGGAGTCTCGCGTGCGCTCGCGCGTCGCGCAGATGGGCCTGCCGACGCAGAAGATGGACACGGTCGCCGATAGCCTGTCGGGCGGCGAGAAGGCGCGCCTTCTGATGGGCCTCGCGACGATCGACGCGCCGAACGTCCTGATCCTCGACGAGCCGACGAACCATCTGGACATCGAAGCGCGCGAAAGCCTCGTGCGCGCGCTGAACGACTATCCCGGCGCCGTCATCCTGATCAGCCACGATCGCCACATGGTCGAGGCGACGATGGACCGGCTGTGGATCGTCGGCGACGGCACGGTTTCACGCTACGACGGCGATCTCGAGGACTACAAGAAGCTGATCCTCTCCGGCGCGCGCGCCGGCGGCGGCAACCAGGGCGAGTCCGTGTCGGTGGTCGAGATGGCGCCGGTGCTCTCGAAGGTCGATCAGCGCCGCGTCGCGGCCGAGCGGCGCGAGGCGCTCAAGCCGCTGAAGAAGAAGATCTCCGGGCTGGAGATCCAGATCACGCGGCTGCAGAAGACCATCGCCGATTTCGACGAGAAGCTGAACGATCCCGCGCTTTACACCAAGGAGCCGGCCAAGGCCGCGGACTTCGCCAAGCAGAAGGCCAATGCCGAGAAGACCCTAGCCAAGGCCGAAGGCGAATGGCTCGACTTCACAACCGAGCACGACGAGGCGATGGCGGCCGAGTGAGGCTGTCCGCCTCTTGCTGCATGTGAGGTTGCTGAAAGTTTAAGGGAGAAGCGCCGTTGGCCTGATTGCGGGCAGCGGGGCGCGGAACTAGTCTTGGCCGTCGGCTGTTCATCCCTCGCGTTCTCGTGATGGAACGGCCGAACAGGAGGTCGTGATGTTTCGCCCTGCCGCACGACTGGCCCTTGCCGCCTTCGTCCTCGTCGGATCGACGAACCGTGACGTCTCCGCTTTCGCGTCCGCCCCCGAGCCGACCCAGGTCGGTTTTGCCGACGTCAACGACATCCGCATGTTCTTCCGGGTCTACGGGCACGGCTCGCCGGTCCTGATGATCCACGGCGGCCTGTCGGACTCGCGGGTCTGGCGCGCGCAGCTCGATGCTCTGTCGGCCGATCATCAGGTGATCCTCGCCGACAGCCGTGGCCAAGGCCGGTCCACCCGCAGCGAAGTGCCCATCACCTACGACCTGATGGCTGACGACTACTTGAAACTCCTGGATACGCTGGGGATCGAGCAGACGGCGCTCGTGGGTTGGAGCGACGGCGGGATCATCGGTCTCGATATCGCGATCCACCATCCCGAACGCCTGTCGCGTTTGTTCGTGCAGGCGGCGAACGCTTCGCCGGACGGGGTGAAGCACTACGATGCGGCGACGGCGATCGTGCCGGAGATGCGCCACTACGACGATGTGGCCGACGAGATCCACGCGCTCTGGGCCAACGAGCCGAACTTCTCGGCCGAGGATCTTGCTTCGATCGGCGTGCCCACGGAGATCGTGATCGGCGAGCACGATGAGGCGATCAGCCGTCGCCACACCGAATACATGGCGGCGACGATCCCGAGCGCGAAGCTCGTGATCCTGCCCGACGTCGGCCATTCCGCGCCCGTCGAAGACCCGGAAGGCTATGCGGCGGCGGTCCTGGCCTTCCTCGGCGACGGCGACGGCAGCGCCATGGCCTCCGTCGAGCCGGACGAGGCCGGGCTCAAGCCTTCTTCTGCCAGCGCCGGTCTTCCGTCTGCTGCCAATAGGTGACCTCGTGGCCGGCGGCCTTCTCGACCGTCCAACGCTTGCGCGCCGACGCGAGCTGTTCGCCGTCGTGTCCGTCGAAGAGGTAGACCCCGCGCACGTAACCCTCCAGCGTTGCGGGCACCGCCCCCTCCACGAGAAAACGGACCTGCGGATCGTTCGCCCGCTGCTCGGGATCGACGGTCAGGAGGATCGGCTGCATCGCGCCGGTCCCGTCGCCGTCGGATCCATGCGGCAGGAAGGCATCGTCGCGATAGACCCAGAGATGCTGGTCGAGCGCGTCGCGGCGCTCTTCCGTGCGCGCCTGGACGACGACGCGCCAGCCGCGCGCGAGCGAGCGCTCGAGGAGGTCGGGCAGCGCCTCCTCGAGCCGGCTTTCCGTCAGGTGGTAGAACAGAACCTCGGCCATCCCGACGGCGGCGATCAGCCGGCTTCGTAGTGATCGGCGACGAGCCGGTTGAGCAGGCGCACGCCGTAGCCCGAGGCCCAGGACTGGTTGTACTCGTTGGCGGGCGATCCCATCGCCGTTCCCGCCACGTCGAGATGCGCCCAAGGCACGTCGTTGACGAAGCGCTGCAGGAACTGCGCGGCGGTGATGGAGCCGGCCGCGCGACCGTTGCCGACATTCTTGATGTCGGCGAACTTGCCCTCGATCATCTTGTCGTAGGCAGCCCCGAGCGGCATCCGCCAGACCTTCTCGCCGGTGGCGAGACCCGCCGCGTGCAGGCGTGCCGAGAGTTCGTCGTTGTTGGAGAAGAGGCCCGCGTGCTCGCTCCCGAGCGCCACGATGATGGCGCCGGTCAGCGTCGCGAGATTGACCATGAACTGCGGCTTGAAGCGCTCCTGCGTGTACCAGAGCGCGTCGGCGAGGACGAGGCGCCCTTCCGCGTCGGTGTTCAGCACCTCGATCGTCGTGCCCGACATGGCGGTGACGATGTCGCCGGGGCGCTGGGCCAGCCCGTCCACGGAATTTTCGACGAGTCCGACGACGCCGATCGCGTTCACCTTGGCAGACCGGCGGGCGAGCGTCGCCATCAGGCCAACCACGGCGGCCGAGCCGCCCATGTCGCCCTTCATGTCCTCCATGCCGGCGGCCGGCTTGATCGAGACGCCGCCGGTGTCGAAGACGACGCCCTTGCCGACGAAGGCGATCGGCGCGTCACCCTCGGTGCCGCCGTTCCAGCGCATGATGCAGAGACGCGGCGGCATCGGCGAGCCTTGCGCGACGCCGAGCAGCGCCAGCATCTTCAACTCTCGCATCTTCGCCTCGTCGAGGATCTCGATCTCGAGCCCGAGGTCTGCGAGCGCCGCGATGCGGTCGGCATAGTCAGTGGTGGTCAGGACGTTCGTCGGCTCGTTGACGAGATCGCGCGCCATCGCGACACCCTCGGCCACGGCCTCGGACGCGGCGAAAGCGGCTCGCGCCGCATCGGGATCGGCGGTCGCCAGCGTCACGGTCATCGCCGTTTCGCTCTGCTCCTCCTCCTCGCCGGGCTTGGCCTTCTTCGTCTTGTAGCGATCGAACTTGTAGGCGCGCAGCAGCAGGCCGAGACCGATCGTCGCGACATCGGTGGCGGAGGCGGACGCCGCCGCCCCTTCGGTCCAGACGCAGACCGTCTCGGCGCCCTTGAGCTTGGAGAAGATCGTTCCGCCGAGCTTCAGCCAGTCCTCCTCCCCGAAGGCGCCCTCCCCCTTGGTGCCGACCACGACGATGCGGTCGAAGGGCGAGCCCGCCGGCGCCATGCTTTCCACGACGGACAGGCTGCGTCCCTTGAACTTGGCCACCGTGAGCACCTTCTGCAGCGGGCCTGCCGCGTCGGCGGGCACCGATGCGGGCAGCGCTCCGCCGTCGCCGGCAAGCAAGACGAGGACACCCGAGCCCGGCATGTCGAGCGACGAAAACTGAATGGTCGGCTTGGCGGACATGTCGTCTCCGGTGCGGTCAGCGAATGCGAAAGGCCGTTTGCGTTGCGTCACGCGAAGGTGCGCGGCAGCGCGGCCACGGTGCTCATACTGTGTGTCGGCGCGCCCAATGCAAGGGTGGCCTCGCCGTTTAGAAACAGTTAACCATCCCTGTTCGCCCTTCTTTAGCCAAGCTGGGTCACCCTAGTCGGGCCAGACGTGTTGCGCCCCGGCGTATGCCACGCTGCGCCGGATGCCGGCGGCCGGAACAGGATTGCCGAGACGACCATCGGATGAAACTCATCGAACGCTACATCTTCAAACGGGCCTTGGCGTTCAGCGCCGGCTCGCTTGCGGCGCTCGTCCTGATCGTCTGGATCGTTCAGGTCCTGCAGCGGCTGGACATCGTGCGCACCAGCGCGACGGCCGCCGGCAACATCCTGTGGATCGCGCTGATGCTGATGCCCGATCTCGCGGCCGGCGTCCTGCCCTTCGCGATCCTCATCGGCTCGATCCAGGCGCTGAACTCGCTCAATGCCGATTCGGAGCGCGCGGTGATCGCGGCGGCCGGCGGCTCGCGCAAGGTCATCGCCAAGCCGATCCTCATTCTCGGCTTCATCGGCGCGGCCATCGTCCTGTTCAATTCCAACGTCGTCGGTCCCGCCGCCTCGAGCGCCTTCCAGAACGGCATTCGCGCCATCAATGCCGACGCCATCAGCCTCTTCCTGCGTCCCGGCCGTTTCGAGCGGGTGCAGGACGGTCTGGTGATGAGCATCGACGAGGCGCGCGGTCCCAACGTGCGCGGCCTCTTCCTGTCGGATACGCGCGATCCCGCCCTCGACCTCACCTATTTCGCGCGCGAGGCGACCATCATCGAACGCGAGGGCCAATCCTATCTCGTGCTCGACGACGGCCAGCTCCATCGCAAGACGGTCGCCGACGGGGCGGTGTCGATCATCGAGTTCCAGACCTACGCCTTCGACCTCGCCAACCTGCGCCCGGTCGAAACCGGCGACTGGATCCGCATGTCGGAGCGCTCGACGCGCGACCTCCTGAACCCCGATCCCAACGACCGGGTGTTCCAGCTTCATCCCAACCAGTTTGCCGAAGAGCTGGCGCAGCGCCGCACCGACTGGCTCTACACGCTCGCCTTCACGCTCTGGGCGCTGATCATTGCCGGGCATCCCCGCACCAACCGGCAGGGCCCCGGCCCCGCCATGGGCGTCGGCCTGGCCGGCGCGCTGGCGCTCAAGGCCCTCGGCTTCGTCTCGCTGTCGCTCGTCAGCGGCGACGTGCGCTACGTCTGGGTGGTCTATTCCCTGCCGGTCGCCGCGATCCTCTTCGATCTCTGGCTGGTCTGGCGCAACGTCAACGTCACCGAGTTGAAGCTGGTCCGGATGATCTCGGCCGGCCTTTACACTCTGTCGGTGCGGATCATGCGCATGCTGCCCACCGCGGCCTTCGAAGGCAGGACGCCCGGCGCATGAGCAGGCGCACTCTCAATCTTTATTTCCTGCGCCGCTTCCTCGTCAGCTTCGGCTCGACGCTGGTCGCCGTCTTTGCGCTGACCTACCTGATCGACATGATCGAGGTGAGCCGCCGGGGATCGGGGTCCGACGTCTCCTTCGCCACGATCGCCACCATCTCGGCGCTGCGAGTGCCCGCCTTCATCGAGCAGGCCTTCCCCTTCATCATCCTCTTCTCGTCCATCTTCACGCTCGTCTCCCTGAACCGAAAGATGGAGCTGGTGGTGGCGCGCGCCTCGGGTGTCTCGGTCTGGCAGATGCTGGCGCCGTTCATCGTCGGCTCGCTGCTGCTTGGCGTCGGCTCGGTGGCCCTCTACAACCCTCTCGCAGCCTATGCGCAGGGCCAGTCGGCCCGGCTGGAGACGATGACCGGCGGCGTCACCTCGTCGGGCAACGGCGACCGCGCGCCCTGGCTGCGCCAGAACGGCGACGGCACCGAATCGATCATCGGCGCCAAGGCCGTCTCGGCGGGCGGCGCAGAGCTTGGCGGCGTCACCGCTTTCATTCTCAGCGGCGAGGGAATCGTCGAGGAGCGCATCGACGCGGCGCGGGCCCGACTGGGCGACGGCGCCTGGATCATCGAGGATCCGACCGTCACGCGGATCGGTTTTCCACCGGTGAAGGAGACGCAGATCCGCCTGCCGACGACGCTGCTTCCCGAGTATGTCGAGCAGCGTCTGGCCGACCCGGAGGCGATTTCCATCTGGGAGCTCGGCGGCAAGATCGAGATCGCGCGCAGCCTGGGCTACAACGCCGAGGCCTTCGCCATGCGCTTCCACGCGCTTCTGGCGCGTCCCGCGCTCTTCGTCGCCATGTCGCTCGTGGCCGCAACCGTGGCGGTTCGCTACACCCGTATCGGCCAATCCGGCCGAATGATCGTCGGTGGCGTCGCCGCCGGCTTCGTGCTTTACGTCATCACGTTCCTGGCTCAGGCGCTGGGAAGCAATTCCGTGATTCCGCCCATCGTTGCGGCGTGGTTTCCGGTCGTGGCGGCAGGTTTGTTCGGGGTGACGATCCTGCTCCATCAAGAGGATGGTTAGAATGACAGCGAGGGGGAACTCGCGCCTCGCCCGGACCGGGGGACGGTCCGTGGCAATGAGCGCGCTCCTGGCCGGCACGGCGCTGGTGGCGATCGTGGTCGCCGCTTCGCCCGCGCGGGCGCAGGCAGGCTTGGGCGAACTCGGCGCCAACGTCTCGGTGCCCGAGGGGACGCAGCTCTTCCTCGAAGCCGACACCGTCACCTATGACAGCGAGAAGGGCGTCGTGACGGCGGCGGGCGGCATCCAGATCGACTACGGTGCCTACAAGCTGGTGTCGCGCAACATCGTCTACGACCAGAAGTCGCGGCGCCTCGTGGCGTCGGGCGACGTCGAGCTCGTGGAGCCGACCGGCAATCGGATCTATGCCGACTCGATCGACCTGACCGACGATTTCGCCAACGGATTCGTGCGGGCGCTGCGCATCGAGACGCCCGACAACACCCGCTTCGCGGCCGGCCAGGCCGTGCGTCAGGACGGCAGCGTCACGACATTCGAGCAGGGCATCTACACGGCCTGCGAAGCCTGCGAGAAAAATCCGGATCGCCCGCCGCTCTGGCAGGTGAAGGCGCGGCGCATCGTCTGGGACCAGAACGCCAAGGTCATCCGCTACTACGGCGCGCGCTTCGAACTGTTCGGCAAGCCGCTGGCCTACCTGCCCTACTTCGCCTCGCCCGATCCGACCGTGAAGCGCCAGTCCGGCCTGCTTCCGCCGAGCTTCAAGTCGTCGTCTGATACCGGCTTCGGCGTCCGCATCCCCTATTATTTTGCGATCGACGAGACGTCGGACGCAACGGTGGCCGGCACGGTCTTCACCAAGCAGGGCTTCCTGGCAGAGGCCGAGTACCGCAAGGCGACGGAGAACGGCTACTTCACGCTGCAGACCGCCGGCATCGCGCAGATGGATCCCGGCGCGTTCAGCGACAACCGCTCCGACGGCGTCCTCGCGGCCTTCGATCCCGCAGACACCGATCGCGCGATGATCGGGACCACCGGCCGCTTCGCGATCAACGAGCAATGGACCTTCGGCTGGGACGTCCTGGCGCAGAGCGACTCCAACTTCTCGAACGTCTACGACATCGAGAATTTCTCGCAGCTCTACCACACGTCCGAGATCTATCTGACGGGTCTCGGCGACCAGACCTTCTTCGACCTGAGGGCGCAGAAATTCGACGTCCAGACCGAGAACACGCTGACGGCGGACGTTCAGCCCTACGTCTTCCCGACGCTGGACTATCAGCGGATCGAGGAGAACCCGGTTCTCGGCGGCCAGCTCCAGTTCGACGCCAACATCACGCATCTGCGCCGCGACGAGACGAGCCCCGGCTTCCTTCTTCTCTGCCAGTCGCAGTTCCTCGTCGACGGTCTCTGCAACACGTCGTCGGGCTTCCCGTTCCGCACCGACCATTTCCGCCGCAACGCGCTGGAGGGCGACTATTCGCGTGCCAGCTTCGACGCACGCTGGCGCCGGACGCTGACCACCGATGGCGGCTTGCAGATCACGCCATCGGCGTCGCTGCGCGGCGACCTCTACCGCGCCGACATGAGCGCGCAGGGGCTGCCCTACGTCGCCGATCCCCTGGGTCTCGGCGGCATCGACGTGGACGAGGCCGGCGGTCGCGGCATGGTCACGGCCGGCCTCGAAGCCCGTTATCCCTACCTGATCGAGACCGCGAACGCGTCGCACGTCATCACGCCGATCGGCCAGATCCTCGTGCGTCCCGACGAAATGGACGCCGGCCGGTTTCCCAACGAAGACGCGCAGAGCCTCGTCTTCAACGCGCTGAACCTTTTCGACGAGGACAAGTTCTCCGGCTACGACCGGATCGAGGGCGGCACCCGCGCCAATGTCGGCGTCCAGTATTCAGGCGTCTTCGGCGCTGGCTACACGATCGATGCGGTCGCCGGCCAGTCCTATCATCTGGCGGGCGAGAACCCTTATTCGCAGGTCGACCTCGCGCTCGTCGGCTTCGATTCCGGCCTTGAGACCGATCGCTCCGACTATGTTTCCGCCATCGCCCTGACGACGCCGTTCGGCCTCAATTTCGGAGCGCAGGGTCGCTTCGACGAGAAGTCCCTCGACGTGAAGCGGACCGACCTGATGGGCGGCTTCTCCTACAAGCGCGTCGACACGGCGCTGACCTATTCGAGCATCGCGGCGCAGCCGATCTATGGGTTTGCCGAGGATCGCAACCAGGTGACGGGTTCGGCCACCGTGCGCGTCACCGACACGATCAAGACCTTCGGTTCGCTCTCCTACGACATCGAGAACAGCGCCGTGATCGATCGCACGCTCGGCGTCGGCTACGCCGACGAGTGCTTCAGCCTGATCGCGCAATACCAGAACACGAGCGATCGCTACAATCTCGCCTCGTCCGAGACGAAGGTGATGTTCAAGTTCGGCCTGCGCACGCTCGGCGAACTCGGCGTCGGCTATGGGCTTGGATCTTCGGACTGAAGTCGGATAAAGCATCATTGTTTTGCCAAAGCCTGTCGCTAGGAGCGATGGATGGAATTTGGCATTCGGCTCGCGGGAGCCGCCGGTCGGGAGACACCGAGATCATGTCCGCACGTTTGACTGTCGGGCGCTGGGCGCTCTGTTCCGCACTCGCGCTCGCTTGCGTGTCGACGGTGTCGGTGCCGGCCGCCGTCGCGCAGGCCGCATCCGAGGTGAAGGTGATCGTCAACAAGGTGCCGATCACCTCCTACCAGATCAGCCAGCGTGCCGCGTTCATGAAACTGCGCCGGGCGCCGGGCGGCAACGAGGCGGTGACCAACGAACTCATCGACGAGGCCCTCAAGTCGCAGGAGATCCGGCGTCGCGGCATCGCCATTCCCGACCCGATGGTGGACGAGGCCTTCGGACGCTTCGCCAAGGACAACAAGCTGACCGAGGCGCAGCTGACCGAGGTGCTCGGCCGCTCCGGCTTCTCGGCCAAGGGCTTCAAGGATTACATTCGCGTTCAGATGGGATGGGGCCAGGCCGTCGTCGCCAACGTGCGGCAGACCGAGCGCCTGTCGGAGCAGGACGTCGTTCAGCGGATGCTGAAGGAGGGCGGCAAGAAGCCGAGCACCACCGAGTACACGCTGCAGCAGGTGATCTTCGTCATCCCGCAGGACAAGCGCGGCGCCCAGATGAGCCGCCGCATGGCGGAAGCGAACAACCTACGCCAGCGCTTCACCAACTGCCAGGCGACTTACGACGTCGCCAAGGGTCTGCGCGACGTGACGGTGCGCGATCTCGGCCGCGTCGCCCAGCCCGAACTGCCCCCGCGCTGGAAGGACGAGCTGTCCTCGAGCAGCCGCGGTTCGGTAACGAAGGCGCAGGAGACGGAACGCGGGATCGAGTTCATCGCCGTCTGTGACACGCGCTCGGTGTCCGACGACCAGACCGCGGCCATGGTCTTCCAGGCCAACGATCTCGAGGCGATGGGCAAGCAGGAGCCGGACAAGGCGTACCTGAAGAAGCTGCGCGACAAGGCGACGATCGTTCGACGCTGATCTCGTGAGCGACATTCCCACTGAAGAGCCCGACGCCGGCGTCATCCTCGTCAGCGTCGGCGAACCGTCCGGCGTCGGCCCCGACGTGACGTTGATGGCATTCGCTGCACGCCGCGATCTCGATCTGCCGCGCTTCGTGCTTCTGGCCGACCCCGAAATGATCGCGCTGCGAGCCGAGCGCCTGAAGCTCGATATCGCGATCCAGACGGTCGGCCGCCCCGGCGAATCTGTGGGCGCCGATACGCTCGCCGTGCTGCCGCTCATCAACCGCCACAGCGAGACGCCCGGCCAGCCGGACCCGGCCAACGCCGCGGGCACGATCGAGGCGATCGACCGCGCGACGCGCCTCGTGCTCGCCGGCGAGGCGGCGGCGCTCGTCACCAACCCGATCGACAAGAAGGCGCTCTACGACGCCGGCTTCGCCCATCCCGGCCACACCGAGTATCTGGCCGAGCTCTGTGGAACCCTGATCGGGCGCCCGCTCCAGCCGGTGATGCTCCTCACCGGGCCCGAACTCTCCTGCGTCCCCGTCACCATTCACATTCCACTCGCCGACGTGCCGGCAACGCTCACGACCGACCTGATCCTGACGACCGCCCGCATCGTCTCTGCGGACCTTCGCGAGCGCTTCGGTCTGGAAGCGCCTCGCCTCGCCGTCTCCGGTCTCAATCCGCATGCAGGGGAACGCGGCGCCATCGGGCGCGAGGACGAGGAGGTCATCCGCCCGGCCATCCAGATCCTGCGCTCAGAGGGCTATGACGTCGTCGGCCCCCTCCCCGGCGACACGATGTTCCATCCGGAGGCGCGTCGGCGCTACGACGTGGCGCTCTGCATGTATCACGACCAGGCGCTGATCCCCGCCAAGACGCTGGCCTTCGACGAGACGGTGAACGTTACGCTCGGCCTGCCGATCATCCGCACCTCGCCCGATCACGGCACGGCGTCCGACATCGCCGGCAGCGGCCTGGCACGGCCGAACAGCTTTATCGCGGCGCTGCGGCTGGCCGCGCGCATGGCCGTGATCGCGCGCAGTGCCGGCTCTGGCCATGGCTCTGGCGCGTGAACGCCTTCGACGGGTTGCCGCCGCTGCGGCAGGTTCTCGAAGCGCATGGGCTCGACCCCAAGCGCGCGCTCGGCCAGAACTTCCTCCTCGACCTCAACCTCACCGGCCGTATCGCCCGGCAGGCGCTGCCGCTCGAAGGGCAGACGGTCATCGAGGTCGGACCCGGCCCGGGCGGGCTAACGCGGGCGCTCCTCTCGCATGGCGCAGGGCATGTGATCGCCATCGAAAAGGACCCACGCTGCATGCCGGCGCTGGAGGCGATCGCGGCGCATTATCCCGGCCGCCTGACGGTGGTGGAGGGCGACGCGTTGCGGATCGATCCCGGCACGCTCTGCGAGGGCCCCTACAAGATCGTCGCCAACCTGCCCTACAATGTCGGCACGCAACTCCTCCTCGACTGGATCACCGTTGCCGACTGGCCGCCGCGCTGGACCGACCTGACGCTGATGTTCCAGAAGGAAGTCGCCCAGCGCATCGTCGCGGGCGGGGACGACGACCATTACGGACGCCTCGGCGTCCTCTGCGGCTGGCGCACGCAGGCGGAGATCCTGTTCGACGTCTCGCGCGAAGCCTTCACGCCGCCGCCCAAGGTGACGTCGGCGATCGTGCATCTGCGCCCGCGCGCCGAGCCGCTGCCAGCTTGCCTGGCGGATCTGGAGCGCGTCACGGCCGCGGCCTTCGGACAACGCCGCAAGATGCTGCGCCAGAGCTTGAAGCCCGTCGGCGGCGAGGCGCTTCTGGCGCGCGCCGGGATCGACCCGCAGCGACGGGCCGAGACCCTGAGCGTCGAGGAATTCGTCCGCCTCGCGAACGAACTCTCCTGACGATTACTCCTTCGCGGCCGCGGCCGCTTCGTCGAGAAGCTGCGTCGTGAAATCGAAGAGGCCGGGCCGCCGGTCGCGGCGCAGGCGCTCGGCATTGACGATCGACAGGACCGCCGTGAACGCGCGGTCGAGATCGTCGTTCAGCACCACGTATTCGTAGTCCCGCCAACGCTCGATCTCGACGCTGGCATTGCGCAGACGCATGGCGATCGTTTCGCCGGAATCCTCGGCCCGGCGCATCAGCCGCGACTTCAGTTCGGCCATCGAGGGCGGCAGGATGAAGATCGAGACGATGTCGGACTTCGCCTGCTCCTGCAGCTGGCGAGCGCCCTGCCAGTCGATGTCGAAGAGCATGTCGCGGCCCTCGCGCATCGCCTTTTCCGCGGCGTCACGCGGGGTCCCGTAGAGATTGCCGTGCACCTCGGCCCATTCCAGCAGCGCGTCGCCCGAACGCAGCCGCTCGAACTCGTCGACCGTGATGAAATGATAGTGGACGCCGTCGATCTCGCTCGGACGGCGCTTGCGGGTCGTCACGCTGATCGACAGCGAGAAGCGGTGGTCGAGGTCGAGAAGGTTGCGGGCGATCGTCGACTTGCCGGCGCCGGACGGCGAGGAGATGACGAGCATCAGCCCACGCCGGGCGATCGGCGGGCTCGATTCGATGTCCATGAGCGGCTTCATTCGATATTCTGCACCTGTTCGCGAAACTGGTCGACCACGACCTTCAACTCGACACCGACCGCCGTGAGCGAGGTCGCATTTGACTTGGAGCACAGGGTATTCGATTCGCGGTTAAATTCCTGCGACAGAAAATCGAGCCTGCGCCCGATCGCGCCGCCCGTGGCCAAAAGCTCGCGCGCGGCGCTGACATGCGCCGCCAGCCGGTCGAGTTCCTCGCGGATATCGGCCTTGGTGGCGAGGATCGCCGCCTCCTGATGCAGACGGGCCTCGTCCAGCGGTGCGACCGCCGCACCCATCAACTCGCCAACCTGACGCGCCAGCTTGGCACGGATCGCCTCCGGCCTTCGGGCGGGATCGTCCTCGGCACGAGCCGACAGGGCCGCGATTTCGTCCAGCCGCTCAACGAGAATGGTGCGCAGCAGCGCGCCTTCGTCGGCGCGGCTCTGCAGCAGGCGATCGAGCGCCGGACCGAGGCCGTTCAGGGCGTCGCGCGCGCGCTGCGCCGCGAGCTCAGGAAGCGTCTCATTCTCCGCGAGCTCGATCACACCCTTCAGACCGAGGATCCCATCGGCCGAGGGCGGCGTCGCATGGCCCTCGCTCACCAGTTGGTTCGACAGGCGCAGGATCTCGGTCAGCATCGCGGCGTTGATCGAGAAGCTGCCGGTGCCCTCCTCAGTGCGGCGCATGGCTAGCGAGACCTGGACGTTGCCGCGCGCCAGCCGCGCCGAGACGGTCCGCCGGACATCGGCCTCGATCGACTCCAGACCCTGCGGCAGGCGGATGCGAACTTCCAGCCCCTTGCCGTTGACCGATCGCAGCTCCCAGACAAAGCTCGCCTCGAGCGTCTCCCCCTCGAAACGGGCGAAGCCCGTCATGCTCATGACGGGCATCGCGGTCTCCGCTGACGATGTCGAGGTGTCCGGCTCAAAAGCGATCCCGGCCTCATTCGAGGCTGGCTCCGGTGCCCGTGCTATCCATGGTGCGATCAGCGGCCGTCTGGCGTTCGATTTCGCGGAACTTGCGAACGTTGGCGTTGTGGGCGTTCAACGTGCTGGCGAAGGCGTGGCCGCCGGTGCCATCGGCGACGAAATAGAGATCGTCGGTCGCGAGCGGATGCGCGACGGCTTCGAGCGCGGCACGTCCTGGATTGGCGATCGGGCCGGGCGGCAGGCCTCGAATGACGTAAGTGTTGTAGGGCGTCTGTGAAGCAATGTGCGACTGCCGGATCGGCTCGTCGGCCGGCTTCCCGGCTCCGCCCCAGATGCCGTAGATGATGGTCGGATCCGACTGGAGGCGCATCCCGTCGCGCAGGCGGTTGACGAAGACCGAGGCGACATGCGGGCGTTCGGCGTCGATCCCCGTCTCCTTCTCGACGATCGAGGCGAGCGTCACGAACTGGCCGATATCCTTCACCGGCAGGTCGGGATCACGCTCGGCCCAGAGCTCGGCGACGAGCTTCGTCTGGGCCGCCGACATCTGCGATACCAACTCGGCGCGGCTCAGTCCGCGTGTGAACTTGTAGGTCTCGGGCAGGAGCGTCCCTTCCGGCGCCACCGCCGGCAGATCGCCAACGAGCGTCACGTCGGACTGCAGACGCGAGAAGATCTGCTGGACCGTCCAGCCCTCGGGGATCGTCACGCTGTGGAGGATCGAATTGCCGCTGCGCAGCGTATCCATCACGCTGCGCATGCTGGCGCCAGGCGCGAACGCGTATTCGCCAGCCTTCAGCTCGCCGCCGGCACCCTCGATGCGCACGCCGTACTCGAAGATCCGAGCGTCGCTGACGATGCCTTTTCGGGAGAGACCCGACGCGATGCTCTCCAGCCCGCCGCCCTTCGGCACGAGGTAGGTCGCCTCCTGCTGCAGGGGGCCGGCGCCCTCGAACTGACGCTTGCCCCAGTAGACGGTCAGCGCAGCCGCGATGACGGCCACGAGGGCGGCGCTGATCATGAAGCTGAGGAAGGTGACGAACCCGCTGCGGGCGCGGCGCGAGCGTCGACGCGCCCGCTTGCGGTCGGCCACGAGTTCGGCATGCGTGATCAGGGGGGGCTGGGCTCGGTCGTCCGGTCCGATCGTCACGGCCAATTCTCCGCAGGATCGGCAGGACCGACGGGGTGCCGTTCGTCCTGCCGGCCAGTGTTGGGGCGGGCGGACCGATCCGGGCGACGCGTCGTCATCCCGGCGGCAGCGCCCTCGATGCCCTTGGATGCATCATCCGAATGTGGCGAAAGACCGAGTCAGTCCTCGACGCGGCGCAGGACGAGCGAGGCGTTCGTGCCGCCGAAGCCGAACGAATTCGACAGCGCGACATCGATCCGCTTCTCGATCTTGCGCTTGGGCACGAGATTGATCGCGGTCTCGACGGAAGGGTCGTCGAGATTGAGCGTCGGTGGCGCGACGTTGTCGCGGATCGCCAGCGCCGAGAAGATCGCCTCGACCGAACCGGCGGCGCCGAGAAGATGGCCGATCGCGGACTTGGTGGAGGACATGGTGGCGCCCTGCGCGGCATCGCCGAGCACCCGTTCGATGGCGCGCAGCTCGATCTCGTCGCCCAACGGCGTCGAGGTTCCATGCGCGTTGATGTAGTCGATCTGGTCGGGCGTCACGCCGGCGCGTTTCAGCGCCATCGTCATGCAACGATAGGCGCCATCGCCGTCTTCGGCGGGAGCCGTGATGTGGTGAGCATCGCCCGACAGGCCGTAGCCGATCACTTCGGCATAGATGCGCGCGCCGCGCGCCTTGGCGTGTTCGTACTCTTCGAGGACGACGACGCCGGCGCCCTCGCCCATCACGAAACCGTCACGACCGCGATCGTAGGGCCGGGAGGCCGCCGTCGGATTGTCGTTATAGCTTGTGGACAGGGCGCGACAGGCGGCAAAGCCCGCCATGGAAATGCGGCACACCGGCGATTCGGCACCGCCGGCCACCATCACGTCGGCATCGCCGAGCATGATGAGCCGCGACGCGTCGCCGATGGCATGCGCGCCGGTCGAACAGGCCGTGACCACGGAGTGGTTGGGGCCGCGCAGCTTGTTGCGGATCGAGACGTGACCCGACGCGAGATTGATCAGGCTGCCGGGAATAAAGAACGGGCTGATGCGCCGCGGTCCCTTCTCGGCGAGAATCAGCGCGTTGCGCTCGATCCCCTGAAGGCCGCCGATCCCAGAGCCGATCAGAACGCCGGTGGCGCACTGGTCTTCGTAGCTCTCGGGATGCCAGTCGGCATCGTCCAGCGCCTCCGCCGCCGCAGCGACCGCGAAGATGATGAAGTCGTCGACCTTGCGCTGTTCCTTGGGCTCCATCCAGAGATCCGGATTGAAGGTCCCGTCCGTACCGTCTCCGCGGGGGATCTGGCAGGCGATCTGGCAAGGCAGGTCGGATACCTCGAAGCTCTCGATCCGGCCGGCCGCACTGCGGCCTTCCAGAAGGCGCTTCCAGGTGACGTCGACGCCAGCCCCGAGGGGGCTGACCATGCCGACGCCGGTGATGACGACTCGTCTCATTCGGTACTCGTTCGCAGCGGCGGGGGGCTCCAGGGTTTTAGGCCTGGTTCTTCTCGATGAACTTCACCGCATCGCCGACCGTGAGAATCGTCTCGGCCGCATCGTCCGGGATCTCGACGCCGAACTCTTCCTCGAACGCCATGACCAGCTCGACCGTGTCGAGGCTGTCTGCGCCGAGATCGTCGATGAAGGAAGCGTTGTCGGTCACCTTCTCCTGCTCGACGCCCAGGTGTTCGACGACGATCTTCTTCACCCGTTCAGCGGTATCGCTCATGGTCATTCCTTCGTTGAGATGGCTTCCGCCGTTTCGTTAACGGCCGGAGTCCGGTTAATCAAGCTATGCCCGGCTCCACCGGCATCGAGACCGCCAGTCGGCCGAGGCCACCGGCCTCTCCCGCGAGAGAAGCGCGGCTTAGCACGCGGGCCCGACGGGGCCAACCGCCGAGCGCGGGCTTTAGATCATCGCCATACCGCCGTTGACGTGGATCGTCTGGCCGGTCACGTAGCCCGCCTCCTCGGACGCGAGGAACAACGCGGCGGAAGCGATTTCGGATGCATCGCCCATCCGCTTCATCGGAATGGCGCCCATGATGGCGTCCTTCTGCTTGTCGTTCAGCTTCTGCGTCATCGCACTTGCGATGAAACCGGGGGCGATGCAGTTCACCGTGACGTTGCGCGAGGCGATCTCCTGCGCCAGCGACTTGGAGAAGCCGATCATGCCTGCCTTCGCGGCACAATAGTTGGCCTGACCGGGATTGCCGGTGACGCCGACGATCGAGGTGATGTTGATGATGCGCCCGTAGCGCCGGCGCATCATCTGGTGCGTCAGGCCCCGCGTCAGCCGGAAGGCGGCGGTCAGGTCGACCTCGATAACCCGATCCCAGTCCTCGTCCGACATGCGCACGAAGAGCCCGTCCTTGGTGATGCCGGCATTGTTGACGAGGATGTCGACGCCGCCGAGCGTCGCGTCGGCGGTCTCGGCCAGCGACTTCTGGTCCTCGCGGCTGCCGAGATCGGCGGCGAAGACATGGGCGCGCTCACCCAGCAAGGCCGCGACCTCGTCGAGCTTCTCGCGCCGCGTGCCATGCAGGCCGACGACCGCGCCGGCGGCATGGAGCGTGCGCGCGATGGCTTCGCCGATGCCGCCGCTGGCGCCCGTGACGAGGGCCTTGCGGCCGGTGAGATCGAACATGGGGACAATCCTTGTGTCTGATGGCCGTGCCGTCAGCCGGCCGGCCGAAGAGCGGTGCGGCGTGGTCAGGCGAGCCGGGCGAGCGCCGCGTCGACCTCGGCGGGCGTGCCGACAGCCTGCGCCGCGAGGCGCTTGTCGATGCGCTTGGCGAGGCCCGACAGGACCTTGCCGGACCCGACCTCGAACAGGAGATCGACCTCGGCGTCGGCGAGATAGGCCATGCTCTCACGCCAGCGCACCTGACCGGTCACCTGCTCCACGAGCCGGTCGCGGATCTCGGCGGGATCGGAGATCGGAGAGGCCAGGACGTTGGCGACGAGGGGCACGCGCGGCGCCTCGATGCGCGCGGCGGCCAGGGCCTCGCGCATGCGTTCGGCGGCGGGCTGCATCAGCATCGAATGGAACGGCGCGGAGACCGACAGCGCGATGGCCCGCTTCGCGCCGGTCTCGCTCGCCATCGTCATCGCGCGGTCGACCGAAGCCTTCGTGCCGGAAATGACGATCTGGCCGCCGCCATTGTCGTTGGCGATCTGGCAGACGCCGCCCTCCGCGGCGCGGGCGCAGATTTCGCCCAGCACACCCTCGTCGAGCCCGATGATCGCGGCCATCGCGCCCTCTTCCGGTGCCACGGCGGCCTGCATCGCTTGCCCGCGAATGCGCAGCAGCCGCGCGGCATCCGCGATCGTCAGGGACCCCGCCGCCGCCAACGCCGAATACTCGCCGAGCGAATGGCCGGCGACGAAGACCGCGGAAGCGCCGAGATCGAAGCCCCTCGCTTCCAGCGCCCGCATCGCCGCAAGCGAGACGGCCATGAGCGCCGGCTGGGCGTTCGCGGTCAGCGTCAGCTGGTCGGTCGGACCCTCGAAGATCGTTGCGGAGAGTTTTTCGCCGAGCGCCTCGTCGACCTCGTCAAAGACCCGGCGGCTCTCGGGAAACGTGTCGGCGAGTTCGCGGCCCATGCCGACGGACTGGCTTCCCTGGCCGGGAAAGATAAGCGCTAGCGCCATGGGCGGGAGTTCCGTTGCATGCGTTTCGTTGCGGGGGTGAATGGGGAGCACCCGGCGACGTGTCAAGGCGCGGTGCAGCATCGATACAACCGCGACGGACCGGCCGCGCGACGCCCGCTTCCGGCGGTTGTGGTTTTAAGACAAGTTCAAGGATCGCTGATTACGTTGGGTCAACCACAGTCGCGAAGGGCATGACGCCTCGTCGTGATCGGGCGATGCAACCATGATCCGATGGCGAGGTTACGGCTCGCCGCCGGCTTCGGGTCGTCAGCTGAAACCCACCAACGACAGCGTCGGAGCCGCGAGCATGGCCAAGTCCCGCAAAGCCACGTTCGGTCTGCGATCCGGCGACGCCGCCGATGTCCTCGACATGCTCGACACGCTCGATCTCGGATTGCTGACCTTCGATCTCAACGGCGCGGGGCGCGAGGTGCTGATCGGTGCCAACGCCGCGGCGCGCCAGTGTTTCGAGGTCGGCGACGATCTCTTCACGCCCGGTGCCGATCGCGCGAGCCTCACCGATTTCTTCGTCGCGCGCGGCGATCTCGACGACGACTTCAGCGCCGACGCCCATATCGACGACGTCCTGAACAACGCCGAGACCTCGACGCTGGCCCGGATGCCGTCCGGGCGCGTGGTGCGGTGCCTGTCGCGCCGACGCGCGGGCGGCGGCTCGCTCGTCCTGTGCACCGATGTGAGCACACAGGTCCGGGACCGGTCGCGCATGCGCGAACTCGAAGCCCGGTGCGAGGCGGTGCTCGCCAGCACGCCGACCGGCATCGTGCGAGTGGATCCGCTCGGCCATGCGAGCTACGCCAATCCGGCGGCGCTGGCGCTCTTCGACGTCGAGGACGTCCGGTTGAGCGAAGCGGAGGCGCTCGGCGCCATCGACGTCGTCCGGCGGCTGGTTCCCGCGGACGGCTCGTCGCTCGCAGCGCGCCTCTTCGAGGGGCACCGGTTCGAAGCCGAGATCGCCCTTCCAGCCATGACCCGGCATGTGATGATCTCGATCTCGCCCCGCGTCACCGTCGAGGGTGTCTCCACGCAGGTGCTGAGCCTCACCGACATCACGCCACTGAAGGAAGCGCGCAGCCGCATCGAGTTCCTGGCGCGGCACGACCATCTGACGGGCCTCGGCAACCGCGCACAGCTTAACGCCGCCTGGGACAGGATCGAGCCGCAGATCGCGCAAGGCGGCCGCTGCGTTCATTTGCTGGCTCTCGACCTCGACCATTTCAAGCGGGTCAACGACGAGCATGGGCATGGCGTGGGCGACCTGCTCCTGAAGGAGGTCGCCGACCGGCTGCACCGCTGCGTTGGCGCGCAATGCCAAGTCTTCCGCTTCGGCGGCGACGAGTTCCTCGTGCTGCTCGACGGCGCCTCGCGCCGCGAGGCGATCGAGACCGCCGAGCGGATCGTCGCTTGCCTTGGCCTCCCCGCCGACGTGGCGGGGCATAAGGTGCAGATCGGCTGTTCGGTCGGCATCGCGTCGGCCCCGCTCGACGGCGTGTCGCGCGACCAGATCCACCGCGCCGCGGACCTCGCCCTGTATGTGGTGAAGCGCAGCGGGCGCAACGGGGTCGCCTGCTTCGATCCCGTCCAGGAACAGGCGATGCTCGACCGCCGCCTGCTGCAGAGCGATCTGGCGCTCGCCATCGCCAACGAGGAGTTCCACCTCGTCTTCCAGCGGCAGGTCGATCCCGTCGCGGGCCGCGTGACGGGGCTGGAAGCGCTCGTTCGATGGCACAACCGGCGCCTCGACCGGCTGGTGCCGCCCGACGAATTCATTCCCCTCGCCGAGCAGGCGGGCCTCGTCAGCCTCATCGACCTCTGGGTCGCGCGCCGCGCGGTCGCCGACTTCGCGCGCCTGAAGGAAGCGGGTTGTGAAGCCGTGGCGCTGGCGGTCAACCTGTCGGCGCTGACGCTGGCGCGCGAGGACGCCTGCACGATCCTCGCGGCGATTCTCGCCGAGCATTCGCTCATGCCGAGCGCGCTCGAGATCGACATCGCCGAGATCGTCGCCGTCACGGAGACCGGATCGCTCGCGATCTCGCTACGCCGGCTTCGCGAGATGGGCGTTCGCGTCGCGATCGACGACTTCGGCTCGGGCCAGACGAGTTTCGGCTACCTCCAATCGCTCTGCGTGGAGCGCATCAAGCTCGACCCCTCGTTGATCCGCCACCTCGGCCGGGACGACGGCTCGGCTCCGGTGGTTGCGGCGATCTGGGAATTCTGCCGCCGCCTCGATCTGGCGCTGACGGCCGAAGGCGTCGAGACCGCCGAGCAATGGTCGGCGCTTCGCGCCATCGGCCCGATCCAGGGCCAGGGCTTCTTCCTCGGCAAACCGGAAACCGCCGACCAAATCCTGTCGCGGCTGGCGGGAACCGACATCCAGCGTCAGGCCTGAACCCGCCGGGCACCCTTGCCAATTCTTCGGCCATGGGTTATGCGCACACCGTCATTGCCCGACGTCTGGCCGGGGGCTGAACGGAAGTCCATTCCCGAAAGGGATTGGGAATCGCCGAAGACGGCGTCTCTTTCTTCCCGTGTTCCCGCTCTCGACCGTCTCTAATGACGCGCCTTTCCACTCACGGCCTTCACCGGCCAGCAGGAGAGTCGCAGAGGCTTAGCCGCCGGATCCGGGCAAACGCAACACGAATGGAAAAGGCGAACATATGTCGCTCTACGAGCACGTATTTCTTGCCCGACAGGATATCAGCGGCCAGCAGGTCGAAGCACTCGTGGAACAGTACCGCGGTGTGCTCGAGGCCAATGGCGGCAAGGTCGGCAAGGTCGAGAATTGGGGTCTGAAGACCCTCACCTACCGGATCAAGAAGAACCGGAAGGCTTACTACACGCTGATGAACATCGACGCCCCGTCGGCGGCCGTCGAGGAGATGGAGCGCCAGATGCGCTTCAACGAGGACATCCTGCGTTACATCACCATCCGCGTCGAGCAGCATGACGACGGCCAGTCGGCGATGATGCAGAAGCGCGACGACCGTCCGCGTCGCGGCGACCGCGACGGCGGCGACCGTCCGCGTCGTGACCGCGAAGACCGCCCGCGCCGTGAGGACGACGATCGTCCCCGTCGCCCGCGTAACGAGGAGGCTGCATAATGGTCGACGTCGCCCAGATGCCCACGCGTCGCCCGTTCCATCGCCGGCGCAAGTCCGACCCGTTCGCGGCGAGCGATTCGCCGAAGATCGACTACAAGGACGTCCGTCTCCTGCAGCGCTACATTTCCGAGCGTGGCAAGATCGTTCCCTCGCGCATCACCGCGGTGTCGCAGAAGAACCAGCGCGCCCTCGCCCAGGCGATCAAGCGCGCCCGCTTCCTGGGCCTGCTGCCCTACGTCCTGAAGTAGTCTTCGCGACGCTTCTTTGGATTTCGAGGGCGGCGAGCACTTGAGGCTCGCCGCCCTCGTCCTTCGATCCCGGCCCGTTCGGCGCCGCCAGGAGTCGAGACACAGCCGAGTTGGGGTTCTCTTTGCCCCTAACTGCCACAGTGCAGGACAGCGATACCGACGATGAAATTCGATGCCCTCCTCACGGGACTTGCGGCCGGCGCCGCGACCGCCCTTCTGTTCGCCGGACTGGTCGTCCAGTCGCCCGGCGCGTTGGGTCTGGCGCTGATCGCCCCGGTGCCCGTTTTGCTGGCGAGTCTCGGCTGGGGTTCCAAGGCGGGCTTCCTCGCCGCCGCCACCGCCTTCATCGCCATCGCCGCGTTTCTCGGATCCCTGAACGCAGGCCTGACCGTTCTTCTGTCGGCCGGCCTGCCCTCGGCGATCCTCGGCCATGTCGCGGGTCTCGCCCGCCCGATCGATGGGCCCGAACCCGCCCCGACGCCGTTCGGCAAGGCGCCGGCCGCGCCGGCGATGGACTGGTATCCGGTCAGCGGCATCCTCTTCGCCATCGCGCTTCTCGCGACCGCCGCCTGCATCGGGCTCGGCTGGCTCATCGGCTACGACCCGTCCGAGGTCGGCCCGGCCGTTGCCGCCGCCTTGCAGGCGCAGAGCGACGCCTCCGGCGTGTCGCCGGAGCAGGCGGCCGAGCTCGGCCGGTTCGTCGTGGCCGCCGTTCCCTTCGTGCAGCCGGCCTTCCTCGTGCTCACGCTGGTGATCTGCCTCTATCTGTCGGCGGCGATCACGCGCCTCAGCGGCAGGCTGCCGCGGCCGAAGGACGACCTGCCGGCCACGACGACGCTGCCGCGCCTGGCGCTGCCGATCTTCGCCGTGGCGCTGGCGGCCTGCTTCCTGCCGGGCACGATCGGGCTGCTCGGCGCCGTGGCGGTGGGCAGCTTCTCTTGCGCCTTCACCTTCGTCGGCCTCGCCTCGGTGCACCGGCGCACCCGCGGCCGGGCGGCGCGCGGCCTGCTTCTCTTCACGACCTACGCGGCGATCCTGCTCCTGTCGTTCCCGCTTCTCGCCTTCATGGTTCTCGGCCTGTTCGAGACCGCGAAGCCGCCGGCCTCGCCGGCAGCCAACGCCTGAACCGACCTTCAACTCCGACCCAAAGGACCTTCGTCATGGACGTCATTCTTCTCGAGCGCGTCAACCGTCTCGGCCACATCGGCGACACCGTGCGCGTGCGCGACGGCTTCGCCCGCAACTTCCTCCTGCCGTCCGGCAAGGCGCTGCGCGCCAACGAGGCGAACCGCACCAAGTTCGAAGCCCAGAAGACGCAGATCATCGCGCGCAACGAAGAGCGCAAGAGCGAGGCCCAGACGGTCGGCCAGTCGCTCGAGGGCAAGCGCTTCACCACCATCCGCTCGGCCGGCGAGACCGGCCAGCTCTACGGGTCGGTGTCGGCGCGCGACATCGCGGATCTCGTCAAGGCCGAGGGCTTCAACGTCAATCGCAACTCGGTCGAGCTGAACCTGCCGATCAAGACGATCGGCCTGCACAAGGTGTCGATCGCGCTGCACTCGGAAGTCTCGGTCAACATCGAGATCAACATCGCCCGTTCGCACGAAGAGGCCGAGCGTCAGGCGCGCGGCGAGACCCTCACCTCGGCCGACGCCATCTACGGCCAGGACGAGGACGAGATCCTCGACGAGGAGACCGAGGTTTCCGAGGACGAGGCCGGCGAAGAGCAGGCCTGAGCCGACGGCGCTCGCGAGCAGTCGTTCGCGACCGGAATGAGACGATCGCGAAGGGGAGTTCCGGCCAAGCCGGGGCTCCCCTTTTTCGTGTGGATGGTTCGGCCTATCAGCGCCACCGCCGGCAGGCGTCGTGCGTCAAGCGATCGATAGGCGAACCCACAGCTTGTCCACCGCGACGAGGGTCGTCGCCGATCCGACGTCGCTTTTTAGAACCCGCGACCGCGCATCGTTTGGTCTCGGCCCGTGATCTCCTGTAGGGTGACCGCTCACCCAGAGCATGGAGATGGCACGAGATGGCGGACGCCGCGCGCAAGTTCGAGGAGGAGTCGCCGCTCTACCGCGAGGCCCCGGCGAACATCGAGGCGGAG
Source organism: Aureimonas sp. AU12 (assembly GCF_001463705.1). Classification (GTDB taxonomy): domain Bacteria; phylum Pseudomonadota; class Alphaproteobacteria; order Rhizobiales; family Rhizobiaceae; genus Aureimonas. The sequence continues at coordinate 18,102 of NZ_BBWH01000048.1, read as the reverse complement.
CAGGCGCTTCTGGGCGCCATCCTCGTCAACAACGACGCCTATTACATCGTCCACGACTTTCTGAAGCCGGACCATTTCTTCGAGGGCATCCACCGCGAGATCTTCGCGAAGGCCTCGACGATGATCAAGATGGGCAAGATCGCCAACCCCGTTACGATCAAGACCTTCCTTGCCGCCAACGACCGCATCGGCGACATGACGCTGGCGCAGTACATCGCGCGCCTCGCCACAGAAGCCACCACGATCATCAACGCCGCCGACTACGGCCGCGCGATCTACGATCTGGCCATCCGACGCTCGCTGATCCGCATCGGCGAGGACATGGTGAACATCGCCTTCGACGCACCGGTGGATGCCGAGCCCAAGCGCCAGATCGAGGAGGCCGAGCGCTCGCTGTTCGAGCTGGCCGAGACCGGGCGCTACGACGGCGGCTTCCAGTCCTTCGAGGACGCGATGGCGCTGGCCATCGAGATGGCGGGCGCCGCCAAGGACCGCGACGGGGGCCTGTCGGGCACCTCCACCGGCATCCGCGAGCTCGACCGGCGGCTCGGCGGCCTGCAGGCCTCCGATCTCATCATCCTTGCCGGCCGCCCGGCCATGGGCAAGACCTCGCTCGCCACCAACATCGCCTTCAACATCGCCGCCGCCTACGAGCCGGCCGAGCAGGCCGACGGCACGTTCAAGGCCAAGAACGGCGGCGTCGTCGCCTTCTTTTCGCTGGAAATGTCGGCCGAGCAATTGGCGACGCGCATCATCTCCGAGCAGTCGGAGGTCTCCTCCTCGAAGATCCGGCGCGGCAACATCACCGACGCCGAATATTCCAAGCTCGTCGCCTGCACCGAGATGATGCAGAAGGCGCCGCTCTACATCGACCAGACCGGCGGCATCTCAATCGCGCAGCTCGCCGCCCGCGCGCGGCGACTGAAGCGCCAGCGCGGCCTCGACGTCATGGTGATCGACTACGTGCAGCTGATGCAGGGTTCGTCGAAGAACGCCGGCAACCGCGTGCAGGAGATCACCGAGATCACCACCGGCCTGAAGGCGCTGGCCAAGGAGCTGGCCGTCCCGATCGTGGCGCTGTCGCAGCTCTCGCGACAGGTGGAAAACCGGGAGGACAAGCGTCCTCAGCTCTCCGACCTCAGAGAATCGGGCTCGATCGAGCAGGACGCCGACGTCGTGATGTTCGTATACCGCGACGAGTACTACCTGCAGAACAAGGAGCCCAAGCCCGGCACCGACGAGCACATGAAGTGGCAGCAGGAGATGAACGACGCGCGCGGCAAGGCCGAGGTGATCATCGCCAAGCAGCGGCACGGGCCCACCGGCAGCGCGCCCCTCGCCTTCCAGGCCGAGTTCACGCGATTCACCGATCTCGCCGAGGAAAGCCACCTGCCGGAACGCTACGAATAGCTCTATAGAACCGCTCCATGACACACCCCGTTCTCTCAGCCGTTCCCCATAGCGGCCGCCGTCCCTTCGTGACGATCGACGGCTGGGCGCTGAAATCCAACTGGCGCCACATGGCCAACCTAGCACCGGGCGCCCGCACCGGCGCAGCGGTGAAGGCCAACGGCTACGGGCTCGGCGCGCCCTACGTCGCCAAGGCGCTGTTCGCCGCCGGCTGCCGCGACTTCTTCGTCGCCTGGGCCGAGGAGGGCGCGGAGGTGCGCGCCGCCCTGCCCGGCATGAACTACCGGATCTTCGTGCTGCAGGGCCTCGATGCTGCCGCGGCCGCGATCTGCCGCGAGCAGAAGCTCATCCCCGTTCTCTCGACGCTCGACGACGTGCGGATCTGGCAGGAGGCCGGCATCGGCAAGCTGCCGGCACCCGCCGCGCTCCAGTTCGAGACCGGCATGAACCGGCTCGGCATGGACGAGGCCGATGCGCGCCGCGCGCTCGCGATCGCACGCGGCGGCGGCTTCGACATCACGCTCGTCATGAGCCACCTCGCCTCGGCGGACGATCCGACGTCGGGCCAGAGCGAAGGGCAGCGCGCCAGCTTCGAGCGGATCGCCGCGCTCTTTCCGCACGTGGCGCGCTCTCTCGCCAATTCGGCCGGCGTCTTTCTCGGCAAGCCCTTTCACTTCGATCTTACCCGGCCGGGCATTGCGCTCTACGGCGGCGAGCGGACGCTCGACCCGCAGGAGGCGCTGCGGCCCGTCGCGACCCTCCATGCGCAGATCCTGCAGGTGCGCACCGCCGCGCGCGGTGAGGCTGCGGGCTACGGCGCTTCGGCTCGGCTGGAGCGCGCCACCCGGATCGCCACGATCGGCATCGGCTACGCCGACGGGTTCCTGCGCTCCTCCTCCGGCGTGACGCCGATCCGCGCCGTCGAGCCCGCCCCCGAGGTCGCGATCGGCGGACGCCGGGCGCCGGTGCTCGGCCGCGTCTCGATGGACCTGACGCTGATCGACGTCACCGACCTGCCGGACGACAGCGTCGTGCCCGGCGAGGTCGCCGAGATCTTCGGCCCGACGATCTCGCTCGACGAGACGGCGCGCCGCGCCGGCACCATCGCCTACGAGTTCCTGACCTCGCTCGGACCCCGCGTCTCGCGGTTTCCGGTCTGAGCGGGCGGATGGCGAAGTCCAAGGCGAGCTTCATCTGCCAGAACTGCGGCGCGGTCTTCGCGCGCTGGATGGGCAAGTGCGAATCCTGCGGCGAGTGGAACACGATCGTCGAGGAGAGCGACACCAACGGCATCGGCGGCGGCCCGCTGCGCTCCAAGCGAAAGGGGCGGCCCGCCGCGCTGCTGCCGCTATCCGGGGAACTCGAAGAGGCCCCGCGCATCATCTCCGGGATCGACGAGCTCGACCGGGTGACGGGCGGCGGGTTCGTGCGCGGCTCGGCGCTGCTGGTGGGCGGCGATCCCGGCATCGGCAAGTCGACCCTGCTGATGCAGGCGGCTGCCGCGCTGGCGCGCGGTGGCCACAAGGTGATCTACGTCTCGGGCGAAGAGGCGGTGGCGCAGGTGCGCCTGCGCGCCCAGCGGCTGAAGGTCGAGGACACGAGCGTGCAGCTCATGGCCGAGACCAACATCGAGGACATCCTGGCGACGCTGACGCAGGACAAGCGCCCCGATCTCGTGATCATCGATTCGATCCAGACCGTCTGGACCGACATGGCCGACTCGGCGCCAGGAACGGTGACGCAGGTTCGCGCCGGCTGCCAGGCGCTCATCCGCTACGCCAAGTCGAGCGGCGCGGCGGTGATCCTCGTCGGTCACGTCACGAAGGAAGGCCAGATCGCAGGCCCGCGCGTCATCGAGCACATGGTCGATGCCGTGCTCTATTTCGAGGGCGAAGGCGGGCACCACTACCGCATCCTGCGCACCGTGAAGAACCGCTTCGGCCCGACCGACGAGATCGGCGTGTTCGAGATGAGCGATATCGGCCTGCGTCAGGTGCAGAACCCGTCCGAGCTCTTCCTCGGCGAGCGCAACGGCAAGGCGCCGGGCGCCGCCGTCTTCGCCGGCATGGAGGGCACGCGGCCGGTGCTCGTCGAGATCCAGGCGCTGGTGGCGCCCTCGACGCTCGGCACCCCGCGCCGCTCGGTGCTCGGCTGGGACGCGCCACGTCTTGCCATGGTGCTGGCTGTGCTGGAGGCCCATTGCGGCGTCCGGCTCGGCACGCACGACGTCTATCTCAACGTCGCGGGCGGCTACCGCATCAAGGAGCCGGCGGCCGACCTCGCCGTCGCCGCCGCGCTCGTCTCGTCGCTGTCGGGCCAGCCGCTGCCGTCGGACTGCGTCTACTTCGGCGAGATCAGCCTGTCGGGCTCGGTGCGCCCGGTCTCGCATGCCGGGCAGCGGGTGAAGGAAGCCGAGAAGCTCGGCTTCAAGCAGGCCGTGCTGCCCGCCGCCAGCGCCGAGCTGCCGCGCGGCCGCGACGTCGCGGCCCATGAGATCGACACGCTTCCGCATCTCGTGGCGCGGGTCGCGGGACGGCAACTGCAATCCGACACTTGATTTTTCGCGTTGCACGCATTGTAAGAGCAACGGTCGCACGTCTGGAAATGTCCGAGACCGCGAGAGGCTGGGGCCCCGAATGACAGTCACCCTTCTGGACGCGATCCTCGTGGGCATCATGCTCGTGTCGGCGCTGCTCGCCATGGTGCGCGGCTTCTCGCGCGAGGTTCTCTCCGTCCTGTCCTGGATCGCCGCCGCAGCGGTGGCGTTCCTCTTCTACGCCGACGTGACGCCCTTCGCCTCGACCTACATCTCGAACGAGAAGGTGGCGATGGCCGCCTCGGCCGCCGGCCTGTTCTTTCTGACGCTCCTGATCGTCTCCTTCATCACGCTGAAGATCGCCGACTTCATCATCGACAGCCGCATCGGTGCGATCGACAGGACGCTCGGCTTCCTGTTCGGTGCCGCGCGCGGACTGCTCCTCGTCGTCGTCGCCATGGTGTTCTTCAACTGGCTGACGCCGCCTCAGTCCGGCAACCAGCCGGGATGGGTGACGCAGGCCCGCTCGAAGCCAATGCTCGACGATCTCGGCACGCGCCTCGTCGCTGCTCTCCCGTCCGATCCCGAAACCACGATCCGCGAGCGCTTCGGCGCACCGCCCACCGCGCCGGACGGCAACGTCGCCCCCGACGGGACGGCGGACCAGCCCTCGTCGATCGAGGACGCGATCCAGCAGGGCGAACAGCCGGCGGAAGCGCCAGCGAACTGATCGCTCTTTTGCGGGCGATGGGTTAAAAGAATTCCAGATCGGCGCGCTCTGGCGCGCCGATGACATTTTTGTTTCGCAATGCGTCCGCCGTGTCCCCATCTGGGGCGCACCAGCACAGCGACGGGTAGGAACGGACAAGAGCCATGTCTCAATCTTCGGGCAAGCCTATGATCGACGATGCGGACGGCGACACGCTGCACGAGGAGTGCGGCGTCTTCGGCATCCTGGGCCATCCCGATGCCGCGACGCTGACGGCGCTCGGGCTGCACGCCCTGCAGCATCGCGGTCAGGAGGCGGCCGGCATCGTCTCCTTCGACGGCAGCCAGTTCCGCTCCGAACGTCGCATGGGCCTCGTCGGAGACCATTATACCGACCCGGTTACGCTCGCCCGCCTGCCCGGCGACCGCGCGATCGGCCACGTCCGCTATTCGACGACCGGCGAGACGATCCTGCGCAACGTCCAGCCGCTCTTCGCCGAGCTGGAAGTCGGCGGCATCGCCATCGCCCACAACGGCAACTTCACCAACGGCCTGACGCTGCGGCGCCAGCTGATCGCGGACGGCGCGATCTGCCAGTCGACCTCCGATACCGAGGTGGTGCTGCACCTCATCGCCAAGTCGAAGCAGGCCTCCTCCTCCGACCGCTTCATCGACGCCATCCGCCAGATGGAAGGCGGCTACTCGATGGTGGCGATGACGCGCACCAAGCTGATCGCCGCGCGCGACCCGATCGGCATCCGCCCCCTGGTGATGGGCGACCTCGACGGCAAGCCGATCTTCTGTTCGGAGACCTGCGCCCTCGACATCATCGGTGCGCGCTACATCCGCGACGTGGAAAACGGCGAGGTCGTCATCTGCGAGATCCAGCCGGACGGCTCGATCACGATCGACGCTCGAAAGGCCGATCGGCCCGCCCCCGAGCGCCTCTGCCTGTTCGAATACGTCTATTTCGCCCGTCCCGACTCGGTGGTCGGCGGCCGCAGCGTCTACGTCGCGCGCAAGAACATGGGCGTGAACCTCGCAGCCGAATCGCCGGTCGAGGCCGACGTCGTCGTGCCCGTGCCGGACGGCGGCACGCCGGCGGCACTGGGCTTCGCGCAGGCCAGCGGTATCCCGTTCGAATACGGCATCATCCGCAACCACTATGTCGGGCGCACCTTCATCGAGCCGACACAACAGATTCGTGCCTTCGGCGTGAAGCTGAAGCATTCGGCCAACCGGGCGATCATCGAGGGCAAGCGCGTCGTCCTCGTCGACGATTCGATCGTGCGCGGTACCACGTCGATGAAGATCGTGCAGATGATCCGCGACGCCGGCGCCCGCGAGGTTCACATTCGCGTCGCCAGCCCGATGATCCACTATCCCGACTTCTACGGCATCGATACGCCCGACGCCGACAACCTCCTCGCCAACCAGCACGCCTCGCTGGAAGAGATGGCCCGCCACATCGGCGTCGATTCGCTGGCCTTCCTGTCGATCGACGGCCTCTATCGTGCGGTCGGCGGTGCACCGCGCGACCCGGCCGCGCCGCAGTTCACCGATCACTATTTCACGGGCGACTATCCGACCCGGCTTCTCGACAAGGAAGCGCCGCCGACCAATGTCCGCCGGTTCTCGGTGATCGCAAGCAACGGCTGAGACCCAGGAGGGCGCGGCATCGGCCTCGACGGCGCGCGTGCAGGATGATACTTCGGGAGACGTCGCGGGCATGACCGGACACCTTGCAGGGCGCGTGGCGCTCGTCACCGGCGCCTCGCGCGGCATCGGCTACCACCTCTCGAAGCTGCTGGCGGCCGAGGGGGCACATGTCGTCGCCGTGGCGCGCACGGTGGGCGGCCTCGAAGAACTCGACGACGAGATCAAGGGCACTGGGGGCTCGGCGACGCTGGTGCCGCTCGACCTCACCGACATGGCCGGCATCGATCGGCTCGGCGGCGCCATCCACGAGCGCTGGGGCAAGCTCGACGTTCTCGTCGCCAATGCGGGGACGCTCGGCGTGCTCGGCCCCATCGGCCATCTCGAGGCCAAGACCTTCGACAAGACGATGACGCTCAACGTCACCTCGACCTGGCGGGTGATCCGCTCGGTAGACCCGCTGCTGCGGGCCTCCGATGCAGGGCGCGCCATCGTTCTGTCGTCGGGCGCCGCCCATTCCTGTAAGGCGTTCTGGAGCCTCTATGCCGCGTCGAAGGCGGCCGAGGAGGCGCTGGTGCGGTCCTGGGCCAACGAGACCATCAACCTGCCCCTGCGGGTGAACTCGGTGAACCCCGGCGCTACGCGCACCGCTATGCGCGCCCTCGCGATGCCTGGTGAAGACCCGGACACGCTGCCGAAGCCCGCCGACGTCGCAGCGAAGATCCTGCCGCTCGCCCTGCCCTCGCTGACCGAGACCGGCAAACTCTTCGACGTGCGCAAGAACCGCTTCCTGCGCTATCGCGATCCGGAATAGCCGGAGGCGAATGGCTTCTCGTCAGGCTTCCACGAAGCCGGTCGGCAGCCCGTCGATGCTCTCAACGTTCTTCTCCTGCCGATAGGCGCGCAAGCCGTCCTCGCCCTTCGCCGCAGCCCAGCGGTCGAGGATCGGGCGCTCGCCTGCGTGGTCGAACAACGGCACGGCATAGCCGCAGGATGTCTGCACGAGGTCGACGGTCAGCGTGACCACCTGCCGCGCGCCGAGGGGCTCGCCGTCGGGGTAATGCCGATCGAGGAACGTCTGGTAGGCCGGGGAGCCGCGGAAGGCGATTTCGGCCTTGCCGTAGAGCCGCAGGATCAGCGGCGGGCCATCGAAGGCGCAGAGCATGATCGTCATCGTGCCGCCGGCGCGCGCATGCGCCGCCGTCTCGCTGCCGCTTCCCGTCAGGTCGAGATAGGCGACCTCGTTCGGCCCGATCACATGGAGATGCTCCGTCGAGCGGGGCGAGATATTGACGCGGCTTCCGTTCGCCGCCGATCCCGCGAAGAAGATCTTCTGCCGCGAGATGAAGGCGCTCCGATTCTCGTCGATCGCCGCGAACTGCTTGGCCATGCGTCTTGCGTCCTTCCGATCACACCGGCGTGTCGGCCACCGCGTTCTTGGCCGCTTGCTTGCGGTAGGAGCGCACCGCGAAGGGGATCGAGGCGAAGTAGGCCAGTGCCGAGACGGTCAGCGTCTCCCAGAAGAAGCTGAGGAGCAAGCCGATATAGAGAACCACGAAGAGGATCATCGGCACCACGTGGTCGCGGCGGACGGGGATGCCGATCGTCTTGCCCGAATAGGTCGGGATGCGGCTTGCCATCAGGAGACCGATCGCCACGAGATAGACCGCCGCGAAGAAGGCGGTAAGATCGGGCACGTTCACGTTGCTGGTGAAGCCGAGATAGACCGGGAACAGAGCCAGGCCCGCGCCGGCCGGCGCGGGAACGCCGACGAAGAAGGCACTCTTCCAGGCCGGCCGATTCGGTTCGTCCAGCATCGTGTTGAAGCGGGCAAGGCGTAAAGCGCAGCCGCTGATGTAGAGCAGCGCCGCGATCCAGCCGATCGAGCCGACGTCGTGCAGCGTATAGGCGTAGAGAAGAAGCGCCGGAGCGACACCGAAATTGACGATGTCGGCGAGTGAGTCCATCTCGGCGCCGAAGCGGCTCTGGCCGTTGACGAGACGTGCGATGCGCCCGTCGATGCCGTCGAGGAAGGCGGCGCCGAGAACCAGCCCCACCGCCAGCTCGAACCGGCCCTCGAAGGCGAAGCGGATGCCCGTGACGCCCGCACAGATCGACAGGATGGTGACGAGGTTCGGCAGGACCTGCCGAAACGGGATGCGCGACGACGTCACGACCGGCCGGGTGGACGCTTCGGGCGAATGTGGGATCGGTTCGTTCATCCCGCTCAATCCTTGCGCCAGGACCAGCCGTGCGGCCGTTCCGAGAAATCGGCGATGACGGTCTCGCCCGCGACGGCCTTCTGGCCTTCGGCGACGCGCGAAACGGCGCCATCGGGCAGGTAGATGTCCAGGCGCGAGCCGAAGCGGATGAGGCCGAAGCGCTCGCCCGCCTCCAGATGATCGCCGGTCTGCGAGAAAACGATGATGCGACGCGCGATGGCGCCTGCGATCTGCACGACGCCGACCTCGCCGCGCGGGCTTTCGATCACCAAGGAGGATCGCTCGTTCACCTCGCTCGCCTTGTCGAGCTCGGCATTCTTGAACTGGCCTTCCTTGTAGGCGATGCGCGCGATGCGGCCCCGTACCGGAGCGCGGTTCACGTGGCAGTCGAAGACGTTCATGAAGATCGAGATGCGCAGCAGCGGCTCGTCACCGAGGCCGAGCTCGGCGGGCGGCACGACGTGGCCGACGAGCGAGACGCGGCCATCGGCCGGGCTGACGACGAGTTGGTCGGAGATCGGGGTGACGCGCGCGGGATCGCGGAAGAAGTAGGCGCACCAGAGCGTCAGCACGAGGCCGGCCCAGAAGAGCGGCTCCCAGAGCAGTCCGAGCAGGACGGATGCGACGAAGAAACCGGCGATGAACGGATAGCCGGCACGATGGATCGGCACCAGAGCGTTGCGGATCGATGCGATCATGTCCATCGAGGGCGAGTTCCTTTCACGTGTCGTCAGCCGGGAGTCCGGCGTGGGCCCGCTTCGCGCGCCAAGTGTACCACATAGGGGGCTTCGCGGCCGGGCTCAACGATGAACCCACGGCGAGCCGATCGGTTCAGATCGTCTCGCGCTGCCGCTTGCGCTCGAGGACGCCGAGCGCGTCCGCCTCGCGGGCACGGCGCAGCACCTCCTCGGCCTCGTTCTCCTCGCGCTGCATCGTCCACATTTCGGCATAGAGGCCGGCGGCGGCCAGAAGATCGCGATGCGTGCCGCGCTCGACGATCTCGCCGGCGCGCAGCACGATGATCTCGTCCGCGTCGATGATGGTGGACAGCCGGTGCGCGATCGTCAGCGTCGTGCGCTGGCGCGAGACGAGTTGAAGCGCGCTCTGGATCTCCTGCTCGGTGTGCGTATCGAGCGCCGAGGTCGCCTCGTCGAGGATGAGGATCGGCGGGGCCTTGAGGATCGTGCGGGCGATCGCGACGCGTTGCTTCTCGCCGCCCGAGAGCTTCAGGCCGCGCTCGCCGACCATGGTCGCGAACCCGTCCGGCAGCATCTCGATGAAGCTGGAGATCTGCGCGAGATCGGCGGCGCGCTTCACCTCGTCCTCGGCGGCGTCGACCCGGCCGTAGCGGATGTTGTAGGCGATCGTATCGTTGAAGAGCACGGTGTCCTGCGGCACGATGCCGATGGCCGCGCGGACGCTGGCCTGCCGGACAGACGCGATATCCTGCCCGTCGATGGTGATGCGCCCCGAATCCACGTCGTAGAAGCGGAACATCAGCCGCGAGATCGTCGACTTGCCGGCGCCCGAGGGGCCGACGATCGCCACCGACTTGCCGGCCGGCACCTCGAAGGACACGCCCTTCAGGATCTGGCGCTCGGGATCGTAGGAGAAGCGCACGTCCTCGAAGCGGATCGCGCCCTCGCGCACCACGAGATCGGGCGCCTCGACGGGATCGCGCACCTCCTGCCGGATGGCGAGAAGGCGGAACATCTCCTCCATGTCGGTGAGGCCCTGCCGGATTTCGCGATAGACGAAGCCGATGAAGTTCAGCGGGATCGACAGCTGCATCAGCAGCGCGTTGATGAACACGAAGTCGCCGAGCGTCTGGGTGCCTGCGCGGACCTCCAGCGCCGACATCACCATCGCCGTGCCCATGCCGACCGAGAAGATGACGCCCTGGCCGAAGTTCAGCCAGCCGAGCGAGGTCCAGGTCTGCGTCGCGGCCTTCTCGTAGCGCGCCATCGAGCGGTCGAAGCGCTCGGCCTCCATCGTCTCGTTGCCGAAATACTTGACGGTCTCGAAGTTCAGAAGCGAGTCGATCGCCTTGGTGTTGGCGTCGGCATCGCTGTCGTTCATCTCGCGGCGGATGGCGATGCGCCAGTCGCTCGCCTTGATCGTGAACCAGCCATAGAGAAACACCGTGGCGGCGATGACGACGAGATACCAGACGCCGTAGGAGAAGCCGAAGATCGCCGCGGTCAGCGCGAATTCGAGGATGGTCGGCAGCGTGTTGAGGATCGTGAACCGCACGATCGTCTCGATGCCCTTGGTGCCCCGCTCGATGATGCGGCTGAGGCCGCCGGTGCGCCGCTCCAGATGGAAGCGCAACGACAGTTCGTGCATGTGGACGAAGGTGCGGTAGGCCAGCACGCGAACCGCATACTGCCCGACCCGTGCGAACAGCGCATCGCGGAGCTGGTTGAGCGCCACCGAGACCACCCGCGCCACGTTGTAGGCGACGACGAGCGTGATCGCGCCGGTGAGGACGAGCGGCAGGACCTCGCGCGCCGAGTTGGCGCCGTCGAGCGCATCGGTCGCCCATTTGTAGAAATAGGGAATGCCGACGGTGAGGAGCTTGGCGAGAACGAGGTAGAAGCTCGCCCAGAGCACGCGGGCGCGCAGGTCCGGGCGGTCCTGCGGCCACATGTAGGGCCACAGGTTCTTCAGCGTCTTCCACATGGCGTTGCCGTCGCCGGACACCGTGGTCGTATCGGATGGGGGCAAGCTGAGACTGTCCGTGAAGGGCGCGGCCGGCCGGCAACGCGCGCGAGCGGCAAAGAGGACCGCGAAACTGGAAGGGTTCTAGACCTCCCGCCCGCCTTCGGCCATCCCCCGTCGTGCGCCGCGACGATCGGGTCGCAGCGACGGCGCGTTCACCCCTTCGGGGCCGCCTTCTCCTTGTCCTCAGGCAGGCGGAACACCTGGCCTGGATAGATCCGGTTGGGATCGCGGATCTGGTCGCCATTGGCGAGATAGATCTCGCTGTAGCGGTTGCCGCGCCCATAGGTGCCGCGCGAGATCCGCCAGAGCGAATCGCCCCGGCGGATGATGACGCGGGCCTCGACCGGCTGGAGCCGGGTCTGCAGCGAGGTCGGTCGAGACGAGGCGGCCTCCGTCGCCGTGTCCGCCGTCGCCGGTGTGATGTCGGCAGCGCCCGGCGCGGCGGTGATCACCGCACCGTCAAGCGCAGGAATCGCGGACGGTTCGTCCGCGGCCACGGCCGCCATGGCGCCGGTATCGGGCCGGTTGAACGGGACCTCGGCTCGCGCGATCACCGTGCCGTCTGACCCGATCTCGTCGGCGCGGATGACGTGATCGCCCACCGCGACGTCGGCGAGCGCCGAGCCGATGAAACGGTCGCCCTCCCCGCCGCGCGTCTCGGTGACGAGGCGTCCGTCGAGATAGATGCGGATCGTGGAGCGCGGATCAGCCGCGCCGGCGACGAAGAGCCTGCCGCGCTCGATCTCGACTGCCTCCACCGTTAGCTTGCCCGATGCGGATGGCGGGCTGACTCGCGCCTGCGTCGTCGGAGCGGATACGGCGGCGGCATCGGCTGACGGCGTAGCCGGTGCCTGCTCGGGCGTCGACGGCACGGCAGCCGGCGACCCAGCGGCGTCGGGAGGCGACGTCGGCGCGAGTGCGGCCATCGCCGGTTCGCTTGGGCGCGGCTTCACGAGGATCCGGGACGGCTCGCCCGGACGCTGCATCATGACGAGGAGATCCTCCGGCCGGCCGCGCGGCGGGACGCTGACGATCGCCGCGTCGTCCGAAGCGACCTCGCCGGGCACGCCGGCTTCGGCCAGCCGCAGGCGGTGTTCGCCGACCGGCAGCGCGAAATCGAGAACGAAGTCGCCGTTGGCGTCGCTGCGGGTCTCGGTCAGCGCCGCCTCGCCGTTGCGCAAAACGATCGTCGCATTCGGGCGACCCCGCCCGGCGATCACCGCCGATCCATCGGGCTCGACGCGCACGATGTCGAAGCTCGGCTTGGCCGTTGCCGTATCGGGTTCGGAGTCGGAGTCGGCGGGAATTACGGCCTGATCCGAAGGTTCTGCCGGTGCGAAGCTCGGCGCGGCGGCGGTCGGTGCGGCGGTTCCGGGCACGGGTGTGGCGGTTGCGGGAGGGTTTGCGACAGGCTCCAGCGAGGAAGAAGCTTCCAACGGCGCCGCGGGTGCGGTGGCGGTGCGCGGGTTCCCATCGAAAGCGCCCGGCCCGGACATCAGACCCGCCCACCAGGCCAGAACGAGGGCCACGGCCGCGACCACGACGAGAGGAAGGGCGATCCGACGACCCATGACGCAGAGACTTTCGACAACACCGCCGCGACACGGTGGCGGCTCCGGCGATCCTACAAGTCGCGCGATCGCACCACAATCGCCAAATCGCCAAGCTTTTGAACGGGATGAACGGCGGACGCGTCCAGCTTTCAGACGACCGCCTGCAGTGTTGCGCAGATCACGGAGGTCCCGCCTGGATGCAATGGCACCGCCGTAGACCGCCGGGTTCGGCCACCTGGAGCCACCGTGGAGACACCGGCAGAGGCGATCGCCGAGGGGATGAAGCGACGCCTTCGTCGCCAAGTGCGGCACTTCCGGCATTCCGCCGCTTCGCATTGAACGGTTCCAGGCCTATATGCAGACGACTGGGTCACTCAGAGGGAACGACATGAGAAAGCCGAACTTCGATTTCGAGCGTCAGGAACGCGATAAGGCGAAGGCCGCCAAGAAGGCCGAGAAGGCCAATGCCAAGGCCGCCAAGCGCGACGCCGAGACCCAGTCGGACGACATGACGGACGCAGGGCCGGCGTCGCAGGGCGACGCCACGAGCTGAACGGAACAACCAAAGGACACGCCGGCATGACCGAGACATCGAAGACCAAGCCGGATCTCAAGCGCGGTGCAGCGGCGGAAGTGCCCTACGACGCGGACAGCTTCGCCAAGAAGTTCGGTATTCCGCCGAGCGAGGCGAAGACGATCATCAAGCGCTACGGGCCGTCGAGAAAGAAGCTCGACTCGCACATGGCCGCGCGTCAGGCCTGACGGCCGGACCGCAACCGACGAATCGACCCGGCGGGCCTCCTCGGCCCCCGGTTCGCTTGCGGCATATGCCGCGACGCAAAGCCCAGCCGCGGCGCGTCAAACTCAACCGCTCGTGACGGACGTCGGTCTCATGGATTCGTACCGATGCGTTATGTCGGGGCTCTCACGCATCCTTAAGCCCTTAGCCTCATCCCACTTCTCACGCGCCGTCTTGGGCCGCACCCAATCCGGGAACTGAGAGGATGGAGAGGGCCCGCTTTTCCCATTATCTTCCGATCGTCACCGAATGCATTTTCCGACCGATCGGCTCAAGGCGGGTCACCATTCGAAGCGCTGGTGCTGGCTGTCGAAGCCGCAAAGCTCGGCCCTGCGGCGAGCATCCCGCACATCTGCCGGCATTCCGAAATACGCAATCCTGCACGAGGACGAAAGGCGTTTGCCTGCTGGAAGACTACTATGCGTGGAATCTGCGGAATGGTCGTTCTGCACGAAGCTTACAACGCCTCATCCCGCTTGATGAACGCTGGCGTCAGGCTGGAACCTCGGCGCCATGCACTGACCGTCCAGGATGCCCCGCGTTGTCACGTGTGTTCCCGTGAACTTCGCAGCTCCGATCGTTGTGAAACAGATCCCGTGAGATGCCGCTAGCATCTGCGATGGCGGAGAAGATGGGATTCGAACCCACGAAACGGTTTCCCGTTTACTCCCTTAGCAGGGGAGCGCCTTCGACCACTCGGCCACCTCTCCGACAAGACAGCGAGTATCGGATGCGATCGGCTAGATCAAGGGGCTGGCGGCAATTTGCGGCCGGTTCGGCAAGTCTGGCGCAGGCCCGCCCCTCAGAGTGTGGGAACGGCGAGTAGGTCGCTGTGGCCGATGCGGCAGCCGACACCGCGCGCGGCCGCTGCCTTTCGATGCGCGTGCCAGAGGGCGACCTCTTCGGCGGCAAGCGTCTGCGTCTCGGCGACGGCCTGCGCGAACCCGTCGAGCGTCGCCTGTTGCAGCGCCATCTGATCGGGGCCGAGCACCCAGGGGCTGTCTGCGGTCTCGACGCGGTAGCCTTCGGCCTGCAGAACGGCAGCGAGGGTCTGGGTGGCGTCCGGTCCGAGGGCGGGCCCGAAGCCCTTGTCGCTTCGCTGGTGCCGGTTGAAGGCCTCGACGACCGCACCGTCCAGCGGATGCGGCTCGTCGAAGGAGGCCGTTCCGTCATAGCTCAGGGCGGCGTAGAGCGCGGGCTTGTCCCGGCTCAGCAATCCGGCGAGGTGTTCGACGAAGCGCCGCGACACGAGGTCGAACAGCGCCGAGGCCGTCACGAGACGTGCGCCCGCGAGATCGGCGGCGCCGAGTGCGGCGAGATCCGTCCGGCGCAGATCGACCGCCGCTCCGCATCGCTCCCCGGCCTGCGCGAGGAGCGCCGGGTCGTTGTCGAGGAACCGCCAGGCCGTTGGCGCGGGCAGACTGCCGTTGAGAGCGCGAAAGGTGGATCCGGTGCCGCAACCGAGGTCCACGATCAGCGCGCCGGGGGTGCTGCCCGTCGCAGCCGCTGCGGCAGCCAGTAGCCGGGCATCGCGCGCCGCCCTGTCGGCGGGCTCTCGCAGGTCGAGCCAGCTCGTATCGAAGCCGCTCATGGCGCCACCCCATCCATTGCGCGGGCCAACGCGGCGGCGGTCTCGTCCCAGCCCGGCAGCGCTTCGCCCGCGATGCGTGCGCCTTCGGCGTAGCGGCGGCGCAGTGGCGGATCGTCGAGAAGGCGTCCGAGCGCGGCGGCGAAGGCGACGGGGTCGTCCGGCGGAACGAGCAGGCCGGCGTTCCGCGGCACGACGTCCGGCACCGCGCCGGCGGCGCAGGCGACGATCGGCAGGCCCTGCGCCAGCGCTTCGGCGAAGACCATGCCGTAGCCCTCGAACCGCGAGGCGAGCGCGAAGATCGAGGCGCCCGCATATTCGGCGGCGATGTCGGGCACGATGCCGGCCAGCGCGATACGGGCCTCCAGCCCGACGGATGCGATCTGCCGGCGCAGCCGCGTCGCGGTCTCCGGCGCGCGGGTGGGATCGCCGACGAGCCGGCAGGTCCAAGTGCGATCCGCCAGCAGGGCCAAGGCTTCCACGAGCACGTCGTGCCCCTTGCGCGGGGTAATCGTGGCGACGCAGAGAATCACCTGCGGGCCGGACGGTGGATCGCTCGGGCGGGCTCGATCGACACCGGGCAGAACCGCGACGAGCCGTTCGGCCGGTACGCCGAAACCGGCGCGAAGGGCGCGAGCCGTCGCCGGGCTGGTGGTCACGACGAGCCGCGCCTGGGCCAGCGCTTCGCTTTCCGACACCCGCAGACGCTCGGCATCCGCAGCAGACAGGCCGGTTTCCAGCGCCAGCGGATGGTGCACCAGCGCCACGAGCCGCAGACGGTCGCGCTCCGCCGCCGCGATCTCGGGCATGGCGCCGAAGGCGAGGCCGTCGACGAGGACGAGCGCACCATCCGGTAAGGCCCGGAACGCGACGCATGTCGCGTCGAGATCGGCGGCGGACGGAACGGGATACGATCCCGGCAGCGACACCAGTTCGACGGTCCGCCCGGCGCGGCGCAGCGCCTCGATCATCCGGCGATCGTAGGCGTAGCCGCCGGTGACGGTCGCGGGGTCGCCTGGAATGGCGACGTAGAGCACGTCGCTCACAGATCGGCCTCGTAGGCCGCGCTGGCATTCGGGGTCTCGGTCAGCCGCACCCGCAGACGGACGATGCGGCGCCCGCCCTCGCCGGCCCGTCCCGCCTGCAGCGCGGCGCGGATCGCCTCGAAAAGATGATGGGCGATGAACTCGGTGGTGGTGATCGCCCCACGAAAGGCCTCGAGCTCGTCGAGGTTCTGATAGTTCAGCGGTTGCAGCACCTCGCGCAGGATCTCCAGCGCCAGGCCGATATCCACCGCCAGTCCGTCCGCGTCGAGATCGCGCGCGAAGAAGGCGGCGTCCACCGCGTAGGTTGCGCCGTGCAGCCCCTGCGCGGGACCGAACACGGGGCGCGGCAGCGAATGGGCGATCATGATGTGGTCGCTGACCTCGACGCAGAACATGGGCGAGCCTTTCAGTAGACGATGCGATGGCAAAGGGTGGCCGGCGAGGCGAGGATCCCGGCATAGGCGCCCGGCAGGTCGACGAACGCCGTCTCGCCTAAGACGAGGGCGTCGAGGCGGGGATCGGCCAGCAGCGCGAGCGCGCTCGCCATGCGCCGCGACGGCGTCCAGCGCGCGCGGCGGCCGGCCGGCACGTGGCCGACCTGCGAGCTGACGATCGTCAGCCGCCGAGCGTGAAACGCAGCGCCGAGTGCCAGTGGCACGAGATCGGTGCCGTACCAGCTCGCCTCCACCACCCGCGCCTCGAAGCCGGCGAGCTCGATCGCGCTCGCCAGTCCGTCCGGCGAGCCCGACACGTGCAGGCAGCAGTCGCGCTCGCCGTCCGCCGCGCCGGGCAGCGCGAAGGCAAGGCCGAGCCGCTCGGTGACGGCGCGGCGGGCGGGGTCGATGTCGACGAGCACCGTGTCGGTGCCGGGAACGCCGCTGGCCAGCCAGGCGGCGAGAAGGCCCACTGTGCCCCCGCCGACCACCGCCACGCGGTCGCCCGGCAGGATGCCAGCATCCCAGACGATGTTGAGCGCGGTCTCCATGTTGGCGGCCAGCACCGCGCGCGACGCCGGCACGCCGTCCGGCACGAGATGGACAGCATCGGCCGGTACCACGAACCGGTCTTGATGGGGGTGCAGGCAGAAGACGGTGCGGCCGAGCAGCGGCGGCGGCCCGGCCGCCACCTCGCCAACCACCGCGTAGCCGTACTTGAGAGGGAAGGCGAAGCTGCCGCCCTGAAACGGCGCGCGCATGCGCTCGCCCTCCGAAGCGGGCACGCGACCGGCGAAGACGAGCGCCTCCGTGCCGCGGCTGACCGCGCCGAACCGGCTGCGGACGAGCACCTCGTCCGATCTGGGATGCCGCAAGCTTTCGCTGCGCAAGGCGGTGCGCCCGGCCCCCTCCAGCCACAGCGCGGCAGCGCCCGGCTCGTTCGCCGCGCGGGCCTTCGAGGGTCGCCGGTCGGGATTCGATTCGATGACGGCGGCTCCTTCCGGCGGATGGTTGCGACCAGACTAGTGCGAAATGGCGCGGGGTGCATCCGCGACGCGCCGGCGCATGCGCGGTCAGGCGACAGTCCGTCTCATCGACGACCCGGCGGTCCGCCCTTGTGGGAGACGGGCAAACCGCCCATTTTTGCCGCAGGCCCGAGACCGTTGGCTGGCTAAGCCTGCGCCCCATCTCTGTTTCCAGCGGTTCGGCCGCTTCCTGCACCGGCGAGTAGCGTCACGTCATGGACACGATGTCTTCCCCCTCTTCCGCCGACCGGCAGCCGACGCCCTTCTTGGGCGATGGCGACCGGTCCGTCGCCCGGTTCGAGCGCGCCAGCGCCGAGTTGCGATTCGGGCGGCCCGTCCTGCTGCGCGGCGACGGCGCGGCGGTGGCGGCCCTGTCGCTCGATGCCGCGGCGCCCGAGACC
>NZ_BBWH01000047.1 GCF_001463705.1 Aureimonas sp. AU12 | reverse complement strand
GTCGCTCGATGCCGCGGCGCCCGAGACCTACGCGCGGTTCGCCGCGGCAGCGGGCGACCGCCACGAGTTGTTCCTGTCGCCGGTTCGCGCGTTAGCTCTCGGGCTGGAGCGCCCCACGGGTGCGCTCGTGGCGCTCGGCGGCGTCTCGTTTGCGGAGGCTTTCCGCCTGGGCACCGCGCGCGACGCTGCGACGCCGGACTTGTCTCGCAACGCCGGCCCTCTTCATTGCGCCGCCTGCACGCTGGCCCGTGCGGCGCTGCTCCTGCCGGTGCTGGCCTGCGTCGAGGTCGCGCCCGGCGACACCCGCTTCGAGGGCTGCGTCGAGATCGATCTGAAAGATCTTTCCTGGGCCAGGACGCATGCGACCTCGCGGTTCGAAATCGTCGCGCGCACCAGGGTGCCGCTGAAGGATGTGGGCGACGGCGAATTCGTGGTGTTCCGGGGTGGATTGGCGCAGCGCGATCAAGTCGCGATCGTCGTCGGGGAGATCGATCCGACGCGGCCGGTTCCCGTGCGGATTCATTCCTCCTGCATCACCGGCGACCTGTTCGGCTCGCTGAAATGCGATTGCGGCGACCAGTTGCGGCGCGGCCTCGTGACCTTGAAGGATCGCGGCGGCGGCGTGCTGCTCTATCTCGACCAGGAGGGTCGCGGCACCGGGATCGCCGCCAAGATGGGCGCCTATGGTCTGCAGGCCGAGGGGCTCGATACGGTGGAGGCCGACGCGATCCTCGGCTTCGGTCCGGACGAGCGACACTACGAGGCCGCCGTTGCCATGCTACGGGGGCTGGGCATCGCGTCGGTTGATCTCCTGACAAACAACCCGGCCAAGGCGACCTTCCTGGAGCGCGCGGGCATCAGGGTTGCCGCGCGCACGCCCGTCCTCGGCGATGTCACCCCGCAAAACCTGTCCTATCTCAGGACGAAGACGCAGAAATCGGGCCATCTGTTCGATCTCGACAGCCTAATCGCCGCCGCTCCCTGAGAGACCGCATGTCCGTGCCGCAGCCCGCCGAGATCCTCGTGCACCGCCTTGACGGCTCCCTTGCGGCCGTCGATTCGGTGGGACGCTCGCGCGGGCAGGCCGCTGCGCTTCTCGGCATCGTCGGGTTGCTTACCGTGGCCGCGACGCTGGCCTTGGCGAGCCAGGCTGCCCTAGGGATCGGTTTCGTCGCCTTCGCGCCCCTGACCTTCGCGGCGATCGCGGCGCTCGTCCTCGTCAACCTGCCCTCCCACGGCGCCCGGCGTTTCGGGCCGGCCAACGCGGTGACGAGCCTTCGCGCCGGGATGACCGCGATCGTCGGCGGACTGGCGGTCGATGCGAGCCACTGGGCCGAGCCCGACGGATGGTTGGCCTGGACGGCGGCGGGGCTCGCCCTCGCGAACCTCTCGCTCGACGGGATCGACGGCTGGCTGGCGCGGCGCACCGATCTCGCGTCCCGCTTCGGCGCACGCTACGACATGGAAATCGATGCGCTCCTGATCCTCTTCCTCAGCGTGCTGGCCTTCCAGCTCGGCAAGGCCGGCGCCTTCGTCTGGCTCATCGGCCTTTTGCGCTACGGCTTCTGGCTGGCCGGCAAGGTCTGGCCGGTGCTGGATGGCCAACTCGCGCCGTCGCGGTTCCGCAAGGCCGTCTGCGTGGTGCAGATCGTCGTGCTCTGCGCGCTCGCTGTGCCGCCGGTCGTGCCGCCCCTCTCGCCCGTGCTCGCGGCCTTCGCGCTTGCGCTCCTCTGCGCCTCGTTCGGCCGCGACATCGTCTCGCTCCTCACCCGGCCGACGCGGGCGACCGCGTGAGGTTGGATCCGGCGTCGGCGATCGGTCTCGCCCGCTCGCTGGCGATCTACTACGGCCAGCCGTGGCGCCGTCTGGCCCTGCGACGCTTCTACGGAGGGCTCGTCGGCCCCGGCGATCTTGCGTTCGACATCGGCGCTCATGTCGGCAGCCGCACGCGAACGCTGCTCTCGCTCGGCGCACGCGTCGTCGCCGTCGAGCCGCAACCGCTCTTCGCAGGGCTTTTGCGCGCCACCCTGCCACGCCGCGACGTGACGCTTGTCGAGGGCGCGATCGGCGCCGAGCCCGGCCGCGCCACGCTGCATGTCTCGCGGCGCCACCCGACCGTGTCGTCGCTCTCGGTGGGATGGATCGCGGAGGTCGGCGGCGCGGCCGGCTTTTCCGGCGTGGCATGGGACCGGACGGTCCGGGTGCCGGTCCGCACGCTCGACGACCTCGTCGCGGAGTTCGGCCTCCCGCGCTTCTGCAAGATCGACGTGGAGGGCATGGAGGCTGAGATCCTTGCGGGGCTGTCGCAGCCGATCCCGATGATCGCCTTCGAATACCTGCCGGCGGCCTGCGCGCTCGCCGACACCTGCCTCGTCCGGCTGGAAACGCTCGGTCCCTATCGCTTCAACCGGGTGGTCGGCGAGGCGCATCGGTTCGCCTTGCCTGACTGGACCAATGCTGCCGGCATGCGCGCCGTCCTGGCCGCCCTGCCCACGGATGCCGGGTCCGGCGACGTCTATGCGAGCCTTCACGCATGAGATTTCGGATCTCGACGCGAGGCTGGATCGTGGTCGCGCTTCTGCTTCTTGCGGGCGCCCTCATCATGCCGTCGGAAGCCGTCCGACTGTCGGGTCAGACGCGGGCTCCGCTGGAACTGCCGCTGCTCGTACTGCTGCTTCTCGCGGCACGCGGGCGATGGTTCGCGGCGGCCCGCTGGGCGACGACGGCGCTGTTTGCCGGACTGGTCCTCCTCAAGGCGGCCGATCTCGGCGCCTTCGCCGCCTTCGGCCGATCCTTCAATCCGGCCGTGGATCTCCCCCTCGTCGCGGCGGGCTGGAACCTCCTGTCCGGCACGATCGGGACGGTCGCAGCGTTTGCGGCCGTGGCCGGCATCGTCCTTCTCTGGGTCGGCCTCGCCGGACTTCTGTTCCATGCGCTCGGCGCCTTCGCGCGGCTCGGCCTGCCGCATCGGCGGCGCCTGCGACAGGCGGGCATCGGTCTGGCCGCGCTTCTTCTGGTGGTCTTGACGGCCGGGGCCGCCCTCCAAACGCCCGTCCCGGTGCAGGCCACGACAGGGCCGTTCCTGCTCGACCACGCCCGCGCGATGGTCCGCTCGCTGGAGGACCGGACGCGTTTCGCCGCCATCATCGCCGACGACCCGATCGCCACGCTCGGCCCCGCCCCGCTCTTCGAGGCCCTGCGCGGCAAGGACGTTGTGGTGGTCTTCGTCGAATCCTACGGACGCAGCGTCCTCGAAGACCCGCGCTACAGCGAAGCCACGACGGCGCGCCTGACAGGCCTGGAGGACAACCTCGCCGCACGCGGCTTCGTCATGGCGAGCGGCTGGCTCGCCTCGCCCACGGTCGGCGGGCAGAGCTGGCTCGCCCATGGCGCGCTTCTCTCGGGCCTGCCGACGACGGACGGCCAGCGCTACGCGATGATGATCGATAGCCCGCGCCCAACGCTGAACCGCCTCTTCGCGCAGGCCGGCTGGCGCACGCTCGCGGTCATGCCGGGAATCACGATGGCCTGGCCGGAAGCGGCCTATTTCGGCTATCGCGAGGTCTATGCGGCGCGCGATCTCGGCTATCGCGGGCTCCCCTTCGGCTGGGTGACGATGCCCGACCAGTATACGCTCTCGGCCTTCGAGAGCCGGCGGGGCGCTCGCCCGCGCGAACCCGTCATGGCCGAGATCGCGCTCCTGTCGTCGCACGCGCCCTGGACGCCGATCGCTGACATCCTGCCATGGGAGACGATCGGCGACGGATCGGGCTTCACCGCCGAGCAGCGCCGCGGCGATACGCCGGAGCGGGTCTGGCGCGATCCCGAAACGGTGCGCACCGCCTATGCCGCATCGATCGACTACACGCTGGCGACGCTGGGCGGATTCATCGAGCGCCATGGCGGGAACACCGTCTTCGTCATTCTCGGCGACCACCAGCCGGCGGCGATCGTCACCGGACCGGGTGCCTCGCGCGACGTTCCCGTCCACATCGTCGCCGACGATCCCGCCGTCATCAAGCGAATCCGGTCCTGGAACTGGACGCCCGGCCTTCGCCCCGCCGGGAACGCTCCGGTCTGGCCGATGGAGGGTTTTCGCGAGCGCTTCGTGCGCAGCTTCGGCTCGCCCGGCTGAGGCTGCAGGCGCCAAGATACTGGCCCGCGACGCATGAAACGCGCTATCGGGGCGCGGCGGGCGGCCTGCCCGGCGGAGGACGCCCATGGCGGTGGTTGCGGGATACATCTACGGCAAGGGCCGACGCCTTCGCGCCGCGACGCTCGCCGACGCGGGATCGCTTGATTTCGAGAATGGCGAGTTCGCCTGGATCGGCATCGTCGATCCCAGCGAAGAAGAGCTCGACGCCCTCGCCCGCTGCTTCCAGCTTCATCCCCTCGCTATCGAGGACGTGCGGCGCACGCAGGTTCGCCCGAAGATCGAAACCTATGGCGACGAGCTATTCATCGTCGCCCGCACCGCCGTGCGCGAGAACGACACGATCGAATACGGCAAGACCGCGATCCTCATCGGCGAGCACCACATCGTCACCGTGCGCACGGGCTCGCGCAACGACCATAAGGCGCTACGGGCGCAGATCGAGGCCTCGCCGCTGCTGCTGCGGCACGGCGTCGACTACGTCCTCTACGGCGTGCTCGACTTCGTGGTGGATAGCTACCTGCCGATCGTCGAGGCGATCGAGGAGGATCTTCTCGACATGGAACGCCAGGCGCTCGACGCGTTCCTGACGCGGCCCCAGATCAACCGGATTTTCGCGATCCGCCGCGATCTCATCCGCTTCCGCCGCATCATGGGGCCGATGGAGGAGGTGTGCCGGCGGCTGGAACATCTCGACCACCCCTCGCTCGATGCCGACATCCGCCCCTACTACCGCGACGTCCACGATCAGGTGCAGCGGGTGGCGACGCGGGTCGAGGGCGCGCGCGAAAGCATCTCCTCGATCCTTGAGGCCTCGAGCCTCCTGGAGCAGCACCGCCAGGGCGCGATCACCCGTCAACTGGCCGCCTGGGCGGCGATCCTCGCCGTGCCCACCGCCATCGCCGGCATCTACGGCATGAACTTCGAGCACATGCCGGAGCTGAGCTGGCGCTACGGCTACTACATGGTTCTGGCCGGCATCTTTGGGATCGCCGGGTTCCTGTTCCTGCGCTTCCGCCGGTCGGGCTGGCTCTAGCGCATTTCAGGCGAACGAACTCGCTTCGCCGTTGGACAATGTGGCCAGAACAAAGGGCAAGACCCAACGCAACCGACCGGGTGCTTCCCGCGTCAGCCGAGCGTGGCTAGCACGTCGTCCGAGACGGAGCGCAGGCGCGGATCGACCGACTGGATGTCGTTGAGGGCCAGCCCCACCAGCGCCACCATGGCCGTGCGGGCCTGTTCGGGTTCGCGCCGCTCGATCGCCTCGAACACCGCGGAATGATCGGGCACGGGATCGCGCGGCATGCGGCCGTCGCGCGCCTTGAAGATGGTGGTCCAGCGCACGGCGGCGGAGATGCCGCTCGCCAGCGTGCCCAGCGTCTCGTTGCGCGTCGCCTGAAGGATGGTCTCGTGGAAGACGCGGTCGGCGTTGCGCCCCTCCTCCACCGCGAGCCCGTGATCGGCCATTCCCGCCAGGGCGGCGCGCAGCTGCTCCAGATGCTCGGGCGTGCGTCGCACCGCGGCGAGCGCGGCGGCCGAGGGCTCGACGATCTGGCGCAGCTCGAAGAGTTCGCGCACGAAGCCCGCATCCGGCGGCCCGTGCTCGAAGATCCAGCGCAGCACGTCGGGGTCGAGGAAATGCCAGCTGGCGCGCGGGTTGATCGAGGTGCCCGCCTTCGGCCGGCTGCTGACGAGGCCCTTGGCGGCGAGGATGCGGATGGCCTCGCGATAGGCGGTGCGCGAGACTTTCAGCTTTTCGCTAAACAGCACCTCGTTGGCGAGGAAGTCGCCCGGCTGGTAGCGGCCGGTGAGGATGGCGGTGCCGATATCCTGCGCGATCGAGCCGTGCAGCCGCTGGGGCTGTCCGGCGATGGGACGTCTGACCGGCGCGAAATCGAATGTCAGCGTCGTCTCTCCCGCCCCGAGGCGGTCGATTCGCCGCGACCGCTCTTCCTGTCCGTCCCGAGGGACCGTGTGTCTTGTTCCATAGCATGGCGCATGCGGGAATTCACGAAACCGTCGCGTGCGCAAGGCAGGGGGCGCGTCGAATTCAGGCGGCGGATACCGCCACCAGATGGCCGCCGCCGGCATCCACGAGCTCCTGCCGCGCCGGGGCGTCACCGCGCCTGCGCACGCTCGACGGCAGGTCGCCCTCCATGCGCAGGAACGCAGGGCGCTTGCGCGAGGGATCGGGCACCGGCACCGCCTCGATCAGACGGCGCGTATAGGGATGGCGGGGCGCGCCGAAGATCTGGTCGCGCGTGCCCATCTCGACGATCTGCCCGAGATACATCACGGCGACACGGTCGGAGATGTTCTCGACCACCGCCATGTCGTGAGAGATGAAGAGATAGGCGATGCCGAACTCCTCCTGCAGCTCGCGCAGAAGATCGAGCACCCGAGCCTGCACCGAAACGTCGAGCGCCGAGACGCTCTCGTCGGCGACGATCACCTTCGGCCGCAGCGCCAGCGCGCGCGCGATCGAGATGCGCTGGCGCTGCCCCCCGGAAAACTCGTGCGGATAGCGATCCAGCCCGTCCGGCGACAGACCGACCCGGTCGAACAGGCCGGCGACGCGCTCGCGCCGCTCCGCCTTCGTGCCGACGCCGTGGATGTCCAATGGCTCGCGCACCAGTGCGCCGGCGGTCATGCGCGGGTCGAGCGAGGCGTAGGGATCCTGGAAGATCATCTGCACGTCGCGGCGCATGGCCTTGGACCCGGCGCGGCCGAGGCCCGCCATGTCGCGGCCCTCGACCGTGATGGCACCGGCATAGGGCGCGAGGCCGGCCAGCGCCTTGGCGGTGGTCGACTTGCCGCAGCCCGATTCGCCGACGAGCGACAGCGTCTCGCCCGGCGCGATGGCGAAGGAGACGCCCTCGACGGCGTGGACGAGCGAATGGGTGCGGCCGAGAAGGCCGCCGCGCACGGGATAGCGCACGGTGAGATCGCGCACCTCGACGGCCGGAGTCGCGGCTTCGGCAGGGAACGCACGGGTCGCACGCCGGCCGGTGCCGGAGCCGATGCGCGGCACAGCGGCGAGAAGCCCCTTCGTGTAGTCGGTGCGCGGCCGGGCGAAGAGGTCGGCGGTGGTCCCCTCCTCCACCTTGCGGCCGTGGCGCATCACGACGACCCGGTCGCCCATCTCGGCAACGACGCCCATGTCGTGGGTGATGAGAATGATGGCGGTGCCGAGATCGCGCTGCAGATCCTTCAGGAGGCCGAGCACCTGCGCCTGCACGGTGACGTCAAGGGCGGTCGTCGGCTCGTCGGCGATGAGCACGTCGGGCTGGAGCGCCAGCGCCATCGCGATCATCACCCGCTGGCGCTGTCCGCCGGACATCTCGTGCGGATACTGGCCCATGCGGCTCGCCGCCTGCGGGATCCGCACGGCATCGAGCGCCGCCACCGCCTGACGCGCGGCGTCGGCCGCGCTGACCGGCCGGTGGGCGCGGATCGCCTCCGTCAGCTGTCGGCCGATGGTCAGCACCGGGTTGAGCGAGGTCATCGGTTCCTGGAAGATCATCGCGATCCGGTCGCCGCGGATCGTGCGCAGCGCCGCCTCTTCGAGGCCAACGAGATCCTGCGCGCCGAGCCGCACCGAGCCGGCCGCAAGGCGCGCGGCGGGCTTGGGCAGGAGGCCCATGATCGCCAGCGAGGTCATCGACTTGCCCGAGCCCGACTCGCCGGCGATGCACAGCGTCTCGCCGCGCGAGAGGTCGAAGGAGAGATCACTCACCACCGCCCGGCGCCCCGTGGGCGAACCGACATCGACCGTCAGCCCCTGCACGGACAGGACATGGCGGGCCGCCGCGCCCTTCTGGAGCGCGGCGATGGTGTGGTGAACCGTCATTCGAAGACGATCCGGGGGAAGTAGAACGAGACCACCCAGTTCGGCATGTCGACGATCTCGGAGATGCGCAGGTCGCCGCAGGTCGAGACCAGCATGTAGGCATCGACCGGGTTCAGGTTGTAACGCCCGGCCAGAAGCTCCACCATGTCGGCAACGGCATGCCGGGCCCCCGCCATCAGGTCGGGCCCGACGCCGGTCGTCACCTCGTAGCCCTTGGCGTCGAGATGGCGCGTCACCGGCCCGGCCGTGGAGAAGCGCGGCATCCGCAGCCGCGCGTCCTTCACGAGGTCGAGCTTGAGCGTCACGTTCATCGGGCTCTCGATGGCGGTGCCGCAGACCTCGCCGTCGCCCTGCGCGGCATGGGTGTCGCCGACCGAGAACAGCGCGCCCGCGACCTCCACCGGCAGGTAGAGCACCGTACCGGCCGAGAGATCGCGAATGTCGAGATTGCCGCCGACCCGGCGCGGCGGCACCACGGAATGATGCCCCGGCTCGGCCGGCGCGACGCCGATCGTGCCCGCAAACGGTTTCAGCGGCACGCGGCCATGTGCGCCGAAGGCAGACGGCGCCAGCGTCGCGGGATCGTAGGACCAGAGCGTCAGCGCCGGATCCTTGAAGTCCTCGGCCAGAAGCCCGAAGCCGGGAATGTTCGCCGTCCAGCCGAAGCCGGAGGGCTCGAACCCTTCGATCGTCACCTTCAACGCGTCGCCGGGCTCGGCGCCTTCGACATGGATCGGCCCCGTCACCGGGTTGATCTTGCCAAAGTCGAGCGCGGCGATGTCGGCGGCCGTGCTCTTCGCGCTCAGCTGGCCGCCCGAGGAATCATGGCACTCGAAGAACACCGTCGATCCCGGCGCGACCCGCTGCGCCGGTTCGAACGTGTTGTCCCAGCCATAGTGAAAGTGCCGGCCGTGGATCGTGTAGTCGCAGTTACTGCACATCGTTCACCGTCACGTAGCGGTAGTTCATCGGGGTCGCGACCGGGTCGATATAGAGCTTGTCGTCACCGGCCATGCGCGGCGAGCGCAGCGTGAAACGCTGCTCGTTGAAGACCGGCACCCAGGGCGCGTCCTTCATGATGTCGGTGTAGATGCCGCCCCAGAGCTTGAAGCGCTCGTCGGCCTTGGCGGGATCGACGATCGCGTCGGCCGCTGCCGCCCGCGCGTCGATGTCCTTGTTGCAGTACCACGACCAGTTCCAACCGCCCTCGATGGCGCCGGCGCAGCCGAGGATCGGCCCGTAGAAGTTGGACGGATCGGGGAAGTCGGCGATCCAGCCCATGCCGCCGGACCAGACCATCGGAGCGCCCTCCTTCGAGCCGCCGGCGGCGATGACGTTGGCCTGCGCCAGACTCTGCAGCGAGGCCTTGATGCCGATCGCCGCCAGATCCTGCTGGATCGCCTGCGCGATGCGGGGCTGGGGATCGGTGTTGGCGACGAAGAGCTCGGTCTCAAACCCGTCCGCATGGCCGGCCTCGGCCAGCAGCGCCTTGGCCGCCGCCACGTCGTACTTGTAGCCCTGGTAGTCCTTGACGTAGCCCGGCATCGCCGGCGGCAGCGGCTGGTTGGCCGGCACCGCGCGTCCATTGATGATCTGGACGATGCGATCCTTGTTGATCGCCATGTTGACGGCCTGGCGCACCTTCACGTCGTCGAAGGGGGCGAGCGTCGTGTTCATCGTGATGTAGCCGGTGTGCAGCTGCCCGCCCTCGACGACGTGCGACTTGGCCTCCGGGTTGTCCATCACCTCGCGGAACTTGGCGGGCGGAATGCCGTCGCCGGGCACGTCCACCTCGCCCTGCTGCACGCGCAGCAGCGAGACGATCGGCTCCTGGCCGATCTCGAAGTTGATCTGGTCGAGCTTGGGCGCATCGGAGCGGTAGTAGTCGGAGTTCTTCTCGAAGACGAGGCGCTGGCCGAGCGTCCATTCCGCCAGCTTGAAGGCGCCGGTGCCCACCGGATTGCGCCCGAAATCGGCGCCGGACTTCTCGACCTCCTCCTTCGGCACGATGAAGGAGAAGTTCAGCGCCATCACCTGCAGGAAGGTCGCATCGGGACGCGACAGGGTGATCTCCACCGTCTTGGGGTCGACCACCTTGACGCCAGAGAGCTCGGCGGTCTCGCCCGCCGACACCTTGTCGTAGCCCGCGATCGAGCCGAGGAAGCCGGCACCCGGCGACTGCGTCTTGGGGTTGGTGACGCGGTCGAGCGAGTACTTCACGTCGTCCGCGGTCATAACGCGGCCGTTGTGGAATTTGACGCCGTCGCGCAGCTTGAACGTGAACACCGTGCCGTCCGGCGAGATCGTGTAGCTCTCCGCCAGCCCCGGCCGCAGCGTCGCGGTGCCCGGCTCGTAGTCCATGAGCCCGTCGAACAGGGCCTTGATCATCGAGAAGTTCTGCCAGTCGTAGCCGATCGCCGGGTCGAGCGTCGCCACGTCGTCCTTGTAGGTGACGGTGATCGAGCCGCCGGCGGCCTCCTGCGCCAGCGACGGCACGGCGGCGAGGCCGGCGAGAAGCGCGGCGACGGCGGCGCCGGATTTCAGAAGCGTCATCATGGGGATACGGTCCTTGGCGAGCGGGGTGGAAGGGGGACTGCGAGCGGGGTGAAAGCGGGGCGCATCATTTCAGGCGGATGCGCGGGTCGATGAAGGGGGCGACGAGATCGGCCATCAGGTTGCCGAGGACGATCGCGAGGGCCGAGACGAGCGTGACGCCCATGATGATGGGAATGTCGACGCGCTGGATCGCCTGCCAGGCGAGCTGGCCGATGCCGGGCCAGCCGAAGACGCTTTCCACCACGACGATGCCGCCTATGAAGATGCCGATGTCGATGCCGATCATCGCCACCACCGGCAGGATCGCGTTGGGCAGCGCATGGCGAAACAGGATCGCGGCGCGCGGCAGGCCCTTGGCGCGCGCGGTGCGAATGTAGTCCTGCCGGAGCACGTCGATCATCGAGGATCGCATCATCCGCGAATACCAGCCGGCGCCGAGGATCCCGAGCGTCAGCGCCGGCAACACGAGATGGCGCCATGTTCCGTAGCCGCCGATCGGGAACCAGCCGATCTTGACGCCGAAGACGTAGAGGAGAAGCAGCCCGACCACGAATTGCGGCGCGGAGACGCCGACGAAGGAGCCGACCATCAGGGCATGGTCGGTGGCCGAACCCCGGCGCACCGCCGCGACCAGTCCCATCGTCAGCCCGATCGCGAGTTCGCAGGCAATGCCCGCCGCCATCAGCAGCAGGCTGGCCGGAAGCCGCGAGACGATCAGCTCCGAGACCTGGGAGCGCTGCAGGTAGGAGCGCCCGAGATCACCCTGCAGCAGATTTCCGAGATAGCGCAGGTACTGGACGAGGAAGGGCTGGTCGAGCCCGAGCTGGGCGCGGATGTTGGCGACCGTCTGCGCGCTCGCCGTGCGCCCGGCGATCTGGCGCACCGGGTCGGCCGGGAGAATGAAGAGCAGCGCAAAGGTGACAAGCGAAACGCCGAGAAGGATGAGCGCGGCCTGCACGAGGCGGCGCAGCGTGTAGACGGCCATCAGTCGCGCCCCCGCTCGGTCGGGTCGAGAACATCGCGCAGCGCGTCGCCGACGAGATTGAAGGCGAGCGCCAGGAGAAGGATCGCAGCGCCGGGGAAGAAGACCAGCCAGGGCGCGGCCTGGAAGTAGGTCTGGTTCTCGAAGATGATGTTGCCCCACGAGGCGTCCGGCGGCTGGACGCCGACGCCGAGGAAGGACAGCGTCGCCTCCAGAAGCACCGTCGTCGAGATGCCGAGCGTGCCCCAGACGATGATCGTGGAGGTGAGATGCGGCAGGATGTGACGGAACAGGATGCGCGCGTCGCCCGCGCCCAGCGAGCGCTCGGCCTGCACGAACTCGCGCTCGGCTAGCGTCGAGGTCTCCGTGTAGATGACCCGCGCGATCTGCACCCAATTCACGAAGGCGATGACCATCGCCACGATCCAGAGGCTGGGATGGAGGATCGCCGCGAGGCAGATGGCGAGCAGGAGCGCGGGAAACGCCATCATCAGGTCGGTGAAGCGCATCAGCACCGAGCCGAGCACCCCGCGGTAGAAGCCCGCGAGAACACCCACAAGCGTTCCGATGGCGAGTGCCGTGCCGTTGGCGACGACGCCGATGACGAGCGAGGTTCGCGCGCCGTAGAGAATGCGCGTCAGGAGATCGCGGCCGAGAAGATCGGTGCCGAGCCAGTAGGTGGCGTTCGGCGCCAGCGGCGCGCCTTCGAGCGTCAGTCCGTCGAAGAACTGCTCGTTGGGATCGAAGGGCGCCAGCCACGGGGCGAGCGCCGCGGCGAGCGCGACGAGCACCACCAGCGCCAACCCGAAGGCCGCGAGCGGCCGGTGCAGCAGCCGCACGAGCGCGTTGCGCGCCGCGACCGGCGGCGTCGCTACGGGCAGGAGGGGTTCAGTGGCGATATGATCCGTCACGCCGGTCCTCCCCGTTCTTGAGGTCGCAGACCCGCCGCGCGGCCGCCTCGACGGTGATCTGCCAGGACATGGCGAGGAGGCGCAGTGCCGCGAAGGCGTCGCCTTCGCTCTTGCCGCCCTCCATCAGGATCAGCGTCGCCGCGACGATGGTGCGGCGCTCGGCGACCTGTCGCTCGAGATCGGCGATCTGCCGGGCTTGGCGCTGGCGCAGGTCGAAGCCCTGCCGTGCGATGAGGAGCGCCGAATAGATGCCGGCCGGCCCCACCGGCTTGACCAGATGCGCATCGGCGCGGTGGCGCAGCGCCCATTCGATTCTGCCGGGCGCCTCGGATCCGATCAGCGCCACCATCGGCATCGGCGCCTCGCCCGGCGCCCACGGAAACTGCTCGTCGAAGCAGAGATCGGCATCGAAGAACACGAAGTCGGCAGATAGCACCGAGGTCGGCAGGTCCGGCCAGAAAGCCTCGCCCTCCAGACCGATCGCCGCCAGCTGGCGCAGGATCACGGCGGTGTTGGCATGCGGTTTGTGCAGCACGACGGCGCGCGAGCCGCCGAGATTGGGAATGCGGTCGCGCCGAGTCACGAGATCGCCCGCAGCGCCGGCCGCGCGAACGCGGTGCGCGGATCGTAATGCGAGAGATAGGGGTCGGGCGCGACGAGGAACGGGCTCTGCCACAGCGGCTCGAACCGGTCGCCGCGAAGGACGCCGATGCGCACGGGAAGATCGGCATGATGGTTGTGCGGATCGATCGCGATATCGCCGAGCGGCGTCAGGAAGGATCGGCTGGCAAAGGCCCGGCAGACCGCTTCGGGCGCATCGTCGCCGGCCGCCTCGATCGCGTCGGCGAGGATCAGCACGGCGCTGTAGGCCGAGGCCATGAAGGACGAGGTGACGGCGGCCTCCGGCAGCGGCGAGCGCGCCATGCCCGCGAAGAACGGGCCGACCGCGATGTGCCCCTCGCCCGCCCCATCCAGCTCGGCGATCTCGGGCTCGACGAGATTACAGCTGATGACGGGACGAATGTCGGCGCGAAACGCCTCGTCCTCGGCAGCGAGCGCCGCATAGGCCCTGAGGAAGGCGTAGGAGGACGGCCCGATCAGGTTGTTCAGCACGAAGGAGGGCCGCGTCGCGCGGATCTCCTCGATCATGCGGGACACCTCGACGTCGCCGAGCGGCAGGTAACGCTCGCCGACCACGGACCCGCCGGCATCGCCCACGAGATCGCGCGCGATGCGGTTGACCTCCCAGCCCCAGATGTAGTTCGACCCGACGAGGAAGGCATCGGCGCCGAAGCGCGGCACGACATAGCCGAGCAGCGGCACGATATGCTGGTTCGGGCAGGCGCCGAGATAGACGATCCGGTCGTGCGCCTCGTAGCCCTCGTAGGGCGGCGCATACCAGAGCATGGCGCCATGGCGCTCGAGGACGGGCGCCACCTCCTTGCGGCTCCAGGACGTGATGCAGCCGACGACGTGCCGGATCTCGCCGCCGCGCAGCAGATCGGCGCAGAGCGGTGCGTAGCGATCGGTGCGCCCGGTGGGGTCAGCCTCGTGCACCTCGAAGGAGACGCGCCGCTCGGCACTTGCATTGACACGGCTGACGGCAGCCAGCGCGCCGCGACGGGCCTCGTCCGACAGCAACGCGTAGTCGCCCTCGGTCGAGAAAAGCAGTCCCAGCGGGACCGACACTGCAGGAGACTGCGGCATTCGGGATCTTTCGAAACAAAAAAACCCCGCGCCTCCATCGGAAGAGGGAGGGTCGCGAGGCGCATTTGCCGTCCGGCGAGGCCGGTATGTGGCGCCGACCCTACCGGGATCGATCGCAGAGTCAAGCAAAATGCCACCGAAGTCGGCATGCCTGTTTTTCAATCAACTTCGACGGTCGCTTCCCTTCTGTGCCTGTCCTATAGAGGTTTGAGACCGGCCTCGATCTCCCGGCGGCGCGCTTCGAGGAAGGGCGGTAGCGACAGCTGCTCGCCGAGCGTCTCCATCGGCTCGTCGGTCGCAAAGCCTGGTCCGTCGGTCGCGATCTCGAACAGGATGCCGTTGGGCTCGCGGAAGTAGAGCGAGCGGAAGTAGAAGCGATCGACCGGTCCGCTCTTAGGCAGACGAATGCCCGCGAGCCGCTCGGCCCAGGCCTCGTAATCGGCATCGGGAATGCGGAAGGCCACGTGATGGACGCTGCCCGCGCCCTGCCGCGCGGCACTCGCGCCGGGCTCCACCGCGACATGCAGCTCGGCGGCCGGCCCGCCCTCGCCCATCGCGTAGACCTGCGTGACGCCCTGGCCGGACAGGCTGGGATAGTCGCGAACGGGCCGCATCCCGAGGACCTCGCGCAGGACGCGGTCGGTGGGCGCCAGATCCGGCACGCTCATCGTGATCGGCCCGAGACCGCGGATCTGGTGCGCCGCTTCGACCGTGCTACGGTCCCAGGGCGAGGCCGGCCCGGCACCGCCATCGTCGATCAGCGCCAGCCGCTGGCCCTCCGGGTCCTCGAAGCCCAGCGTCGCGCGCC
The DNA here is from genome assembly GCF_001463705.1 of Aureimonas sp. AU12. Taxonomy (GTDB): domain Bacteria; phylum Pseudomonadota; class Alphaproteobacteria; order Rhizobiales; family Rhizobiaceae; genus Aureimonas. The sequence continues at coordinate 57,536 of NZ_BBWH01000047.1, read as the reverse complement.
CGCCGACGGTCGCGACCTCGCCGACGATCACGCCCTCGGCCCGCAGCCGCTCCGCCCAGAAGGCCAGCGCCGCCGCCCCCGCCACCCGCAGACCGGTGCGCACGATCGAATGCGTGCCACGCACCTCGCGCGCCACCGGCCAGTCGAAGAAGGTCAGATCCGTCCCCGGATTGGCCTCGCCGTCCGCGTAGAACAGGTGATAGGCACTGACATCATCCTGATTCACCGTCTTCTTCACCAGGCGCATGCCGAGCACGCGCGTGTAGAAATCATGATTCCCCGACGCATCGGCGGTGACGGCGGTCAGGTGGTGGATGCCGGTGAGATGCATGGGTGACAGCCATTGTGAGGAAACCGAGAGTTGCGATCGCGACTGAGATATGAACCCATCGAACGATGGCGAGAGCGATCTTACATTCGAACCGCGGTCCTCGCTGGTGCCGTTATAGTCACTCATACGATGGACGAGCGGACAGACATCTACTTGCCATGGGAGCCGATTGCGGTTCATGAAGGCAAATCATCGATATGACAGACTTCGTTTGGATGGGCAGGAAATGACGGGTACCGACAGCGCATCCTTGCAATCGGACATCAAGGACGTCGGTGTCAGCCAGCCGATCAGCCATCGCTCAACGATCATCGTCGCTGGCATGCACAGAAGCGGAACCTCCGCCGTTGGCGGACTGCTTCACGCCCTCGGAATTAGTCTGCCCGGCAAGCTGATCGCCGGTAAAGTCGACAACCCAAGAGGGTTCTTCGAGAACGAGGCGGTCGTCGAGTTTCACGAGCGGATCCTGAAGACACTGGGATCGGCCTACGACGATCCAACCAGTCTTGATGCGCGTGATCTCCAAGGCGCGAGAGACTCGGGTGCGGTCGACGAGTTGGTAGCGCTGCTGCGAACTGAAATTGGGGGCCTCCGCCTCACAGCGTTCAAGGATCCGCGAGCCTGCCGTTTCCTGCCCATGTGGTTCGCGGCACTTAAGACGCTTGCGATCGAACCGATGGTCGTCATTCCTCTTCGTCACCCTTTTGAGGTGGCAGAGTCACTGGCACGGCGCAACAAGCTCTCGTTGCCGCATGGCCTGCTACTCTGGCTCGATCATACACTCGCCGCCGAGCGGGACTCGCGCGGGACACGCCGCAGCTTCGTCCGTTATTCAGACCTCTTGGGGAATTGGCGCGTCGCCGCGGAGAAGATGGCCGTCGATCTCGACATCGTCTGGCCAACCAGTCTCGATCGTGCAGGACAGCGCGCAGACGCCTTCCTGTCGAACGACCTTCGTCATCACCGCACGCAAGACACCTCGATCGCATCGGGCGACGGCTTGCGAAGGGACGTGGTCCGCGCCTGGAAAGCGCTATGCGCTCTTAGCCAGAGCCCTGATCCAGAGGCCACGGCAACTCTCGATGCGCTGTCGAGCGAGAAGCGGAAGAGTGAGACGCTTTTCGGAAGCTATGTTGCGGCAGAACGCGACCTCGACGTCGTAAGAGACGATCGCATCCAGCAACTGGAAGACCACGCGGTCACGATGGATGCCGTCGTCCGCTCCAAGGACGATGAGATCAGCGACGCACACCGCCAATTGGTCGAGGCGGGAAGCCAACTCGAACGGCTGATACATGAAGGGCAGAGCGATCTAGAAAGACTGGATCAAGCTCATTCCGAAATTGCGTTTCTCGAACGACGCTCTGCGGATGACCAAACGCAGATCGGCAATCTCGGGCGTCAACTCAATGAGACGTCGTCGCTTGTCACAGCCGCGAATATCGCTGCAAACGAGCTAGCCATCCGTGCGAGTACAGTTTCGCATGAACTTTCTGTCATCCAGAGCTCGATGAGTTGGAAGCTCGCGCGACATCTTATCGGGGTGGCAAAGCAGATTCCTGCGCCTGTCCGGTCTCAAGTCAAAGCAGTGGTTGGCAAGGTGCGAGGGCACCAGCCCGCGCTACCTGCGCCGGTTTCTGCCAATACGCTTCAGAGAGCTGACATCAACCAGCAGGTTTACGCCACGATTGAAGGAAGTCGCCTTTTCGACCCTTTGAATTACGAAGGACGCCAACAAGCCGAGGCAGAAAAACTGTCGCCATTGGAACACTACATTCTGTTTGGCGAAGAGCAGGATCTGAAGCCATCCAGTCAATTCGATCCAGGCTTCTACCGTGCTCTCTATCCTGAACTCGGACGGCTGCCCATTAATCTTCTGCATCATTATATTGCGCATGGTGCTGCAGAGGGTCGTGTGGCGATCTCTACCTCGTCCCGACTCGCATATCCCGAGATCGAGCCTGCAGATGGTCGACCGACCGTTCTCATTCTGGTGCACGAGGCGTCGCGCACCGGCGCGCCGATCCTTGCCTGGAACATCGCCCGGAAGCTGAAGCCGACACACCGTGTCCTGGCGCTCCTGCTCGGCAAAGGAGAACTGACCGAACATTTCGCAAGAGATGTAGACGGTCTCATAGGGCCACTAGAGACGTCGGCCGGACGCAGCGCCGCGGAGGCGCGCTACATCATCCGCCAGATCTGCGAGCGCTACGATATCGACTACGTGATCGCCAACAGCGTCGAAACGCGTGCCTACGCTGTCGAATGCACGCGGCAGATGCTGCCGGTCGTATCTCTGGTTCATGAATTTGCTTCCTACACGAAGCCTGCGGGCGTGCTGGAAGAGCTTTTCACACTGTCGGATGAAATTGTCTTTTCCGCCGATCTCGTCAGGCGGCTGTCAGAAGTCGAGTATCCGGTCCTTGGACAACGCCTGCTGCATATCATTCCACAAGGCCAGTCGACGGTTCCTGCCAATCCGCAGTCACGACGCAAAGCGGCCGGCCCTGGCGTAGCGGTGTCACTGCGCCGGGCCGGCGAAGAAGCACACTGTCTCGTCGTCGGAATGGGAACCGTTCAGCATCGAAAGGGGGTCGACCTCTTCATCTCCATGGCTGAGGCTGCAATGCGCGCTGCCCCGGATCGCGGGTTTCGGTTCGTCTGGTTCGGACATGGCTACGATCCGGAGGTCGACGTCCAGTACTCGGCCTATCTGAAGGCGCAGATCGAGATTTCCGGACTCACCGACGTGCTGGACATCTTCCCGTCCACGCCCGACCTAGGCGCCGTCTACGCGCAGGCCGACATCTTCACTCTGACGTCACGCCTCGATCCGCTGCCGAACGTCGCCATCGATGCGTCGCTGGCAGGGCTGCCGGTCGTCTGCTTTGCGAGCGCAAGCGGTTTCGCCGACCTGCTCGAACGGGAGCCGGCAACGGCGACATTGGTCGTGCCGCATCAGGATGCGAGCGCGGCCGGCCGGCTTGTCGCGGAACTTGCGACCGACGAGGAGAGACGGCAGCAACTAGGAACGGCGCTCCGCCGGCTTGGCGAACAGGTGTTCGACATGGACGCCTATGTATCCAACCTGGCCCAACTGGGGCATGCGGCAGCCGAACGCGTACGAGCCCGCAAGGACGATGCTGATTACTTGTCCGCTCAAGGCGCCTTCGACGCCGCGTTCTACAAGGGCGAAGCGTTCGCTCACCTGACCGATGCTCAGGCCCTCGCTCATTACCTGGCATTTGCGGAGAACGCCGGTGCCTATCGAACGAGCAGATCGCGCGTTCATCCGCGCAGGCCGGCACCCGGTTTTCATCCGCTCCTTTATCGTCACAGTAATCCCGAGCACGCCCACGCGGATCCGTTCGTCGAATTCCTGCGAAGCGGCAGGCCGACGGGTGCGTGGGCTCATGCCGTCATCGCGCCAGAAGATCGTCCGGCGGCAGCGCCGAACGATTTGCGAACGGTCCTGCACGGACACTTCCACTATCCAGATCTGGTGCTGGAACTCCTTGAGTGTCTCGTGCCCAACCGCTCGAAATGCGATCTCTTCCTGACGACCAACGATGACGAGGGCGTCGAACTCATCCGTCGGGCGACGAAGCTCTACCGGCTTGGTGAGGTGGACGTGAGGTGCGTACCGAACAAGGGCCGCGACATCGGCCCCCTCCTCACCGAGTTCGCGCAGGTCTCGCGAGACTACGATATCGTCGGACATGTCCACGGTAAACGCAGCACGCACATTGCCGGCGGCAAGGGTGGATACGGCGATCGGTGGCGTGACTTCCTTTGGCAGCATCTTTTGGGGCCCACCCATCCGATGATGGACACCGTCCTTGGGCGAATGGTCGAGGATCGAAGCATCGGCCTAGTCTTTCCGGAAGATCCGCACCTTGTCGGCTGGGATCAGAACAGACCCTTTGCCGAGGATATCGCGTCGCGCATGGGCATCGCCACACCGCTGGTAGACGACTTCACCTTCCCGATCGGAACGATGTTCTGGGCTAGAACGGATGCACTCCGTCCCTTGTGGGACCTCGACATCGATTGGAACGAGTATCCCGACGAGCCTCTTCCCATCGACGGGACGCTTCTTCATGCTCTGGAGCGGCTGATCCCGTTCGCTGTCGAGCATGCGGGCTTGCGGATCGCAGCCACGCACATTCCTGGTGTCGTCCGATGACAGGCAGATGGCCTAGCTTCAGATGATCGGCATCTTCGGAGCCAACGGCTTCATCGGCCGCCATCTCGTGCGCCGGTTGGCGGCAGGAGCGGAAAAGGTCCGCGCGGTGTCGCGCCATTTCGATCCGGCCTTTGCGCAGGAGATGGGCGAGCGCGTCGATCTCGTTCAGGCCGATCTCGGCGACGACATCTCCATGGCGTCCTGCCTGCAGGACCTGCGCGTCGTCGTGCAGCTCGTCAGCACCTCCAGCCCGGGCCTCGAGAACCGCTATGCGTTGAGCGACATCCGCGAGAACGTCATCCCGCAGGTGCAGTTCGTCCAGGGCTGCATCACGGCCGGCGTCGAGCGGCTCGTCTTCCTGTCGTCCGGCGGTACGGTCTACGGACAGCCCGAACAGCTGCCGATCCCGGAGACGCATCCGACCCGTCCGCTGAGCTCGCACGGCATGACCAAGCTCGTGGTCGAGCAATACATCGCCATGTACGGTCGCCTCAGCGGCATGGAGCATGTGATCCTGCGCGTCGCCAACCCGTTCGGGCCCGGCCAGACGTTCCGCAAGGGCCAGGGCCTGATCCCGGCCCTCGTCTCGCGGCACGAACAGGGCCTGCCGATCCGCATCATCGGCGGCGGCGCGGCGGTGCGCGACTTCATCTACATCGACGACCTGATGGACGCCATCGAGCGCGCCATGCACCGGGCGGAGGCGGCGAACCGGACGCTGAACATCGGCAGCGGCGAAGGGCGCCGGATCATCGACGTCATCGACAGGGTCGAAAGCATGCTCGGCGTGCGGTTCGAGCGTGAGCTGGTGGACGGACGCACGTCCGATGTCGACGCCAACATCCTCGACATCGCCCTGGCGCGATCGACGCTCGACTGGAACCCGAAGGTCAACTTCGACGACGCCTTGCGGCGGACGCTGCTCAAGTCCGCCTGAGCGTCGGCTTCGCCGGGACCACCCCCAACGTTAGAGCATTGCCCTCCTTGCCGCCTGCCGCTTCGAACGGGTGTGAGGCCATCGATCCGCAGGAAAAGATCTGCCGGCGGAGCGCCCGCCGGCAAGCGGAGGATGAAAATCGTCACGGTTCGAGGCGACGACGGAGCACGAACCGTTCACCCCCCTCGGTCCGGTTGGCTGAAAGCCGACAGCGAAAAGAACCGTCCATCCGCGTGGGAACACGACGCTCAAGCGTCCGTCGCGGATGCCGAACCGGCGACAGCGGCTCCGTGTGCGCAGCACAGGAATCAGGGCCACCGCCCTTCGATGCGCTCACCCGCAGCATGGGAACCCATCATCCTGCCTCTCCGGGTGCATCCCGGCAGCACCCATTCGTTCAGGGGTTGTCCGACTACGAGATGTCCGCAACCTGCAGGGTTTGCCGCCGACGAGCCCTGTTCGGTGCTCGCCATCGCCAAGACAACGATGAAGATTCGCCCAATTTTCAGGCGCTTACGCCCACGCTGCAGGGGACGCCACCGTTTCTGTCCTGCTGTGGCGGGGCCGCATCACTCGGATTCCCGGGGGTTGTGAAGGACATTTTCCATATTGCATCCTCCTCAACCGGTATGCATACCTCCAACGCAGATTTCATTGCCTTTGCGTAATGGCATCGACGCAAGGAGGGTGCGCAGTGTGCACGCTCGCATCCTGTCCTTTTCGGGCTCCTAGGAGAACACATGGCTACCTTTACATTTGACGGATCTGCGTCGCAGACGATCGCCTTCAACCCGGCCGTCGACGTGCTGAACTTCAACGTTGCGCCCGCCCAGGTCCGCAACGTCCAGGACACCGCCGCTGGCGTCGTCGTCACCCTCGCTTCGGGCGCCTCGCTCACGCTGACCGGCGCCACCTACGCGACGCTCGCCGCTCGTCCGGCCGCGATCGTCGGCGCTGACGGCGGTTCGTTCCTGTTCGCCACCTCGGGCGCCGCCACCAACGGCACGAACTTCAACGACATTCTCGTTGGTTCGGTCGACGGCGACACGCTCGCTGCTGGCAACGGCAACAACCTCGTCTTCGGTGGTCGTTCGAATGCCGACTCGGTGGATGGCGCGGATGTCATCACTGCTGGTACCGGCAACGACACGATTTTCGGCAACGGCGGTAACGACATCATCACGTCGCTCGGTGGCTCCGACTCGGTCATCGGTGGCGCTGGTTCGGACAACATCTTCCTTGCCCCTGTAACGGGTCAGACGGTCACGGTGTTCGGTGGCGGTACGGCTATTGATCCGAACGACCTCAACGACAACATCACGATCAACTCGACCGGCGCTGCCGGCGGCGGCCTCTCGGGCGGCACCGCGCTTGTAACCGGCAACGGCGGCAACGACGTGCTCGTCGTCAACACCAACGGCAACAACACCGTCTACGGCGGTCAGGGCGCTGACAACATCACCGTCGGCTCGGCAGGCGCGGTTGGTAGCAACCTCGTCTACGGTGGCGAGAACGTCACCGGCAACGACGTGATCGCCGTTACGTCTTCTGGCAACAACACCGTTTACGGCGGCATCAGCGGCACCGACAGCGTTGATGGCGCTGACACGATCACGGTCAACGGCGATGGCGCGAACCTCGTGTTCGGCAACGGTGGCGCTGACGGCATCACGATCAACGGCAACGGCCGCAACACCGTTTACGGTGGCGTGGGCGCGGACACGATCACGGTTGCGGCGACTGCCGGTACGGCTGCAAACCTCGTGTTTGGTGGCTCCGAGACTGATGCGATCAACGTTACCAGCAATGGTAACAACACGATCTACGGTGGTACGGGTCCGGTCGACGCGACAGATCTGCTCGACAACATCACTGTGACCGGCGCTGGCAACAACCTCGTGTTCGGCAACGGTGGCGCTGACGTCATCACGATCAACGGCACTGGTCTGAACACTGTTTACGGTGGTCAGGGCGGCGACAACATCACGTTCGGCAACGCTGGTCTCGCGTTCTCGGCAGACGCCCGCGCGGTCGTCTACGGTGGTGAAGGTGCGGACACGATCAGCTTGGCTGGTTTCCTCGGCAACTCGACCATCTATGGTGGCAACGGCGGCGTTGATACGGTTGATGGCAGCATCGACCAGATCACCGGTGGCGCTGGCAACGACCTTATCTTCGGCAACGCGGGTGATGACGTTCTGAGCGGTGGTACCGGCGGCAACGACACCATCTTCGGCGGCGAAGGCAACGACGGTATCACCGTCGCAGCTGGTAACGTGTCGCTTGACGGCGGTGCTGGTAACGACACGTTCACGTTTGCCGGCTCCCTCACCTCGGCCGATACGGTCGTCGGCGGTGCAGGCACCGACACGCTGACGTTCACGGACGCAACGGCTGCTGGCGATGACCTGAACAACGTTTCGGGTATCGAGACCATCACGCTCGGTGCCGCCACCACGACGATCACGACGCTTAATAGCCTCGTGGCGAGTGGTACGACGTTGACGGTTGACGGCGCGCTCGCGACGACGCTGAACTTCAACGGTGCTGCTGAGACCGACGGTCGCTTCAGCGTCACTGGTGGCGCTGGCGCCGATACGATTACTGGTGGTTCGCTGGCTGACACCATCATTGGTGGAAACGGTGCTAACCTTCTGACGGGTGGCGCTGGTAACGACAGCATCGTCGGTGGGACTGGCGTGGACACGATCGTTGGCGGTACCGGCGCTGATATCCTCACCGGTGGTGCAGGTGCGGACGTGTTCCGGTTCGCGGCTGGCGATACGGGTACGCCGTCGGCAACAAACTTCGACACGATCACCGACTTCAACACCGCTGCGACAAGCGATGTGATTGACTTTGCCACGGCTATTACCTTCCAGGCAGGTGGCTCTACCGCTGCGGCTGGGACGGCTTCGATCGCGGCCAATGGTCTGGCCACGTTCAACGCTGCGGATACCACCGTTGCTCAACAGCTGAGCGCCGTTTCCGCTGCGATCACCATCGGTGGCAACACGGCTGGTGAAGCTGCGTTCTTCGTGAACGCCGGTGACACCTACGTGTTCATCTCCGATGGCACTGATGGCATCACTGCCAACGACGTGCTGGTCAAGCTCACAGGCTTCTCGGGCGCCGCGGGCACTATCACTGCCGGCGATCTGACGATTGCCTAATCAGGCTGGCCACTAAGATGGGAAAGGGCGGCGCAAGCCGCCCTTTTTCTTTTCCTTGTTGAATGAGGTTGTTGCGAGGAATGCCCTTTTGACAAATGTGTCGACAGTCGAGAAAGCCTGCCTTCACGTCGGTTGCGGCGCGCCGAACCCCAAAAAGCTCCCCGACTTCTTCCGTCAGTCCGACTGGCGTGAAATCCGGTTCGACATCGATCCGAGCGTGCAGCCCGACATCATCGGCACCATGACGGACATGAGCGCCGTCGAGAGCGGGTCGATGGATGCGCTCTATTCCTCGCACAATGTCGAGCATCTCTACGACCACGAGGTGCCCCTCGCCTTCGCCGAGTTCCTGCGCGTGCTGAAGCCCGGCGGCTTCGCCGTGATCACCTGTCCCGATCTCCAGTCGATCGGGCAGCTTCTGGCCGATGGCAAGCTGGAGGAGGCCGCCTATACCGCGCCCGCCGGCCCCATCACCCCGCTCGACATTCTCTACGGCTACCGCCCGTCCATCGCACGCGGCAACCATTTCATGGCCCATCGCACGGGCTACACCGGCACGACCCTCGGCCAGCGCCTCCATCGCGCCGGCTTCGCCAAGGTCACGGTGTCGAAGGGCGAGCAGTTCGACCTCTGGGCTCGCGCCGACAAGGCCGCCTGACGCGGCGCCCGGGCGCCGTCTCCCCCGCGCCCGCCCCTCGGCCCCGCCCCGCCCAGTCCAGTCCGACACGGGCGCGGCAGGAGAAGCGTCCCCATCCGCCGCCTTCGCCGCGCGTTCCGCCGGGCCGGCGCTCTCGCGCATGCCGCTTTTGCCCGGTGGAAACGCGATTGACGCGGGCCGGGACATAGGAAAAGCCCGGCTTTGCCTGTATGGTCGGGCCCTGGCAGCCCCCGTCTCAGCCGCATTTGCCCTCAAGAAGCCGTGTTTGGCTGGTGTGAGCGGTTCGAGCGTGCGGGCGCCGTCATGTTCCGCAGCGTCCGTTCGCAAAGGCGATCCATGCAGATGAACGTTACCCTCGCGCCGGAAATGCGCGATGCGATCCGCGCTGGCGCCAAGCCCATGGCCTTCGCCGCGCTGTTCTCCTTCGGATCGAACCTCCTCTTCCTCGCGATGCCCCTCTACATGACGCAGGTCTACAGCCGCGTCATCACCTCGCAGTCCGAGGCGACCCTCCTCTTTCTCTCCATCGCCGTCATCATGGCCTTCCTGGTCATGATCGCCCTCGAAGAGCTGCGCGGCCGCATCCTGATCCGCATCGGCACGATGCTGGACCGCAAGATGGCGCCCCGTCTCCTCGACGCCGTGGTCAATGCGGGCCTGCGCGCCGGGCGCCCCGCCCGCGCCTCCGCGCTGCGCGATCTCGACACGTTCCGCCAGGGCCTTGCCGGCAACGTCACCAACACCATCCTCGACGCCCCCTGGGCTCCGATCTTCCTCATCGTCATCAGCATGATCGACTGGCGGCTCGGCCTCGCCGCGACGGTCGGCGCGATCCTCCTGTTCGGCCTCGCCCTCCTCAACGAATACGTGACCAAGCCGGCGCTGAAGGAGGCCAACATCGCCGGCCAGCGCTCCTACGCCGCCACCGATTCGGGCCTGCGCAACGCCGAGGTCATCTACGCCATGGGCATGCTGCCCGGCCTGACCAACCGCTGGAACCGCGACCGCCTCGCCATGCTGGGCGCGCAGGAACAGGCCTCCGAGCGCGGCGGCACCGTTCAGGCGGCGATCCGCTTCCTCAACAATTTCCTCCAGGTCGCCATGCTCGCGGGCGGCGCCCTCCTCGTGATCGAGGGCCTCGCCGGCCCCGGCATCATGTTCGCCGCCGTCATGCTGGTGTCGAAGGCTCTGGCCCCGGTCCAGCGCGCCGTCGGCTCCTGGAGCACCATCGTCGGCACGCGCCAGAGCTTCGAACGGCTCAACGCCCTGCTGCTCGAATTTCCCGCCGCCGAGCGCGGCATGGAACTGCCCCGCCCCGCCGGCAGGCTCCTGGTCGAGGGCTGCTTCTACGCCTTCCCCGGCACCAACAAGGCCCTGCTCAAGAACGTCGCCTTTGCGCTGGAGCCGGGCGACTGTCTCGGCCTGATCGGGCCGAGCGGCGCCGGCAAGTCGTCGCTGGCGCGGCTGCTGATCGGCGTGCAGCGGCCTTCCTCCGGCTCCGTGCGCCTCGACGGCGCGGAGATGCACTCCTGGGGCCGCGATCATATCGGCCGCCATCTCGGCTATCTGCCGCAGGACGTGGAGCTGTTCTCCGGCACCGTGCGCGAGAACATCGCCCGCTTCGCGCCCGAGCCCGACGATGCCGCCGTGCTGGAAGCCACGAAGATGACGGGCGTCCACGACCTCATCCTGCGCCTGCCCGACGGCTATGACACCGAACTCGGCGAGGGCGGCGCCATGCTGTCGGTCGGCCAGCGCCAGCGCGTGGCGCTCGCGCGCGCCGTCTACGGCAAGCCGTCCTTCGTGGTGCTCGACGAGCCGAACGCATCGCTGGACTCGGAAGGCGAGCAGGCGCTGCTGGCGGCGATCGTCAACCTGCGGCGCATGGGCTCGACCGTGGTGGTGATCTCGCACCGCATGTCGGCCCTCAACTATTCGAACAAGATCCTGCTGCTGCGCGACGGGATGGTGGAGCGCTTCGGCCCGCGCGACGAGGTGCTGGCGAAGGTCGTGGCCCCCGCGCCCAACCCCGCGCCTCAGCCGCAGGCCGCCGTCGAAGCCCGCGCCGAGGCCAAGGCGCTCCCGGCCTCGTCCTGACCTCGCCGAGAAAGAGACCCGACATGTCCGTGATCGCCTTCCGCAAGAAGCCCGAACCTGCCGAACCCTCCGAGGGCGCGCCGGAGACCGCGCTCGTCAAGGCCAAGCCACCGACCGCCCGCGACGCGGACGGCGATTTCGAGTTTGGTCTTCGCAAGCCGATCATCGCGGGCTCGGTGATCGTCGGCGTCTTCATCGTCGGCCTCGGCACCTGGGCGGCCTTCGCGCCGCTGAGCGGCGCCGTTCTGGCGACCGGCGTCGTGAAGGTCGAGGACAGCCGCAAGGTCGTGAAGAACCGCGACGGCGGCATCGTCAAGCAGGTGCTGGTGCGCGACGGGCAGCGCGTCGAGGCCGGCGACGTGCTCATGCGCATGGACGACGTGCAGGCGCGCTCGGCCTACGAGGTCTACGACAACCAGCTGATGAACCTCCTCGCCCGGCGCGCCCGCTTCACGGCGGAAGCGAAGGACGAGCCGGCGATCACCTTCCCGCCCGAGGTGCTGGAGCGCCGCGACGATCCGGGAATCGCCCAGCTCATCGCCGACCAGACGACGCTCTTCGACACGCGTCGCCAGTCGCTGACGACGCAGGTCGGCATTCTCGAGCAGCGCGTCCAGCAGCTCAACACCCGCATCGGCGGCTACGAGGTGCAGATCGCCTCGATCAATCGCCAGCAGGAGCTGATCGAGGAGGAGAAGGCCGGTGTCGCCTCGCTCCTGAAGAAGGGACTGGCGCCGAAGACGCAGGTCCTGGCGCTCGAGCGTGCCTCCGTCGATCTCGGCGGGCAGACCGGCAGCCTCAAGTCGCAGATCGCCGAGGCCCGCGAGACGCAGGGCGAGGCACAGATGCAGATCAACCGGCTACGGCAGGATCGCCTGACCGAGGCGAACGAGGGCATCGGCACCGTCCAGTCCGAGATGGCCAACATCGTTCCGCGGTTGCAGTCGGCCCGCGCGACCCTGGCGCTGACCGACGTCCACGCGCCGGCCACCGGCACCGTGATCGGCCTGACGCAGTTCACCGATGGCGGCGTCGTGGGCGCCGGCGAGCGCATCCTCGACATCGTGCCGGACGACACGCACCTCATCATCGAGGCGATGATCAACCCGCAGGACATCGCCAAGATCAAGCCGAACATGGCCGCGCAGGTGAAGCTCACCGCCTACAACCAGCACACGACGCCGTCGGCCGAGGGCAAGATCCTGCGCGTTTCGCCGGACCGGCTGACGATGGAAAACGGCACCGCGTATTTCACCGCGGATGTCGAGGTCGACCCGAAGTCGCTGGCGCACATGGCCGGCGACGTCAGGCTCTATCCCGGCATGCCCGCCGAGGTGATCGTGCCGACGGGTACCCGCACGGCGCTGGACTACATCCTGTCGCCGATCAGCAGTTCGATGGACCGTGCCTTCCGCGAAGAGTAATCTTCGAGGCATCGATGATTCGACCCAGGGCGCGGCTCACCGTCAGGCGAGCGGCGCCCCTTTCATGTCGGCGCAGCCCTGTTCGTCGCCGGCGCCCCTCCCCGCGCTGGAGACAGGCTTTCGTATGATCCGGAACAAGACGCTTCTTTTCGTCCACCAGAATTTCCCCGGCCAGTTCCTGCATCTGTGCCGGGCGCTCTCGGCCGAAAACCGCATCTTCTTCATCACCAAGCCGACCCAGAACCGCCTGTCGAACGTGCGGCTGGTGGAATACACGCCGCATCGCAAGCCCAACCCGGAAACCCATCTCTATCTGCGCACACTCGAAGACGCGGTGCTGCACGGCCAAGGCGTCGCCCGCCTTCTGCTGCAGATGCAGAAGGAGAACATCCGGCCGGACGTGATCATCGGCCATAGCGGCTGGGGCGAGACGCAGTTCGTCAAGGACGTCTTCCCCGACGTTCCGCTGCTGAGCTACATCGAGTTCTTCTACAGCGCGGTGGGCGCCGATGTCGGCTTCGACCCGGAATTTCCGAGCAATCCCGAACTGCGCTTCCAGCTGCGCATCCGCAACCAGATGATCCTCTCCTGCCTCGAGGCGACGGATGTCGGCCTATCGCCGACCGCCTGGCAGCACAGCCGCATTCCCGCGATCTTCCAGCCGAAGGTCGAGATCATCCACGACGGCGTCGACACCGATCTGGTCACCCCCGCGAACAACCCGCGCGTCACGCTCGGTCACGGGCTGACCTTCGACGGGTCCGTGCCGCTCGTCACCTATGTCGCGCGCAACCTGGAGCCCTATCGCGGCTTCCACGTCTTCATGCGAGCGGTGGGGCGTATCCTCGAGGCCAACCCGACCGCGCATATCGTGATCGTCGGCGGCGACGGCGTCAGCTACGGCTCGCGGCTGCCGGAGGGCGAGAGCTATAAGGCCCGCGCGTTGAAGGAAAACCCGGTCGACGAATCTCGCGTCCATTTCGTGGGCAAGCTGGACTACGATGTCTTCAAGCAGCTGCTGCAGGTGTCAGACGCGCATGTCTACCTGACCTATCCGTTCGTTCTGTCCTGGTCGATGCTGGAGTCGATGGCGAGCGAGTGCCTGCTCATCGGCTCGCGCACGCCGCCGGTCGAAGAGGTCGTGCGCCATGGCGAGAACGGGCTGCTCGTGGACTTCTTCGATCCCAGGGAGATCGCCGAGACCGTCACCGAAGCGTTGCGCCGTCCCGAGCTATACCGCGAGATGCGCCGCGCGGCGCGGCGAACCGTCGTGGAGGGCTACGATCTCAAGCGGGTCTGCCTGCCCCGGCAGATCCAGCTCATCGAACGCATGCTCGGCTGATCAGTTGACGGCGGCCAGCGCCGCGGCGGGCACGGCCACGGCGGCAAGCGGGGTTCCCAACCCCAGCTTGGCATGGATCGAGCCGCTGGAGTTCACGAGGCTCTCGATCGTGTAGCCGCCGAGCGTCGTCAGGAAGGCGTCGAGCGCGGCGTGCAAGGCGGCGTTCAGGGCGCAGCTGTCGATGAGCGGGCAATCGACCGCACCCGTCTCAAAGCATTCGGCCATCGCGAAGCTCTCTTCGGTCACCTCGACCACGGCGCGTAGCGTGATCGTGTCGGCGGGCTTGCCGAGCCGCACTCCGCCGTTGCGACCCCGCACCGTCTGCACCATCCCGGCCTCGACGAGCGGCTGCAGGATCTTGAACAGGAAAAGCTCGGAGACATTGTTGGCCGCGGCGATGTCGCCGACGCGGCTCAGCCGGTCCGGATTGGCCGTGCAGTACATCAGGATGCGGATGGCGTAGTTGGTCTGGCGGGTCAGGCGCATCGCGGTCGATCTCCTCCACGAGGCCTGCCGCTCAAGGGCTCGGCCGTCGCTCGTTCACCCTGTTTAGAACGATTCCAGCACAAAGGAAAGCGGACGAACGCGCTCCGCTTTGGGGCGCGGATGGTCGCAGCTGCACCCGGTTCGCGTCGAAAGGGTGGCAGCGACACGGCTTATCCACGCTTTGCACCTTCGACGGGCATTGGCGAAGCGTGAAGCGGTTGCTAAGAAATTCCGCATGCCTGTTCGCGATGCGAAAGACCGTGCCTCGTGCCGCCTCCGCCGTCCGTCAGGGTCCTTTCGAAACAAAGGCGTTTCATGGATTATTTCCTGCAGCAGCTGATCAACGGCATCACTTTGGGCTCGATCTACGGCCTGATCGCGATCGGCTATACGATGGTCTACGGCATCATCGGCATGATCAACTTCGCCCATGGCGAGGTGTTCATGCTGGGTTCCTTCATCGCCCTCACCGTCTTCCTCATCCTTGCCGCCGCGGGCATCACCTTCCTGCCGATCGTGCTGCTGCTGATGGTCGTGATCGCCATGCTGTTCACCGCCCTCTGGGGCTGGTCGATCGAGCGCATCGCCTATCGTCCGCTGCGCGGTTCGTTCCGGCTGGCGCCGTTGATCACCGCCATCGGCATGTCGATCTTCCTGCAGAACTTCGTGCAGGTCGCGCAGGGTGCTCGCGTCAAGCCGCTGGCCTCGCAGATCCAGGGCTCGATCGCGATCAACAGCAACGTGCAGATCTCCTACATGCAGATCACCATCATCGTAACGACCTTCGTCCTGATGTTCGCCTTCTCGGCGCTGATTTCGAAGACCCCGCTCGGACGTCAGCAGCGCGCCTGCGAGCAGGACGCCAAGATGGCTTCGCTGCTCGGCGTCAACGTCGATCGCACGATCTCGCTGACCTTCGTCATGGGCGCTTCGCTCGCCGCCGTCGCTGGCACGATGTACCTTCTCTATTACGGCGTGATCGACTTCTACATCGGCTTCCTCGCCGGCGTGAAAGCCTTCACCGCCGCCGTTCTCGGCGGTATCGGGTCGCTGCCCGGTGCGATGCTCGGCGGCCTGACGATCGGCCTCATCGAGACCTTCTGGTCGGGCTACTTCTCCGTCGAGTACAAGGACGTCGCGGCGTTCTCGATCCTCGCGATCACGTTGATCTTCCTGCCCTCCGGCCTTCTCGGCCGGCCGGAAGTCGAGAAGGTCTGAGCCCCATGTCGAACCTTTCATCCTCCTCCGCCTCGCCGGAAAACGCCGAGATCGAAGCCGAGCGCCAGCGCGATGCCGCTCGGGGCGAGCCCCCTTTCACGCCCGAGCCCGAGACGACGATCAGCGTCGCCAAGGCCTTCCGCGAAGCAGGGATCACGGCGGGCATCGTCGCGGCGCTGACCCTCTTCTTCGTCGCCGTTCGCTCCGACATCGCGCCCGGCGGCCTCATCATCTATGCTCGCTGGGAACTGTGGTTCACCCTGATCGCGATCGCCTTCGCGGTTCGGTTCGTGCTCAGCCTCGCGCTGTTCCAGCGAAAGGGCGCGTCGTCGTCGCGATCGAAGACCGTAAAGTCGGTGAAGGCACCCGGCCGGTTCTCGGCAGGTCGCATCCTCGGCATCGCCATGATGCTCGTGGCGCTGACCCTGCCCTTCCTCATCCGCGCGCTGTTTCCGTCGAGCGACCGCTACCTGATCGATCTATCGATCCTGATCCTAACCTACGTGATGCTCGGCTGGGGTCTCAACATCGTGGTCGGCCTCGCCGGCCTCCTCGATCTCGGCTACGTCGCCTTCTACGCGGTCGGCGCGTATTCCTTCGCGCTGCTCGCGATCAACTTCGAGCTCGGCTTCTGGGTCTGCCTGCCGATGGCCGGCCTCTTCGCCGCCGCCTGGGGCGTCATCCTCGGTTTTCCGGTGCTGCGCCTGCGCGGTGACTATCTTGCCATCGTGACGCTCGCCTTCGGCGAGATCATCCGCGTCGTCCTCCTCAACTGGTCGGAGTTCACCGGCGGCCCGAACGGCCTTCTCGGCATTCCCCGCCCGACGCTGTTCGGCCTCGACTTCGGTCGCGGCGAAGGCTCGTTCTCGGCCTACTTCAACATTCCCTACGACGGTATTCACCGCTTCATCTTCCTCTACTACATCATCCTGGCGCTCGCTCTGTTGACCAACTTCGTGACCATCCGCATGCGCCGCATGCCGGTCGGCCGCGCCTGGGAGGCCTTGCGCGAGGACGAGATCGCCTGCCGTGCGCTCGGCATCAACACGACCAACGTCAAGCTGACGGCGTTTGCCACCGGTGCCATGTTCGGCGGGTTCGCCGGGTCGTTCTTCGCCACCCGCCAGGGCTTCATCTCGCCGGAAAGCTTCACCTTCCTCGAATCGGCGATCATCCTCGCCATCGTGGTTCTCGGCGGCCTCGGCTCGCAGCTCGGCGTCGTCTTCGCTTCGCTGGTGATGATCGGCGGTATCGAGCTGATGCGAAACCTGACCTTCATCCAGGACATCTTCGGCGCCGAGTTCGACCCGAGCCGCTACCGCATGGTGTTCTTCGGCGTAGCGATGGTGGCGATCATGGTGTGGAAGCCGCGCGGCCTCGTGTCGTCGCGCCAGCCATCCGCCGTCTACAAGGAGCGCAAGTCCATCGGCGCCGACATGGTCGCGCAGGGCGAGGGACACTGATCATGGCCGCCACCTCCCTCCCCCCGACGCCCATCGCCTCCCCCCTGCCCGGTCGCTGGATGCAGGATCCCGTTCTCACCGTCGAGCATCTGACGATGCGCTTCGGCGGGCTGACCGCGATCAACGACCTGTCCTTCTCGGTCGGGCGCGGCGACATCACCGCGCTCATCGGGCCGAACGGCGCCGGCAAGACCACGGTCTTCAACTGCGTCACCGGCTTCTACAAGCCGACCGAAGGGCGCATCTCGCTGCGCCGCGGGCGCGGCATCGGCGACGCCACCGTCGACGCGCTGACGAAGTCCGGCGGCCAGAGCCTCAAGGCCGATGGCGGCGAGCTGTTCCTGCTCGAGCGCATGAGCGACTTCAAGATCACCGAAGTCGCGGGCGTCGCGCGCACCTTCCAGAACATCCGCCTCTTCGGCGGCATGACGGTGTTCGAGAACCTTCTCGTCGCGCAGCACAACAAGCTGATGGCGGCGTCCGGCTTCACCATCGGCGGGCTCCTGGGCCTGCCAGGCTATCGCCGCGCCAAGGAAGCCGCGCAGGACCGCGCGGTGGACTGGCTGCGCCGCACCGCGCTTCTCGACCGCGCCGACGACCCGGCGGCCGATCTCTCCTACGGCGACCAGCGCCGTCTGGAGATCGCCCGCGCCATGTGCACCGACCCCGTGCTCCTCTGTCTCGACGAGCCGGCGGCCGGCCTCAACCCGCGTGAATCGTCCGAATTGAACGAGCTGCTGCGCTCGGTGCGCGATGAGTTCGACACCTCGATCCTGCTCATCGAGCACGACATGGGCGTCGTCATGGAGATTTCCGACCACATCGTCGTGCTCGACTACGGCAAGAAGATCTCGGACGGCAACGCCGCGCAGGTGAAGTCCGACCCTCGCGTCATCGCCGCCTATCTCGGTGTCGACGACGAGGAGGTCGAAGCCGTCGAAGCCAAGCTCGATCAAGGCGACGTCGACGGCGCGATCGCGCAGGCCCATGTCGATCCCGCAACCACCAACGGGGGAACGCCCGCATGAGCACCGTCACCGCGCACCCGCCGGTGGCCGCCGGCACCACCGCCGCCCAGCCGCTGCTCCAGATCCGCGGCGTCGAGACCTTCTACGGCAAGATCCAGGCGCTCAAGGGCGTCGACATGGACGTCTATGAGGGCGAAATCGTCACGCTGATCGGCGCCAACGGCGCCGGCAAGTCGACGCTGATGATGACGATCTGCGGCAACCCGCGCGCCCGCGCCGGGCAGATCCTCTTCCGCGGCGAGGACATCGCGCAGCTGCCGACCCACTCGATCATGACGCGCCAGATCGCGCAGTCACCCGAGGGCCGGCGCATCTTCGGTCGGATGACGGTCCTCGAAAACCTGCAGATGGGCACGACGCTCGTCGGGCAGGAGCACTTCGACCAGGATCTTCGCCGCGTCTTCGATCTCTTTCCGCGCCTCAAGGAGCGCGCCTCGCAGCGCGGCGGCACGCTGTCGGGCGGCGAGCAGCAGATGCTGGCGATCGCCCGCGCCCTGATGGGCCGGCCGAAGCTTCTGCTCCTCGACGAGCCCTCGCTCGGCCTCGCGCCGATCATCGTGAAGCAGATCTTCGAGGTGATCCGCGAGCTCAACCGCACGGAGGGCCTGACGGTCTTCCTCGTCGAGCAGAACGCCTTCCACGCACTGCGTCTCGCCCATCGCGGCTACGTCATGGTCAACGGTCGCATCACGATGAGCGGCACGGGGCGCGATCTCCTGTCGCGCGAGGAAGTGCGCAGCGCCTATCTCGAAGGAGGGCACCACTGATGACGCCCGATATGGCCCTTCTCTGGGAAGTCTCGTGGGTCGAGTTCCTCGTGGTCACGCTGGTGATCGGCGGGGCGCTCGCCTATGCCGTCGGCCGCGCCACCGCGCTCGGCTGGAGCGGCTGGGGGCTGATGGTGCTCTACACCCTGCTCCTCACCGTCGCGATCCGCTTCCTGCACTTCTCGCTCTTCAACGGCTCGTTCTTCCTGCCGGTGTCGACGCTCCCGACCGCCCTGCACTACGGGCTCGTCGATTTCGTCATCCTGTTCGGGGTGGCGGTGGTGGGCCGTCTCGCGACGCGCTCGCAGCAGGTCTCCCGGCAATACGGGTTCCTGCGCCCAAATGCTGGGCACAAAGCCTGATGTCGAAAATATCAGGCAAAAACATGCGCTTTGATGGGGAACACCCTTCCCACGAGGCCGGAAGCTGTCTTTAATCGCCTCGAAGTAGCAGAGAATCCCGTCAAGGCGGGATGGTCGCTTCGTCGCTTCGGTTCAATGGGAAAGTCCAAGATGAAAAAAGCGCTTCTGGCCGGTGTGGCCTTCAATCTCCTGCTCTCGGGCGCGGCCTTCGCCGACATCACGATCGGCGTCGCCGGCCCGATGACGGGGCAGAACGCCTCCTTCGGCGAGCAGCTGCGCATCGGCGCCGAGCAGGCCGTGGCCGACATCAACAAGGCCGGCGGCGTCAACGGCGAGATGCTCAAGCTTTCCATCGGCGACGATGCCTGCGACCCCAAGCAGGCGGTGGCCGTGGCCAACCAGTTCGCCTCGCAGGGCGTCTCCTTCGTGGCCGGCCACTTCTGCTCGGGCTCCTCGATCCCGGCCAGCCAGGTCTACTCGGAAGAAGGCATCATCGAGATCTCCCCGGCCTCGACGAACCCGGACTTCACCGACAAGCGCCCCGGCCCCGGCATCTACCGCGTCTGCGGCCGTGACGACCAGCAGGGCGAAGTCGCCGGCAACTACATCGCCGAGAAGTTCAAGGACGGCGCCGTCGCCGTGCTCGATGACAAGTCGGCCTACGGCAAGGGCCTCGCAGACCAGACCGTGAAGTTCATGGAAGCGGCCGGCAAGAAGCCCGCTCTCGCCGAGTCCTATACGGTCGGCGAAAAGGACTTCTCCTCGCTCATCACCAAGATGAAGCAGGCCGACATCAAGCTGATCTACATCGGCGGCTACCAGACGGAAGCCGGCCTCATCGCCCGTCAGGCTAAGGAACAGGGCCTCGCGGCCGTGGTCATGTCGGGCGACGCGATCGTCACCGACGAATACTGGGCAATTACCGGCGATGCTGGCGAAGGCACGCTCATGACCTTCTCGCCGGACCCGCGCAAGAACCCGCAGGCCGCGCCGATCGTCGCCGAGCTCGAAAAGCAGGGCAAGACGGCCGAGGGCTACGTCCTCTACACGTACGCCGCGATCCAGACCTGGGCGGAAGCCGTCAAGAAGGCCGGCTCGACCGAGTACGACGCCGTCGTCAAGACACTCGACAGCGAGTCGATCCCGACCGTGATCGGCGACCTGAAGTTTGACGCCAAGGGCGACGTGACCCTGCCGGGCTACGTGATCTACGAATGGAAGAACGGTAAGTACGACTACCTGACCGCCGAAGCCAAGTAAGGTTCGATCCTCTTCGCCGCGCGCCCTCCGGGTCGCGCGGCACGTCTCATGGAAAAGCCCCGGCCGAGCGATCGACCGGGGCTTTTCCATGTGTTCGTATTGGCTGATGGGCTTCGGAGCGAGGCAGACCGGTGCCCCGTTCCCCTGCAGCGACATCGGCAACGCGCCAGCCGCACCGCCGATGTCGCGCCTCGCTGCAGACCGCTACTTGCGGCGCGCGGCTTCCTTCAGCGCGGGATAGAGCGCCTGATAGCGCTGGTGCGCTTCCGCATAAGCTTCGAGCATCGCGGTTTCCGGCTCGTAGCGCGCCGAGACCGGCGGGTCGGTCATCACGCTGGCGGGATCGGCACCGGTGGCCGCGCAAAGACCGAGGCGCGCGGCACCGAAGGCGGCACCGAAATCGCCGGCCGCCGGCAAAGCCACCGGCGTCTCCAACACGCTCGCCATCATCTTCAGCCAGAGCTCGGAGCGCGAGCCCGCGCCGACCGCGATGAGCTGGCGCACCCAGGAGGCGTTCGGCGCGGCGTCGAGGCAGTCGCGGATCGAGAAGGCAACGCCCTCCATCACTGCGCGCGTCATGTCCTCGCGCGTCGTATCCGCCTCCAGTCCGACGAAGGCGCCGCGCACCGCCGAATCGTTGTGCGGGGTGCGTTCGCCCGAGAGGTAGGGCAGGAACAGGAGGCGGCCGGGACGGCGCAGCTGCGTGCCGGCGGCGGCGGTCAGCTCGCCCGGCTTTTCCTTCAGCACCTGCGACAGCCATTCGATCGAGCCGGCGGCCGAAAGCGTCACGCCCATCTGGTGCCACAGGCCGGGAATCGCATGGCAGAACGTATGCAGCGCCGTCTCGGGCACCGGATCGTAGCCGGCGCTGGCAGTGAAGAGCACGCCGGACGTGCCGAGCGACAGGAAGCCGGTGCCGGGCCGCGTCACGCCGACGCCGCAGGCCGAGGCCGCGTTGTCGCCGCCGCCGCCCGCCACCACGACGCCGGCTGCCAAGCCCCAGCGCGCGGCGATCTCGGACCGCAGCGTGCCGCTGACCTCGGTGCCTTCCACGAGGCGCGGCATCTGTTCGACGCTCAGGCCGGTGCGCTCCAGCATCGTGTCGGACCAGTCGCGCGCGCCGGTGTCGAGCCAGGACGTGCCGGCCGCATCCGACATCTCGGAGACGGATTCGCCGGTGAGCCAGAGCCGCAGATAGTCCTTCGGCAGGAGGACGCGGCGCACCTTTTCGAAGATCTGCGGTTCGTTACGGGCGACCCAGAGGAGCTTGGGCGCCGTGAAGCCGGGGAAGACGATGTTGCCGGTGATGGCGCGCGCCTCGTCGTCGTCGAGTTCGGCGGCCTCCTCGTGCGAGCGCGTGTCGTTCCAGAGGATGCAAGGCCGCAGCACCGCGTCGTCGGCGCCGAGGATCGTCGCGCCGTGCATATGGCCGGAAAGGCCGATGCCGACCACCGCCTCGACGACGCCGGGATGCTCGGCGCGCAGCTTGGCGACGACGTCATCGCAGGCCGTGAGCCAGGACGCCGGATCCTGCTCGGACCATCCGAAATGCGGCCGCTCGACCGTCAGGGGAACCGTCGCCGTCGCGAGCGGCGTCTGGTTCTCGTCGATCACCAGCGCCTTGAGCGACGAGGTTCCGAGATCGAGCCCGAGATAATGACCCATGCGAACGCACGTCCTCCCCAACGGCCGCAGGACCCGCCCGGCGGGCGCGGCAAATTTTGACGGATCAGACCTAGCGGGAGAAACGGGGCCTCGGCAACCGCGAACCGCAGCCCTGCCGCGCAAACGCGCCTTCCTTCGGGGCCCGTGGCGGAGCGGGCGGCGGCTTTCGGCCGACGCCGCAACCCGCTAGAAGCGGGCCACGCGAGGTCGCCGGCCTCCGTCCTCTCACCACCTGCCTGCCCGTCGGAGCCCCCATGAGCCGCATCGTCTACGTCAACGGCGCCTTCGTTCCCGAGGCCGAGGCCAAGGTCTCCGTCTTCGACCGGGGCTTCCTCTTCGCCGACGGGGTCTACGAGGTGACGGCGGTGATCGGCGGCAAGCTGCTCGATTTCGCGGCGCACCTGACGCGCCTTCGCCGCTCGCTCGCCGAGCTTCGTCTGGCCTCGCCGATGGAGGACGGGGCCATCCTCGACCTGCATCGCGAACTCGTCGCCCGCAACGCCATCGATCTCGGCCATGTCTACATGATGGTGACGCGCGGCGAGGCCGACCGGGACTTCGCCTTTCCTCCCGAGGACACCGCGCCGTCCTTCGTCCTCTTCACACAGAGCCGCAAGTCGATCGAGACGCCCGAGGTCGAACGCGGCCTCAAGGTGGCAACGGTGCCGGACCTGCGCTGGGCACGCCGCGACATCAAGACGATCCAGCTGCTCTATCCGTCGATGGCGAAGATGGAGGCGCGGCGCCAGGGCATGGACGATGCCTGGATGGTGGAGGACGGCTTCGTCACCGAAGGCACCTCGAACAACGCCTATATCGTCACGCAGGACGACGCGATCGTCACGCGCTCCCTGTCGAACGCGATCCTGCACGGCATCACCCGCGCGGCCGTCCTGCGCACGGCGGCGGAGGCGGGCCTGCGGGTCGAGGAGCGCGCCTTCACCGTGGACGAGGCGAAGACCGCGCGCGAGGCCTTCATCACCTCGGCCGGGGCCTTCGTGACGCCGGTCGTCGCGATCGACGGGACGGGTATCGGGACGGGGCGCCCGGGCGAGCTAACGAAGCGCATGCGCGCCCATTACCTCGAGGAAGCCATCCGCACCGCGATCTGACGTCTCGACCGGCCGGGTCGAACAGACTATGAGCCGAGATGCCGCAGCCGCAAAGCGCCGCGCCGACGCCGGAGATCCCATGAGCACCCGCGACATCGTCCTCATCGCCCTCTTCGCCGCCCTCATGGCGGTGCTCGGCGCCTTCCCGCCGCTGATGATCCCGGCGATCGCCATTCCCATCACCGCGCAGTCGCTCGGCCCCATGCTGATGGGCGGCGTTCTCGGCGCGCGGCGCGGCGGACTGGCGATGCTGCTTTTTCTCGTGCTCGTCGCCATCGGCCTGCCGCTTCTCTCCGGCGGGCGCGGTGGTCTCGCGCCCTTCGTCGGACCGTGGTCGGGCTTCATCTATGGCTGGGTCGCCGCCGCCGTCGTGATCGGCTGGCTGACGGAGCGCTTCTGGACGCGCCTCAACTTCGTCTCAGCCTTCGCAATCACCGTGTTCGGCGGCATCGGCATCATCTATCTCATCGGCGTGCCCTGGTATGCCGCGATGTCGGGCACTCCGCTCCTGCCGGCCTTCGCAGCCTCGGCCTTGGCCTTCGTGCCCGGCGACCTGATCAAGGCGGGCGTTGCCGCCGCCGTCATCGTCGCGGTGAAGCGCGCCTATCCGCTCATCGGCGCCGGCCGCGCGGCCACCGCGCGCCGCTGACCGCCCTGCCGGCGATGATCGAACTCGAAGCCGTCTCGCTGCGGCGCGGCGAGGCGCTCGTGCTCGATCGCCTCGATCTCGCCCTGCCGGAGCGACGCATCGGCGTGATCGGCGCCAACGGGTCGGGCAAGTCGAGCTTTGCACGGCTCCTCAACGGCCTGCTGCTGCCGAGCGAGGGCCATGTGCGGGTCGCAGGTCTCGACACGAGCGCGGACGGCAAGGCGGTGCGCCGGCGCATCGGCTTCGTGTTCCAGAACCCCGACAACCAGATCGTCTACCCGACCGTCGGTGAGGACGTCGCCTTCGGCCTCAAGGCGCGCAAGGTGCCGAAGGCCGAGATCGCCGCGCGCGTCGCCGCGATCCTCGACCGGCATGGGCTCGGCGGGTTCGAGGACCGGCTCGTCCACGAGCTGTCCGGCGGCGAGCGGCAGATGGTGGCGCTGGCCGGTGTGCTCGTCACGGAGCCCGACCTTCTCGTGCTCGACGAGCCGACGACGCTTCTCGACCTTCGCAACACCCGCCGCATCATCCAGGCGGTAGAGGCGGCCGACCGCGCGGTGGTGCTCGTGACCCACGATCTCGATCTTCTCGCGGGCTTCGAGCGGGTGCTCTGCTTCGATGGCGGGCGCGTCGTCGCCGACGGCTCTCCGCCCGAGGTGATCGCGCACTACCGCGCCCTCGCGTCATGATCGGCGGTCTCTACGTGGCGCGCGACAGCCGCGTTCACGCCGCCGCGCCCGGCCTCAAGCTGGCGGTGCTGGCGCTGGCGGGCACCGGCCTCTTCTTCGTGCGCGGCCCTCTGCCCCTTCTGGCGGCGCTCGGTGCGGTTCTGGCGCTCTATCCGCTGGCGCGCCTGCCGATCGCGCTGGCCTGGCGCCAGCTGCGCCCGGCTCTGGCGATGCTGGCGATCCTGGCACTCGTCCAGCTTTGGACCGCCGGCGCGGCTGCCGCGCTCGCCGTGACCCTGCGCTTTGCGGCCCTCATCCTTCTCGCCTCGCTTCTGACGGCGACGACGCGCACGGGCGCGCTGGTCGAGACGCTGGAGCGCGGCCTTGGCTGGCTGCGGCCGCTCGGGGCCGATCCGGCGAAGGTGGGGCTGGCGATCTCGCTGGCGATCCGCTTCATTCCCGCGCTCGGCACGGTGGCGCACGAGGTTCGCGAGGCGCAGCGCGCGCGCGGGCTGGAACGCGGGTTGCTGACGCTCGGCGTGCCGCTCATCGTGCGCACCCTCAAGATGGCCGACGAGATCGCCGACGCCATCGATGCGCGAAGCTGACGCGCTGCAGCATAAAGGGCGCGCGCCTTCTTGACCGAAGCGGCCCGGCGTCCGACTTTGGACGCATGACCTCGATTCGATCCCTTTGCGTGTACTGCGGCTCCTCCCCGGGCCGCGATCCCTCCTTCATCCAAGCGGCCGAGACCCTCGGCACCGCCATGGGCCGGGCCGGCATCCGCCTCGTCTATGGCGGCGGCACCCGCGGCATCATGGGCGCCGTGTCCGACGCCGTGATTTCCGCGGGCGGTCAGGTGACCGGCATCATCCCGCGTTTCCTCATCGACATGGAGGCCACCGAGAGCGAGCTGAAGCGGCTCGACGAGCTCGTCGTCACCGACGACATGCACCAGCGCAAGCACATGATGTTCGAGCGCTCCGACGCCTTCGTTGCCCTGCCGGGCGGCATCGGAACGCTGGAGGAGTTGGTCGAGATCATGACCTGGAGCCAGCTCGGCCGGCATCGCAAGCCGATCGCCATCGCCAATATCGGCGGCTTCTGGGACCCGTTCTCCAGCCTGCTCGACCATATGCGCGACGCCGGTTTCATCCACACGGCGCATCAGGTGCGCCCGATCGTGGTGGACCGGATCGAGGAGATCCTGCCGGCGATCGAGGCCGCCGCCCCGCCCCCGCCGCGCGAGGGCGTCGCCGAGTTGATCGAGCGGCTTTAGGCTCGTCGCTTTGAATGCAAGAATTCAGAAGGGCGGCGCGAGCCGCCCTTTTTCATGACGCCGTCGCCGCACCCCGGCGTGCGGCCAGAAGCGAGCCGGTGTAGAGGGCGAGCGCGGCCCAGATGAAGGCGAAGGCGACGCCTTGCCAGAGGCCGAACGGCTCGCCGAACACGAAGACCGCTGTCAGCGCGATCAGGGTCGGCGCGATGTACTGGAGAAGACCCATCGTCGTGTAGCGCAGGAGCCGCGCGCCGGCCGCGTAAAGGATCAGCGGCACCGCCGTGACGACGCCCGCGCCGACCAGGAGCAGGGTTTCGGGCAGGTCGACGCCGAAATGGTTTTCGCCGCGACCCGCGACCCAGAGCGCCAGACCGAGCGCCGGCAGGAACAGGATGAGGATTTCGAGGAAGAACCCCTCGCTCGCGCCGACCGGCACGGTCTTGCGGATGAGCCCGTAGGTGCCGAACGAGAAGGCGAGCGTCAGCGAGACCCACGGGATGCCGCCGGTCTTGACCGTGAGGATCAGGACGCCGCAAGCCGCGAGCGCGATCGCCGCGGCTTGCGGGCGGTTCGGGCGCTCGCCAAGGAAGATCGCCGCCAGCGCCACGTTCACCAGCGGATTGATGTAGTAGCCGAGCGCCGCCTCCACCCCGTGCCCGCTGATGATGGCGACGACATAGGTGCCCCAGTTGATCGAGATCAGCGCCGCCGACAGGGTCATCAGGCCGAGGATGCGCGGCGTCAGATACTGGCCGATGCCGCGCAGCGAGCCCGCGACGGCGAGGACGCCGATCGCCAGCGGCAGCGCCCAGACGATGCGATGCGCGACGATCTCCAATGGCGAGACGGGCGACAGGAGCTTCATGTAGATCGGCAGCACGAGGCCCCAGATCAGGTAGGCCGTGATCGCGAAGGCGAAGCCGCGAGGGGGTTCGGCGGGGGATGCCGGCATGGGAACGCTCACCAGACAGAGACGCAAGACCGCACTCTTAAGGGTGCCATCCGTTCCTATCAGCCCGATTTCCCGCCGGCACCCGAGTTTCGTTGATGGGAGACATCAGCGGCGTTGATGGCTCCCGCTGCCCGTCCAGATATCACCGATCGGCGAAGGCGTCCGTGGCGCGGATGAGCCGGTCGAGGATACCGGGCTCGGAGACGGCATGGCCGGCATCCTCGATCAGGTGGAACTCCGCTTCGGGCCAGGCCTCGTGCAGGTCGAAGGCCGAGACCGGCGGCGTCGCCATGTCGTAGCGCCCCTGAACGATCACGCCGGGAATACCCTTCAGCCGGTCGGCGTCGCGCAACAGCTGCCCGTCTTCCAGCCAGCCGTGATGCACGAAGTAATGGTTCTCGATGCGCGCGAAGGCGATGGCGAACTCATCCTTGTGGAACTGCGCGAACACATCGGGATCGGGCAAGAGGGTCAGCGTCTCGCCCTCCCACTGGCTCCAGGCGCGCGCCGCCTCGATCTGGACCGCTCGGTCGCCAGAGGTCAGGCGGCGGCGGTAGGCGGCGACGAGATCGCCGCGCTCGGCTTCGGGGATCGGCGCGAGGAAACGCTTCCACTTGTCGGCGAAGATCAGCGAGGCGCCGTGCTGGTAATACCACTGGATTTCGAAGCGCCGCAGCAGGAAGATGCCGCGCAGCACGAGTTCGGTGACGCGGCTTGGATGCGCCTCTGCATAGGCCAGCGCCAGCGTCGAGCCCCACGATCCGCCGAAGACCTGCCAGCGTTCGACGCCGATCATCGCCCGCAGGCGCTCGATGTCGTCGACGAGATCCCACGTCGTGTTGTCGTTCAGTTCGGCATGCGGCGTGGAGCGTCCGCAGCCGCGCTGGTCGAAGAGCAGGATGTCGTATCGCGCGGGATCGAACAGCCGGCGGTGCTTGGCCGAGCATCCGCCGCCGGGCCCGCCGTGGAGGAACACCACCGGCTTGGCGCCCGGCGTGCCGCAGCGCTCCCAATAGACCTCGTGTCCCCCACCGACGCTCAGGTGACCGGACGCGTAGGGTTCGATGGGGGGATAAAGGATGCGCAGCGTCATGTCGGGTCTTTCGGATCGGTGTCGTGGTCGGGATGCTGGAGGGAGCGGATGTCGGCGAGGTAGGAGATCTCAGCGCCATCCTCGATCGTCTCCCGCATCGGCAGGTCGGCGAGATGATCGGCATAGGCGAGCTTCGCCTCACCGCCGAACTGAACCTCCGGCGCGATGGTGCTCGGGTCGTCGAAAGCGCCGATGGCCAGCGCCAGCCCGTCCGGGGCCTCGTAGGTCAGCGGCGTGCCGCAGGTCTCGCAGAAGCCGCGCAGCACATGGTTCGAGGAGCGGAAGCGGCGGGGCTCTCGCCGGGTCCATCGCAGCCGGTCCACCTCCACCGAGACGAGCGGTGCGTAGAAGGCGCCGAACGCCTTCTGACACATGCGGCAATGGCAGATCGAGGCGCGGCCGAGCGCACCCTCGATGCGAAACCGGACGGCGCCGCATTGGCAGCCGCCGGTGAAGACGGGTCGATTGTCGAGGCTCATGGCGATGATCTCCCCTGCGAAGGCTTGTGGGGAGACTAGCCCGCGAACCGGTCCGTCGCCACCAGGAGCCGGTCGAGCGTGCCGGGCTCGGAGAAGGCGTGGCCGGCATCCTCGACGATCTGCAGCTCGGAGCCGGGCCAGGCCTTGTGCAGATCCCAGGCGGTGACGGGCGGCGTCACGACGTCGTAGCGCCCCTGCACGATGACGCCGGGAATGCCGGCGAGCCGGCCGGCGTCGCGGATGAGCTGGCCTTCCTCGAGCCAGAGATCATGGACGAAATAGTGGTTCTCGATCCGCGCGAAGGCGATGGCCGCGTCGCTGGCGCCGAAGCCGCCGACGGCGTCGTGCAGCGTGCGCATCGAGACGGTTCGAGCCTCCCAGTCGGTCCAGGCACGCGCGGCCGTGGCCCGCACGCTGCGATCGGGATCGAGCAGGCGCACCCGGAAGCTCGCCACCGGATCGGCCCGCTCGGCCTCGCTCAAGGGCGCGAGAAAGCGCTCCCACTCGTCGGGAAACAGGCGGCTGGCGCCCTCACGATAGTACCAGTCGAGTTCGGCCCGCCGCCCGGTGAAGACGCCGCGCAGCACCATTTCGGTGACATGCTCGGGGAACCGCTCGGCATAGGCCAGCGCCAGCGTCGAGCCCCAGGAGCCGCCGAACAGCATGACGGGCCCCAAGCCGAGATGGGTGCGCAGGCGCTCCATGTCCTCGACGAGATCGGGCGTCGTGTTGGCGTCGAGACTGCCGAGCGGCGTCGAGCGCCCGCAGGCGCGCTGGTCGAAGAGCACGATCCGGTAGCGCGCGGGATCGAACAGCCGCCGATGCGAGGGCGAGCAGCCGCTGCCGGGCCCGCCGTGCAGGAACATGACGGGCTTGCCCTCCGGGTTGCCGCAGCTCTCGTAGTAGAGGACGTGCCCGTCGCCCACCGCCAGCATGCCGGTCTCGTAGGGCTGGATCGGCGGATAGGGCGTGCGGCGGGCCTCGCTCAACGCTTCAGTTCCCAAGTGGTCACGCGCTCGCCGCTGATGGGATCCTTGCCGTCCTTGAGCATGATGCCCTGCTCGGTCAGCTCCGCGCGGATCGCGTCGGCCGCCGCGAAATCCTTGGCCTTCAGCCTCTCAAGCCGTTCCGCGATGCGCGCCTCCAGCCCGGCGTCGAGCACGGCCTCGCGGATCGGGTGGATGCCGAGAAGCGAAAGGCTTGCCAGCGCGCCCGGCACGTCGCCCGCGTCGAAAAGCTGGTGAATGCGCGCGATCGCCGCCGAGATGGCGAGATCGTCCGACAGGGCGGCGAGGAAGGCCTCGTCCGCCACGCCCGGTTCCACAGTGCCGGCGGCGCGGGCCAGCCGCTCCCATCGGTCGAGCTCGCGCACGGCCTCTTCGAGCTTGGCCAGCGTGAAGTCGATCGGCTCGCGATAGTGCGTCTTCATCATCAGCAGGCGCACGGCCTCGCCCGGCCAGCGGCGGCCGCCGACCTTCTCGGTCTCCAGCACGTCGGCGATGGTGACGAAGTTGCCCTCCGACTTCGACATCTTGCGTCCCTCCACCTGGAGGAAGCCGTTGTGCATCCACACCTCGGCCATCTCTTCGGTGCCATGGGCACAGCACGACTGGGCGATCTCGTTCTCGTGATGGGGAAAGATCAGGTCGAGACCGCCGCCATGGATGTCGAAGACCTCGCCGAGATAGGCCGCCGACATGACGGAGCACTCGATGTGCCAGCCCGGACGTCCCCGGCCCCAGGGGCTGTCCCAGCCCGGCTCCTCGTCGGAGGAGAGCTTCCAGAGCACGAAGTCGGCGGCGTTGCGCTTGTGCGCTTCCACGGCGACGCGGGCGCCCGCCTGCTGCTCGTCGAGCTTGCGATGCGACAGCGCGCCGTAGGCCGGCATGGAATGGACGTCGAACAGCACCTCACCCCCGGCCGGGTAGGCGTGGCCGCGCGCGATCAGCGTCTCGATCATCGTCACCATGTCGGGCAGCCCGTCGGCACGCGGCGTCACGAAGGCGGTGGCGCGGGGCTCGTGCGTCGGGGGCAGGCAGCCGAGCGCGGCGACGTCCTTGTGGAACTGCGCGGTGGTGCCTTGCGTGACGCGGGCGATCGCCTCGTTCAGCGGCAGCGCGGGATGGTCGCGCACGGCGCGCGCATTGATCTTGTCGTCGACGTCGGTGATGTTGCGGGCATAGACGACCACTGCCTCGCCGTAGAGATGGCGCAGCAGCCGGAACAGGACGTCGAAGACGATCACCGGGCGGGCGTTGCCGATATGGGCGAAGTCGTAGACCGTCGGCCCGCAGACATACATGCGCACGCGCCGGTCGGCCTCGGCGACCCCACCGATGCGCCAGTCGCGCGGCCGGAACTCGGCCTTGCTGCGGGTCAGGGTGTTGGTGAGGGAAAGCCCCCGGAAGCCGTCGTCCACGCGCATTCTCCGGCCGAAGCCTCTTGACGTTCGAGCGATGCCGCGACCGACAGGCCGGGCGGCCGTTTTGCTACAGGCAAACCACCGATTTCACAAACCCCGGTCACATCGGCGTCAGCGTCGCCTTTCGCCATGGATCCGCCGGGAAGTAGAGAGTCGGGTGCCGTTCATATTTCGTTCATCTTTGCGGCAGCGCAGCATGTAGCGTTCACGTCACATATGGCGGCTGCAACGTTTTGTTAAGTATAGATTTCGTGCTTTTAGGCCAAGATGCCGCTAATCCGACGCAATCCGAAGCCCATCTGTTGTCATCCGGACCCAAGAGAGCCTGCCATCATGAACCAGCCCCATGTCGCCTTCCGCTCCAAGAGCGAGCGCGAGCGGGAGAGCAATCTCCTCAGCAACTACCGCGAGATCGGCATCGCCGCGATCGCCGCCGCCAGCCAGGCCTGCCGCAAGGACAAGGCCAGTGCCAAGGCGCCGCAGATCGCCGTGGCCAACCGCAACTGCCACGACTGAGCGACCCCGCGCGGCCTTATCGACCGCGGGTCATCGGAAGGGCTTCGCCCGAGCGGGCGAAGTCGATCAAAGAAGGGTGACGAGAAGGCTCGTCGCCAGAGATGCCATGACGAAGGCGATCAGCCCGTCGAGAATCCGCCAGGCGCCCGGTCTGGCGAAGAGCGGCGCCAGCAGCCGCGCGCCGTAGCCGAGCGCGAAGAACCAGGCGAACGACGCCGTCATTGCGCCCGCCGCGTAGGCGATGCGTTGCTCGGTGAAGCCGTAGCGCGCCGACAGGCTGCCGATCAGCACAACCGTATCCAGATAGACATGCGGGTTCAGGAAGGTGAGGCCGAGGCAGGTCGCTGCCGCGGCCTTCAGGCTCATGGCCCGGTCGCCGTGGCGCACGTCCATCGCGGCCGGCCGCAGCGCGCGGCGTGCCGCGATCGCCGCATAGGCGTAGAGGAACAGCGCGCCGCCGAGCGTCACCGCGAGGATGAGCGCCGGGCGGGAGGCGATGATCGTGCCGAGCCCCGCGACGCCGGCGGCGATCAGCAGCGCATCCGACACCGCGCAGATGAGGCACAACGCAAAGACGTGGCTGCGCACCAGCCCGCGTTCGAGGATGAACGCGTTCTGCGCGCCGATCGCGACGATGAGGCTGGCGCCGATGGCAAAGCCGCGCAGCGCCGGTTCCATGAGCATGATGGTCGCGTCCGCGCAGCCGGGGGGGTCAGTGCGCGGCGACGAAGGCGGCGAGGAGATCGCGCGCCGCCAGCAGATCGCGCCGGTCGATCATCTCGCAGACCGTGTGAATGTAGCGCGTGCCCACCACGATGCCGATCGCCTTGGCGCCGGTCGCCGCCTGTTGCAGCGAGGCGCTGTCCATCCCGCCGCCCGCCAGGATCGTGCGCTGGAACGGGATGCCGTTGGCCTTGGCCACCGCCTCGAACTCGTCGGTCAGGTCGCGGTCGGCGATAAAGGAGCCGTCCTTGAGGTGCAGGCCGACGCCGGCTCCGAGCTCTGTGGTGCGGTCCTTTTCCGGCACGCCGGGCGTGTCGCAGGCGAGCGTCGTATCGACGCCGATGCCGATATGCGGCTTCACCGCGTAGGCCACCGTCTTGGCGCCGCGAAGGCCGACCTCCTCCTGCACCGTGAAGGCCACCGTCAGCTGGCACTTGTGCGACACCCCGTCGTCGACGAGCTTGCGCACGGCTTCCAGGCCGAGCCAGCAGGCGATGCGGTTGTCGAGCGCCTTCGAGACGATGCGCTCGCCCATCTCCACCAGCGGCTCGTCCATGACCACGAAGTCGCCGACGCGCACCTTCTCCTTGGCGGCCGCGCCGAGGCCGAGATCGATGAAGAACTCGGTCGGCTCCGGCACCTTCTTGCGGTCTTCCACTGACGCGATGTGGACCGGCTTGCCCTCGGCGTTCATGATCCCCTTGAGATCGCCGTTCGGGGTGCAGACGAGGACGCGGCGCGAGAAGAGATTGCGCGGGTCGAAGCCGCCGACGGGCGAGACGTGGATGAAGCCCTTGTCGGTGACGTGGCTGACGAGAAAGCCGATCTCGTCCATGTGGCAGGCGAGCATGATGCGCTCGGGATCCTCGCCCTCGCCATCGCGCGTGCAGACGAGCGAACCCATCGCGTCGGTTTCGACCCGGTCAAAGAGGCTCGCCGCCTCGGCGGCAATGAGGTCGCGCACCCGGTGTTCGTGGCCGGGAACGCCGGGGGTCTCGCAGAGGCGCTTGAGAAGGTCGATGTTCATGGGGCTCGCAGGTCCGCTCATAATCGTCAGAAGAGGCGCCCCTGCCCGGCCGGCGGGCTCGTCGGCGGATCGTCGGGGTTCAAGGGTTTCTGCACATCCGGCCCCATGTTCGCAACCGCATTGACGCGCTCCGAAACCGGAACGATCTCGAAGAACGCGTCGGACACCGGGCGCAGGATGTCGGCGACCTCGGCCGGCGAGACCTCGCGGTTGTCGAGCCAGCGCTCGAAATCATGGGGCTCGACCACCACGGGCATGCGCTCGTGGATCGTCGAGAGCGCCGCATTGGCACTCGTGGTCAGGATCGCGGCGGTGTCGATCTCGCTGCCGTCGGGCGCGAGGAACGTCTCGGCAAGGGCGGCGAAGGCGATCGGTTCCTCGCCGCGCGGCTTGAGGAAGAAGGGGGTGGAGCGCTCCTTTCCGTTGCGCCGCCATTCGTAGAAGCCACTCGCCGGCACGAGGCAGCGGCGATGGCGCATCGCGCCCTTGAAGGAGTTGCGCTCGTTCGCCGTTTCGGAGCGCGCGTTGAAGAGCAGCGGCAGCGTCGCGGGATCCTTGGCCCAGCCGGGAATGAGGCCCCAGCGTGCCAGCTGCCCGTAGCGCCCGGAGGCGTTGCGCGGGCGCATGTCCGGCTCAGCTTTGCGAATGATCAGGATCGGCTGCGTCGGCGCGATGTTGTAGCGCGGCGGAAACGGATCGATCTCGGTCAGCGAAAAGCGCTCGGCGACGGATTCGGGCGTGGCGATGAGGGTGAAGCGTCCGCACATGGCGTGAGAATGGGCGTGACCGCCGGCAGGCACAAGCCTTGGCCGGCAGGGGGCACGCGCTTAGATGTCGTGCCATGACCACGCCCCGCCCCGTCCTCGCCGTCTCCGTCGCCCTCTTCCGGGGCGACGAGGTGCTTCTCGTCCTGCGCGGCAAGCCGCCCTTCGCCGACCTCTGGAGCCTGCCGGGCGGACGGGTCGAGTTCGGCGAGAGGCTGGAGGACGCCGCGCGCCGCGAGCTGCGGGAGGAAACCGGCGTCGAGGCCGAGACGCTCGTATTCGCCCGCCTGCACGAGGCGATCGACGCGCCGGCCGGCGCCCATGCCGTGATCGCGGTCTATGCCGCTCTGGCCGAACACGGCGCAGATGCCGCGTTCGCCGCAGCCGACGACGCGGCCGACGCACGATTCTTCCCCGTCTCGGAGGTTGCGGAGATGGACCGGGACGGGCGCACCACGACGGGTCTGGCCGACGCGATCTCGGCCGCTAGCGTCCAGCGCCGCGCGTAGCGCGCGCGATCGCCGCGACAGGGCCGCCGCGCAGGCCGACGCGGCCCTTCCGCCGCTAACCTTAACGGGCGAGGAGACCCCCTAACTCCCGGTATCGTCTTGCAATCTCCTTAATCGGACTGCAAATCTCGGACATGGGTTTTCACCGCAATTTGCCTCAAAGTCTCGCCATCTTGGCCTTGGTCGCCTCGCTTCTGGCGATCGCGCCGGCGGGTGCGCAGGGACGCGGCAAGACCAAGGGGGAGGAGCCCGCACAGCCCGCCTCGGTTGAGGCGCCGGTGCCTTCGAACGCCCCCTATATGAAGCCGCTGGGCCGGCTCGCGACGGTGCTGGGCTCCATCCATTTCCTGCGCACGCTCTGCGGCGATGCGAACGGCGACGTCTGGCGCCAGAAGATGGGCGAGATCCTCGAGGCGCAGGCGCCGGGCGAAGCCGACCGGCGCATTCTCGTGGCGAGCTTCAACCAAGGCTATCGCTCGTTCGAATCCACCTACAGGAAGTGTACCCCGGCTGCGACGGTCGCCGCCGAAAGATACCTTCGGGAAGGCGCGTCTCTTTCACGGGAGATCAGCGCAAGGTACGGCAATTAACGATTGGTTAAGGATGCGCGGTGGCCGACCGGCCCGGCGCGATGCCTTCGAGACCGCTCTGGCGCGGTCGCGGAAACATGAATTGGAGTGTCCCGGCATGATCGATCTGCAGAGCTCAGACCTCGATGACCTGATCGTCGCCGAGAAGAAGCAGGTGGCGATCGAGTATCACAACGAGGCTTGGGCCGACGGGATCTCCGACGGGATCGAGACCGAGATCCTCGCCGAGACCGCAATCAGCACCGCCGTCACCGAGCTGGTGCGCCGCTACGGCGAGACCGAGGTGCTCGATCTCCTCGACCAGCTGCGCAAGCGCGTCGAGTACGGCGAGTTCCGGGCCGACCGCGCCCTTCAGTAGACGACACGCGTCGCCGCGACGCCAAGGATCCCGATGACATCCGGACGGCCCCACCGCCTCCCCGCTCCCCTCGCTGCCCTCGCTGCGCTTCTTCTCGTCTCCGCGACGACGGCGCCGGCCTTCGCTTTCTCGCAGATCACCGGAGAGAACGGCGAGGCGGGACCGGTGCGCGACGGGATCGTCTCGGTGCCGCTGCCGCCCGTGCCGGGCCAGCCCACACCGCCGCAGCCTCCCATGACGCCGCCGCCCGCAGCTCCGACCGCACCGGCGGCAACCGTTCCGGCCGCGCCCGCCCCGGTTACGGGGACGCAGGCCCCTACCACCCCGGCGCCGCCGGTTGCGCCGGTGGCACCGCTCGATCCCGACGCCGATTCCGAGGGTGTCGAGATCGTGCCCGACCCGGATGCGCCGGCGGTGACCGGCGAGGCGCCCGCGCCCGACGTCGCCCCCGCCGACATCGCCTATGGCGAGGACAAGCTACCGCAGCCGGTGCGGGATCTGCGCCGCAAGCTAATCGAGATCGCCAAGAGCGGCGATGTCGAGAAGCTGCGCCCCTATATCGAGACCGGCGCGAACGCCACGGCATTGTCGCTCATCCAGACTGACGAGGACCCGATCGAGACGCTGAAGGGCGCCTCGGGCGATGGCGACGGCGTCGAGATCCTGGCGATCCTTCTCGAGACGCTCGAAGCCGGCCACGTCCATCTCGATCAGAGTGGCGACAACGAGATCTTCGTCTGGCCCTACTTCACGCAGGTCAACCTCGAGAAGCTGACCAAGCCGCAGCTCGTCGAGCTGTTCGAGCTCGTGACCGCCGGCGACTACCAGCGCATGCTCGGCAACGGCTCCTACGACTTCTACCGCGTCGGCATCTCACCTGAGGGCCGCTTCGAGTTCTTCGTCGCCGGCGACTGAGCGGCAACGCTCGGCCAGGCGCATGGTATCGGCACATCGAGATGCTGCATGCCGGCCCCGGCAGGGCGCTCGCGTGCAATCTCCGCCCCCGAAGCATCAACCGCATCCGCATCGACACCAAGATCGTGCATCGCAGGGTGGCATCTTCGGCGAGCCGATCGCGAGGTTTGCAGAAGCCCCGATCCTCAAGCGGATCGAAGAACGAGGGCACTCGCCACCGGCGTGACGCGCTCCTCATGCTCCGACCAACTTGGCTGGAGTGCCAAAGAAGCGGCGGCGCTGTCGCGAGACGCCTCAAGCGCGCGCCGTTCCCATTCAGCCAAGCCTCACCCGCGGGGCGCCAGCGTTTCCACGAAGCGGGCCGCCTCGCCGGTCGCCGCCGCGACGATCTCGCCCTCCCACATCGCGCGCCGCCCGCGCACGATCGTGCCGACCGGCCAGCCCGTGACCTCGCGCCCGTCATGCGGGGTCCACTGCGACTTCGAGCCGATCCAGGCGTCGCGGATCGTCTCGCGGCGCTTGAGATCCACCACCGTGAAGTCCGCGTCGTAGCCGACTGCGATTCGCCCCTTCTGCGACAGGCCGAAGATGCGCTGCGGACCGGCGGAGGTGAGATCGACGAAGCGCTGCAGCGACAGGCGCCCCTTCGCCACGTGGTCGAGCATGACAGGCACCAGCGTCTGCACGCCGGTCATGCCCGAGGGCGAGGCCGGATAGGGCCTGGCCTTTTCCTCCAGCGTATGGGGCGCGTGATCGGAGCCGAGCACGTCGACGATCCCCTGCGCGATTCCGTGCCAGATGCCGTCGCGGTGGCGGCCGTCGCGCACCGGCGGGTTCATCTGCAGCTTGGTGCCGAGGCGAGCGTAATCGTCGGCCGAAAGCGTCAGGTGGTGCGGCGTCGCCTCGCAGGTGGCGTTGGCCTTGTGCCCGGCGAGGAACAGGATCTCCTCGGCCGTCGAGATATGCAGCACGTGGATCCGCGCGCCCGTGTCCTCGGCGATGCCGACCAGCCGCTGCGTGCATTGCAGCGCCGCGATCTCGTCGCGCCATACGGGATGCGAGGCGGGGTCGCCCTCGACCCGCAGCCCCATGCGCTCGCGCAGGCGGAACTCATCCTCCGAGTGGAAGGCCGCGCGCCGGCGGGTACGCTTCAGGATCTCGCGCACGCCGTCGTCGTCCTCGACGAGCAGCGATCCGGTGGAAGACCCCATGAAGACCTTGATGCCGGCCGCGCCCGGCAGGCGCTCCAACTCGGCGACGTCGGCGGCGTTCTCGCGGGTGCCGCCGACCCAGAAGGCGAAGTCGCAATGCATCCGGTGGTGGCCGCGCCGCACCTTGTCGGCGAGCGCCGCCTCGTCGGTGGTCAGCGGGTCGGTGTTGGGCATTTCGAAGACGCAGGTGACGCCGCCGAGCACCGCCGCGCGGGAACCCGATTCGAGGTCTTCCTTGTGCGTCGGCCCGGGCTCGCGAAAATGCACCTGGCTGTCGATGACGCCCGGCAGGATGTACAGCCCCGTGCAGTCGATCTCCTCGCCGCCGGCACCGGCGGCAATCGTGCCGATTGCGGCGATACGCCCTTCGCGAAGGCCGATGTCGCGGACGCCCTCGCCGTCCTGGTTCACCACCGTCCCGCCGCGAAGCACCGTCTCGAAACCGCCCGTCATCGCCTTGTCCTTGCTTCTCGTGGCTGAAATCCGCAGATACGGACCCAGCTTC
Source organism: Aureimonas sp. AU12 (assembly GCF_001463705.1). Taxonomy (GTDB): domain Bacteria; phylum Pseudomonadota; class Alphaproteobacteria; order Rhizobiales; family Rhizobiaceae; genus Aureimonas. The sequence continues at coordinate 19,367 of NZ_BBWH01000047.1, read as the reverse complement.
TAGACGAGTGGCCGACGGTTTCGAACCCCGTTTCGAGACGAGCGGCCACGGATGGGATGATCCGCCGATGTCCTCCGCCCGCCTTTGCGACCGTGCCGTGCTTCTCGTCGCCGGCCCGGACGCCGAACCGTTCCTGCAGAACCTCGTCACCGCCGATCTCGACACGCTGGCGACAGGCGAGGTGCGCCCGGCGGCGCTGCTGACGCCGCAGGGCAAGATCCTCTTCGACTTCCTCGTCAGCCGGACGCCCGAAGGGCTTCGCCTCGACGTCGCCGCCGGGGCGCGCGGCGATCTGACGAAGCGCCTGACCCTCTATCGGCTCCGCGCCAAGGTGACGCTGACGCCGTCCGATGAAGCCGTCGCCGCCGTCTGGGACGTGACCGAGGCGCCGGACGACTCTCTGGTCGACAAGCGCTTTCCCGTGCCGGTCTGGCGGCTCTACGGCGCGGCAGCGGACAGCGCAGGCGACGATGTCGCCGGCTTCGAGGCGCTGCGCCTTGCTCATGCCGTCGCCGAGGCGGAGCGCGACTTTCCGGCCTCCGACGTGTTTCCGCACGATGTCCTCCTCGACCAGAACGGCGGCGTGTCCTTCCGGAAAGGCTGCTATGTCGGGCAGGAGGTGGTCTCGCGCATGCAGCATCGCGGCACCGCACGCCGGCGCCTGATGGTGCTGCGCGCCGAGGGCCACCTGACGCCCGGCGCCAATCTGGAGGCCGGCGGCCGGACGATCGGCACCGTACTCTCGGCCGCCGGCGCGCTCGGCATGGGGATGGTTCGGATCGACAAGCTGGCCGACGCCCTGCGTGCCGACCTCGCCCTCAGTGTCGACGGGGTCGCGGTCGAGGCGGAAGTGCCGTCCTGGGCGGGTTACACGCTGCCCGAAGCCGTGCCAGCGGGCGCTGCGGACGACGCATGAGCCGAGCCGCCGCCCCCTCCTCCGTCTCTCGCGCGGCCAAGAGCCCCCGCGTCTGGCAGCGCATGCTGTCGGGCCGCAGGCTCGATCTTCTCGATCCCTCGCCCTTCGACGTCGAGATCGCCGACATCGCGCATGGCCTTGCGCGCGTCGCGCGCTGGAACGGGCAGACGCTCGGCGACCATGCCTTCTCCGTCGCGCAGCATTCGCTGATCGTCGAGGAGATCGTCGCCGCGAGCGAACCCGATCCGCGCTGGCGCCTCGCCGCGCTGCTGCATGACGGGCCGGAATACGTGATCGGCGACATGATCTCGCCGTTCAAGAGCGTTCTCGGCGGCGACTACAAGAGCATCGAGAAGCGCCTTCAAAGCGCGATCCACAGCCGATTCGGCCTGCCTGCCGAGTTGCCGGCGGCGGTCGCCAAGCTGATCAAGTCCGCCGACCGCGTCTCCGCCTATTTCGAGGCCAAGCTCCTCGCCGGGTTCACCGCTGCCGAAGCCGCCAGCCTCTTCGGCAAGCCGGGCACCACGGCCGTCGACGACAGCCGCTTCGCGCCGCAGCCGGCATCCAGCGTCGGCGCCGCCTATCTCGATCGCTTCCACGCGCTCGACCGCCTCGTCCACCCGTCCCATCCCGCGCCCGGAAAGCCGCAGCCATGAGCTACATCGTCGTCTCGTCCCTTGCCGACATGCCCGCCACCGTCCTCGAACACGGGGCGGCGGGCGTCGTGACGCTGATCAACGCCGACACGCTCGTTGAGCGTCCGGCCTCGATCGCCCCCGATCGCCACCTCTTCCTCGGCATGAACGACATCACCGTGCCGGTGGAGGGCCTGACCCATCCCGGCCTCGTGCACCTCGACCGCCTGCTGGAATTCGGCCACCGCTGGGACCGCGCGGCGCCGCTCGCCGTCCATTGCTGGGCCGGGATCAGCCGCTCCACCGCCGCCGCCTACATCCTCGCCATCGCCATCAATCCCGATCTGGACGAACAGGCACTGGCCGAAGAGCTCCGCCGCCGCGCGCCTTCCGCGACGCCGAACGCACTCCTCGTGGAACTGGCCGACGAAAAGCTCGGACGCGGCGGACGCATGGTCGTCGCCATCCGCTCGATCGGCCGCGGCGCCGATGCGTTTTCGGGCACGCCCTTCGTGCTGCCATTGACGCTGTGAGGGCTGGCCGGGTTGGGTGAAATGACGGCGGGCAGGCGTCGGATCGCCAAAACGCCCTACTCCTCCACAGTCACTCCCGCACCGACCGCGCGATGATCCCCAGCGCGCCGCTGCGCGAGGCCGGGGCCTCGATGGCGCGGGGTTCCCAGACGTGGCGGGCGAGGAAGAAGCCGGTCATGCGGAAGCCCGCTTCGAGATGGGCGGCGTCGGGGCGCGTGGCGTCCTGCGAGAGGAAGCCCGGCAGGGGCAGGAGCCGGTCCTTCCACGGCTCGCCGGCCGCGCGGCTGACGGCGCGGCCTGATTTCGGGGAGACGTAGACGAGGTCGTCGCGCGTGCCGGTCGCCGCGCAAGTCTCCAGATCGAGCCCGAAGCCGAGTTCCTCCAGCAGCGCCACCTCGAAGCGCAGGATCATCACGCCGGCCGCGATCGGATCGGCGAGATGGTCAACGATGGTCTGGATGGCGTCGTAGAGGCGGGGATGGGCATCGCGCTCGGGAAGCAGGCGGATATGGGCGGCGAGAAGCTGGATGCCGTGCAGGCCGATGGCCGATTCCATCAATCGGGCGGCGCGCAGTTCCAGCGGCTCGACCGTCATGAAGCCTAAGTGCTCGTCGAGCCGCGCACGCCAGTTGGCCTCGACCTGATTGCCGGGCTGCAGCACCGGCTGGAGCTTGCGCGAGCGTCCGCCGCGCACGAGGCCGAGATGGCGACCGCGCTCGCGCGTCATGATCTCCACCACCGCGCTCGTCTCGCCCTGGCGCCTCACGCCGAGGACGATGCCCTCTTCCCGCCATTCCATATCGTCTCGCCATGCCGCCGCCGGTTTTCAACAGATAGGGCGGCACGGCTCTCGATGCCCGTGGCCGAACGTCGTGTCGCGAGCGATCAGGCCGTGAAGTCGAGGCCCATCTCGCGGTAGCGCTCGGGGTCGTTGCCCCAGTTCTCGCGCACCTTCACGAAGAGGAAGAGATGCACGGTCTGCTCGGCGGCTTCGGTGATCTCCTTGCGCGCGGCCTGCCCGATTGCCTTCACCGTCTCGCCCTTGTGGCCGAGCACGATGGCCTTCTGCGAGTCGCGCTCGACATAGATGGTCTGCTCGATGCGCACGGAGCCGTCCGGCCGGTTTTCCCAGCGCTCGGTCTCGACCGTCGAGGCGTAGGGGATCTCCTGGTGGAGGCGCAGGAACAGCTTCTCGCGGGTGATCTCGGCCGCGAGCTGGCGCAGCGGCAGGTCGGAGATCTGGTCCTCCGGATAGTACCAGGGCCCTTCCGGCAGGCGCTGGGCGAGGAAGGCCATCAGGTCGTCGCAGCCCGAGCCCTTCAGCGCCGAGATCATGAAGATCCGCTCGAAGTCGCCCTTCGTCGAGATCTCCTGCGTCATCGCCAGGAGGCGGTCGCGCCGCATCTGGTCGACCTTGTTGAGAAGCAGCACCTTAGGATGCTTGACGTCCTTCAAGCGCTCCATGATCGCCAGCACCTCGTCGTTGATGCCGCGGTCGGCATCGACGATGGGCAGGATGATGTCGGCATCCTTGGCGCCGCCCCAGGCGGTCTTGACCATGGCGCGGTCGAGCCGGCGCTTGGGGTTGAAGACGCCGGGCGTGTCGACGAAGACGATCTGCGTGCGGTCCTTGATGGCGATGCCGCGCACGAGCGCGCGCGTCGTCTGGACCTTATGGGTGACGATCGAGACCTTGGTGCCGACGAGCTGGTTGACGAGCGTCGACTTGCCGGCGTTGGGCGCGCCGAGCATCGCCACGAAGCCCGAGCGCGTGGGGGCGAGTTCGGGGGTCTCGGTCGCGGTCTCGGGTCCGGTGTCGATGGTGGTGTCGTCGGTCAAATCGGGTCTCGCTCGGGCGCCGGCGGGAGCGCCGGACGATGATGGGGAAAATCGGATTATGCGGCCAAACCCCAAAGAAGGCGAATGGTTTGCGAAGGCCAATGGTTTGCGCGGGGGGCGTATCGGCCGGCGTCCAGGCTCAACCGGTGGGCACGCCGTCCCACACGCCTTCGCGCAGAAGGATCGTCTCCGCGGCATCCTGCTCGGCGATGCGCTTGGAGCGTCCTCGCCCGGTCGCGGGCTCCACCTCGCGCACGGTGGCGCGCACGGTGAAGACCGGCTCGTGGTCCGGGCCGGAGCGCTCCACCAGTTCGTAGACGGGCGGCATTCCGGTGCGCTTGTGCGACCATTCCTGCAGCTCGGTCTTGGGATCGCGCCGGGCATGGACGGCGCCATCGAGCCGGGCACCCCAGTGCTTCAGGATGAAGGCGCGGGCGGGCTCGAATCCGTGATCGAGATAGATGGCGGCGATCAGCGCTTCCACGACGTCAGCGCGGATGTTGCGGTTGCGCCCCGCCACCGAGCGCTGCAGGTCGGCGCCGTGGCGGATGAATTCGGTGAGGCCGATCTCGTCGGCAATCTCGGCGCAGGCCTCAGCGCTGACGAGCGAATTCAGCCGCAGCGACAGGTCGCCCTCGTCGGCGGTCGGGTAGAGCTCGAAGAGCTTCTGCGCGATGGCGAGCCCGAGCACCCGGTCGCCGAGGAACTCGAGCCGCTCGTAAGAGGATTTCGAGCCGGAATTCTTGAGGCTCGAATGTGTCATCGCGCGTTCGAGCCGCGAGCGGTCGGCGAAGCGGATGCCGATTCGGGCTTCGAGACGATCGAGCGCTGCGCCCGATCCCCTCACCCGAGCCATGTCAGGATGCGACCGGGGCGCAGGCTCGACGGCCACTGCCAGACTTCCAGCGGCGAGGCGTCGTTCTCCATGGAGAAGAAGATGACCTGCGCCTTGCCGACGAAGTTCTCGAACGGCACGTAGCCGACGTCGAAGCGGCTATCGAGCGAGTTGTCGCGATTGTCGCCCATCATGAAATAGTGGCCGGGCGGCACGACGAACTCGCGGGTGTTGTCGCCCACCGACTCGGGATCGGCGTCAAGCGTGTCGTAGGTGACGCCGTTCGGCAGGGTCTCGCGGAACTGCGGGATTTCGGCGCCGCCCTCGGTGACGAAGCTGCCGTCCGCCACCTTCGGAACCGCCTGCCCGTTGATGAAGAGCACACCGCCCTGCATCTGGATGCGATCGCCCGGCAGGCCGATGAGGCGCTTGATGTAGTCGGTCTGCGTCTCATTCGGCTTGCGGAACACCACCACGTCGCCGCGCTCGGGATCGGAGCCGAGAATGCGGCCCTCGAACAGGTCGGGCGAGAAGGGCAGCGAGTATTTCGAGAAACCGTAGGACCACTTCGACACGAAGAGATAGTCGCCGATCAGCAGCGTCGGCATCATCGAGCCCGACGGGATCGAGAAGGGCTGGAACAGGACGGTGCGGATGACGAGCGCCAGAAGAAGCGCCTGAACGACGACCTTGACGGTCTCGCCCCAGCCTTCCTTCTTCTTGCCAACGGTCCGATCGACCATGCGAAATCCTTCCATTCCCGACGCGGCACGCCGCAGCCGGCTGTGTACTGTCTGCCGCGCGGTTCGGCAATCGTCAGGGAATCTTTAAGGGGCTAACTCTCCGGCAGCGCCTCGATGATGACGAAGGCCTGCGCCAGCGGGAAATCGTCGGTGATCGTCAGGTGAACGACGCCGCGATGCCCAGCCGGCAGCAGCGCGGCGAGGCGCGCGGCCGCGCCGTTGGTCAGCCGCATCGTGGGCTTGCCGCCGGGCAGGTTGACGACGCCCATGTCGCGCCAGAAGACCCCTTGCGACAGGCCGGTACCGAGCGCCTTGGCGCAGGCTTCCTTGGCCGCGAAGCGCTTGGCGTAGGAGGCGGCGCGCTGCGCCCGCCGGTCGGACTTCGCCTGCTCGATATCGGTGAAGACGCGCGTCGTGAAGCGGCTGCCGTGGCGTTCGAGCGTCTTCTCGATGCGGCGGATGTCGATGAGGTCGCTGCCGATGCCGACGATCATGGCGCACCGTTGAGGGTGGAGCCGAGCGCCATGCGCTCGCTGCGAAGCTGGCGACCCGCCTCGGTGCGGCGATGCTTGGCGGCCTGGAACGAACGCGCGGCGAAGAACACGGCGACATAGGCGAGAGCCGCGAAGCCGAGCCCGAGCGGCAGCGAGCCGACCAGCATCGGCTCCAGATAGGGCTTCCAGATCGCGGCGATGTTCATGTGCGACAACGCCTGCCCCAGGCCCTCGGGCGCGTGCCCGTCGGGGAGTTCGGCCGCCGTGAGGTAGCGGCCGGTCTCGTAGGTCGAGGCCCAGATCAGCGGATAGGTCAGCGGGTTGCCGAGGAGGCAGCCGAGCGCCGCCGCAGCGAGATTGCCGGACATGACATAGGCCAGCGCGAAGGCGAGCAGGAAGTGGAAGCCGAGAAAGGGCGTGAACGTGGCGAAGACACCGGCCGCGACACCCGCCGCGATGGCATGCGGCGTCGCCCGCAGCCGCAGGACGCGCTTCTGCATGTAACGCAGCGAACGGCGCCAGGAGCGGCGCGGCCAGAGCGTCGCGCGCAGGCGCTGGAGGCGGGTCTCGGGCTGGCGACGCCGGAAGAGCATGAGCGTCCGTGATCCTCTGGGCGGGGCCGGTGGGCAAGACTTCGAGACGAACCCGCCGAGAGGCGGCGCGGAGCACCGGGCGATGCATCCGCAACGTTCATCGGGCATCGCCGGGAAAAGTAGACGGCGTGCCCTAGAGCGACCGGCTACCGGGCTTGATGGGCGCAATTGCGGCGAGTTCGGGCGGCAGATCGTCCGGCGAGTAGGTCGGCACCTCGTAGGAGGCGAGCGCCACCAGCGGCACGCCGACATCCACCTTGCCCGCCGAGCGATCGACGATGCAGCCGGCGGCGACGACCTCGGCCCCCAGCTCCTTCAAACAGACGATCGTCTCGCGGATCGACAGGCCGGTGGTCACGATGTCCTCGACGATGACGACGCGGGCACCCTTGGGTATCTCGAAGCGGCGCAGGCGAAAGACGCCGTTCTCGCGCTCGACATAGATCGACGGGGCGCCGAGATGGCGCGAGGTCTCGTAGGCCGGGATCAGGCCACCGACCGCGGGGCCGACGATGTAGTCGATCGGTCCGTCCACCGCGGCGCGAAGGCGCTCGGCCAGCGCCTTGCAGAGTTCCTCGGTATAACCCGGATGCATGAAGACGCGGGCCTTCTGCAGGAAGATCGGGCTGCGCAGGCCGGAGGTCAGGATGAAGTGCCCCTCGAGATAGGCCCCGGCCTTGCGGAAGATCTCGATGACGTCGTCCGTGTTCATGTCCCGGCGGCCTTTCGCGCAAGGGTGGGCTTCGGGGCTCAGCCGTTCACACGAACGACGTCGGTGACGCAAGCCTTGCCGCGCAACTGATTGAGGGTGCGCGTGAGGTGCTGGAGATCCCAGACCTCCAGATCCACCATCATCACCGTGACGTCCGGGGCGGTGGCGACCATCGAAAGGTTGTGGATATTGGCGTCGTTGAGCGCGATCGTCTCGGCGATCTCGGCGAGCGTGCCGGGCTCGTTGAGGGCGGAGATGCGGATTCGCGCCGGAAAGCGCGTCGTCAGCTCGGCGTCGAGATCCCATCGCACGTCGATCCAGCGGTCCGGCTCGTCGTCGAAGGCGGTGAGCGCCGGCGACTGGATCGGGTAGATGGTGATGCCCTTGCCCGGCTCGAGGATACCGACGATCCGGTCTCCCGGCACCGCGCCGTCCGGCCCGAACTGGACGGCGGTGTCGTCGCCCGCGCCGCGAATGGGGATCGGCGTCGGCGCTTCGCCGCCGCGCAGCTTGCCGAGGCCCGGCATCTTGAAGATCAGCCCGGCTGCGGTGCGCAGGTTGAACCAGCCCTCTTCCTCCGGCTTCATCGTCGGCTTGGAGGCTCGCGTATCCTGGTAGTCGGGATGCACGGCGCGGAACACGTCGGACGACGGCAGCTCGCCGCGCCCCACGGCCGCCAGCGCGTCCTCGACGTCGCGGAAGCCGACCTTCGAGAGGTAGGGCTTCAGTCCCTCGCGAGCGAAGGTCTTGCCGGCGCGGGTGAAGGTGCGCTCCAGGATCTGCTGGCCGAGCCCGCAATATTGCTTGCGGATGGCGAGGCGCGCGGCGCGGCGAATGGCCGAGCGTGCCTTGCCGGTGACGACGACGCCCTCCCAGGCCGGCGGGGGCGTCGCGGCCTTCGAGCGGATGATCTCGACCTCGTCGCCGTTCGTCAGCTCTGTGACCACCGGCATGATCCGCCCGTCGATCTTGCAGCCGACGCAGGTGTCGCCGACATCGGTGTGGACGGCATAGGCGAAGTCGATCGGCGTCGCGCCGCGCGGCATGGCGATCAACCGGCCCTTCGGCGTGAAGCAGAAGACCTGGTCCTGGAAAAGCTCCAGCTTGGTGTTCTCGAGGAACTCCTCGGGCTGATCGCCCTCGGCCAGCATCTCGATGGTGCGGCGCAGCCAGGCATAGGCCGAGCTTTCGGTGGAGAGCGCGTGCTCGCCGTCCTTGTAGAGTTCGTGCGCGGCGATGCCGTATTCGGCGATGTGATGCATCGCATGGGTTCGGATCTGCAGCTCGACGCGCTGGCGCGAGGGACCGACGATCGTGGTGTGGATCGAGCGGTAGTCGTTCTGCTTGGGGATCGAGATGTAATCCTTGAACCGGCCGGGCACGAGCGGCCAGGTGCGGTGGACGATGCCGAGCGTGCGGTAGCAATCCTCCTCGTCGTCGACGATGACGCGGAAGCCGAAGATGTCGGAGAGCTGTTCCAGCGACAGCGCCTTGCGCTGCATCTTCGAGAACACCGAATAGGGCTTCTTCTGGCGGCCGGAGACGACGGCGACGATGCCCTGTTCCTTCAGCCGCTCGGCCAGCGTCTCCTCGATCTTGGCGATCGTGTCGGCGTGCTTTTCGAGGAGTTCGGCGAGGCGCGCGGTGACGGTCTCGTGCGCCTCCGGGTTGATGTGCTTGAAGGCGAGGTTCTCGAGTTCCTCGCGCATGTCCTGCATGCCCATGCGCCCGGCGAGCGGGGCATAGATGTCCATCGTCTCCTGCGCGATGCGCGAGCGCTTCTCGGGCTTCATGTGATGAAGCGTGCGCATGTTGTGGAGGCGGTCGGCAAGCTTGACGAGAAGCACGCGGATATCGTCGGCGATGGCGAGCAGCAGCTTGCGCAGGTTCTCGGCCTGCTCGGCCTTCTTCGATACGAGGTCGAGGCGCTTCAGCTTCGTCAGGCCCTCGACGAGCGTGCCGATCTTGTGGCCGAAGACCTGATCGATCTCCTTGCGGGTGGCGTCGGTGTCCTCGATCGTGTCGTGCAGCAGCGCGACGGCGATCGTCGCCTCGTCGAGATGCAGGTTCGTCAGGATGGCCGCGACTTCGAGCGGATGCGAGAAGTAGGGATCGCCGTTCACCCGCTTCTGCGAGCCATGCTTCTGCATGGCATAGACATAGGCGCGATTGAGCAGCGCTTCATCGAGGTTCGGCTTGTAGGCCGCCACGCGCTCGACGAGTTCATACTGCCGCATCATGGCCTGTCATGCTCTCCAGGGTGCCGGGATCGGACATGTGAAAAGGGGCGCCCCGGCTCGGCGGGACGCCCCTTCAATATAGGTTGCGATGCGGCAGACGAGAAAGGGTCTAAACGACCCGATCGGTCAGAAATCGTCGTTCTTCTCCGGCGGGATCAGGCCCTCGATGCCCGAGAGCAGCTCGTCTTCCGACATGCGGTCGAAGGCGATGTTGTCGTCGCCGTCCTCGGAGGCCACGATCACCGAACCGGGCGCCGGCGCATCGGAGAGCGTGCCGGACGCGGGGGCCTGCGGCTCGGGCTCGTCCACCTCGACATGCTTCTGCAGCGAGTGGATGAGGTCTTCCTTCAGGTCGTCGGGCGAAAGCGTCTCGTCGGCGATCTCGCGCAGAGCCACGACGGGGTTCTTGTCGTTGTCGCGATCCACGGTGATCTGCTGGCCCTGCGCGATCTGCCGAGCGCGGTGGCTGGCGAGCAGCACCAGCTCGAAGCGGTTCTCGACCTTGTCGACGCAATCTTCTACGGTGACGCGGGCCATGCCTGTCTCCTCGGGATATGATTCAAAGAGCTGAACCGCCCGTCTAACCCCTTGACAATTTCCGCACAAGGGGCAAGCGCCCGTTTAAGTGTGAACGGTGGCCGGGCTTGTGCCTTTTCGTTGGCATCGAGCGGGTCGGCCGCTATCCTTCGCGCCAGTCCGATGGGCCTCGGCCATTCTGCGCGCGCCGGCCCCGTTTGCGGCGCAATCCGATTTCAGCAGCGAAAGCGTTCGATGTTCGATTCCAGAGAAAAGATCGCCCTCTTCATCGACGGCGCCAACCTCTATGCGACGTCGCGGGCGCTCGGCTTCGACATCGACTACAAGAAGCTGCTCACCGCCTTCCAGAAGCGCGGCTACCTGCTGCGCGCCTATTATTACACGGCGATGGTCGAGGACCAGGAATACTCCTCGATCCGGCCGCTGATCGACTGGCTGGACTACAACGGCTACAGCGTCGTGACGAAGGCGGCCAAGGAGTTCACGGACTCGATGGGCCGCCGCAAGATCAAGGGCAACATGGACATCGAGCTCGCCATCGACGCCATGGAACTGGCCGAGACGGTGGATCATTTCGTGCTCTTCTCCGGCGACGGCGACTTCCGCTCGCTCGTCGAGGCTCTGCAGCGCAAGGGCCGCAAGGTCTCGGTCGTCTCCACCCTGTCGACCCAACCGCCGATGATCGCCGACGACCTGCGCCGGCAGGCCGACCATTTCATCGACCTGCGCTCGCTGCAGACCGAAGTCGGCCGCAGCCCGGCCGAGCGCGAAGCCCGCCTCGCCCGGCGCGCCGAGGCCGAGACGCCCGAGCCCAGCGAGGACGACTGAGCGCCGACGCCGGATCGCAGACCCCCCATGCCCCCTTACGTGCCCATCGCCCTGCCCGGCGCCTCGCCCTCGCGCGACTGCCCGATCTGCCCGCGCCTCGTCGCCTTCCGCGAGGAATGGCGAGAGAGGGAGCCTGGTTGGCACAATGCCCCGGTCGAAACCTTCCTGCCGCGCTCGGGTCCGGCCGAGGTCCGGCTGCTCGTGGTGGGCCTTGCGCCCGGTGTTCGCGGCGCCAACCGCACGGGCCGCCCCTTCACCGGCGACTATGCCGGCGATCTCCTCTACGCGACGCTGAAGCGCTTCGGCTTCGCGCGCGGCACGTTCGAGGCCCGGCCCGACGACAGCCTGGAATTGACGAGGGCGGCGATCACCAACGCCGTGCGCTGCGTGCCGCCCGAAAACAAGCCGATCGGGGCCGAAATCAACGCCTGCCGGCAATTCCTGACGCCGACGATCCGCCAATTGCCGAACCTCGCGGCCATCGTCACGCTCGGGCGCATCGCCCATGACTCGACCGTGCGCGCGCTCGGCGCCAAGCTGAAGGACGCCCCCTTCTCGCATAACGGCGCGCATGATGTGGCGGGCCTGCGCATCGCCTCGAGCTACCATTGCTCGCGCTACAACACGAACACCGGCCGCCTGACGGAGGCGATGTTCGCCGACGTCTTCGAAGGCGTCGCGGAGTTCCTCGGCGTCCCGCCTGCCTGAACGCAGGACGACCCGGCATTCATGTCGGGTTCAGGCCACCGGGGGGCAGAGTGACGCTCATGAGCCTGCGGAGGTGATGCTCAGTCGGTGAGACGCAGGGTACAAACGCCCCGCCAGTCTCGCACTGCAGCATGCCGGCAAGGGAACATGTGCGCTCCCTCGTCCATTCTTCCGCTCGACTCGCGTGCCGAACCACAACGAAAGATCCCTTCTCATGCGCCGCATCTCGCAGTTCGTCATGGCACTCGTCGTCATCGGCACGGGTGCCGCCCTTCCCGCCGCGCCGGCCCGTGCGCAAAGCGCGGCCGAAATCTTCCACTTCTGCCTGCAGAACCCGCGCAACAGCACGTGCCAGCAGATCGAGCGCAATGGCGGCCGTGTGGTCGCCCAGCCGCGCCGCGACGATCGCCGCCGCGGCGACGAGTATCGACGCGACGATCGGCGTGGATACGACAACCGGCGCGACGATCGCCGCAGCTACGATCGGCGCGACGACCGCCGTCGGTACGACCGTGATGACCGATACGATCGCCGCGACGACCGGCGCTGGGACGACGACGGCTGGGACAACTGATCGCGCGAGACGCCGTAACGCGTAGCGTCCGCTTCCATCCGCGCTCGGTAGAGCTTGGTAGCGCTTGGTAGCGGGACTGGACCGTTCGCTTGCCGGCCTGGAGCCGGTCAGCCCGTTCGCCAACGCTTCGATCGGGTGAAGAAATCCGTTACAGGATGGTGACGAGATCTACGTCCTGCACGGCAGTCGCCGTTCGATTGAAGGGACCGAATTCGCCTCGAAGGGCGACAGATCGAGGATAGCCTGCAGTTCTTGTTCGCCATCCGGGGCGAATGACAAGGGCAATGGCAGGCGTGCAGCCCCCTCGCGCCGGCGCTCTTCTTGTCCGGCCGGAGATGCCGATGGCATCAGCGGCGGCGTGGCTCCTTGAGCCAATGATACCGTGACGCGCGACATGTGGATGCACGGATCGATCGCGCGCCGCTCCCTCTCAGTGATGGGCGGCACCGTCCTCCGGGTGCCGGCGCAGCCAGTCGGCGACGTCGGCTGCATTCCGGTCGGGCGGGAACACGGGATAGAACAGCGCGACGATCTCGCCGTCCCGCACGATCATCGTGAGCCGCTTGAGAAGGAGATCGCCGTCCACCTCGAAGGTCGGCAGGTCTAGCATGTCCTGCACGTCGAGCCCGGCATCCGACAGAAGCGGGAACGGCAGGTGCAGCCGCTCGGCGGCTTCGCGCTGGTAGCCGGTGGTCTGCGTCGAGAGGCCGAAGACATGGGCGACGCCGAGCGCCTTCAACTCGGCGAATTGATCGCGGAAGCCGCAGGCCTGCGGGGTGCAGCCGCGAGCGCCGGGAATCTCGTTCCAGCCGCCCGGCAGCGGCGCGCCGGGGCGCCCCGTCATCGGATAGGCGTAGAGGACCACCGTTCCCCGCAGCTGACCGAGATCCACGGGCGGGCCGCTCGTCGCCGGCAGCGCGACCCTCGGCAGGGTGCGGCCCAGAAGATGGCTCGCCGCCCCGTCGTCGAAGGGGGCTTCGAGACCCTCGGGCAAGATGGTCAGATCCGTCACGGCGTGTCCTCCCGGCTTTTGGGCCATCGTCACGCCGCTTCGATCAAAGCGCAAGAGTCCATCGGAGCCGTTGGCGCCCGACGGGTCGAGCCCGAAGGCGGCCGGTGGACCCATCGCAGTCCGGCGCGCGCCCGTCTACGCAGCGATCGTCGATGGCGCGAAATCCTCGACGGCTTGCGGACTGCGAGTGCTGCTACGGTCGGTCAAGCTTGCGAGAGCGGCGGTGGGTCAGTCGCGCCCGCCCTCCTTCATGACGCGCTGCTTCTGCCGGTTCCAGTCGCGCTCCTTCAGCGTCTCGCGCTTGTCCGGAGCGTTCTTGCCCTTGGCGACCGCCAGTTCGAGCTTCGCGCGGCCCTGCTCGTTGAAGTAGATCTTCAGCGGAATGAGGGTCATGCCGTCGCGCTGGACGGCGCCGGCCAGACGGTTGCGCTGCGCGGCATGGACGAGCAGCTTGCGGCGGCGCTTGGGCTCGTGGTTGAAACGGTTGGCCTGCAGATATTCCGGCACGTAGGAATTGATCAGCCAGATCTCGCCGCCCTCCTCGGTGGCGTAGGATTCGGCGATCGTCGCGCGGCCGAGCCGCAGCGCCTTGACCTCGGTGCCCGTCAGCACGAGCCCAGTCTCCAGCGTGTCGATGATCTCGTAGTGGAACCGCGCCTTGCGATTGTCGGCGACGACGTTCGACTTCGTGTGCGGAGCTTTGGTCATTGCGGTCGCCCTTCATGCGAAGGGACGCCGACCGGCGCCCCCTCGCGAAACTCATCGTCTGTATGTGGGCGCAAGCCCCGCCGGATCAATTCAGGAGGCCGGCATGGCGCAGCGCGGCGTCGATCTGCTGCTCGGTGGAAGCCTCGATCGGCACGAGCGGCGAGCGCATCCGGTTGTGGCCCCGGCCGAGGCGCGACAGCGCATACTTCACGCCGCAAAGGCCCGGCTCGATGAAGATCGCCTTGTGCAGCGGGAAAAGCCGGTCCTGAAGCTCCAGCGCGAGGGGCATCTGGTGGCCGAGGCTCGCGGCCTGAAACTCGGCGCAGAGGCGCGGCGCGACGTTGGCGGTGACCGAGATGCAGCCGTGTCCGCCCTGGGCGTTGAAGCCGAGCGCGGTGGCGTCCTCGCCCGAGAGCTGAATGAAGTCCTGGCCGCAGGCATGGCGCTGGTCGGAGACGCGGTCGAGCTTGGCGGTCGCGTCCTTCACCCCGACGATGGTCGGGAAGTCCGCATGCAGCCGCGCCATCGTCTCGACGCTCATGTCGATCACCGAGCGCGGCGGAATGTTGTAGATGAAGATCGGGATCGTGGTGGCGCGTGCGACGGCGGCATAGTGTTCGTAAAGGCCGCGCTGCGTCGGCTTGTTGTAGTAGGGCGTCACGACGAGCGCGCCGTCTGCGCCGGCGCTCTGCGCGAAGCGTGCGAGATCCACCGCCTCGGCCGTGTTGTTGGAGCCCGCACCCGCCATGACCGGCACGCGCCCGGCCGCGACCTCGATGCAGATCTCCACCGCGCGCTTGTGCTCGGCATGCGTCAGCGTCGGGCTCTCGCCCGTGGTGCCCACGGGAACCAGCCCTTGCGTGCCCTCCCCGATCTGCCACTCGACGAATTCGCCGAAGGCGGCCTCGTCCAGGCTGCCATCGGCCGCAAAGGGGGTAATCAGAGCCGTGAGCGAGCCCTTGAACTGCATGTCGTCACTCCCGGCGACTGAAAATGGAGGGGCAGCGGCGGCCGGCCGGCGCCACAAAAAGCGCGGCTTGGCGTGGCATTCCCCGTGTCGTCCAAGGAAGCAGGGCGGCGAAGAGCCGCTTTGCCCCCATGCGGACGGCGCACCATAATGAAGCGCAGAAGCCGAAACAAGCGACCGTGATCCCGCTGACGGCGGGTGGCTTTACCGGATCTTCATCGTGTTCGTGAGACCTTTGGTGACCATGCGCGGCCGTTTCCACGCGCCGGTGACGACGATGCTGCAGGAGGTTTCATGAGACAGTCGACGCGCGCCCGGATCCTGATCGTGCCGGCGCTCCTGTCCGCCCTGGCTGCGAGCACGGCCGGCGCCGAATCCTTCCTCGACCGCATTCCCATGCCGAGCTTCAAGATGCCGACGCTGGGTCTCGGTCGGCAGAAGGCCGAGCCCGACACCGACCGCTTCGGCACGCCGGCCCCATCCGCCAATCCGCTGCTGCGCCCGGCACCCGCCGCGCCCGCATCCAGCGCAGCGCCGGCGCCGGATGCGGCGGCCTTCACCTCGTCGATCGCCGCGATGGGCGCGCGCGTCTCCAACGTCTCGCCGGTGCGCGGCGGGCTGAAGGACGGGCTCGACGCGACCTATCGCGACGTGCCGCGTGCGCTCGCGATCCGCGAGGGCATGACGCCCGGTTCGCTCGACCGGCACATCCTCTCCTGGGCCATCGCACTGCGCGGCACGAGCGATGTGCCCGCCGCCGAGATCGCCCACACCGCGATGGAACTGCGTGACTGGCCGGGCATGGGCACGGTACGCGCCAATCTCGAACGTGCGCTCTACCGCGACCGTCTGCGCGCCTCGGACGTCGTCGGCGCCTTCGCCTCCGACGCGCCGAAGACGCCGGAAGGCTCGATGGCGCTGGCGCGCGCCTTCCTCGAACTCGGGCAGGCCGGCAAGGCCAAGGCGCTCATCGTCAAGTCCTGGCGTAACGACAAGTTCGACAAGTCGACCGAGAGCGAGATGCTCGCCTCGTTCGGCACACTCCTGACCCGCGCCGACCACAAGGCGCGCATGGACATGCTGCTCTATGCCGACCGCGTGAACGACGCCTCGCGCGTCGCCAAGCTGGCCGGCGCCGAACCGCTGTTCAAGGCGCGCGCCGCGCAGATCTCCGGCGCGCCCAATGCCGACAAGATCCTCAACCAGGTTCCCGCTGCCTTCAAGACCGACCCGAGCTATGTCTTCACGGTCGTCGAGACCCTGCGCAAGCAGGAGAAGGCGCGCGAAGCCGCCGCGCTGATCGAGCGCGTGCCGCGCGACCGCGCCTCGCTCGTCGATCCCGACGCGTGGTGGAACGAGCGCCGCATCGTCTCGCGCATGCTGCTCGAGCAGGGCGACCGAAAGGACGCCTACCGCCTCGTCGCCAACCATTCGGCCGAGGGCGTGACCGAATCGGTCGAGGCCGAGTTCCATGCCGGCTGGTACGCGCTGCGCTATCTCGGAGACGCTGGCACCGCCTCGAAGCACTTCGCCCGCATCGCGCAAATCTCGAACCGGCCGCTGTCGCAGTCGCGCGCCTATTACTGGCTCGGCCGCGCCGCCGAGGCCGGCGGCCCGGGCAGCGCCAAGGACTATTACGGCCGCGCCGCCCGGCACTCTGCGACCTTCTACGGCCAGCTCGCCAACGCCAAGCTCGGCCGCACCCCCGGCGCGATCGCCTACCCGAAGCCCTCGGCCGCCGAGCGCGACCGCTTCGAGCGGCGCGAAGCCGTGCGCGCCATCCGGCGCCTCGAAGACATCGGCTCGAACTTCCGCGCCGACCTTCTCTACAAGGCGCTGGCCGAGGACGTCGACAGCCCGGGCGAGCTGGCGGTTCTCTCATCGATGGCCGAAAAGCGCGGTGACCACAGCCTCGCGCTGACCGTCGGCAAGACCGCCTATTCGCGAGGCGTCGATGCGCCCGCCCTCGCCTTCCCGGTCGGCGTCATTCCCGCAGACGCCAACATCTCGGCCTCCGGCAAGGCGCTGGCCTACGCCATCGCGCGCCAGGAAAGCGCCTTCAACCCGAAAGCCAAGTCGCCGGTCGGCGCGCTCGGCCTGCTGCAGGTGATGCCGGCGACGGCCAAGGGTCTCGCCAAGAGCGCGGGCCTCGCCTACTCCGAGACGCGCCTCCTGAACGACGTCTCGTACAACGCGCTCCTCGGCTCGCAATATCTCGGCCAGCAGATCGACAACTTCAACGGCTCCTACGTCCTCACCTTCGCGGCTTACAATGCCGGCCCGCGCCGCGCCCGCGAGTGGATCCAGCGCTTCGGCGACCCGCGCGGCAAGTCCGTGGACGAGGTCGTCGACTGGATCGAGATGATCCCCTTCACCGAGACGCGCAACTACGTGCAGCGGGTGATGGAGAATTATCAGGTCTACAAGATGCGCCTCGGCGCTGGCTTCGACATCGAACGCGACGTGACGCAGGGCCGTCGCGGCTGACGCACCGCCGCGGGGCCGGGCATCGACGGGCCGACGCCGAGCGCGGACTGCACGACAAGACTGGAAATGAGAAGGCGAGGACGCAAAGGCGCTCCTCGCCTTCGTCGTTTCCAAACCGGCCGGGGCCGCAGCGCACGTCGCCGAGCGAACCGCACGCGCTCTTCTGGAGAACCCGGCTCACTTAAATCGGGCAAGGACCGACCGCGCGACGGCGCCGCATCCGGACCTGCGCGCACAGGTGACGATCGCTTGCGCGCTTCGAAATGGCGGGGCGATCATCGCCCAACGCGCGGCCGACCCATCTTCGAGGATGGATGGCCCCTGGCGCGTTGGACGGCGCGTCGGGAGAGGCAAGGCCCGCAGTGCCGGCCGGAGTCGCAGAGGCTGTCGGTCGCGGCCGTCCGCCAACGGGCGTCCGCCCAAGCCTGGAAAGGTCTGCGCTTCAGAGCCTGAGCCAGTCGTGCGAAAACGATGGGCTGCGGGCAAGCGAGGTTTTGCGCGTGGCACGTCGCATCGCGTCGACGTGTTCCAGCCAAGAATGCGATTCAGCTTAGAGGCGGCGACATCCGTGCTGGAGCATTGGAACCCCGACGCCTTCAGGCGGCGTGAGCATGGCCGGGGATCAGCGGAGATCACGGCCGTCTGGCCGACATTGACGGCTCCGAACCATCCGAAGCGGGATTGGTCCGGGAGCGCTATGAGAGCCTGCAGACAATCACAACGGGGGGTGCCCCCCCGCGACGATCGGTTCGCAGGACATGCTCCGATCTTAGTCTTGTCCGCATCGTCCGACGACGAAGCGAATCCGCTTTCGACCGGAAATGCTGCGGGAATGAGACCCGGGTTCGAATGGCTGGACCCGGCGAGGCCAGGGGACGGATGATCTCGGACGCGGATTTCCTCTCGCCTCCCGACTTCGACTTCTGGGAGCGATCGTCATTCAGCGCCAAGCGCTAAAAACCGATGCTCAAACGCAGAAAAGGCCCGGCTTGCGCCGGGCCCTTTCCGTTTCCGATCGGAGATCCGATTAGAAGTCGCGCTGGAAGCGCAGGAAGCCGGAGACCTGATCGGTCTCGCCGACCGGGCCGCCGAAATCAACGTTCTTGTACGAGACTTCGCCGAGCGTGGCGAAGTTGTTCGTGATCTGGTAGCCGACGTTCAGGACACCGGCGTAGTACTCGCCGTTGTCGACGATCGTCAGACCGTTGCGGGTGTTGAACAGCGAGACGTCGAAGGTCTCACCGTACTGGCCGGCAATGGCGAGGCCGAGCTTGCCGAACGCCTGAGCGTAACCCGCACCAGCGGCCCACTCGAGGGTGATCGGAACGCCAGCGGTCGTGAACTGCGAAGCCGAGATCGACGAAACCGAGTCGATACCGGTGATGCCGGCGTAGATCGTCGGGTCGAAGGCGTAGTGACCTTCGATCTTCAGCTGCGACTCAGGAGCGATCAGGTCCTTCAGGAGAACGCCGCCCTTCAGAGCGAAGGCGTCGTTGTTGCCGTCCTGGAGACGGGTCGGGTACGGGCCGACCAGGTTGATCGCAACGCCGTTCAGCGTGACCGAGTCGAGATCTTCCAGGTTGTAGGTCTCGTCGTAGACGCCGGAGATGTAAGCACCGCCCCAGGCGCCCGAATAGACGAGCTTGGCGTGGACGTCCGGAACGACGTCGCCGGTGCCGTCATCTTCGGCGCCGATCGTGGCCGAGAAGCCGCCGGCTGCGAAGGTGTAGGAGACCTGGTTGGTGTTGATGTCGCCGACCACGAGGTCCGTGTCGGTGAGCAGGCCGTCTTCCAGACCGCCGATACCCGACGACCACAGCGTGTCGCGGTAACCCATGAGCAGGCCGCCGAGCTGGATGTAGGCCTGGTCGATGCCGACGCCGTTGTTGGCACCGGCGGTGTTGGTGGCCTGCAGACGGGCGAAGGCGCGCAGGGTGCCGAGCTCGGTCTCTTCGCGGGCGTCGAAGTTGAGGCGGGCGCGAACGCGGGTGCCGACCTGGTAGTCA